>NZ_BAAARW010000019.1:0-161464 GCF_039532545.1 Actinomadura vinacea | reverse complement strand
CCTCTTCTGGTCCCGGTACCGGGGCGGGGCGCCGGGCTACAAAGAGCAGTCCCGGCAGCTCACCGCGGCCCGTGCCGAGTTCGAGTGGCTGCGGGCCGGTTCTCAGACCGTGCAGCAGCAGGCGTTGCGTGACTTCGCGCAGGCGATGGGCAACTTCTTCGCCGGTACCCACCGCCGCCCCACCTGGCGCAAGCAAGGTGTGCATGAGGGGTTCCGGCAGGTCGGCGTCAAACCGCACCAGGTCGAGCGGTTGTCGCGCAAGTGGGGCGCGGTGCTGGTGCCCAAGTCCGGATGGGTGCGGTTCCGCCTGTCGCGGCCGGTGCCGGAGGGCGTGAAGTCCTACCGGGTCACCCGTGACCGGGCAGGGCGCTGGCATGTGGCGTTCACGCACCTCCCGCCCCCGGTCCCCGGCCCCGGCAACGGGAGCGCGGTCGGGGTGGACCGGGGTGTCGCCGTCAGCGCCGCCCTGTCGACCGGGGACCTGCTGAAGGTCCCCGGCCTCACCCCCGGAGAGACACGACGCCTGGAGTTGCTGTCCCGCAACCTGGGGCGTGCCCGCCGAGGCTCGCGCCGCCGCGCGCGGCTCAAGGCCGCGCTCGCCCGCCTCAAGGCCCGTCAAAGCGACCGGCGTAAGAACTGGGTGGAGCAGACCTCCACGATGCTGGCCCGCGAGTTCGACGTGATCGGTGTCGAGGACCTGCGCATCCGGGGCATGACCCGCTCCGCCAAAGGCACCCTCCAGCACCCGGGACGCAACCTCGCTCACAAGGCGGGGCTGAACCGGGGCATCCTGGCAAGCGGATGGGGCATGCTGGTCGAGCGGCTGGAACACAAGGCCCCCGGCCGCGTCCACAAGATCAACCCCGCCTACACCTCGCAGCGCTGCTCGGCATGCGGGACCACGGATCGGGAGGCGCGCGAGAGCCAAGCGCGTTTCCGGTGCCGGTCCTGCCGCTACGCCGGCAACGCCGATGTGAACGCGGCACGCAACATCGCCCACGAGGCCAGACTCGTGTGCACGGCGGCCGGACCGGCCGTCGCTGCGCGGGGACGCTCCGGGTTGCCGGGGCGGACGAACCGCGAACCTCAACCTGTCCCCCTCTCCTGAGGCCACGGGTTGGAATCCCCCTCGTTCACGAGGGGGAGAAGGTCAAAAAGGATGAAGACTGCCGGGGACTTGCCGGAGCGACCGGGCTGGACCTGCCACCGGGCCGCGTGGGAAAGGATCACACGCCGAGCAGTGATCCGCCGGTCGCGTCGATGAGGTGGCCCGTGACCCAGCGGCTGTCCTCGGAGGCGAGGAAGGCGACGATGTCTGCGATATCAGCAGGTTGGCCGACCCGGTTGAAGACCGAATAGGCCGCGGCCGCCGCCCACGCCTCCGGGGTCGTGAACTGCGTCGCGGTGTTGTCGGTCTCGATGATTCCGGGCGCGACCGAGTTGACCGTGATACCGCGAGGACCCAGCTCCTTGGCCAGCGTGTGAGTGAACACCTCTACCGCCCCCTTGGTCAGGCCATAGGCCATCACTCTCGGTTCAGCGATGCGGGTGACCCCGGAGGAGATGTTGATGACGCGGCCGCCGTCACGTAGTCGCCCCACCCCTTGCCGGACGATGAAGTACGGTGCCTTGACGTTGACCGCGTACAGACGGTCGAACTCCTCGGGTGTCACGCCCTGGAAGTCGCTGGACGCGCCGACAGCGGCATTGTTCACAATGATGTCGACGCCCGCGCCGGCGCCCGACTCGGCCAGGCCCGCGTCCACGCCGGCCCAGAACCGGTCCGCATCGCCGGGGACGCCCAACTCGGCATGGACGAGAAAGCCTCGGCCTCCCGCCCTGTCGATATCCGCGAGGGTCTCTTTGGCCGCGGCCTCGTTCGAGCCGTAGTGCACCCCCACCAGCGCACCGTCCCGGGCGAGCCGCATCGCGATCCCGCGGCCGATCCCACGGCTTGCCCCGGTCACCAGCGCGGTCTTGCCTGCCAGCGATGACATGCGATCCTCTTTCTGTAGTGGATGCTACGAAATGGGGAGCGTAGCAGCGTTTACGTAGTGGACGCTATAGAATGCTGGCGTGACGACGACCGAACGCCCGCGCCGCGGCCGCCCCCGCAGCTTCGATCGGGAGGCGGCACTGGACGTGGCGCTGCGCCTGTTCTGGACGCGCGGCTACGAAGCCACCTCGACCGCCGAGCTGACCAGTGCCATGGGCATCAGCATGCCCAGCCTCTACGCGGCCTTCGGGGACAAGAAGACGCTCTTCCGCGAAACGGTGGCGCACTACCAGCAGAACTACGCGATCACCCTGGACGCCGAGCGCGAAGGGGCCACCGCCCGCGACGTCGTCGCCGACCTACTGCACGACGCCGCGATGACCTACGCCGACCCCGCCAAGCCACCGGGCTGCTTGATCATCAGCGCGACCGCCAACTGCACACAGGCGTCCGACGACCTCGAAGCCGAACTGCGAGCCCACCGTGACGCCAACATCCGGGCCCTCGAACGTCTCATCCACTCTGATATCCGAGCCGGCCACCTGCCGCCGGACACCGACGCGCACGCCCTTGCCCGATTCTTCGGCGCCACCATCCAGGGCATGGCACAGCAAGCACGCGACGGCGCCACCCGCGACGAGCTACTCGTGATCGCCCGAACCGCCCTGAGCGCCTGGCCCGCGTGAATCCTCTACCGCTCGCCGGTCATCCGCGAGTGGCGTGGCACTCCTGCTCACGTCGCCCGTCGCGCTGCATCCAGGGTCTGCGCCACCTCCGCCTGGGTTCTGCCAATGGCCCTGAGACGGTGACCGGCAACCCGAGGTCTCGCCTTGTCGCCCAGGAGGCACTCCGGCCGCCGCCAAGGCCGGCCGGGTCGTCCGGCGACGGGCGGGATGCCGTCGACGAGGTCGAGGGATTGGGTGATGTCGTTGACGTTCGCGGCGGTCGTGATGACGTGCAGCGTGGTGCCCTTGCCGTCACAGATCAGCTGGTGCTTGCTGCCCGTCTTCCGCCGGTCGACCGGCGACGGAGCGGTCGCGGCTCCCCCTCTTTCGCGCGCACGTGGGAGCCGTCCACGCACGCGCGGGTCGTTGGCGGTGCGCCCCCCGAAGGCGCGATGTCCTTCGGGGCGCGCGGCAGGGGTTCCGGTTCAGGCGTTGTAGCCACCGTGGGCGTCCAGCACCGCGCCCGTGACGTACGACGCGGCGGGGCTCGCCAGAAAGGCGATCGCCGCGGCGATTTCTTCGGGGTGACCCATGCGTTGCAGGGACAGCGAGCTGACCAGGGCCTTGAGGATCTCGGGGTCCAGCCCTGCCATGCCGCCCTCCATCAGTCCGGCCTCCACGACGTTGGCCGTGATGTTCCGGGGCCCGAGGTCCCGTGCGACCCCCATGGTGTACCTCTCGATCCCTGACTTGGTCGCCGAGTAGTCGGCACGGCCCGGGCCACCGACCCGGGAGCCCAGTCCGGAACTCACCGTGATGATGCGGCCGCCCGCGCGCAGCACTCGGGAGGCGGCCCGGATGACGGCGATCACGCCGAGGTAGTTGGTGGCGTGCATCCGGTCCAGTGCGGCGGTGTCGGCGTCCGGGTCGTCCACCGTGCGGCCCTGCTCCACCGCGATCGCCGCGTTGTTGACGAGGATGTCCAGGCCGCCGAAGTGCGCGACCACGTCGTCGATCAGCGCCGGCGCCCGACTCATGTCCGCCTGGTCGGACTTGAAGGCGACGGCCTTCGCTCCCTTGCCGTGCACCTCGTCGACGACAGCCTGCGCCTGCTTCTCGGAGCTGACATAGGTGAAGGCGACGTCGGCGCCCTGCTCGGCCAGCAGTCGTACGGTCGCGGCTCCCAGTCCGCGCGACCCCCCGGTGACCAGGGCGACCTTGCCCGTGAGTGGCTTGATCATTCTTCTCACCTCGTTGATTGGCCCTTCCCGATAGTCGCAACACTAGTTGTTACGACAGCTTGTTGCAACCTTCACTGTTACGACTGTGTCGTCGTAACATAAAGCGTTGCGGCCGAGAGGAGGGGTTCATGAGCGCCAACAGCAGGTTGACCATCGCCGCCCACGCGCTGGCCTGGATCGGTCTCTACCAGCGCCAGGGCCATGAGGTCGCCACCTCCGAGCAGATCGCGACCAGCGCGAACACAAACCCAGTGGTGATCAGACGGCTGCTCGGCGAGCTGCGCAGGGCCGGGCTCGTGGAGTCCCGGCGGGGCGTGGGCGCGGGCTGGTCGCTGGCACGCGAGCTGGAGTCGATGACCCTGCTCGACGTGTACGAGGCAGTGGAACCCGGCCCGCTGTTCGCGATGCACCGCACCACCCCGGACCAGGGATGCGTGGTGGGTTACGGCATCCAGCCGACGATGCAGGGCATCTACGAGGGCATCGAGGAGACCCTGAGACACGAGCTGGCCCGCGTCACGCTCGCGAACATACTCCGGGACGTACTCGCGGCACCCCGCTAGCCCCCCATGTTTGTCCCTGCCAGAGTCGCACGAGACGCGTCCCAGAAAAAGAGAAGCCCCGGCACGCGCCGGGGCCTCGTCCTCTGGGGCTACTTCTTCAAGGACGCCGCGAACGCCCTGAACACCTCACGACTCACCAGGAGCTTCGGCCCTTCCGGGTCCTTGGAGTCTCGAACGGCCACCGCACCAGGGAGCCTCGCCAGTTCCACACACTCGCCACCCTGATCATTGCTGCGACGAGCCTTCCGCCAGGTCACGGGCTCCACCTGACCACCGCCTTTCGTAGGAACTCGCGAGAGTCACCGACGCTCAGGCAACGCGCCTGCATCTCCGCGAATGCGCTCACGAGGTGCAAGATATCGCCCACGTCGTTGGATGTGACGCCGCCAGTGGAAATCTCCTGATGAACGAGTTCCTCACCATTGGGCTGGGTGGCGATGTTGAAGGTTCCTGAAACACCCCTGTAGTACGCCGTGGGTGCGATCTGCAACGTGACGTTGTCCCGTTGCGAGGCCTGCAAGAGATGCTCGCACTGGGCGTGCATGACTTCGCGGCTGCCGACTTCTCGCACTAGAACGCCCTCTTCCAGGATCACTACTAGTCGGGGTGGCTGATCCCGCGTGAGGATCCGTTGCCGTTTGAGGCGTCCCTCAAGCGCCGCGTGGTCGGCTGCAAGCAGCACACGGGCATAGTCCTCTGTTTGCAAGAGCCCGACCACGAAGGTTGCAGCGTAGGCGCGGAGGAGGGCGGCGGTGGATTCGGCCTCGGGGTAGTCGGCGAACCATTTGGGGTAGCCGGACGAGCGGAGGAGGTCGTTCCAGGCGTCCTCCAGAGCGGGGGCGCAGCCGAGGGCCTCGTCGATGCGCTGGGCCAAGTCCTCGCGGCAGCGGGTGGCGCCCGTCTCTACCTGGCCTATGTAGCTGCGGCTGACGTTGATGAGTTTGGCCAGTTCCAGGCGGGAGAGGCCGGCCATTTCGCGGCGGCGGTGGAGTTCCGTGCCGAAGGCGATGGTCTGCGGGGTCGGCTTGCGTGACGCCATGGTGCCACCTCCCTGCAACCGCCTGACGAGGACTCGCTTGTCCTCGCACGCTTCTCCAGCGAGATTACGCCGAGTCAGGGAATCTGTGCGATGGGTCACGAAAAATGGGAGGGATGATGGCCGAACCGCCGACGATCGTGTTGAAAGCGCGTCCGGAAGCGATCAAGGAGGTGCGGGATTGGGTGGGGCTGATTCTCGGGTCCTGGGGGCTGGAGAGCTTTGTCGTCCGTACGGTCGCGACCGAGTTGGCGACGAACGCGATAAAGCACGGGTCGCAGCCGGGGGATCCGATCGTCGTTCGGGTCTACCTGCGGGACGGGCGGCCCGTGGTGGAGGCATGGGACCGGTCGGACGAGCCTCCGGTCGTGCGGGCGCCCGATGAGTTCAGTGAATCGGGGCGGGGTCTGCTGCTCATGACGCGACTGGTGGTGCGGTGGGGGACTCGGGCGCTCAATGAGGGCGGCAAGGTCGTGTGGGCCGAGTGCGAGGCCGAGCCCGCGCACTGAGCAGGGCCTGGGTTTAGGGGTAGTTTGTGGTGGTAGAGGCACTCTTGTCGGTTTAGTGACCAGAAGTGGTCCGGCCGCACAGTCCCGAACCCCTCTGGTTGGAGGTGAGTGCCATCCTGGCGCTGCTGATGGCTCCGCTCGTGGCCCTGATCGCACTGATGCTCATGGAACGGCTGGAATCGACCATGCTGCCGCCCCGAACGCGGCACCGACGTCCCCGCTGACCCCTCGCAGCACCCCGAGATGGTCCGTTCCGGAACGGACTGAAAGGGACGATTCGTCGTTTCGTGGGGGATGATGCGTTCCATGAGCCTGCCGATCCTGCTGACCGTCGACGACGACCCGTCGGTGTCCCGTGCCGTCGCCCGCGACCTGCGGCGCCAGTACGGGCGCGACTACCGCGTGATGCGGGCCGCGTCCGGCGCCGACGCGCTGGACGCGCTGCGCGAGATCAAACTGCGCGGCGAGAAGGTCGCGGCGATCCTGGCCGACTACCGGATGCCGCAGATGAACGGCATCGAGTTCCTCGAGCAGGCGATGGACCTCTTCCCGCTCGCCCGCCGCGCGCTGCTGACCGCCTACGCCGACACCGAGGCCGCCATCCAGGCGATCAACGTGGTGGACGTCGACCACTACCTGCTCAAGCCCTGGGACCCGCCGGAGGAGAAGCTCTACCCGGTCGTGGACGCGCTGGTGGAGACCTGGCGGGCGACCGGCGACCGGCCGGTCGAGGAGATCAAGGTCGTCGGGCACCGCTGGTCCGAACCGTCCTACCGGGTGCGCGACTTCCTGGCCCGCAACGCCGTCCCCTACAACTGGTACTCGGTCGACGAGCCGGAGGGCAGGCGGCTGCTGGACGCGGCGGAGGCCGACCCCGACGACATCCCGGTCGTCGTCACCCCGGACGGCACCGCGCTGGTCCGTCCCTCGGGTGCCGAGATCGCCTCGGCCGCGGGCCTGTCCACCGAGCCAGCCAGCGAGTTCTACGACCTGATCGTGGTCGGCGGCGGCCCGGCCGGGCTGGGCGCCGCGGTGTACGGGGCCTCCGAGGGGCTGCGCACCGTGCTGGTGGAGAAGAAGGCCACCGGCGGACAGGCCGGGCAGAGTTCCCGCATCGAGAACTACCTCGGTTTTCCCGACGGGGTGTCCGGCGCCCAGCTCACCGACCGGGCCAGGCGGCAGGCCCGCAAGTTCGGTGCCGAGGTGCTCACCGCGCGGGGCGTGGTGGCCCTGGAGACGCGGGGCTCGGCCAGGGTCGTCCGGTTCGAGGACGGCTCGGAGATCGCGGCGCACTCGGTCGTCCTGGCCACCGGCGTGATGTACCGGGCGCTGGACGCCGACGGCTGTCCCGAGCTGACCGGGCGCGGCATCTACTACGGGTCGGCGTCCACCGAGGCGCAGTCCTGCGAGGGCGAGGACGTCTACATCGTCGGCGGCGCCAACTCGGCGGGCCAGGCGGCGGTGTTCTTCTCCCGGCACGCCCGCTCGGTCACGCTGCTGGTGCGCGGCAAGGACCTCGCCCAGTCGATGTCGCACTACCTGATCGAGCAGATCCGGGCGATCGGCAACATCACCGTCCGGCTGCGCACCAGCGTGGTCGCGGCGCGCGGCGACGGCCATCTGGAGGAGTTGACGCTGTGCGACTCCGAGAGCGGGCACACCGAGACCGTCCCGGCCGGGCACGTGTTCATCTTCATCGGCGCCGCCCCGCGCACCGACTGGCTGGGCGGCACCCTGGCCCGGGACCGGCACGGCTTCGTCTGCACCGGGCCCGATCTGCTCAACGAGGGGCGCCGGCCGGTCGGCTGGCCGCTGGACCGCGACCCCTACTACCTGGAGTCCTCCGTCCCCGGCGTGTTCGTCGCGGGGGACGTGCGGGCCCAGTCCGTCAAACGGGTCGCCTCGGCCGTCGGTGAAGGCGCGATGGCCGTGACCCTGGTGCACCGATACCTGGAGGAACGGTGAACGACGCGCTGAGCCATGACGAGCTGCGGACGCTGTTCCTGTTCGAACGGCTGACCCCCGAGCAGCTCGACTGGATCGCCTCCCACGGCAAGGTCGAGGCCCTTCCGGAGGGGTCGGCGATCGTCCGCGAGGGCGAGCCGGCCACCTGCTTCTACGTGCTCCTGTCCGGCACGCTGCGGATGACCAGGGCGGTCCGCGGCGAGGAAGTCGAGATCAACCGCAGCAGTCGGCGCGGCGTGTACTTCGGCGCCATCCAGTTCTTCGTCGACGGGGAGGACGACCAGCGGTACGGGGCGTCGGCGTACGCGGTCACCGAATCTTCCTTCTTCCTGCTGCCGGCCGACGAGTTCGCGGAGCGGTTCCGCGCCTGGTACCCGATGCCCACCCACCTGCTGGAGGGGATGCTGTCGGGCAACCGGAACACCCAGCTGGTGATCGGCCAGCGGGAGCGGCTGCTGGCGCTGGGCGCGCTGTCGGCGGGCCTCACCCACGAGCTCAACAACCCCGCCGCGGCGGCCGTGCGGGCGACCGCGTCGCTGCGCGAACGGGTCGCCGGGATGCGGCACAAGCTGGCCCTGCTCGCCCAGCACGACATCGAGCCGGGCCTGCTGGAGAAGCTGATCGACGCCCAGGAGCGGCTGGTCAAGCGGGTCGCCGCGGCGCCCAGGCTCGGCGCCATGGAGTCGGCCGACCGGGAGGACGAACTGATCGACTGGCTCGACGACCACGATGTGGCCGACGGCTGGGACCTCGCGCCGATCCTCGTCCCGGCCGGTATCGCGGTGGCCGACCTGGACGAGATCAACGACGCGGTCGGGGAGGCGTTCCTGAACGCGGCGCTGCGCTGGCTCGGCTACGCCCTGGAGACCGAGAGCCTGATGGGGGAGATCGAGGACGCCACCGCCCGGATCTCCCACCTGCTGAGCGCCGCCAAGCAGTACTCCCAGATGGACCGCGCCCCGTACCAGTGGATCGACGTCCACGAGGGCCTCGACTCGACCCTGGTCATGCTGTCCGGCAAGATCGGCAGCGGGATCAGGGTGGTCAAGGAGTACGACCGCGCGGCGCCGGCGATCCCGGCGTACGCGGGCGAGCTCAACCAGGTGTGGACCAATCTGATCGACAACGCGGCCGCCGCGATGGCGGGCTCGGGCACCCTCACCGTCCGCACCGGCAGCGCGGACGACCGCCTGATGGTCGAGATCCGCGACACCGGTCCGGGCGTCGCCCCGGAGAACATAGAACGGATCTTCGAGCCGTTCTTCACCACCAAGCCCGTCGGCGACGGCACCGGACTGGGCCTGGACATCTGCTGGCGGATCGTGGTCAACCGCCACCATGGCGACCTGCGCGTGGAGTCCGAGCCCGGCGACACCAGGTTCCAGGTGTTCCTGCCGCTGGACGAGCGGCCCCCGAGCGGCGGGTCCTGATCAGACGGTGATCAGGCGGAGGACCAGGGTGGCCAGGGCCAGCGCCCCGAAGCCGATCGCCGGGCGCATCGCGTCCAGCCGGTCGCCCGCCTTGGCGTGCACGATCAGCGCGCCCGCCGCCAGCGCGACCAGGCAGAACGCGGCGATGACGCCCAGCCAGGACAGCCAGAGCCCGATCAGCAGGCCCAGTGCCCCGAGCAGCTCGGCGCCCCCGAGCAGCCGGTAGGCGGGCCACTCGACGCCCAGGTGGCGGGCCTCGTCCATCTGCTGCTCGGCACCGCTGACCTTGTAATACCCCGCGAAGGCGAACACGGCCGCCGTCACGACCGCGAAGATCACGGTGAGTATGAACATGCCCACCCTCTGCCCCGCCAGATTCGCCCCACACCGCACGGCGGAGTAGGGCGGCCCGCCTTTCCACCGGTCGTCCTGCACGTGACGACGGACCTCGGCCTCACCGAACGCGAGACCGAGGTCCTCCGGCTGATCCGCCTACGTCACGGGCACGCCGGATAGAGGGGACGGGTGCCCGTCCCATGAACGGCGGGGTCGGTGAAACGGCAGCCGTAGTCGGGCTTCCCCGGGCGGGAGACGTCGTCGCCCTGTGGACGGGGCCCGCCGCGCTCCCAGCGGATCAGGTCGTCCCATGCCTTGCCGGCCTCAGCCGGGCTGAACTCGCAGTGCCCCACCGAACGGATCGCGCGCTGCACCAGCAGACCGCTCCGGCCGTTGCGTGCGACGTCGGCGCGGTAGCGCTGCTCCATGGAGAACGGCACGAACATGTCGCCGAGGTTGTGCAGCGACACCATTGGCACGTCCAGGCGTCCCGAAACGCTGGGGACCTGGGTCAGGCGGTCGGTGTAGCGGCTGCCGGGTTCGACCGGGCGCACCCTCTGGACGGTCCTGTTCACGTTCACCGGCGTGCTCGGCGCGTACCGGGTGCGCAGGTTGGTCGCTATCCGCCGCGGCTGCTGCGCCAGGGAGTCCCCGCTGGGTGGGGCCCCCAGGGAGAACAGGTAGTTCTGCCAGTACGCGAACGCGGCCGCGTCCCCCGGGCGTGCCCCGCCGCTGCGGTTCACCGCGATCGCACGGAACTGCTTACCCAGGTCATTGGTGGTGTCCGGGCCGCCGGGGGTGAGGCCGGTCAGCCCGAGCCCCTGCTGGATCCTGGGGACGATCGAGGTCACGTAGTCCGGCGGGGTCGGATAGGCGGGCAGGTCCGCCAGATCCTGCGCGACCACCTGGTAGTCCAGGAAGAAGTCGAACAACTCGTGATCGCCGAGCACCCCGCACATCGGCAGCGCGCCGTCGTAGAACCCGGGGAACTCCTCGATCGAACGCGCCGTGACGTGCCCGCCCATGGAGACGCCCGCGATGAACGTCTTGCGGGGCTTGCCGATCGTCCGGGCGAAATGCCGGGCCAGCTGGCGCGTGCTCAGCACCCCGGCCCGCACGTCGTAGTCGTTGGCGTAATAGGACGACGCGGCCCACGCGTACCCCTGGTCGAGCAGCTTCTGCCGCAACCCGTAGGAGGGCGTCTCCGCGCTGAGCACACGGGTCGTGCCACGGTAGCCGTGCGCCCACATCACCAGTTGCCCGTTCCAGTTCGGGGGCACCTCGATGTTGAACGCGGCGTGGCCCTTCACCCCCTGCAGGACGCGCGACGGCCGCCCGTCCACCGGCACCGGCGCCAGCGGCGGATTGCCGATCGTGTAACCGGGAAGCGGCTGGTCGTCCGGGACGGGATCAGGAGGGGGCGCGGCCGCCTGGGCCGGCATCGCGGTGATCGAGGCCGCCGCGCACAGCACGGCGAGCAGCATCGTGGGACGGCGCACGGCCGTCACCTCCTCGGGGACGGGCCGCCGCGGCCGGCGGCTCCAGGGCACGCTTGATGACCTTTCCGGTGGGGCTGGTCGGCAGCTCGTCGACGAACCAGACCCGCCGGGGGTACTTGTAGGCCGCCACGCGCTCCTTGACGAAGGCGCGCAGCTCGTCCGGGGGCACCTCGGCCCGCACCGCCACCGCGGCGGCGACCTCCTCCCCCAGCTCCGGATGCGGAACGCCGACGACCGCCGCCTGGCGCACCGCGGGATGCTCGTACAGCACCTCCTCGACCTCCCGCGGATACACCGTGTACCCGCCCCGGATGATCACGTCGCGGCGGCGGCCGACCAGGAAGAAGAACCCGTCGCCGTCGACCCGGCCCAGATCGCCGGTGTGGAACCAGCCGCCGCGGAGCGCCTCGGCCGTCCCCTCCGGATCGTTCCAGTAGCCCTTCATCACGTTCGGGCCGCGCACCACGATCTCCCCGATCTCGCCCGGCGGAACCTCCCGGTCCCGCTCGTCGACCACCCGCATGCGCACGTCCCGGACCGGCCGCCCGATCGACCCGGGACGGCGGCCCGCACCGGCCCGGTTGGCCGCCGACACCGGCGAGGTCTCGCTCAGCCCGTACCCCTCGACGATGCGGCAGCCGAACCGGGTCTCGTACGCGCGCAGCACGTCCACCGGCATCGCCGCGCCGCCGCTCACACAGATCCGCAGCATCGACAGATCGGACACGCCCGGCTGGTCGAGCAGCGCGATGTACATCGCCGGGACACCCTGGAACACCGTCACCCCGTCCCGCCGGATGACCTCCAGGGCCCGTCCCGGCTCGAACCGCGGCAGCAGGGTGAGCCGGGCACCCGCCCGCACGGCGGCGTTCAGCGCGCAGGTCTGCCCGAACGCGTGGTACAGCGGAAGCGCCCCCAGGACGACGTCGTCCACACCCAGCGCGTGCATCCGGGCCACCGTGGCCGCGTTCACGTCCAGGTTCGCGTGGGACAGCTCGATGCCCTTGGCCCGGCCGGTCGTCCCGGCGCTGTAGAGGATGACCGCGGTCTCCCCGCCCGCCATCGGCACGACCGCGTCCTCGGGCGGCACCCCGCGCAGCAGCCGGCGGAACTCCTCGGGCACCACGAACAGGTAGTCGGCGCACGTCCCGGCCGTCCCGGCCTCCACCGCCTCCGCGCACGCGTGCCAGGCGATCACCAACCGGGCCGCGCAGTCCCCCAGGTAGGCGGCGATCTCCCGGCGCTTCAGCAGCGGGTCGAGCGGGACGACGACCGCCCCGATCCGCAGCGCCCCGTAGTAGACCACCGCGAACTCCGGGACGTTCGGAAGCATGATCGCGACCCGGTCGCCGCGGCCGATCCCGCGCCGCCGCAGCAGCTCGCCGACCCGGGCGCTCATGGCGTCCAGAGCCCGGTAGCTGAGCCCCGTCCGGTCCAGCGTGAGGACCGTCCTTCCGCCGAACCGTCCGGCGGCCGTCCGCAGCCGGTCAGCCAGGTTCATGACCCATCATCGTGAGAGGACCCACCCCGCACACCCTCGCTCCGCTCGGTCATGCCGCGTCCCTGTGGGGGGACGACCCCCCACACCCCCCGACAAGAACCGGCACGCACGCCCTCGCTTCGCTCGGTCATGGGTGAGACGTTACGTCGGCTGTCCCATCGCCCTCATTGGTCGCGGAGACCAGTCTTTTCCGCCCGGGATTGGTGCCCGGCGGCAGCGCGTCCTGAAGCGCGATCGCGACCAGCAGATCCACCAGATCGGTGATGTGCCGCAGGTTGCGGCCGGTCCTCGCCTGGATGCGGCGCAGCCGGTACTGCGCGGTGTTGTGGTGGATCTGCAGCCGTTCCGCCGCGGCCCGCAGGTTGAGGTCGGCGGACGCGAACTCGCGGATCGTCGCGGTCAGGACGCCGCCGCGCGCCCTGTCCTCGTCCAGCAGCCCGGTGATCCGCGGGTCGACCAGGTGGCGGGCGGTGTCGTCGGCGCGCAGCGCCATGTACTCGAACGGGCTGATCCGCGGCAGCGCCGCCACCCCGCCGTCCTCCGGCAGGAACTCCAGCACGGCCCGCGCCTCCTGGTAGGCGCGCGGGATCTGCACCATCCCGGACACCACCGTGCTGATCCCCATCGCCAGCACGATCCCCTCGGCCAGCAGGCTCTCCTGCACCTCCTGGAGGCGGTCGCACAGCTTCTCCGGGTCGCCGCCCGGGCCCAGCGCCGCCACCGCGACGATCTCCGCCTGCCGGACGACCGACAGGGTGCGCCGGCCGTTCACCCCCGTCCGGGCGATGGCCGCGCACGCCGCGTGCCGGGCGTCCGTGCCGCCGCCCGCCCCGGTCCCGGCGGCGGTGACCGCCAGGCTCGCGCTCTTCCACTCGGCCTCGGCGCCGGGACGCGGCGCCGCGGCGGTGTCCTGGCCCACCAGCACGGCTGTGATCACCACCAGCGGGGTGCGGGCGTCGGGGCCCAGGCCATGCGCGTGCGCGGCGGCCAGCTGCGGGCCGCGCGTGGGCAGCTCCCCCGCCAGCAGGACCTCCACCAGGTCGCGGCTCTCCCGGACCGCCTCGGCCGCGGCGTACTGCTGGAACTCCACGTAGGTGTTGGCGGCATGGGTGCTGGCGAAGTCGATGTAGCGCATCAGCGCCGACGCCAGCGACAGCGCGGCCTCGTGCCCGGGGTACGTGCCGCCCGCGTGCTCGATGATCGCCTCCCAGAAGACCTGCTGGCCGACCCGGAAGGCGTTGATGTAGTCGGCCAGGGCGAACCCGGCCTGGGCGCGGCGCATCGAGGCGCGCCTGGTGAAGGCGACGTCGTCGAAGGTGACCGTGCGCTCCTCCAGCAGCACGGCCAGCTTGATGCGGTAGTGGCGGCCGACATGTTCCCGCACGTCGGCGTGGAATGCCGCGTCCTGCACGTCGTAGGCGGGGATCTCCGCCCGCATGGCAGCGACGGCGCGGTCCGCCAGTTCGTCCACACGGTCGAGGAGCTCGGAAAGGATACGAGAGCGTTCGGTACGGACGGTGCGCATTCCCGTGCTGAGACCACCGGACATGCCCGGATGATCCATGCCGTTCGCCGCAGCGTCAACGGCCCGTGACACGTCCGAGACGCACGCTGTGCTCGACGGACAACTCCCCGGTCGCATCTTGGGTTCCCGCGCCCAATGTGCGGCCTGAACGGCGGATCCTACGCTGACGCCCTACTCCGAACACCGTTCTGTGCCCCCGACCGACCACCGCCCACCCGCGCTCAGGAGGCCGGATGCTGGAGGTTCACGATCTCACGGTCCGTTTCGGCGGCATAACGGCGCTGGACGGCGTCGGCTTCACCGTGGAACGCGGCGAGATGGTGGGACTGATCGGCCCGAACGGCGCCGGCAAGACCACCCTCTTCAACTGCCTGACCCGCCGCTACCAGGCGAACGCCGGCCGGGTGGGCTACGAGGGCCGCGACCTGCTCGCCGAACCCCCGCACGCGATCGCCGCGCTCGGCATCGCCCGCACCTTCCAGAACCTCGGCCTGTTCCCGCGCATGTCGGTGCGCGAGAACACCATGGTCGGCGCGCACCACCACGGCCGCGCCGGCTTCTTGACCGCGAGCCTGCGGCTGCCGGGCGTCCGCCGGGAGGAGGCCCGGCTGCGCGCCGAGGCCGACGAGGTCCTGGAACGCCTGAACCTGACCGCCCTCGCCGACCACCCGGCGGCGGGGCTGCCGTTCGGCACGCTGAAACGCGTCGAACTGGCCCGCGCGCTGGCCGCCCGTCCCAAGCTGCTGCTCCTGGACGAGCCGGTGAACGGCCTCAGCCACGCCGAGGTCGACGAGTTCTCCGGAGCACTGCGCGCCATCCGCGACGACCTCGACGTGACCGTGATCGTCGTCGAGCACCACATGGGCTTCGTGATGGGCATCTGCGACCGGGTCATCTGCCTCGACTTCGGCCGCAAGATCGCCGAAGGCCCACCCGAACAAGTCCAACGCGACCCCGCCGTAATAGAGGCCTACCTGGGGACCGCGGCATGACCGAGCGAAGCGAGGGCATGCGTGCGCGCGGTTTGCGGGGGGTGTGGGGGGTCGTCCCCCCACAAGGACACCGCATGACCGAGCGAAGCGAGGGTGTGGGGGCGTGCGCGTTCCTTACTAGGAGGACGCATGAGTGGCCTTAAGGAAGACGCTGCGGAGGTCGGGCAAGGGTCTGGGCGGGAGTTCCTGGTGGTCGACGGGCTTCATGCCGGGTACGGGGACGTCCGCGTGCTGCATGGTGTCGGGCTGTCGGTCGGGCGGGGCGAGATCTGCGCGATCCTCGGGCCGAACGGGGCCGGCAAGACGACGCTGCTGCGGGCGCTGTGCGGGATGGTCCGCGGGCGCGGCACCGTGCAGTTGGACGGCACGTCCCTGTCCGGGCGGTCGCCGGACTCGGTGGCGCGGCTCGGGGTGGCGCACGTGCCTGAGGGGCGGGGCACGTTCATGCCGCTGAGCGTTGAGGAGAACCTGCGGCTCGGCGCCTTCGCGCGGCGCGATCGGGCCGCCGTGCAGGACGATCTGGACCGCGTCTACGGCTACTTCCCGGTGCTGAAGGACCGGTTGAAGCAGGCGGCGGGCAGCCTTTCGGGCGGCGAGCAGCAGATGCTCGCGATCGGCAGGGCGCTCATGCTGCGTCCCCGCCTGCTCCTGCTGGACGAGCCGTCGCTGGGGTTGGCGCCGCTGGTCACCCGCGAGCTGTTCAGCATCGTGCAGTCGATCAACCAGGAGGAGCGCACCACCGTGGTCGTCGTCGAGCAGAACGCACATCTGGCGCTGGGCATCGCCGGGCAGGCGCACGTGCTGGAGACCGGCCGGATCGTGCTGTCGGGGTCGGCGGCCGACATCCGGGCGGACGAGCAGGTCGCCCAGTCCTATCTCGGATACCGGATCTAGGCATGGTCGAGTTCCTGCAGCAGATCATCGAGGGGCTGGGCGCGGGCGCGATCTACGCGAGCCTGGCCCTGGCGCTGGTGCTGATCTACCAGTTCACCGGGATCGTCAACTTCGCGCAGGGCGAGCTGGCCATGTTCGCGACCTATATCGCCTGGCAGTTCGTGAGCGGCGGGGTGCCGTTCTGGCTGGCGCTGGTGCTGACGCTGGCGGTGTCGTTCATCGGCGGCATGCTGATCGAACGGGTGATCATCCGGCCGGTGGAGGGCGCGCCCGAGCTGACCGTGGTGATCGTCACCGTGGGCCTGTTCATCTTCGTCAACGCGGCGGCGGGCTGGATCTGGTCGTTCCTGATCAAGGACTTCCCGAACCCGTTCCCGCGCGGCGCACTGGAGGCCGGCGGGCTCAGCCTGGCCTACTCCACGCTGGGCGTCATGGCCGTGGTCGCCGGGGTCATGGGGCTGCTGTACCTGCTGTTCCGGCACACCAAGATCGGCCTGGGGATGCGCGCGGTGGCGGCCAACCCGGAGTCGGCGCGGCTGGTCGGCATCCGGGTCGGGTGGACGCTGGCGCTGGGCTGGGGCCTGGCCGCGACGGTCGGCGCGGTGTCGGGGGTGCTGGTGGCGCCGCTGCTGTTCCTGGAGCCCAACATGATGGGCGGCGTTCTGATCTACGCGTTCGCGGCGGCGACGCTGGGCGGGTTCGACAGCCCGGTGGGCGCGGTGGTGGGCGGCCTGATCGTGGGGGTGGCGGAGACGCTGGCGGGCGCCTATGTCGGCTTCATCGGCTCCGATCTCAAGGTCGGCGTGCCGCTGGCCGTCATCCTGGTCGTCCTGCTGCTGCGGCCCCAGGGCCTGTTCGGACGGGCGGCGGTGGAGCGGGCATGAGCGAGGCTCGCAGCAGGAGCGAGGCGCCCTCGGGCCTGGTCCAGGCCGCGCTGGCGCGGTGGCAGTGGATCCTGGTCGGGGTGCTGCTGGTGGCGGCGTGCTACGCGCCGTTCCAGCTCGTCCCGTTCCGGGTGTTCCAGTTGACGATGGTGCTGGTGTACGCGATCGCGCTGCTCGGGCTGAACCTGCTGGTCGGGCATGGCGGCCAGATCTCGCTCGGGCACGGGGCGTTCTTCGCGGTCGGCGCGTACGGGGCGGCGACCATGATGTTCCACTGGGAGCTGCCGTACCCGGTGACGCTGCCGCTGGCGGCGGTGCTCGCGTTCGTGATCGGGCTGGCGCTGGGCGTGCCGGCGACCCGGCTGCGCGGCCTGTACCTGGCGCTGGTCACGCTGGCCATCGCGATCTTTCTGGTGCCGCTGCTCAAGCGGTTCGAGTCGGTGACGGGCGGGTCGATGGGCCTGACCCTGGCGAAGCCGCGGCCGCCCGCCTGGACGGGCCTGGCCGAGGACCAGTGGCTGTACTTCCTGGCCCTGGTCGTGGCGCTCGCCGCGTTCGTGGTGACCTCCAGCCTGCTGCGTTCGCGGGTGGGGCGGGCGCTGCACTCCGTCCGGGACAACGAGACGGCGGCCGAGGTCATGGGCGTGCGGCTCGCGTTCTACAAGCGGCTGGCGTTCGCGTGGAGCGCGATGTTCGCGGGTGCGGCGGGCTGCGTCTACACGTGGGTGATCGGGTTCGTGTCGCCGGACTCGTTCACGGTCAACCTGTCGATCACGATGCTGGCGGGCATCGTGGTCGGCGGCCTGGGGTCGATGTGGGGTCCGCTGCTCGGCGGGCTGTTCGTGATGTTCGTGCCGAGCCTGTCGCAGGACATCAACAAGGCGGCGCCCGGGGTGATCTTCGGTCTGCTGATCATCGGGGTGATGTACGTGGCCCCGACGGGGCTGGCCGGGCTGGCGGGACGCGCTGCGCACTCGTTCGACAAGACCCTTCGAAAGGGGTAGGGCCATGCGGTCTTCAAGGTTCGGCGGGACGGCGGCGGCGGTGCTGCTCGTGGCGACGGCGGCGGCCTCGTGCGGCGGCCGCGGCGAGGACGACGGGGCCACCACCGCCTCGGGCGCGTGCAAGGGGCAGCAGACCACGGGCATCACGGACAAGACGCTGAAGCTCGGCGGCATCTACCCGCTGTCGGGTCCGGCGTCGGCGTACGGCGACATCCCCAAGGGCATCAAGGCGTACTTCGACTACGTGAACGCCGAGCAGAACGGCATCGGCGGGCGCAAGGTGGAGTTCGTCGTCCGCGACGACGGCTACCAGCCGCCGAAGGCGGTGGAGGAGGCGCGCCGACTGGTCGAGCAGGAGCGGGTGTTCGCGCTGTTCCAGACGCTCGGCACGCCGTCCACCACGGCGACCTGGGACTACGCCGGCCAGCGCAAGGTGCCGCAGGTGTTCGTGGCGACGGGCGCGTCCAAGTGGGGCAGCGACACCAAGCACCCGTGGACGATCGGGTGGCAGCCGAACTACGTGTCCGAGGCCCGGGTGTACGCCCAGTTCCTCAAGACCGAGAAGCCCAACGCCAAGGTGGCGGTGCTGTACCAGAACGACGACTTCGGCAAGGACCTGCTGGGCGGGTTCAAGAAGGCGATCCAGGGCGGCCAGATCACCATCGCGCAGGAGCAGAGCTACGAGGTCTCCGACCCGAGCGTCGAGCCGCAGATGCGCAACCTGGCCGGTTCCAAGGCCGATGTGTTCCTGAACATCACCACGCCGAAGTTCGGGTCGCAGGCGCTGGCGGCCGACGCCAAGCTGACCGGCTGGAACCCGCTGCACATCGTCAACAACGTCGCCTCGTCCGTCACCGTGCTGCGCCCGGTGGGGTTCAAGAACGTGCAGAACGTCGTCTCCGCGACCTACTACAAGGATCCGATCGATCCGCAGTGGAAGGACGACTCGGAGATGAAGCTCTACACGGCGAAGATGAAGCAGTACGCGCCGGGCGCCGACCCGTCGGTGCCGTACCACGCGTTCGGCTGGGCGGTGGCGAGCAGTTTCCACAAGACGATGCAGGCCGCCAAGTGCCCGACCCGCGAGGGTCTGCGGGACGCGATGCGCAACCTGAACAACGTCCAGATCCCGATGCTGCTGCCCGGCGTCACCATGACGACCGATAAGGACGACGGTTTCCCGATCGAGTCGATGCAGCTGATGCGTTTCAAGGGCGAGCGCTGGGAGCTGTTCGGCGAGGTCATCGACACCCGCAAGGCGTTCGGCCCGCTGACCGGCTGACCCGCCGTTCCCGGCGACGGCGGGGTCGGCGTGGGCCCGGAGGGCGCCTGGACGGCGTATCCTCCGGGCCCGCGTTCGATCAGGGGCGGCTAGCCGCGCGCGGCGCGGGACTTCTCGTAGGTGTCGACGATCTTGCCGAGCTTGGCGAACTTCTCGGTGAAGGCGAAGGGGTAGATGCCTTCGGGGGTCGCCGGCCGGTCGGCGTCGACGTACTGGGTGCCGAGGTTGGAGAAGACCACGACGATGTAGCTGCGTCCACCCTTGCCCGGCAGGGCCTTCACGATGCCGGCGTCGGCGGCGCTGTTGTTCACCCAGCCGGTCTTGTGGGCGAACGACACCTCGGCCTTCCCGTTGCAAGGCCGCACGTCGCGGCCGAACTTCGAGCCGTTGACGGTCACGGTGCCGTCGGGGCCGACCCAGCGGGACGGGACGGCGTGCGGGATGCCGGGCGCCGGGTACTTGCCGCACCAGTTGGGGGTGGAGAGCATGTCGTTCCAGCCCTGCGACCTGAGCTTGTCCTGGAAGAACTTGCGGGCGGTCGCGCTCAGGACGGCGCTGGTCACGGGCTTGCCGTCGGGGCCGGTCCACACCGTGCCGGGCGCGCCGTTGACGAGGGTGAGCAGCTTGGCGGTGTCCAGCGAGCTCATCGTGACCGGGTTGCCCCAGCGGCCGCCGTTGGCCGGGTTGGTGTTCTTGAGCTGCAGGGTCTGGAGGCCGAGGGACTGGAAGGTCTTGTTGAGCCCGTCGACGGCGCCGTTGTCGTGCAGCATCTTGACCAGTGCGCACGAGGCGGCGTTGGACGACCAGGTGAGGGACTCGTCGATGTACTGGGAGACGGTCTTGCTGGTCGCGCCGCCGCACAGGGAGCTGGTCTCGGTCGGCTTGTAGTCGTAGGTGGCGTCCAGCTTGACCTTGCCCTG
This sequence comes from Actinomadura vinacea, assembly GCF_039532545.1. NCBI lineage: Bacteria > Bacillati > Actinomycetota > Actinomycetes > Streptosporangiales > Thermomonosporaceae > Actinomadura > Actinomadura vinacea. The sequence goes on along the minus strand of NZ_BAAARW010000019.1, from coordinate 141,222 downwards.
GTCGACCAGCTGCAGCACCCCGAAGTTGACCATGAGCTTCAGGACGGACGCGGGGTAGGGGCTCATGAAGTCGAGGCTCGCGCCCTCGCGGCCGGGGACGATGTCGACGGTGCCCTGGCCCTTGTTGGCGTACCAGCCCGCGTCGTCCCACTGCCGCCACCGGACGGCGGTGGTGGACATGTTCTTGTCGACGGGGACCACGACGGGCTTCTTGTACGTCGGGCTCATGAGGACGGTGCCGGAGGAGACGGGCCGCCCGTTCTTGTCGAGCTCGATGACCGTCGCGTCGAGCTGGGGCTGCTGGGAGATCGGCTTGGCGTCGTCCGCGGCGGCGAGGAGGCTGCGGCGCTGCTCGAGCCCGTTGCGGGCCTCCTTGTCGACGGGGTTCATCAGCGTCTTGGCCTGCGCGGAGCTGGGCGGCGCGGTGTCCAGGACCTCCTGGAAGCGCAGCGCGTTCACGGTCTTCTGGAGCTGGAGCGCGACGGCGCTCGGCTTGCCGTTCGTCTGGTTCGCCACCCTGGCAGTGTCCACCGGGCCGGCCTGGGCGCCGCATCCCGCCAGCGCGGCGGCCGAGAGGAGTCCGACGGACCCGTACATCCATGATCGTTTCAACGCGTCCCCCTTGCGGTACTGATCGAGTGGATGATCATAGGGGCCTCCACCGGACCAATTTCGCTCAGGAACGATTTCGGACGGATTTGTACGCCGGAGCCTCACGCATAGGCGATCAGGCGCCCGCAGACGATGACGGCGGGCCAGGTGAGCAGGGATATGACGGCGGCGGCGCGGGCGGACGCCGGTGTGCGGGCCGCGGTGTCCCAGTCCTGGACGCCGCGGAACGGTCCTGTGTGGAAGAGCAGGATGTTCAGGCCGGCCGCGCCGATGAGCAGGATCTTCACCTGGAACGCGGTGTTGTGGGCCACCTGCGTGGCGTTCGCCGAGAACAGCAGCGCGCCGCTGACCGCGACCAGCGCGAATCCCGCACGCGACCAGGGCAGGGCGTGGGCGGCCAGCCCGCTCACCGGCAGCCGCCTGGAGAACCCCAGCAGGCGCATGTCGAACACGGCGATCGCGCCGAACATGACGGCGAGGCCGATGAGGTGGACCGACTCGGTGACGGGGTATGCCCACCGGCCTTCCCGGACGGCCGTGGCCGGCGCGGTCGCCTCCAGCCACGCGAAGACCTCGTTCAACGCTCGCGGCGGGTGCGCAGGCGGACCAGGGCGATGACGAATCCGGCGGCGAGCGCGGCGCCCCCGCCCAGGAGGAAGAGCGGCGGGTCGTCCGAGCGGGTGGCCGCGGGCGCCGCCGGACCGCCGGACGCCGCCGGCGCGGCCGACCGGGTACGCGCGGCCTGGAGGCAGCGGTCCACGAAACGGGTGAGAGTGCCGCGATAAGGGTGGGATCCCCCGGCCGCGTACAACATCTGCACGCGCAGTTCGCCCGAGTACTCGTCGCCTTCGGCGTCACAGCGGCGGTACACGACGGCCGCGACTTCGTCCCCAACCTGTGGACGACCGGACATGCCCCCGAGCGTGCCCGTGATGTCCGGGGGAAGGAGCAGGTCGCGCGCCTGCCCGGCTCCTTCCGCTATGGGCGGTCCGGCCCAGTCGTCGTGACCGCGCAGCCCTTCGACTCCGGGAAGCCTGTTCGGGACGGTGAGGTTCGCGGGCACCTCGATCCGCAGTTGCCCATGGGGAAAGCCGTACCGCGCCTGGATGACCCGGCCGCGCAGGTAGAGCGGCCTACTGGCGTCGTAACTGCCACCGCCTCCGTGGTGGGCGAGCATGCCGTGGAGCATGAGAAGCCCGATGGCCTTACCGGGGCTGGTACGCCCTCGTCGCATGAGCTTCCTTCCAGTCGGGGAGTCCATTCGTATAAGGGCCCGCATAAAAGCGCACGAAAAAGATGTGCGGCTGAACGCGAGGTTCCGTCCCCCGATCGTTGGCCCGGCGAGTAGCGCGCCCGCGCGAGCGGACGGATGATCGCACGACATGAGGACCGTGTGCCGCGTCACGCTCGCCTTCTGCTTGGCCGCAGGGCTGCTGCTCGTCCCGGCGACCGCGCCGTCCACAGCCAACGCCGCCGCCCCGCCCGGCCCCGGCACGCACAAACGCACCCTGACCATGGGCGGCTTCTGGCAGCGCGACTACCTTCTGCACGTCCCGCCCGGACGGACATCCGCGCCCCAACCCCTGGTCATCGCGCTGCACGGCGGCCTGGACGACATGAACTACATCCGCCGCCAGTCCGGCTTGGACGAGGTGGCCGACCAGAACGGTTTCCTGGTCGCCTACCCCGACGGCTTCATGCGGACGTGGAACGCCGGCGGCTGCTGCTGGTTCGCGCGGATGGCGGGCATCGACGACGTGGGCTTCCTCGACTCGCTGATCGACACGCTGGTGCGCGAGGGGCTGGCCGACCCGCGCCGGATCTACCTGACCGGGTTCTCCAACGGCGGCGGCATGGCCTACCGGTACGCGTGCGAGCGGTCCTCGCGGGTGGCGGCGGTCGGCGTGGTCTCCGGATCGCTGGCGGTCGAGTGCGCGCCCCGCGACCCGGTGCCGGTGATCGCCTTCCACGGCACCGCGGACTTCTCCGTCCCCTACGGCGGGGGCGGCAACCAGGACTGGAACAACCCCGAGCCGTTCCCGCCGGTGGCGGCCGTGATGGAGTTCTGGCGCACGGCCAACCGGCTGCCGCCGCTGCACCGGATCACCTTGGACACGGCCAAGACCACCTGCCGTAGCACGGGCCGCACCACGGGCCGCGACGGCTCCGGCGCCGAGGTCGAGTTCTGCACGATCTTCGACGGCGGGCACGAGTGGCCCAGCGGCCAGGTGGACCCGGAGGTCATGGCGAGCCCGCTGATCTGGCGGTTCCTCAGCGGGCACGAACGGCGCGGGTGACCTCCTCCCTGGGCGCGGCCGCGGCCACCGCCTGCGCGGGACGGTCCGGCCGCTGATCGTCCAGATGCTTCGGCACGTCCGGGAAGCGGACCCAGGTGTGCAGCAGGAGCAGCAGCTCGATCCTGCGGTCCGGGTCGTACAGGGTGTCGCCCAGCAGCTGTTCGAGGCGGCGGATCCGGTAGCGGACGGTCTGCTCGTGCACGACCAGCCGTTCCGCCGCGGCGACCGCGTTGTCGCGGCTCTCCATGTACGCCAGCAGGGTGCCGACCAGCGGTTCCCGGCGGTGCCGCGGCAGCTCCATCAGCGGCCCGAAGCGCACGCCCACCGCGAGATCGATCAGTTCCTCGCTCATGGACGCGACCAGCGTCGCCACGTGGTCGATCCAGTCGACCGGCGCCTTCTCCGGGATGGCGCCGCGGACGACCAGGTCCAGCGTGCGCCGGGCCCAGCGCAGCGACACCGCGCCCTTGTTCAGCGGGACGGTCGGGCCGACCGCCGCCGGCCGGCCCCGGACCAGCCCGGCCAGCATCCGCTCCCGCCCGGGCCCGTCCGGATCCGGGACGATCAGGTACGGCGCCGGGCCGTGCCAGTCGGCGAGCACCGTCGGCGGCGTGACCGGCACCTGGTCGTCCATGGCGGGGCCCAGGGCGACCAGCGCGAGGGTGCGGGGCGGGTCCCAGCCGGCCGGCCGGGCCAGCTCGCGCACCGCCTCCAGGCTGGCGGGGGGCTCGACGACCAGCAGGTCGCGCAGCCGCCAGCGGTGCCGCTCCCGCTCGGTGGCCAGGCGCCGCTGGGCGTCGGCGTAGCCCTGCGCGGCGGCGCCGGCCAGCTTCTCCAGGAAGACGAACAGCGACTCGATGATCTGCCCGAGGACGGTCAGCGACCAGTCGAGCCGGCGGGCGTCCTTGATGAAGCGGCGGCAGGCGACCTGCCCGCACACCCGGATGGCGGTCTGCAGCCCGTCCAGGCTGCGGCCGCTGCGCGCCTCATACGCGCCGATGCCGAGGTAGATGTCGGTCAGCTCGTCCCAGTCGGCGCCGGGCTCGCCCATGGCGTCGACGAAGTGCCGGACGGTCTGCTCGACCGTCCACCGCATCCTGCGCCCGTACTTGCTGTCGGCCGGTCGCGCGTACTCGGGGACCAGGCCCTGGATCTCGGCGACCATCTCGGCCGCGGCCGCCTCGAGGTAGGGCTGCAGCGGCCGTGCCAGGCCCGTCGGCACGTCCGCGAGCCGCTGCCTCGTCGCGGACGCTCTGGCTCGTTCGCTCACGCTGGACCTCCCTTGCCCAGGTCCCCCGAACGCTCTCCGCACACCACTCTTTACACAGTTGCGCGACGGCCTCCACAGGAATAGTCAACAGCGGCAGCTTCTTGGGCGCGCCGATTATCAATGTCCACATAAGCCCCACTCCGGGGCAATCCTCTCTGTGACCGCCATCGTCACACCCGGTCAGATCTCGCCCGGGACATGGCATCCTGGGTGCACGTCGAGGGAGGATGCATGGCCGGAGAGGTACGACCGATCACGCTGGTGGGGACGCCCGTCCTGCATCGGCCGTGCCGCCCGGTCGAGCGGTTCGACGACGAGCTGGCACTGCTGGTCGACGACATGTTCGCGAGCATGTACGCGGCGGAGGGCGTCGGCCTGGCGGCCAACCAGATCGGCGTCGACCTGCGCGTGTTCGTCTACGACTGCCAGGACGAGGACGACGTCCCGCACAAGGGCGTCGTCGTCAATCCCACCCTGGAGCCGCCCGGCCCCGGCGAGCGCCGGCTGGACGACGGCGACGAGGGCTGCCTGTCGGTGCCCGGCGCGCAGGCGCGGCTGGCCCGTCCCGACCGCGCGACCTGCCACGGCTTCGACGCGGCGGGCAACCCGGTCACGGTCGAAGGCACCGGCCTGCTGGCGCGGTGCCTCCAGCACGAGACCGACCACCTGGAAGGCCGCCTCTACATCGACCGGTTGTCGGGGCGCGCCCGCAAGAACGTCCTCAAGGATCACAAGGCGTTCCTCGCCGACCTTGAGGCGGCCTCCGCCTCAGCCGAGTAGCCGGTGGCCGACCGGCCGATCCATTCCGTGCGTCCCGCCGGTGACGACGGCCTTCTTTCGCACTTGCGCGTTTGCCTCGGGTCCAGGCGCGAATAACCGCCATTTCGTGCCATCGGCGTCGCAGTGAAATCCCGTGCGGTGTCAGGCCACGGGGCGCGCCCCTACGGGCCGCGTCGGCCGTCGCCATGCCCGGGACGGGCGTCTGCGCGGACGCCTGTCGCGGACGCGGCTTCCGGGTGAACGGGCGGCCGACGGCCCCTGGCCTGTGATCACGGTAAGGCGGCCTGCCACCCCCGAACGGTTCGGCTGCCGTCGCACGCTGGGCGATTTGTCCAGAAAAGTTACCTCTGGCACAAATGTGATCTTTGTGGGATATTGACGGGGTTCCCATTGATGATCTTGGTCGGACGCCCCCCGGCACGTCCCGACGGTTCAGCTCAACAGTGCCTCCGCGTCGGCCAGGAGCCGAGATCGAGGAGCACCGTATGGAGTGGCGCCGCAGAACGCCCGCCCCCGCGATCACAGTCGCCCTGACCGGCACGGCGTTGATCGCCCTGCAGAGTCCCGCTTCCGCCGACGTGCTGTCCCTGGCGAACTTCCAGCTTCGCCCCAACGCCTACGGCACCGCGCTGCGCGACCGGGCCGACGCCCTTCCCCTGAAGAAGGGCACCGTCACGAACATCATGAACGACCTCAACCGGAAGCGTGACGACGGTGCCCCGGTGACCGTCGGCGGAGCATGCAACTCGGCCGCGGTGGGCCCCGGCGTGAAGCCGTCGATCCAGCGGAGCCTGTGCTTCCAGGACGACGACAACGAGTCCACGCAGTGGTACCCGCAGGGCGTGACCACGGTCGCCGACATGCAGGCCGACCAGCAGTGGGGCGACGGCTACCAGCCGGTCCTGGTGAGCTGGTACGACGCCAACACCGACAGCACGGTGAAGGGCGTCCGCGTCAGCTTCATGAACCGCACCACCGGCGCGTACCGGCACGTCCTGCTCGTGTATCCCAAGCAGAGCAACGGCATCACCAGCTACGACTCCGTCCGGGTGTCACAGGACAACACCAACGGCAACTACAACACCTCGCTGCACGCCGGCGGGATGGTGTGGTACGGCGACTACCTGTTCGTCGCCGACACCGGGCGCGGCTTCAGGGTGTTCGATATGCGCCGCATCTTCGACCTGGGCGCCTCGGAGAACGGCACCACGGACGGGGACCACCTGATCGGGTACCAGAACGGCACCTACTACGGGTACGGCTACCGCTACATCATGCCGCAGGTCGGCTCGTGGACGCACACGGCGGCCACCGGGACGAAGTGCTCCGACAACGTGGGCGCCGAGGACGGATCGCCGAACTTCTCCCACACCTCGCTCGACCGCAGCGGCACCGACACCCTCATCGCCGGCGAGTACTGCGCCGGAACCGAGGACACCAACGGCCGGGTGGCCACCTGGCCGATGGCGGGCGCGTTCAGCGGCGGCGAGCTGATCATGGACCCCGACCGCCGGTGGAACGCGAACGCCGCCTACACCCTCCCGGTCAGCAACGTCCAGGGCGCGACCCGGTTCGGCGGCAAGTGGTACCTGAGCCAGAGCCACGGCCTGACCTCGGCCGGAACGCTCCACACCGCGGTTCCCGACGTCCGGCCGCCCGCGGTCACCGGGCCTCTGCGGGCCACGGGCGACGCGCCGCTGCCCATCGGTCCGGAGGACCTGTCGCACTGGCCCGGCGGGAGCGCGACCTCCCCGACGCTGGGCGCGATCTGGTCGGTCTCCGAGCACCCCGGGAACAAGTCCAACGGCGATGGAGAAGGCCGACGCATGGTGTGGGCGGTCAACCCCTAGGAAGAAGATCCTCGTAGGCGTCGAGGACGGCGTGGAACTCCGCCACCGGGAGTTCGCACGAACGGCCGTCCAGCCAGAGATGCTCCAGCCGCACGGTCTCGGCGCCGCGCACGAGATGGCACGCGTTGCCCGTGTGCTCCCATCCGGGCTCCGCGGCCCGCAGGACGTCCAGGTGATGCCGGTGCGCCTGGACGTCCTGAGCGAGGAACGCGGCCAGGACATACGACCGCCCGGTCAGACCCGTCGCCCTCTCCACAAGCGGCATGACCGTCCCATGGCCGCCGTCCACCGGGAAGAACACCCGGAAATGCGCGGTCACCGCGGCCACGGCGTCCGGGTGGACGGGCAGCCGCCCGACCCCGTTGGGGTCGAGGTAGCCGTGGCCGGGCACGCCCGCGACCACCCCCGACCAGGCGCCGGGGATGCCGGGGATGAACGCGGTGTCGGGCGACATCAGCGCGGTGGCGACGTCCGCCCTGATCTGGACGCCGTCGATCCGGCGCGGCAGGAAGGTCTTGGTGCCCGTCCAGACCCGGCCTGCCTGGTCTCGCATGGCCATGTCCGCCCAGTACGCGTCCGGCGCGCCGGACCGGCAGGACTCGGGATGCGGGGCGAGCCCGGCCATTTCCATGAGCATGGCCTGCGAGGTCTGGAGCAGCCCCCACCCCCACGCGGGCGGCGTCGCACCGCCCAGGGCCAGCATCATCATCTCCGCGCCGGGGCGGGACGGCGATGGGAGCGGCATCGACATCCCACTAACTATTCCGCTTTTTCCGAGCAAACGCCCCGGAACCCAGCAGATCAGATTTGACCTCAACAAGACTTGAGGTTTCAGACTGGGTCCATGCGATTGATCGAAGCCAAGAAGTTCGGCGGTCCCGAGGTCCTCCAGCCGCACGAAGCGCCCGACCCGCTGCCAGGCCCCGGCGAGGTCCTGATCGAGGTCGTGGCGATGGACACGCTGTTCGTGGAGACGTGGATCCGGGCCGGCCGGGCCGGCGAATTCTTCGATATCACCCCGCCGTACGTCCCGGGCGGCGGCGTCGCGGGCACCGTGACCGCGCTCGGCGAGGGCGCGGACCCGGCCCTGCTCGGCGCCCGCGTCGCCACCTTCACCGAGAACGGCTACGCCGACCGGGTCGTCGTCCCCGCGGACACGCCCCTCCGCGTGCCGGACGGGCTCGCCGACCTCAAAGACGCCGCCGCCCTGATCCACGACGGCGTCACGGGGATGGGCGTGATCGAGGCCGCCGCCGTCCGGCCCGGCGAATGGGTGCTGATCGTCGGGGCGACCGGCGGGATGGGCATCCTGCTCGTCCAGCTGGCCCGCGCCGCCGGCGCCCGCGTCATCGCCGCCGCACGCGGCGAACGGAAGCTGGCCCTGGCCCGCGAACTGGGCGCCGAGGCCACCGTCGACTACTCCGAGCCTGGCTGGGCCGAACGTGCCCGTGCCATGACCGGGGGCACCGGCGCACAGGTCGTCCTGGACGGCGTCGGCGACGACATCGGCAACGCCGCCTTCCAGGCCACAGCGGACGGCGGCCGTTTCTCCGCACACGGCGCCACCACCGGCGGGTTCGCCGACGCCCGCGCCGACCGCGGCATCGAGGTACGCGGCATCCAGGACGTCCAGTACGACCTGGACGAGCGCCGCCGCCTCCTCGGCAAGGCCCTGGACGAGGCCGCCGCCGGACGCCTCCGCCCGGTCATCGGCCAGACCTTCCCACTGGAACGCGCCGCCGACGCCCACACCGCCATCGAATCCCGCACCGTCATCGGCAAAACCCTGCTGCTCCCCTAGCCCCAGCCCTAGTGGAAGTGGGGGACGATCAGGTAGACGCCGTACAGGACGATGGCGGCGCAGGCGGCGAAGCACAGGCATGCCGCAGTGGCCGGTATGACCGTGGACCGGCCGCGCTCCGCCGCGGCCTGGCGGGCGGAGGCGGCCAGCAGGCCGACCGCGAAGATCACCACGACGGCGACGGTCGCGCCCAGGCTCACCACGAAGACCTGGCCGAGTGATGACCACTTGATGTCCATGCGGCTGCTCCAGTGCTCTCAGGCCGCCGTGGCGGCGGACTCGGTCCGGCGTTCGGGGACCTCGTTGACGTTGCGGGAGTCGACCGGCGCGCGGCGGGATGCCGCGTAGATCCCGGCTGCGACGGCGAGCGCCGCGAGGGCGGTGACGAGCACCCCGGCGTCGCCGCGGGTGCTGACCGAGGCGGCCAGCGCGCCGACGGCCGCCGCGGAGGGGAGGGTCAGCAGCCAGGCCATCGCCATCCGTCCCGCGACGCCCCAGCGGACCTCGGCCAGCCTGCGGCCGAGCCCGGACCCGAGGATCGCGCCCGAGCACACCTGCGTGGTCGACAGCGCGAACCCCAGGTGGGTGGAGGCGAGGATGACCGAGGTCGCGCCGGACTCGGCGGCGAACCCCTGCGGCGACTCGATGTCGGTGATGCCCTTGCCCATCGTCCTGATGATTCCGACCCACCCCGCCACCATGGGATCAACACCATCTGCACAGCGCGACCAGACCCGCACGCCGGCGGCTGCCAACCGCAGGTCGCGGGCGGCTAAAGCACCACCGAACCGACGTGACCGAGTGGCCTCAGGTACCGCACGAGCGCGTCACCTGGCCGATGGGGCGAGCGCCGTAGGCCGGGACTTTGAAACACAGCCCGGAATCGATCGTTCGACACCACCCGAATATAAATGCACGGGGTTGACACGCACCCTGATCATGCGGCTAATATTGCGGCCATGGAGCTGTGATTCCCACCGGTCGAGCCGCCGCGGCGCTTTCCGCGGCCCGCTCCCATCCTCGGCGCCCAGGGGCGCCCACCCGTCGCACGCATACCTGATCGCCCGCTGTCCCGAGCACTGCTCCGGCATCGACGCGACCGGGCGCGACGAGTCACGCTCCCCTACCGGCGCTTTTCATCGGAACCATTCTTTGCGGCCTTTCATGGCCGAATTCCAACGTGCCCGGAGGTGTTAGCCCATGCGTGCCCAAAACCACAACGCAAGCGAAGAAACGCCCTTCCAGAAGGCGATGAAGAAGAAGGGCAAGGGCCGGAACGCCGACCCCAAGTCGGCGGCCTTCGCCCGCGGCGCGCAGCGCCGCAACGCCCGCCGGCTGCCCACCCGCCAGCTGCAGCGCGGCCGCTGACCCCGCGGGCCCTGGACGGCACCACCGTCCAGGGCCCGCGGCTCCTGGGATCGCCTAGCCGCGAGCGCCGTTCAGCGCCGGGGCCAGTCGTTCCAGCTGGTCCACGGCCGAGACCAGGTCGGGCGCCAACGGGTGGACGAGCACATGGTCGGCGCCCGCGTCCAGGTGCGCCCGCAGCCGCTTGACCACCTCGGGCTCGTCACCCCAGGCCAGTAGAGCGTCGGCAAGCCGGTCACTGGGACCGCCGCGCAGGTCGTCGTCGGTGTAGCCCAGCCGCCTGAAGTTGCGCGTGTACGGGTTGTCGCCGGCCCAGCCGGCGCCGAAGAGAGCGCGGAGGCGGCCGCGGGCGGCGTCCGGGTCGGTTTCGAGGACGACGGCCTGGTGCGGGATCAGCAGGCCGTCCGGGCCGAGCGCGGCACGGGCGTTCTCCGTGTGCTCGACGGGCTGAAGGAACGGGTGCACGCCGCCGGCCCGCTCGCGGGCGAGCCGGTGCGCCTTCGGGCCCAGCGCGGCGAGCACGCGCGGGTAGGGGACACCCCAGGAGGCGGCGTCCATCGCGTCAAGGTACTCGCGGAGCATGGTCAGGGGACGTTCGCCCGACTGCCCGCCCAGGCCCAGGACGAACCGGTCAGGGTATGCCTCGGCGAGGGTGGCGGCGCCGCTGTGCATGGCCGCCGGGGCGCGCATGCTGATGTTGGCGATGCCGGTGCCGACGACGAGCCGTTCGGTGGCGGCGAGCATCAACCCGTGCTGCGCGAACGCCTCGCGACCGCCGAAATTCGAGGCGGCGGGCGCCTCGCCGCTCCACAGGGAGGCGTAGCCGAGGCGCTCGATCCGGGCGAACTGCTCGCGCTGCACCGCGACGGGCGTGTTCAACAGGGTGGCCGGTGCCACCCAGACTCCGAACCGGCCGCGAATCGCATCCATGGCAATCCCTCCCAAGCGGAGTCTGCCTCCGCTTATCCTCCACTAGGATAAGGAGGCAGCCTCCGCTTCGCAAGGAGAAGGACATGCGAGCCGACGCACGACGCAACTATGAGCGGCTCCTCGCCGAGGCGCGCGCCGCGTTCGCCGAAAGCGGCGTCGAGGCGTCCCTGGAAGACATCGCACGCCGCGCAGGCGTGGGCATCGGGACCCTCTACCGGCACTTCCCCACCCGGGACGCGCTCCTGGAGGCCCTCCTGCGGGACGGGTTCGACGCGCTGGCCGCCCAGGCGCGCGACGCCCCCGCCACAAGGGAGGCGCTCGCCGCCTGGGCGCTCGCCGTGATGGAGTCCAGCACCGCCTACCGCGGGCTGACCACGGCGTTCGTCACGACCCTGCGGGACGAGTCCACCGAGCTGTACGCCTCGTGCAAGGCGATGAACGCCGCGGGCACGGACCTCCTGTCCCGCGCGCAGCAGGCGGGCGGGATCAGGCCCGACGTGGAGGCGCCGGAGTTCCTCACCATGGTCTACGGCATCGCCTGGGCCGACGAGCAGACCCGCGGCGGCCGCACGGAGCGACTCCTGAACCTCCTACTGGACGGCCTACGCCCCATCTAGCGATCACAAGCAGCGGCAGGTTGAGCAGAACCAGGAGCGCGGAACCGGCCGATGAGCGGTCAGGGCTTTCTGAGCGCCTCGATGACGCTGCCCAGGCCGTCGGCGCCGTGGCCGGCGGCGACGGCGCGTTCGAAGAGGTCGCGGAGTGCGGCGGGGTAGGCGGTGTCTATCCCGGCGTCGCGGCTGGCCTCGACGACGTGGGCCGCGCCGACGGCCTGCATCTTGAGGCTGTTGAGGTCGCCCGGGAAGTCGCCGGCCTCGATCTCGTCGGTGAGGATGTGCAGGAACGCCATCGGGCCTTCCTCGGCCAGCTCGCGGACCAACCTGGCCGCGAAAGGCAGGAAGTCGCGCGCGCTCACGCCCGCGGTCTCCAGCAGCGCGACCGAGTGCATGTAACTGCTGAGCGTGGACCAGAACAGGAACAGCTGCGCCTGGTAGTAGAGCATCGCCAGGCCCGGGTCGTCCCCGACGTAGGTGACGTCGCCCAGCACCTTCAGGGTTTCGCCGTGGCAGTCGAGGGCCGACTCGGGGCCGCTGTAGAAGACGTACGAGCCCGGCTTGCCGATGCCCGGCGGCGGGGCCATGATGCCGCCGGTGACCAGTACGGCACCGTGCTCGGACGCCCACTCGGACGCCTTGCGCAGCTCCTCGGGGCTGCCCGAGCTGAGGTTGACCAGCACTCGCCCCTTCAGTGCGTCGACAGCCGGGCCGAGCGAGTCGTACATGGCCTGGTAGTCGATCTGGCTGATGACGACCAGTTCGGACGCCGCCAGGGCGTCGGCAATGGTGGCCGCCTTGGTCGCGCCCTTGGCCACCAAGGGGTCGGCCTTGCTGGCCGTGCGGTTCCACACCGTGGTCGGGTGTTTCGAAGCGAGAAAGGTCTCGGCCATGGTCGCTCCCATGGGGCCAAGGCCGACGACCGTAACGTTCGCTGTCATGTGTGCTCCTTTTCGTTGGAACCCACATTGGGAGACGGCGCTACGGATCTACTACGGACACCCTGGGTCTTGACGAACAGGAGGGACAGGGCAGACTGATGTGGTGGTCAAGACGCTGCAGCCCAAGGACTACGCCGAGGTCATCTACGTCGGGCACTTCTTCCGGCAGGGCTACGTGGTCGTCATGGACCTCACGCTCCTGTCCGACGACGAGGCCCGGCAGCTTGTGGATTTCGCCGCGGGCCTGATCTGCGGGCGCGGCGGCGACATGGAGCGTCTCAGCCCGAAGGTCTTCCTGCTGCTGCCCGCGGGGAGGCTCAAGCCCGCGCTCGTCTAGGGGGTGTTTCATAAGTCTCGTCCGTAGCGAGCGGCGTTCACGTGCGTGCATCGCAAGGCGGAGGAGGGAGTCAGCCCGGGTTTGGCTGTCGACCGACAACAACGCGGCGAGGTGCGTGCCTGGGCGTCGCGCAGCCGGACAGCAGGCTTATGAAACACCCCCTAGCCTGGCGGTGTGCGTTTCGGGGTGCTCGGTCCGCTGGGCGTGTGGACGGACGATGGCCGCCTCGTCCATGTGCCCGAGCCCAAAGTGCGGGCGCTGCTGGCCGATCTGCTGGTCACGCCGGGACGGGCCGTGTCGTCCGGGCGGCTGGTCGAGGATCTGTGGGACGGGCGGCCGCCGCGCAACCCGACCGGCACCCTCCAGGCGCGGATCTCCCAGCTGCGCAAGGTGCTGGACGACGCGGAGCCGGGTGCGCGCAAGCTGATCGCCTTCCGGCCTCCGGGCTACGCGCTGGAGACCGCGGACGTGGACGCCGGGCGTTTCGAGTCGCTGCTGGTTCGGGCGGGGAGGGCGCCCGATCCCCGGGTGCGGGTGTCGCTGCTGGTCGAGGCTCTGGAGCTGTGGCGAGGTGAGGCGTTCGCGGACTTCGCCGACGCGGGTTTCGCGCAGGCCGCGATCATGGCGCTGGAGGCGCGGCGGCTCGGCGCGCTGGAGGATCTGGCCGAGGCGCGTCTGGAGGTGGGCGAGCACGTCCTGGTGGCGAGCGAGCTGGCCGGTCCGGTGGCGCGGCACCCGTTGCGGGAGCGCCTCCGCGCCGCGTACATGAGGGCCCTCTACCTGTCTGGACGCCAGGGTGAGGCGCTGGCCGCGTATCGGGAGCTGCGGGGTCGTCTCGCGGACGAGCTGGGCGTCGATCCGAGCCCGGAGGTCGCCGCGCTGCACGAGGCGATCCTGCGCCAGGGGCTCCCGGCGCGTCCGCGGACGAACCTTCCGGCGCCGCTCAGCGAGTTGATCGGCCGCGATGAGGCGATCGAGGAGGCCCGGGGCGTGCTCGCCGCCGCCCGTCTGGTCACGCTCACCGGGCCGGGCGGGGTGGGGAAGACCCGGCTGGCGCTGGCGACCGCGGCCGATCCGCCGGCCGTGTTCCCGGACGGGGTCTGGCTGGTCGAACCGGCGTCCGGCGGGCCGGCCGAGCTGGCGGACATCGTGGCCGGGACGCTCGGCCTGCGCGACGACTCCGGCCATGGCGACCCGGTGGAACGGCTCGCCATGGCGCTGCGGGCCCGGCGGATGCTGCTCGTGCTCGACAACTGCGAACACGTGATCGGAGCGGCGGCGGAGCTGGCCATGCGGCTGCTGGCGGCGGCGCCCGGGCTGCGGATCCTGGCGACCAGCCGGGAGCCGCTGGGGATCGAGGGCGAGCGGCTGCTGGCCGTCCGGCCGCTGGGGCGGTCCGACGCGGCCGCGCTGTTCCTGGCGCGGGCCTCGGCCGCGGCGCCCGGGGCGGTCGTCGACGACGCGGCGGTCGCGATGATCTGCGCGCGGCTGGACGGGATCCCGCTGGCCCTGGAGCTGGCCGCCACCCGGGTGCGGGCGCTGGGCATGCGGGAGCTGGCCGGGCGGCTCGACGATCGTTTCCGGGTGCTGGCCTCGGGACGGCGGGACGCGCCCGCCCGGCAGCGCACCCTCCGCGCGATGATCGACTGGAGCTGGGAGCTGCTGGACGACCCGGAGCGCAAAGTACTGCGACGTCTGGCCGTGCACGCGGACGGCTGCGCGCTGGAGGCGGCCGAGCGGGTCTGCGCCGAGCCGGGGACGGACGTCCTGGATGTGCTGGCCCGGTTGGTGGACCGGTCGCTGGTCACGGTCGTCCAGGACGGCGGGGTGCGCTACCGGCTGCTGGAGTCGGTCGCCGCGTACGGGTTGGAGCGGCTGGAGGAGGCGGGCGAGCGGGACGCCGTCCGGCGGCGCCATGCGCGCTACTACGCCGAGCTGGCCGAGCGCGGGGCGTCCGGGCTGCGCGGGCCGGAGCAGCGGCGGTGGCTCGAACGGCTCGACCGGGAGGGCGGCAACCTGCGCGCGGCCTTGGAGCAGGCCACCGGGGATCTTGCGTTGCGCCTGGTGAACGGGCTCGCCTGGTACTGGTATCTGCGGGGGCGGTTCGGGGAGGCGGCCCGGTCGCTGGACGCCGCGCTGGCCGTCGCCGCGGACGCCGATCCGGGCCGGCGGGCCGAGGCGCTGGCATGGCGCACCGGAATGGTCATGTCCTCGGGGGACGGGGACGACTCCGAACGGCTGAGGTTGGAGGCGCTGCGCGCGTACGACGATCTCGACGATCCCGTGGCGCGTGCCAGGGCGGAGTGGTTCCTCGGGTACGTCCACTGGCCGTATGGCGATCTGGACGCGAACGCGGCGCGGGTCGCGCGGGCGCTGGAGACGTTCCAGGCGCACGGTGATCGCTGGGGGGCGGCCGCGGCGCTCAGCCTGCGTGCCAAGCAGGCAATGGTGCGGGGTGACCTGGACGCGCTCGCCCGCGACGGTGAGCGGAGCCTGCGGATGTTCCGCGAGCTGGGCGATCCGTGGGGACGGCTGGAGGCGATCGAGGCGCTCGGCCGGCATGCCGAGATCGTCGGCGATTACGGGCGTTCGGCGGCGCTGCGCGGCGAGGCGCTGGGTTTGGCGGAAGAGCTCGGGCTCGGCGAGCAGGCCGCGTTCCGGCTGGCGGAGTTGGGGCGGCTGGCGCTGCTGACCGGTGATCTGGACCGGGCGCACGAGTTGCATGAGCGTGCGTTCCGGCTGGCGGGGGAGGTGCCGAGCCGGTCCGCGCTGGAGTTCGCGGAGCTCGGGCTGGCGCTCGTGGCGCGGCGGCGCGGCGATCTGGACGCGGCGGAGTCGCATCTGCGTGCCCGGCTGGACTGGCTGCGCACGATCGGCGGCCGTACCGGGGTGGCGTTCGTGCTGACCCAGCTGGGTTTCGTGGCCGAGCAGCGCGGGGCGGCCGGGGCCGCGCTGGCGCTGCATCGGGAGGCGCTGGACGCGGCGCGCGCGACCGGTGATCCGCGCGCGGTGGCACTGGCCGTGGAGGGCTTGGCGGGCGCGCGGGCGTTGGCGGGACGGCACGCGGCGGCGGCGAGGCTGCTGGGGACGGCCGCCGCGATGCGCGCGTCGATCGGGGCTCCGCTCCCGCCGGGCGAGCGCGCCGATGTGGACCGGATCGCGGCGGCGGCACGGGCGGGCCTGGGGGCGGACGGTTTCGAGGCCGCGTTCGAGGAGGGGTTGGCGGCGGACGGATCGTGGTCTAATCTAGATGTCAGTTATCCAGATTGAGCGAGGAGGTGGCATGACGCACCCGGCCGAAGATCTCGCCTGGCAGGGCGAGCGGCTCGACCTCGACGCCTACCTCGAACGCCTCGGGTACGACGGCGACCGCGCCCCGACCCTCGGCACCCTGCGCGCCCTCCAGCGGGCGCACGTCACCTCGATCCCGTTCGAGAACCTGGAGATCTTCCTGGGCCGCGGCATCCCGCTGGGGGTGGAGGCCGTCCAGGACAAGCTCGTCCGGAGGCGGCGCGGCGGCTACTGCTTCGAGCACACCGAGCTGTTCGCGGCGGTGCTGGAACGGCTCGGCTTCACCTTCACCGCCTTCACCGCCCGCGTCTCGATGGGCATGGAGAAGCTCCTGCCGGCGACGCACGCGCTGGTCCGCGTCGAGTTGGACGGGCGGCTCTGGATCTGCGACGTCGGCTTCGGCGCCGGTCCGCTGGCGCCCCTGGAGTTCACGGACGGCGCCGAGTCGGAGCAGGACGGTTGGGCGTACCGGCTGGAAAGGCTCACCGGCTCGCTCGGCGGGGTGGCCGGCGTCCAGCAGTGGGCGCTGCACCAGCGCGGCCCGCGGGGGTGGCTGCGGCGGCACACGTTCGCCGTGGCGCCGGCGTACCGGATCGACTACGAGGTGGGGAACCACTTCGTGTCCACGCATCCGCGGTCGCCGTTCACCGGACGCGTCTACGCCCAGCGGTACGGCCCGTACGTCCACCACGAACTGGACGGCGTGAAGTTCACGACCACGCACGCCGACGGGCGCGCCGAGCCGGTCGAGACCCGGACGCTGGAGCCGGGCGAGGTCCCCAAGGTCCTCGCCGGGGTCTTCGGCATCGAGCTGGACGCCGAGGACGAGTCCCGGCTCGTCGCGGGGGTGGCCGGGTGAGGATGAACGAGGGCGTCGAGTGGGGCGCGCACATCTGCCTGCTGCTCGACTGGCTGGGCGAGGACCGCCAGCCGGTGTCCACGACCAGGCTGGCGGCGCACTTCGAGCTGCCGCCGCCCTACCTCAACAAGCAGCTCCAGTCGCTGGTCAGGGCGGGGATCGCCACGTCCACGCCGGGCGCTCGGGGCGGTTTCCGGCTGGCCCGCCCGCTGGAGAAGATCACCATGATGGACGTGGTCGCCGCGATCGAGGGGCCGGAACCGGCGTTCCAGTGCACCGAGATCCGGCGGCGCGGGGCCGGGAGGGACTCCGCGGACGGCGCCTCCGACGTCCCGTGCGCGGTGAGCTCCGCGATGCGCCGGGGCGAGCTGGCCTGGCGGCGGGCGCTGGCCGAGCAGACGCTGGCCGATGTGAAGGCCGAAGCGGAGGCCAACGCCCCGGGTCTGGGCACCAAGCTCCGCGCCTGGCACGACCGCAACTGAGTTTCGCTTCCCCGACCACGATGGCCGTCTCGTATCCAAAATCTGGATATCGAGTATCCAATTAATTGAAGGAGCGCCACCATGCAGGCACGCATCGCCAACCCCACCGAACTCGCCCCCGGCGCCTACAAGGCCATGTTCGCCATGGAGGCCTTCCTCGGGCAGTGCGGCATCCCCTCGTCCACGCTGCACCTGATCAAGCTCCGGGCGAGCCAGATCAACGGCTGCGGCTTCTGCGTCGACATGCACGCCCGCGACGCCAAGAAGGAGGGCGAGACCGACGAGCGCGTCTGGTCGGTGGCGGCCTGGCGCGAGGCCCCGTACTACACCGACGAGGAGCGGGCCGCGCTGGCCCTGACCGAGGCGGCGACCCGCCTGGCCGACAACCCGGCCGGCGTCCCGGACGACGTCTGGGACCTGGCCGCCGACCACTACAGCGAGCAGGACCTGGCCGCCCTGGTCATGGCCATCGCGTCGATCAACGCCTGGAACCGGATCAACGTGACCATCCGCCAGCCCGCCGGCTCCGCCCGCGCCATCTGACCGCCACAGCGGCCCGGCGAACAGCCGGGCCGCCGCCTGTGGTCACAAAAGCGTTCCCAGCGACTCCAGGACGAACCGGGCCCGCTCCTCCACCGGGCTCCGCGGTAGCTCGACCAGTTCGTAGCCGTACTCGCGGTAGGTCTCCACCATCGACTCGTAGGTCCGCTCGGCCACGTCCAAGGACTGCTTGCGCTCCTCGTCCCGCCGGTAGATATCCGGCCAGGGCGGCGCGACGAACACCCGGCGGTGGTACCGGAACCGCCGCGCCGCCTCAGCCACATGGGCCGGCACGGGCCGCTCCTCCAGGCGCAGGTAGCCGACGACGTCCGGCACGCCGCGATCGAAGAAGACCGGGCCCGCGCCTTCGGCCGCCAGCGCGTACGAACGCATCTCCCAGGAGAGCATCAGCTCGGCGAACAGGCCGGGATCGTTCCAGGGCAGCGCGGGACCACCGACCGCGACCTGATCACGGATCACGCCGCGCCCCGCCTCCTCCGACCGCGCGAACCCGGCCTTCTCCAGATGGTCGATCAGCGAGCTCTTCCCCGACCCCGGCCCTCCCGTCACCACCACGAACCGTTCACTCATGGAGGACCCGGCTCCCGCGCGACGTAGGCGACGGCGCCGGGGATGTCGTCGCACGTCGACTCGCAGTGCTGCATCATGCCGCCTGGAGCTCGGCGACGCGCCCGGCGTGCATCGACAGGCGCGTGCCGTTGAAGCGGTCGCGCATACGACGGTCGTGGGTGACGACCACCAGCGCGCCCTTGTAGCCCGCCAGCGCCTCCTCCAGTTCCTCCACCAGGGCGGGTGACAGGTGGTTGGTCGGCTCGTCCAGCAAGAGCAGGTCGACCGGCTCGGTCACCAGCCGTGCCAGCTCGATCCGGCGCCGCTGCCCGCAGGACAGGTCGCCGACGCGTTGCCGCAGGTCGTCGGGGCTGAAGAGGCCCAGCGGCAGCAACGTCTCGGCGTGTTCGTCCAGGTCGCCCGGCCGGCCGCGCGCGAACGCCTGGACGACGGTCAGGCCGGGCGGCCACGAAGGCTCCTCCTGGTGGAGGTGGCCCACCCGGACGGGGCGCCGCACCGTTCCGTCCTCTGGCCGGAGCTCCCCGGAAAGCACCCGCATGAGCGTGCTCTTTCCGGCGCCGTTGGGGCCGGTGACCAGGAGGCGTTCCCCGGGCCGGATCCGCAGCGACTCCACCCGCAGCCGCGCCCCCACGCGCACGTCGGTGAGCTCGGCCGCGATGTCGCCCCGCTCGTCCGCGGTGTCGACGCGGGCGGCGAAGGCGAGCCGTTCGGGCGGCGGGGCGACAGGGTTGTCGGTCAGGTGCTCCAGGCGTCCCTTGGCGTTGCGGATCCGGCTCATCGCGCCGTGCCCGCGTCCGCGCGCCCGGAACGGCCCGGCCGCGAAGACCGCCAACGACATCTTCCGCGGGATGGCGTCGAGCCGAGCCGCGTTCACCTCGGTGAGCCGCCGGTTGCGGTCGATCTCCTGCCGCCACTCCTCGTACTCGCGCAGCCGCCGGCGCCGCTCGGCGGCCTTGGCGGCGAGGTAGCCGCCGTAGCCGTTGCCGTAACGCGAGACCTTTCCCTCCTCCACCTCCAAAATCGTCGTGGTCAGCCGTTCCAGGAACACGCGGTCGTGCGTCACGGCGACGACGGTCCCGCGATGGGCGCGCAGATGCTCCTCCAGCCACCGCACGGCCCGGTCGTCCAGATCGTTGGTGGGCTCGTCCAGCAGCAGCACTTCCGGCCGGGCCGCGAGCGTCGCCGCCAACGCCAGCCGGGAGCGTTCCCCGCCCGACAGAGTGCCCAGCGCGCGGTCCCGTTCCAGCCCCGGCAGCCCGAGCGCGTGCAGCGTGCCGTCCACCCGGGCGTCGGCCTCGTAGCCGCCGCGGGCCTCGAACTGTTCGACGAGACCCCCGTAGACCTCCATCAGGGCGCTGAGCCCCTCGCCGTCGGAGGCGGCCATCCCGGTCTCGACGGCCCGCATCCGGACCTCGATCTCCCGGAGGTCCGCCAACGCCAGGTCGACGGCGTCCTGAACGGTGGCGCTCGCGGGAAGCCCGAGGGTCTGCGCCAGATGGCCGACCCCGCCCGGGGCGACGAGGCGCACCTCGCCGTTGTCGGGCGGCTCGACCCCCGCCAGGACCTTGAGCAGCGTGGACTTCCCGGCCCCGTTGTCCCCGATGACGCCGACCTTCTCCCCGGGCCGGACCGTGAGCTCGACCCGGTCGAGGACGACGCGGTCGGTGTAGCGCTTGGTAACGCCGTGCAAGGCCAATTGGGCAGTGCGCATGGGCACACCTCCTGTGCTCGATGAGGGGGGATGACATGTCCGCGCGCACGCAGCACCGAAGGAGGCCGGAGAACGACCTTCTTAGAAGAGGAAGAGAAGAGGTGCTTTCACGAACGCGGGAGAGGACACGGCCACGGCGGAGCCAGGCTCAACGCCGCCCGCCCTCATCGATCACAGCGTACCCATGCGCGTCACAGTAGAGATCGAACGGCATCAGCGCAAGACCTTTTCCAGACCGGGTTTCGCTCGCGGATCCCGGGCGTCGTCACCCGGCGGTGAGGGCGGCGACGATGTCGCGGGCGGGCGCTACGGCGGCCTCCTTGAACGAGGTGCCCGCCCACAGGTTGACGGCCTCCGCGTCCCCGCGCGCGGCGGCCGCCTTCCGCAGCGGCGCGGTGAGGTAGTGGACGTCGGGGTAGGCGGCGGGCGCGTGCTCGCCGTACTCCGTCATGAACCGGTTGACCAGGCCGCGCGCGGGTCGTCCACTGAAAGCCCTGGTCAGCGCGGTGCGGGTGAAGCCGGGGTCGGCCAGCGCGGCCTTGTGCACAGCGCTGGCACCGCTCTCCGGCGACCGCAGGAACACCGTGCCCAGCTGCGCCGCGGCCGCGCCGAGCCCCAGCACCTCGGCGATGTGCCCGGCGGAGCCGAGCCCCCCGGCGGCGATCAGCGGCAGCGTCGTGACGGACCGGACGGCGGCCAGCAGCGTACGCAGCGGGATCGGATCGTCGAAGGCGTTGGTGAACGCCCCCTGGTGCCCTCCCGCCTCCGCGCCCTGCACGCACAGCGCGTCGGCTCCGGCGGAGGCGGCCGTCACGGCCTCGCGCGGCGTGGTCACGGTCACGATCGCGTACGCGCCCCGGTCCTGGAAGGCTTTGACGGTCTCGGCGTCCGGGCAGCCGAAGGTGAAGCTCACCACGGCCGGCGGATCGCCGAGCAGGTCGGCGATCTTGTCGTCCCAGGAGTCGGTCCGGCCGCCCGGCGGGACGGCGCCCGGCTCCGCACCGAGCCGCGCCGCCTCGGGCGCCAGCCGCTCCCGGTACGCGGCGACGGCCGCATCGTCCACCGCGTCCGCGGACGGCATGAACAGGTTCACGCCGAAGGACCGCGCGGTGAGCGCCCGGGTCGCGGCGATCTCCTCCCGTACCGCGGCGGCCGGCTTGTAGCCGGCCGCCAGAAATCCGAGGCCGCCCGCCTCCGCCACGGCCGCCGCCAGCGCCGGCGTCGACCCGCCGCCCGCCATCGGCGCCTGCACTATCGGATGGTCGAGCCGCAGCCGTTCCCGCATACGACGATCCTACGAAGGCCGAGCGGCCCGGCCTTCACCGGGGAGCAGCACCGGCTTGACGACCTTGCCGGCGAGCGCGTCGGCCTCGGCACGGCCGATCTCGTCGAGCGGGTAGGTGGCGATCAGCCGGTCGTACGGGAAGCGGCCCTGCCGCCACAGCTCGACCAGCCGGGGGATGAACGTCTGCGGCACGGCGTCGCCCTCGATGATGCCCTTCACCGTGCGGCCCATCAGCAGCAGGCTCGGGTCGAGCCGGTACTCCTCGGCGCCGATGCCGACCAGTCCGCAGACGCCGGTCGTCCGCAGGGACGCCACCGCCGCCGACACCACGCCGGGCACGGCCGTGGTGTCGAACGAGTACTGGACGCCCTCGCCACCCGAAATCTCGCGGATACGCTGGGCGAGGCCGCCCTCGGCTCCGTCCAGGACGTGCGTGGCGCCCAGTTCGCGGGCCAGGTCGAGCCGCGCGCCGTTGACGTCCACGGCGACGATCGTGGTGGCGCCGGCGATCCGGGCGGCCATGACGGCGGCCAGGCCGACCGCGCCGGCGCCGAACACGGCGAGGCTGTCGCCCGCGCGCACGCCGAGCGAGAAGAACACCGACCCGGCGCCGGTCTGCATGCCGCAGCCCAGCGGGCCGAGCAGTTCCAGCGGCGCGTCCCGGTCGACGGGCACCACGTTCCGCACGGTCGCGAGCGCGTGCGTGGCGAACGACGACTGCCCGAACCACCGGTTGTGCACCGGCCGCCCGTCCTCACCGGCCGCGCGCGGCACGCCGTCCAGCGGCACCGACGCCATGTTCAGCGCGGCCATCCGCGCGCAGTTGCCGGGACGCGCCGCGCGGCAGTTCCGGCACGACCCGCACGAGTCGAACGACAGCACCACGTGCGCGCCGACCGCGACCTCGGTCACGCCGGGGCCGACGGCCTCGACGACGCCCGCGCCCTCGTGGCCGAGGACCACGGGCTTGGGCACCCGGTCGCCGGGGGCGCGTCCCAGCAGGTCGGTGTGGCACATCCCGGCGCCGGCGATCCGCACGACCACCTCGCCGGGCCCGGGGTCGGCGAGCTCCAGCGGCTCGATCGCGTAGGGCCCGTCCGCGGCGCGCAGCACGGCGGCGTCGACGCGCATCGGCTCAGCCGCGCAGCGAGTAGCGGATCGGCAGCCGCTTCAACCCGCTCACGAACGTGGTCGCGGTGCTCTCCGGCGTCCCGTCCAGCTCGATCGACTCCAGCCGCGGCAGCAGCTCCTCGAAGAACGCCCGCGTCTCGATCCGCGCCAGCGCCGCCCCCAGGCAGTAGTGGACGCCGAACCCGAACGCCAGATGCCTGTTCGGATCGCGGCCGACGTCGAACCGGAACGGGTCGTCGAAGACCTCCTCGTCCCGGTTGGCCGAGGGGTAGGACAGCAGCACCGACTCGCCCGCGCGGATCTTGACGTCCCGCAGCTCGTAGTCGCGCGTCGCGGTGCGCATGAACTCCTTGACCGGGCTCACCCAGCGGATCATCTCGTCCACCGCCAGCGGCATCAGCTCCGGCTCGTCCCGCAGCCGCCGCAGCTGGTCGGGATTGTCGATCAGCGCCCGCAGCCCGCCGGAGATCGTCGAGCTGGTGGTGTCGTGCCCGGCCGTGGCGATGATGACGTAGTACGAGGTGGTGTCGTAGTCGTTCAGCGGCTCCCCGTCGACCTTCGCGTTGGCGATCGCCGAGGCCAGGTCGTCGGTCGGCCGGGCCCGCCGCGCCTTGGTGAGCTCCTGGAAGTAGGCGAAGAAGTCCGTGAGCACTTCGAGCGTTTCCTCGGCCGTCTCCCCGCGGCGCATGTCGGTGTCGGTACCGCCGAACAGCTCCTGGGTGAGTTTGAGCATCCGGTCGAAGTCCGACTCCGGCAGCCCGAGCAGCGACAGGATCACATACAGCGGGTAGTGCACCGCCACCTGCCGGACGAAGTCGCAGCTGTCGCCGAGGATCGCCATCCGGTCCACGTACCGCCGGGCCAGCTCCTTGATCCGCGGCTCCAGCCCGCGCATCGCCTTGGGCCGGAACCAGTCGGCGCCGATGGCCCGCACCACCCGGTGGTCCGGGTCGTCCATGTGGACGAGGGTGCGCAGCGCGATGCCCTGCTCGGCCCGGGTCCGGTTGATCTCGTCCCACTCGGCCGTGGTCAGCAGCGGGCGCGGGGCGTTCAGGAACACCTCGTGGTTGCGCTCGATCTCCATCACGTCGGCGTGCTTGGTGATCGCCCAGAACGGGTTGTAACCGGGCGCCTCCACCCAGCTGACCGGTCTTTCGCGGCGCAGCAGCGCCATCGCCGCGTGCAGCCGGTCCTCGTCGGCGTACGCGTCCGGATCGGCGAGCGTCCGGCCCGCCTCCTCCACAGTGAGGCTCATCTGGGCTCCTCCAGCCGGAGTGGGGGGCTTCCCCCGAAGCTAAGTGTCGAACGCCGCCCGCAAGGAACGTAGATCCCGAACCCCATTCGGTCAACTCGACCGGCCGGGGCGCGCGTCGACTCCACCGCACACCCGAGCCGCACGCCAAATGCTAACCACCCGACCGCCCCGAGGCCCCGCGGAGCGGAAGTTCGCCCCTCGACGCGCGCCCCCCGGACGGTTAGCATGAAATTC
Organism: Actinomadura vinacea; assembly: GCF_039532545.1. NCBI lineage: Bacteria > Bacillati > Actinomycetota > Actinomycetes > Streptosporangiales > Thermomonosporaceae > Actinomadura > Actinomadura vinacea. The sequence continues at coordinate 117,046 of NZ_BAAARW010000019.1, read as the reverse complement.
ATCAGCCGTTGAACTCATGGGGCAGGTGAACCTCATGGCCGGAAAGACCAGGAGCAGACGGAGCGCGGCCCTCGGCAGCATCGCGTTCTCTCTCACACCGATCACCGTGGCGCTGCTGGTGCCGTGGCTGCTCACCGGCTACGAGTCCGGCGACGGACTCTGGTGGCCGCTGCGGGCGGCGGGGCTGCTGCTCTTCCTGCCGGGGCTGTACGTGATCTCGCACGCGTTCTGGCGGTTCGTGGTGGAGGGCTTCGGCACCCCGCTCCCGGCAGCGCCGCCGCAGCGGCTGGTCGTCGGCGGCTTCTACCGGTACGTCCGCAACCCGATGTACGTGGCGATCCTGGCGATGGTCCTGGGCCAGACACTCATGCTGGTCCGCCCCGTCCTACTGGTGTACGCCGCCATCGTCTGGGGCATCGTCGGCTCGTACGTGCGCTGGCGCGAGGAACCGGTCCTCCTCCGCCGCTTCGGCGCCGACTACGACCGATACCGCCACGCCGTCCCCGCCTGGATCCCCCGCCTCCACCCCTGGCACCCCGGCTGACGGTCGCGCCGGTCAGCGGACGGCGCGCCTCAGATCCCACACCCGGATACCGGCGCGGTAACAACAGCCGTCTCCTCACTCTTGGCCGGTACTCCGGCGCGGGAGAAGGCAGCCAGGGGCACCGCCGGCCGTCGAGGGCCCCTGAGCCGCGACCCGCGGCAGAGCATCTCTGCTCTCCTTGGGTGCTTGTCGCTCGTTCGGCGCCTTCGGCCGCGTGCCGGAAGCGCGGTGCGCGGTGACGTCCTGGCGGCCGCGCGATGAGGAAAGTGTCATACCTCAAGCTCCTGGCTGGGTGTTGCGCGGCAGGCCGACCGCGGAACGGTTACCCCGAACGCCCTATGTAAAGGCATGGGCACCTACGCAAAAGGAGCAACCCAATGTGGCATATCTGTGCCTACCTCGCCGCCTTCCTCCTGGGTGGCGCTGGTGTGATCATCGGTGACGGTTTCGCCACCGTCGGCCTCAGCGTCGGCGCCGGCATCGCCGGCATCGCCCTCACCCACTACATCGTCAACCTGCAGGACGCGGAGGGAGACGTCCGCATCAGCGGCGTCGCCAAGGCCATCGCCTGCTTCTTCGGCGGCATCATCGCCGGCGCCATCGGCGGCTATGCCAGCGGTGACATGGACGGCGCCAACGTCCTCCAAGGCGGCCTCGCCGCCGTCTGCCTCGGCAGCGGCGCCGGCCTCGCCGCCGGCCTCTACGCTGGCCTCATCGCCTGCGTCAACGTCCGCGAAATCGTCCGCAGCATCGGCCACTTCGTCCGCGGCGGCGCCCGCAAGGACACCTGACGGCTGCAGTCGTGCAACAGGGACCGGCTCACCAGGCCGGTCTCCAGTAATGACTGGCCCCGCGGCAACGCCGCGGGGCCAGACTCGTTTTGAGGACCCGCCGGCCCTTGACCGCCCAGGTCCTGCCGCGACTGGCGCGCGGCAACCTGCCCGGGCACGCGTTCTGGCGGTTCAGCGCGGGACGGCGACCAGCGCTATCGGCAGGGCCGAGCGCCGGAAGTCGACCAGCGGCCGCAGCAACTGAAGCCGGCCACCGTGCACCGCCGTCTCGTAACGCCCGCAGAAGTCCCGCAGGTACCCGCCGGCCGACACCTTCTGGCAGGCGACCGGCCCGCCGTCCAGGTTCAGGGCCAGGCGCAGGTCGAGCCCGGCCCGGGGAAGGAACGCGGCGAGCGAGGGCAGGGAGAAATAGGCGTCACGGGTGGTGCCGACGATGATCCGCCCGGCGCCGTCCTGCCCGAGGAAGCTGCGGTTGGCCAGCCATCGCTCGTCTCCGACGGCCCGGCCGCGCCCGTCGGCCCCCATCAGCATCGGGTAGGACACCATCGCCTGGCTCGCACCGGCGGTGACCCGCCGCCAGTCGACACCGGCGAGGTCCGCCAGCCGGGCACCGGGCCCACCCACCACGAACGCCCCGTGCGTGGCCTGGTACGACGCGGGCCCGAGCCGGCGGCCATCGCTGACGACGGGGGTGTCCGGGGGCCCGTCCTTGGCGTAGTAGCTGCCGTTGACGACCATCGCCGCCCCGGTGGCCGCCATCCACTCGCCGACGTCCCGGTCGCCGGCCGGGCGGCTGAGCACCCGGAACCGGTAGCGGGCCGGGTCGATCCTGCTGAGCAGCAGAGCGTCCACTGGCTTCCCGGCCACCCTGACGGGCAGCTCGGCGACGTCCAGCCCGGCGGCGACCTGGCGCCAGCCCACCGGTCCGGCCGGGTCAGGCGTGCGCTGCCCGGCAAGCGACAACCGGATGCCAGGCGACAGGCGAGGGTCGTTCGGAGACGTGTCGACCCAGATGCTGGCGCCGCGGCGCAGCACCACGTTGACGCCGTACCAGCCGCCCTTCCCGTAAGCCACCACCACCACGAGCAGCGCCACCAGGGAGGGAACCAGAATCAGGGCGAGCAACCACCGCCACCCTTTCGGTCGCGGAAACCCCCGAGGACTGCCCGGCTTGTCCGACTGCTCCTCCGACATCCGAGTGATCATGCCAGACGGCTCCCGCCGCCGACAGCGGTCCTGGGCCGGAACACTCATGCCGGTCCGCCGACGTCCACAACGCGTGATCTTGATGTTCATAATGGCGCCATGACGGTCGAGAGGGTGCGCGAGCGGCTGGTGACGGCGGGCTGGGAACCGTCCGAGGACGGGGCGGTGGAGCGCCCCTGGCCGGACGGGACGCGCTGGCGCTGCGCCTACGGGCCGACGAAGGCCGGACGGTGCGAGGGCGACATCCCGGAAGGGCTGATCTTCGAGGCCGAGGGCGAGGTCTACGTGGTCGACGTGCTCGGATTCACCGATCCGAAGGGGATGACCTTCGACCGTACGGCCGTCGTGCTGGACTTCCTTGCCGCGGCATCGGCGGGCGGCAGTTTCGTCCGGGACGTTCTGAAGCCGCTGATGGCCCACGCGGCGGTGTTCACGGAGCGGTCGTTGCAGCCCGTCGGGCTCCGCGGGTTCATGCTGGAGGACATGCCCCGCCGCCCGTCCGGGCCGCTGGCCCCGGCGGTCGCCGCCGCGGACGGGTCGCCCGATCGCTGGCTGGACGTCGCGTTCGCAGCGCTCGACGCGAAGCTGCTGCATGTGGCGCTCGCAGCGTTCGATCGTGCGCTGGCCGCGGGGGCGGAGGCCGGGCTCGCCGAGCTGTGGAGGGGCTGGCTGCTCAAGGAGGCCGATCCGGCGGAGGCCGCCGCGGCCCTGGAACGGGCCGCGGACGGCGGCATGGCGGGCCCGGCGATCTGCCTGCTGGAGAGCATCCGGCCGGTGGACTGGGAGCGCGCCACCCGGGAGGATCCCGCGTTCCTGCGCGGCTGGCTGACCCGAGGGCTGAGGCTCGCCAAGTCCGGACGTCCCGACGACGCTTTGCGAGTGCTCGACGAGGCCGCGTCCCTCCACCCCGGCGCCAAGGTGCGCCACTACCGCGGCTACGTCCGATCACTGCTGGGCGACGAGGAAGCCGCGCTCGACGACCTCGCCGAGGCGATCCGCCTCGAACCGTGGATCACCGAGGAGATACTCGCCGACCCCGACCTCGCCGGCCTGCGCCGCCATGCGGGCTTTCAGCGGCTGACCGGCCGCCGGGCCGGCGAGAACGAACAGGACCCGCACACCACCGACGTGCTGCGGCGGATCGCGGCGACGGTCGCCGCCCAGGCCCCGGACGGCTGGCGGAGCGCCGACCTCAGGGGCGGCGGAGGCACCAGCGGTTGGTACACCATGGCCGACGGCATCAAGAACCACGATCGCGACCTGCACGGCGAGCCGCTGCCCTTCCCCCACAGGCGGGGCAAGGTGATCAGGATGGCCGTGCACGCCTCGGGCTGGTTCGAGGTCGCCGTCGGCGGCGTCGATGAGGATTCGGCCGCCGCCTGCGTCCTCGACGAGGAGGCGCTGCCCGACGATCCCGGCGATGATCAGGACGGGCCCGCCGATCCGACCCAGGCGGGCGATCCCGACGAGGCCGTCCGGCTGCTGGGCGACTACCTCCGGCGCCGCGAGGCGATCCTCGGCCACCCCGATGAGCTGCCCCCTCCGGCGGAGGATCGCGAGGAGAGTTTCGCCGACCTGGACTACCCGCTCCCCGACGACCTGCGCGCCCTCTACGAGGTGATGGACGGCGACGGCGACACCGGGATCATCGACAACGGCTACGTATGGATGACCGCCTCTGACCTGTCCTATCTAGGGCCCGGCCACGCCCGCTACTGGATGGACGGCACGACGTTGCTCTTCACCGATCCGCAGCGCGGCATTCTCGATCCCGGCCCGCCCTGGGCCGTCCGGCGCTCGTCCGACCGGGACGGCTGGATCCCGTTCGCCACCGCCGGCAACGACGAGTACCTCGCCGTCGACATGGACCCCGGACCGGGCGGGCGCCCCGGCCAGGTCATCCGCATCGGCCTGCGCAGGCACGGCCCGGGATATGTCGCCGACTCGGTCACCTCGCTGCTCCGCCGGCATGTCGAGGCGCTCGACCGAGGCGACTGGACGCACGAGGACGACGAGCTGAAGATCGATCTGGGTGACATGGCCCAAGACCGGGAGAGGGAGAACGGCCCCGGCGAATCCACGATCTGGGCCGACCGCGACCCGTTGAATCCCAGCGAGAACACCCAGGTTCTGCGCGTGCGGGGCGGGGGCGTCATCGACCTCGACGCCGTCCGCGGCACCCGGCTGCTGGATCTGAGGCTGTCCAAGTGCCGGTCGGCCGACCTCAACCCGCTGCGGGACACACCCGTCGAGACGCTGACGCTCTCGAACATGGAAGCCGTCGACCTGGCGCCGCTCGCGGACCATCCGACGCTGCGCGCGGTAACGGTGAGCGTGCACCATGCGGTCGACCTCGAACCACTGGTCACGGCGCCCAGGCTCTACGCGCTGGTTCTGGGCGGATCGCAAGTACTGGACCTGGCTGTGCTGGGCCGGATGAGCCGTCTGCGCTATCTGTCGTTGCGGTACGAGCAGTGGCTGGAGCTGTGGCGGCGAGACATCACGCTGCCCAACCTGGCGATGGCCGTCCTGTCCGGCGACCCGTCCCCGAGCTCGGTCGCGGAGTGGGCACGACATCTACCGGAGGGTGGCGGCGTCCAGCACTACATCGGGCAGTACTGACAGGCTTCGCCACCCGAGACGACCTGCCTCTCCTCTCCGGATGGGAACACGCCGACGACACCGCGACCTGGCTCGGCGAGATCGGGCCTCTGAACACCTTCGTCCGGCCCGGGCGGCGAGCTTGGCATTCCTTCCTCTCGCCACAGCCGACGAGACGTCGGCCCTCGCACCGTGAGGTGCGAGGGCCGATGCGAGGTCAGATTGCGATCTGGCCCCTGGTGTTCTGCTCGCCGCCGGACCAGGAGGTCCTACTCGGCAGCGAGTGGTTCTGGCCCCCAGCAGGCTGGCCGGTGCGGCCGTAGGAGCCGCTCGTGATGGCTACCACATTCGGTCGACGTTGCCGCAGACATGACCGCCGTCGAAGACCAGAGCGACGGTGTTGGTGCCGCCGCAGCCCTCGAAGCGCCCGCGGTCCAAGACCGTACCCACCTGGGTCTCGCCGTCGTAGGCGGTGACGTTGCCGAAGACGCTGATGACACCAATGGTGGCCTTGCCACCGAAGACGGTGACGCTGTAGTCGACAATTTCTGCCTTGAACTCGCCGCCGTCGAGGACGGCGACCCGGATCAAGAGCCGCCCGTCCTCGACAGGGGGCGTGTCCCTGGTGACGACCAGATCGAAGCCGCTCAAGTCGATGGTCGCGGTCGCCATGACTTCTCTCCTTTGTTGAGGGTGTTTGTGTTGTGTTGCGCCCCCGCCGGGCAGGGATGCTCGGCGATCTGCTGCAATGCGCCCCCGCCCGATGCGAAGGCACAAAGATCACCGTCCAGGCCACGCCGGCATCCGCACGACCAGACGTCGGTGCGGGTCACCGCCGAAACCAGCCCGCTGCCCGCCGCCGCACAGAACCCCAACTCACCCCGGGCGTCTCGCCAGGGCTTCGCTATTTCGGCCCACTCTGCGCACACGCCTGCGGGCTCGCCGCCGCGCCGTCCGGTCTCAGGCGGCCGTGATCCGCTCCCTCAACTCGCACGCTCCGCTGGGTGGTTGCACGGCGGGGCAGCCAGAGGACGGTCACCCCCCAGACGCCTGTGTAAGAGACACGGCGCCAAGCAAAGGAGTTGGACCTATGAGGATTCTCTTCCTCCTCTTCGGTGGCTTCCTCGGCCTCGTCCTCGGTTGCTTCCTCGGTGGCGTCATCGACGGCGGTTACGCCGTCGCCGTCGCCGGCGTCGGCGCCGCCATGTTCGGCGGCCCCTTCGCCATCTTCTGCGCCACCCATGGGTACTACGGCGAGATCAACATGGGCGGCGACGTGTTGCGCGCCGCCCTCATCAGCGGCGCCGCCAAGAACATCGCCGACGCGTTCGCTTGCTTCCTCGGCAGCGCCATCGCCGTCGTCGTTGGCGGCCTCATCGCTCGCGGCGTCGGCGGCGACGCGGGCGGCGTCGGCGGCTTCTTCGCGGGCACCCTCGGCATCGTCGGCGGCTTCTTCGTCGGCGCCTTCGTCGGCGGCTGCCTCGTCGGCGTCGTCGTCCTCTGCCGCCACGTCCTCCGCAGTCGGCGTGACGCCAACTAGCTCGCCGCAGGGCCGCCTGGCGGCTGCGGGGCGTGCAACCAGGGGACCGGCTACCAGGCCGGTCCCCAGTATTGACTGGTTCCCTGGCTGAGGCCGCGGGACCAGACTCTTTCGGGGACCCCGCCGGCTCCCTTGATCGCCCAGGTACCGCCGCCGGCGGTTCGGCTGCTCCCGGCAGGCCAACGCCTGGCTCCCAAGAGACCGGAAGCAGGCGCAATGTAGATGCCTGCGTCGCCCGCGTCCACGACGTCCACACCGGTTTCCTCGCGGCACCCGCGAATGCCGCACTCGGTGAGCGTCTCGTTCTTCTTCGGACCGCCCGTCGGAATCGTCTTGGGACTCACGACCGCCCTCCTCCGTCCACCGCGCCGGATGGTCCTGCCAATGGACGGGCGTACGACCCGAGAACGTCGGCGATCCAGCGCACGCGCTCGCGGCTCAAGCAGTGGTCGCCAGCTCCCCCAGCTCGCGCGCCACCGGAAGTGACCGTGCCTCAGCGGGAAGACTTCGCAGGACCACGCCGACCAACGACAACCGGGCGACGGCGACGTCGGACAAGTCCTCAAGCGCGGTCGCAGACCGGCCCCGACGTGCGGCTCAAGCGCAGGTTGTCAGCTTCCGCAGCTCGCGCGCCGCCGGAAGGTCCCGCTCTTACTCGGGCACGGCTCCCAGTACTTGCCTGGCCAGGAGCTTGCGGCTCAAGCGGTGGTCGTCAGCTCCCGCAACTCCCGCGCCGCCGGAAGGCCCCGCGCCTGCTCAGGGAGAGTCCGCAGGACCATATCGGCCAAGGTAAGGCGGGCGGTGGTGGCGATGTGCGTGTCCTTCAGCGCGGTGAGCGCCTGCTGCAGACCAGCGTCGATCTCACGCGTCCGCACGAGATACGCGGCCTCCATCAGAGCGAGGTGAGGGTCGAACGGATCGTCGTCGAGTGCCCCCAGTGCACATCGGCGCGGGACGGTCCGGCGCGGGTGGCGCCGGGTCGTCCCGTCTGCATCAGGCCGTGAGGACTTTGTGCAGGGCCTCCGCGAATTCCTTGGGCCGGCCCATGAAGCCGCCGTGGTCGCCGGGGAACTCGGTCGGGGGCGTGCCGAGCAGGTCGGCGAGGGCCAGGGAGGTCTGGTAGGTGACCAGGCCCTTGGACTCGGCGCCGATGCCGATGACGACGCGGGACGGCGCCGCCTTCAGTGCGGCGGTGTCGGGCACGTAGCGAGTGGTGCCGCGCAGTTCGTGGTTGAAGAAGCGGGCGCTGTTGGCCAGCTCCTCTTCAGTGGGCTCTCCTGGAGGGCCGGACGGCGCGTCGTCGGCGGACAGGTCGAAGCCGGCGGTGGTCATGAACTTCATCCACGCCGCGCCCACGCCGTCGCGGTGGAAGGTCTCGATGATGTCCTCTGTCGTGGCGCGCCGGTCGGCGGCGTCGGGCAGCAGTTCCAGCAGTGGAGGCTCGTGCGCCACGAGCGTCCACACCCGTTCGGGGTGCCGCTCGACCAGGGCCAGGCCCGTCACCGCGCCGCCGCTGCTGCCGAACACGTCGGCGGATTCCGCGCCGAGGGCGTCCAGGATGGCGGCGAGGTCGTCGGCGCGCAGCTCGGGTGTGGAGTCCTGCTCGGGGTCGTCGACGTGGCTGCGCGAGATGCCGCGCGGGTCGTGCGTGACGACGGTGTGATCGCTCGCGAGCGCGTCCGCGAGCGGCGCGAACTCCGAGGCCGCCATCGGCGAGCCCGTCACCAGCAGCAGCGGACCCGAGCCGCGGACCTCGTAGTGCAGGCGCGCGCCGGGTGTTTCGAGAGTGTGGGTTGTGGTCATGAAAGGGCAGACCTGGGACGGCGGGAAAACTCATCGCGGATACTCAGGACGGTTGAGTAGTCGCGCTCTGGGGCCTGCCGGACGGGGTGGGGAAGGGTGGCCGCATGAGCATTCGCGGTGTTTCCCGGCATCTGGGCGCGGCAATCTTGGCCCTCGCGGTGAGCATGCTCGCCTGGCTGGCGTGGCTCGGCTGGGATCAGCGTTACGACGAGCATCCCGACGGGCGGGTCACCGGGCCGTACCAGGCGTGGCAGGTGGTCGGCCTGGTGGTGACGCTGCTGGTGCTGGGCGGCTTGGCCGTGTGGCAGCGCCGCGCCGTCGCCGTCTGGCTCGGCGCATCTTTGGGAACTCCCCTGGCCGCCGCCCTGGACTGGGCGGAGGACGGCTTCTGGGTCATCGGAGTCGGCCTCGTCGGCATCGGCGTTCTCACGGTCGGCGGCTGCGCGATCGGTATGGCCTCGGTGCTGGTTTCCGATCGCGCGCGAACCTCGGCGGGTTAGCCGCTCTTCATCGAAGAACCTCCGAGGAAACCCCGGCCTTCAGGCCGGGGAGGAATCGGACCCCTGCGGAGCAGGGCAGGAACCGACATTCGCCGCCCGGGCGAATGCCGGTTGACCAGGCACTATCCAGCACGTTTTCGTCCCTGTGTTCGAGCGTGCACGCTACGATCGCCCCGTGCCGCGCTACCGCCTGGCCCCCACCCCAGAGCAGGAGCAAGCCCTGCTCTCGCATTGCGCGCACGCCCGGTACGTGTGGAACCTGGCCGTCGAGCAATACCTCTTCTGGTCCCGGTACCGGGGCGGGGCGCCGGGCTACAAAGAGCAGTCCCGGCAGCTCACCCAGGCCCGCGCCGAGTTCGAGTGGCTGCGGGCCGGTTCCCAGACCGTGCAGCAGCAGGCGCTGCGTGACTTCGCGCAGGCGATGGGCAACTTCTTCGCCGGTACCCACCGCCGCCCCACCTGGCGCAAGCAGGGCGTGCACGAGGGATTCCGGCAGGTCGGCGTCAAACCGCACCAGGTCGAGCGGTTGTCGCGCAAGTGGGGTGCGGTGCTGGTGCCCAAGTGCGGATGGGTGCGGTTCCGCCTGTCGCGGCCGGTGCCGGAGGGTGTGAAGTCCTACCGGGTGACCTGTGATCGGGCCGGGCGCTGGCATGTGGCGTTCGCGCACCTCCCGCCCCCGGTCCCTGGCCCCGGCGATGGGACCGTGGTCGGGGTGGACCGGGGCGTGGCCGTCAGCGCCGCCCTGTCGACCGGGGATCTGCTGAAGGTCCCCGGCCTCACCCCCGGAGAGACACGACGCCTGGAGTTGCTGGCCCGCAACCTGGGGCGTGCCCGCCGAGGCTCGCGCCGCCGCGCGCGGCTCAAAGCCGCGCTCGCCCGCCTCAAGGCCCGTCAAAGCGACCGCCGCAAGAACTGGGTGGAGCAGACCTCCACGATGCTGGCCCGCGAGTTCGACGTGATCGGTGTCGAGGACCTGCGCATCGGGGGCATGACCCGTTCGGCGAAGGGCACCATCGAGAGGCCGGGACGCAACGTCGCCGCCAAGGCGGGGCTGAACCGGGGCATCCTGGCCGCCGGTTGGGGGATGCTGGTCGAGCGGCTGGAGCACAAGGCCCCCGGCCGCGTCCACAGGATCGCCCCCGCGTACACCTCGCAGCGCTGCTCGGCGTGCGGGACCACCGATCGGGAGGCGCGCGAGAGCCAAGCGCGTTTCCGATGCCGGTCCTGCGGCTACGCCGGCAACGCCGATGTGAACGCGGCACGCAACATCGCCCACGAGACCGGACTCGGACTCGTGTGCACGGCGGCCGGACCGGCCGTCGCTGCGCGGGGACGCTCCGGGTTGCCGGGGCGGACGAACCGCGAACCTCAACCTGTCCCCCTCTCCTGAGGCCACGGGTTGGAATCCCCCTCGTTCACGAGGGGGAGAAGGTCAACTTGTGCAGGGACTCCACGTAGCCCCGCCACCAGTCGCGGGTGTCGAGCAGGGTCGCGCGGGCATCTCCGGTGAAGCCGACCTTCGGTATGGCGTCGAGACGGTCCAGCAGTTCCTCGGCCTCGCGACGCAAATCGGCGACCATCTCCTGTGCCTGGCGCAGCAGATCCCGCCGGGCCTGACCGGTCGCCGTTCTGATCGTCGCGGCCAGAAAGGCCGGGTCCATGGCCATGGCCGGTTCGGAGATCTCCAGCTCGGTCAGCCCCTTGCCGTTCGCCCAGCCCGCCTTGACCAGCAGGTTGGGGCTCGGGGCCCGGCCGATCGCGGTGTCCTGCCAGCGGACGATCTCGCCGAGCCGCGCCAGATGCTGCTTCATCGCCTCGGCCAAGTCGCGTGCCATCGCGTCCTCGGGAGCGTTCTCACTCTCGGACACGGCGTCCTCTCGTCGATCCTGCATCCCGTCGGAATTCGATCTCGTTTGAGGCGCGCCGGAACCGGCGTGAACGATCAGCTCCCAATGATCTTGACAGAAGTCAAGCAAGAACGGCGACCGTTTCGGGTCAACTTGGCAGGACGTGTCGTGCGGTGCCGTCAGGCGTGCCGGGAGCGGGCGGCCTCGTCCAGGCCGAGGATCCCGATCGCCTCCTCCCGCATCTGAACCTTGCGGACCTTGCCGGTGACGGTCATCGGGAACTCGTCCACCAGGTGCACGTACCTGGGGATCTTGTAGTGCGCCAGCCGCCCCGAGCAGAACTCGCGCAGCGACTCGGCGGTGAGCGGCGCGGCGCCGGGACGGAGCCGGATCCAGGCCATCAGCTCCTCGCCGTACTTCTCGTCCGGGACGCCGATGACCTGCGCGTCCACGATGTCGGAATGGGTGTAGAGGAACTCCTCGACCTCGCGCGGGTAGACGTTCTCACCACCCCGGATGACCATGTCCTTGATCCGGCCGGTGATGTTGACGTAGCCCCCGCCGTCCATCACTGCCAGGTCGCCGGTGTGCATCCAGCGGGCCGCGTCGATCACCTCCGCCGTCCGCTCCGGCTCCTCCCAGTAGCCCAGCATCACCGAATAGCCGCGGGTGCACAGCTCGCCGGGCGTCCCGCGCGGGACGGTCACGCCCGACACCGGGTCGACGACCTTGACCTCCAGATGCGGGTGGACGGTCCCGACCGTCGACACCCGGCGGTCCAGCGAGTCGTCCGCGCGGGTCTGCGTGGACACCGGGGAGGTCTCGGTCATGCCGTAGCAGATCGCCACCTCGGCCATCCCCATCCGCTCGATGACCTGCCTCATCACCTCGACCGGGCACGGCGACCCGGCCATGATCCCGGTGCGCAGCGAGGACAGGTCGTGGTCGCCGAAGGAGTCGTCGTTCAGCTCGGCGATGAACATCGTCGGCACCCCGTACAGCGAGGTGCAGCGCTCGGCCGCGACCGCCGCCAGCGTCGCCGCCGGATCGAACGACGGCGCCGGGATCACCACGCAGGCGCCGTGGCTGGTTGCCGCCAGATTCCCCATCACCATGCCGAAGCAGTGGTAGAACGGCACCGGCACGCAGATCCGGTCCTCCTCGTCGTAGCCGCACAGCTCGCCGACGAAGAAACCGTTGTTGAGGATGTTGTGGTGGGACAGGGTCGCGCCCTTGGGAAACCCCGTCGTGCCGCTGGTGTACTGGATGTTGATCGGGTCGTCGGCGCTCAGCCCGGCGCCCGCCTCCGCCAGCCGCGCCGGATCGCCGACCCAGCCCGCGTCGTGCAGCGTGTCCCACGACTCGCGGCCGATCAGCACCACGTCGCGCAGTTCCGGGCAGCGCGGCCGGACCTCCTCGATCATCGCCGCGTAGTCGGAGGTCTTGAACGACGGCGCGGCCACCAGCGTCCGCACCCCCGACTGGTTCAGGACGAACTCCAGCTCGTGCACCCGGTACGCGGGGTTGATGTTGACCAGGATCGCGCCGATCCGCGCCGTCGCGTACTGGACGAACACCCACTCGGCGCAGTTGGGCGCCCAGATCCCGACCCGGTCGCCCTTGGTCACGCCCATCTCGAGCAGGCCCAGCGCGACCGAGTCGATCTCGGCGGCGAGCCGGTCGTAGTTCCACCGCCGTCCGGTGGCGCACTCGACCAGGGCGTCGCGATCGGCGAACGCGGCCGCCGTCCGGGCGAAATTGGCGCCGATGGTGTCCCCGAGCAGCGGCCTGCCCGACGTCCCTGACACGTAAGACAGTCCGGTCACCTTGCCCCCGCACCCCCAACAAACGCAGCCGCGCCGCCCTCGCTTCGCTCGGTCACCTTGCCACTTGCGGGGGGACGCCCCCCCACACCCCCCGACACAGCAGCCGCGCCGCCCTCGCTTCGCTCGGTCACCTTGCCACTTGCGGGGGGACGACCCCCCACACCCCCCGACACAGCAGCCGCGCTGCCCTCGCTTCGCTCGGTCACCGCAGGTCCGCCTCTCGGTACTCGCCCTCCGGGCGGGCGGAGGGGTCGGGATGCTTGTCGACCTCGCTCGCGCGCAACTCCACCCGGCGGATCTTGCCAGAGATCGTCTTGGGCAGCGCGGCGAACTCCAGCAGCCTGATCCGCTTGAACGCCGACAGCTGCGCCCGCGAATGCGCGAAGATCGCCGCGGCGGTCTCGGCGGTCGGCTCCCAGCCCGCGGCCAGCGTGATGTACGCCTTGGGCACCGCCAGCCGCACCGGATCGGGCGAGGGCACGACCGCGGCCTCGGCCACCGCCTCGTGCTCGATCAGCACGCTCTCCAGCTCGAACGGGGAGATCTTGTAGTCGGACGCCTTGAAGACGTCGTCGGCCCGGCCCACGTAGGTGATGTAGCCGTCCTCGTCGACGGCGCCGATGTCGCCGGTGTGGTAGCGGCCGTCCGCCATCGCCTCGTCGGTGCGCTCCTCGTCGCCGTGGTAGCCGGTCATCAGCCCGAGCGGGCGCTCTTCGAGGTCGACGCAGATCTCGCCCTCCTCGGCCGGCTCCCCGGTCGCCGGGTCCACCAGCGTGATCTGGTAACCGGGCACGGGACGTCCCATCGAGCCCGGTTTGACCTCCTGGCCGGGCGTGTTGGCGATCTGCACGGTCGTCTCGGTCTGCCCGAAGCCGTCCCGGATCGTCACCCCCCACGCCTCGCGGACCCGCTCGATGACCTCCGGGTTCAGCGGCTCGCCCGCCGCCACCACCTCGCGCGGCGGGGACGACAACCGGCTCAGATCGGCCTGGATCAGCATCCGCCACACGGTCGGCGGCGCGCAGAAGCTGGCGACGCCGCAGCGCTCCAGCTCGTCCAGCAGCCGGTCGGCGTCGAAGCGCGTGTAGTTGAAGATGAAGACGCACGCCTCGGCGTTCCAGGGCGCGAAAACGTTGCTCCAGGCGTGCTTGGCCCACCCCGCCGACGAGATGTTGAGGTGGACGTCGCCGGGCCGCAGCCCGATCCAGTACATCGTGGACAGGTGGCCGACCGGGTAGCTGGCGTGGGTGTGCTCCACCAGTTTGGGACGGGCGGTCGTGCCCGAGGTGAAGTACAGCAGCAACGTGTCGGTGGAGCACGTGATCCCGTACGGGGTGAAGGCGGTGTCGGCGTCGTACGCCTCGTCGTACCGCAGCCAGCCGTCCACCTCGGGGCCCACCGCGATCCGGGTGTAGTCGCCGGGGATGTCGGCGAACTTGGCGGCCGCGTCCGAGCGGACGACCACGTGCTTGGCCCGTCCCCTGGCCAGCCGGTCGCGCAGGTCCGCCGTCCCGAGCAGCGGGGTGGTCGGGATGAGGACGGCGCCCAGCTTCATCGCGGCCAGGATCGTCTCCCACAGCTCAACCTGGTTGCCGAGCATGAGGATGATGCGGTCGCCGCGGCGCACGCCGGCGGCGCGCAGCCGGTTGGCCACCTGGTTGGAGCGCCGCGACATGTCGGCGAACGAGTGGCGCTCCTCCGTTCCGTCCTCCTCCACGATCCACAACGCGGGCCGGTCGTTATCTTCAGCGATCTTGTCGAACCAGTCGAGTGCCCAGTTGAACCCGGTCAACACGGGCCAGCGGAACTTCTCGTACGCCGTCGCGTAGTCATCGCGATGGGCGAGCAAGAAGTCGCGCGCCGCACGGAACTCAACTGCCGCCATGGTTCCTCCTCGTAGCCGGAAAGCCACCCTGTCAGGAGGATCGTTGGCCGAGCCCCCGGGCCACGTTCCCTGACGCGCTCTTCCTACCCCCTGCCGGCCTTTTTCGAGCGCCCGGACGGGCCCGAAACGGCGCCGGCGACGAAGGTCGCGCGCAGTAGCCGGGCCATGTGCTCGCCCACCTGCACGGGCGTCCAGCCGCGTTCGACGAGAAGGGTTTCGCTGACGCCGTTGGAGATGAGGGCCAGGAGCATGTCGGCGGCGGTGTCGACCGTCCAGCCGGGGGCGAGGACGCCTTCCTCGTCGAGCCGCCGGACGAGGGCGCGGTTGGTCTCGTACCGCCAGTACATGGCGGTCTGCCAGTGCCGGGCGGCGTCGGGGTCGGTGGGCGCGACGCGTTCGACGGCGCGGGCGACGGCGAGGATGCGCGGCATGTACTCGGCGTGCCGCCGCGCGAACTCCTCCAGTGCGGTGACCGCGTCCGGCGCGTCGCCGATGGGGGCGAACCGGCCCTGGATGTCCTCGACCTCGTTGACGTGCTCGAACAGCGCGCTGATCAGGTCGGCGCGGGAGGCGAAGTGCAGGTAGACGGCGCGCCGGGTGACGCCGGCGCGCTCGGCGACGGCGGCCATCGTGGCGGCGGTGACGCCGTCCGTCTCGACGATCTCCCGGGCGGCGGCCAGCAGCGCGGCGCGGGACCGGCGGCCGCGCGCGTTCCGGGGCTCCTCGATCGGCTTGGCCATGCCGGACATGCTTCCAGCTTCCCCGCCCATTGAAGTATCTACACAGGTTGTGTACTTTTTAACTTCACATGACGTGTAGTTCTTGGAGGTCGGTGTGGACGGACGTGATCGCTGGTGGCTGGTGGCGGGAACGGCGCTGGTCGTCTTCATGGCGACGCTCGACACCAGCGTCGTCGCGGTCGCGTTGCCCGCCTTGGAGCGGGACTTCGGCGTGCGCACCGCCGCCACCGAATGGGTCGTCCTCGGCTACCTGCTGCCCCTGGTCGCCCTCACCCTCCCGGCCGGGCGGTGGCTGGACGGCGTGGGCGCGCGGTCCGCGCTCATCTTCGCGATCGGCGGCTTCACCGCGAGCAGCCTGGCGGCCGGGGCCGCGCCCGTCCTGGCCGCCCTGGTCGCGGCCCGGCTCGTGCAGGGCGCGTTCGCCGGCCTGCTGTTCGCGCTGGTCCCGATGATCTCGACGCGGGCGGTCCGCCCGGAGCACGTCGGACGGGCGTCCGCGCTGGTCATGACGCTCGGCCCGCTCGGCGCGGTCAGCGGACCGGCGGTGGGCGGGATCGTCACCGGAACGTGGGGCTGGCCGTGGATCTTCTACCTGAACGTGCCGGTCGGGCTGCTGGTGATCGCGATCGCGCTGGCCCAGATGCCGCCGGACGCGCGGGTGCGTCCGCCCGGCCACTCGTTCCTCGGCGAGAGCGTGCTGCTCGGGACGGCCACCGCGGCGCTGCTGCTGGGGCTGTCGCTGGGCGCGAGCCACGGGACGCACTGGTTCGGACTGGCCGCGCTGGCGATCCCGCCCGTCCTGGCCTGGTGGCGGAGCGGCCCGAGCGCACCGTTCCGGGAGCTGGTCCGCGTGCCGGGCGTGCCGGGGCCGGTCGTCCTGGTGCTGCTGAACGCCGTGGCGATCTCGATGGTGGAGTTCCTCGCGCCGTTCTACCTGCAGCGCGTCCTGGGACTGACGGCCGCGGCCGCGGGGGTGGCAATCCTGGCGTTCCCGGCGGGGATGGTGCTCGCGGGTCCGCTGGGCGGGCTGCTCGGTGACCGCTGGGGCGCCGCCCGCACCACGCTGCTGGGCTTGATCGTGGCGACGGCTGGCACCCTGCTGCTCGTCCCGCTCGACGCCGGATGGGAGCCGTCCGACCTGAGCTGGCGGCTGGCCGTCGCGGGCGCGGGCGTCGGGCTCTTCGCCGGCCCCAACTTCATGATGATCATGACCAGGGCTCCGGACGCGCTCGCGGGGACGGCGGGCGCGGCACAGAGCCTGGCACGGCAGCTCGGCTTCGCGTTCGGCCCCGCGCTGGCCACGGCCGCGTGGGCGCTGTCGGGGTACAGGCCGCCGGGCATGCGCTGGGGCATGGCCATCGCCGCATGCGCCGGGGCCGTCGGCCTCCTCGTCCTATGGCGGACGCGAACGGAGGAGGCCGCCAAGGTGCGCCCTTGAACTCGGCTCAGCTGTGCGGGATGTACGGCGGCGCGACGCCCCAGCCCCAACGCGGGACGGGAGCCTGCGTGGGCGGCTCGGCGCCGGGCTGCGAATTGGCGAAGGCGAGCCGCGTGCCCCACTCGATGTAGCCGAAGAACGCGGCGCGGAACTCGGGGTCGTCGGGCAGGCCGACCTGGTCGGCGGCGTCCATCAGCAGGCTCACCCAGCGTCGGCGCTGCGGCTCGGTGATGCCCTTGCCGAGATGCTGGGTGAGCATGTGCTGGTAGCCGCCGCGCTCGTCGCTGTAGCGGGACGGTCCGCCGAAGACCTCGGCCAGCCACATCGCGACGTACTTGGGGTGGCCCGGGTCCATGCCCGCGAAGAGGGGGCCGATGAGGTCGTCCTGGAGCACCTGCGTGTAGAACGCCTCGGTGAGCCGTTCCAGCGCCTCGGCGCCGCCCGCCCACTCGTACAGGGTGGGTACGGAGGAGCCGGTGCCGTGCACGGCGGTGCGCTCGTAGTGGCGCATCTCCTCAATCCGCTGGACGAACGGGCGGATCTCGGCGAAGAACGCCCCGAAGTGCTCGCCGTTCCGGAAGCCCTGCAGGTGGTCGTCCGCGGAGGTCCAGGTGATCCGCAGGACGTACCACCCGGGCTCGTCGACGCACCGGGACAGCTCGTAGTCCACGCATTCGGGGGCGGCCGCCAGCGGGACGGCGGCGCGCCCGTAGGCGGCCTCGAACTCGCTGGCGTCGGCCTGGTCGACGCGGTAGCGGATGTACTCGACGATCACGGTCTCACACCCTCGTATCGAGAGAAGCGTAATGCTGTAATGGAGTAATCATGCCAGGGCGGTGGCCCCTCCGCGGTCATCCGGACGGGCGACCGCGGAGGGGCCACCGCCTCGAGTTCAGTCCTTGGCGGGACGGCGCGCCCAGGCCACGCCGCCGATCAGCAGCACCACGACCAGCCCCGCAGCGCCGATCCACACCCATCCGGACGACGAGGACTCCGCCTCCTCCTGCCCCGCCGCGTTGCTCGCCGAAGGCGTCGAAGCGGGCGCGCCGGACGCGTTCGCCGCCGGAGCCTGTCCTTGGCCGGAAGCGGTCGAGCCCTTCACCGTGAACTTGAACGTGCCCGAGATCGGGTGCCCGTCGGCGGACACGACCCGCCAGCCGACGGTGTAGGTGCCGTTCGCGAGCGTCCCGTTCACCGGCTGGGTGACCTTGTCGCCGGACACCGTCGCGGGCGCGCTCTCGATCCGGGCGTCACCCGGGCCGGTCAGCACGATCCGGGGCAGCCGGACCTTCTCGGTGTAGGTGAGCGTGATCTCGCGGGGCGGGGCGACCTCCGCCTTCGCCTTCGGGTCGGTCGACTTCAGCGCGGTGTGCGCCGCCGCGGGCACCGCGCCCAGCGTCAGCGTCGCCGCCGCGAGCGCGCCCGCCAGCCCGGTCCTGGCCAGGATGGAACGGATGGTCATGACGGCCTCCTCGCACGAGTGACTCCGGATGAGGCGAGCACGGACATGAGAGATCTCCATTGGACGTTCGAGGCGTACGGGAAAACCGGAAGCGCCGCGTGTTCGGCGTCCGGTGGCGCTCGGCGCCCGTCCGCGAGCCCGTCCGGCCCCTGATCGGGACAGGTCAGGCGTGCGCGAGCGCCCTCGAACGCCGGGGCGGGCCCCGCCGTACGACCTGGTACCGCAGGACGCGGCCGGCGGTGCCGGTCGCGATCACCGCCGTCACCGGAGATGTACGCGCCGGAGGGACGGCCGGTTCGACCCGCAGCAGCACCAGCAGGACGCGCAGCGACCGGTCGGCCAGGGCGGCGACCCGCCGGGCCAGCGTCCAGGCCGCCCGCTCGCCGCGCCGCAGCCACCAGGCCGAGACGACGGCGGCGGCCACGTGCGCGAGCGTCATCGCCAGGCTCGACTCGTACCCGGGGACGGACGCGATCTGGTGGTGCCCCGAGGCCGGGTCGGCCGGGAGCGCGGGGAGCGGCGGCGCGGTGGCCGCCGCGTACAGGCTGTGCAGCGCGAACTGGCCGCCCAGCAGCCCGCCCAGGATCGTCGCCAGCGAACGCTCGTGGCCCGCCAGCACCAGCGCCACCGCCAGCACCCCGCCGAAGCCCGCGGCGATCGCCCAGACCGGGACCGTGACGGTGGAGGTCAGGGTGTGCCCGAGGGTCGCCAGCGACACGCAGACGGCGGCGAAGGCGGCCGCCCGCGAGGTCCGGAAGAGCGGATGCGGGGACATGGCCCGTTCATCGTCCCACTCCGGTCCGGTGATCTCTATACCTCCCCCCGGATAGGACGCGACACGCCCAACATGTTGTGGTGTCGCGAACCGGTCCACCCAGATGTAGGGTCTTGCCCGTGCTGGTTCGCCCGTGCCGCCAACGGCTCGGGCGTCGTAAGAGGGAACCCGGTGCGACGTGCGCTGCCGCCATCGGCGCCGCCAATTCCGGGACTGCCCCGCAGCGGTGAGCGGGAACGACCGCCGTCATAGGCACTGGCGCGTGAGCGCCGGGAAGCGACGGCCACTAGGTCGCGCCGTCCGGACGTCCGGACGGCGCGGTGCCCGCGAGTCCGAAGACCTGCCGGCACCGATGTTCGTCCAGGCCTCGCGGGAGGGCCGGTGGACGGTGCGCGGCATGCCGCCGCGCCCCCGTTCGCGTGCCCGCTCCCGGCGAGGCGAGCAGCTCGCGACGGAGAGAGCAGAACACGTGACACAGCAAGTCATCGACCGGCTGGCCGCCGAGGTCGAGCAGGCCTGCGCGGGCCTGCCCGAAGCCGACCCGGCACGGGTGCGACGGGAAGACCGCGACCAGGCGATCGCC
Organism: Actinomadura vinacea; assembly: GCF_039532545.1. NCBI lineage: Bacteria > Bacillati > Actinomycetota > Actinomycetes > Streptosporangiales > Thermomonosporaceae > Actinomadura > Actinomadura vinacea. The sequence goes on along the minus strand of NZ_BAAARW010000019.1, from coordinate 97,505 downwards.
GAGGCCGCCGCCCTCGTCGCCGCGGAGCCCGCGTACGCCAAGGTCGCGGCCCGCCTGCTGAGCCTGAAGATCGCCGACGAGACCGCGGCCGAAGGGGTGCGGGCCTTCTCCGAGTCGGTCGCCGCCTCGCACGCGCAGGGGCTCCTCGCCGACGCGCCCGCCGCGTTCGTCGCCGCCCACGCCACCGAGCTGGACGCGCTGATCGACGATGACGCCGACGACCGCTTCGAGTACTTCGGGCTCCGCACCCTCTACGACCGCTACCTGCTGCGGCATCCGAGCACCCGCCGCGCCCTGGAGCGCCCGCAGCACTTCTTCCTGCGCGTCGCCTGCGGGCTGGCCGCGGACATCGGCGAGGCCGCCGAACTGTACGGGCTGCTCAGCACGCTGTCGTACCTGCCCAGCTCGCCCACGCTCTTCAACTCCGCCGCCCGCCGCCCGCAGCTGTCGTCGTGCTTCCTGCTCGACTCGCCCCGCGACGAGCTGGAATCGATCTACGAGCGGTACGGGCAGGTCGCGCGGCTCAGCAAGTACGCCGGCGGGATCGGGATCTCCTGGACCCGGATCCGGGCGCGCGGGTCGCTGATCCGCGGCACCAACGGGCACTCCAACGGGATCGTCCCCTGGCTGCGCACCCTCGACTCGTCCGTCGCCGCCGTCAACCAGGGCGGCAGGCGCAAGGGCGCCGCCTGCGTCTACCTGGAACCCTGGCACGCCGACGTCGAGGAGTTCCTGGAACTGCGCGACAACACCGGCGAGGACGCGCGCCGCACCCACAACCTCAACCTCGCCAACTGGATCCCCGACGAGTTCATGCGGCGGGTCGAGGCCGACGGCACCTGGTCGCTGTTCGACCCCAAGGAGGTGCCCGAGCTCACCGACCTGTGGGGCGACGACTTCGACACCGCCTACCGCCGCGCGGAGACGGAGCGCCGGTACGTCCGGCAGGTTCCGGCGCGCCGCCTCTACGGCCGGATGATGCGGACGCTCGCCGAGACCGGCAACGGCTGGATGACGTTCAAGGACGCCGCGAACCGTGCCTGCAACCAGACCGCCGAGCCGGGCCGCGTCGTCCACCTGTCGAACCTGTGCACCGAGATCCTGGAAGTGACCGGCGACCGCGAGACCGCGGTGTGCAACCTGGGCTCGATCAACCTCGCCGCCCACACCACTCCGGACGGAATCGACTGGGAGCGGCTGCGGGCCACCGTGCGCACCGCCGTCCGCTTCCTGGACCGCACGATCGACCGCGGCTTCTACCCGACCGAGGAGGCCGCGGACGCCAACCGGCGGTGGCGGCCGGTCGGGCTGGGCGTGATGGGCCTGGCCGACGTGTTCTTCAAGCTGCGGCTGCCGTTCGACTCGGCGGAGGCGCGCGAACTGTCCACGCTGATCGCCGAGGAGATCGCGCTGGCGGCCTACAGGACGTCCGCCGACCTGGCCGCCGAACTGGGGCCGCTCCCCGCGTTCGAGCACACCCGCACCGCGCGCGGCATGCTGCACCCGGACCACTTCCCGGACGCCGCGCCCGCCCGCGCCGCCGAATGGGACGCCCTGCGCGCCCGCGTCGCCGAGGTCGGGCTGCGCAACTCGCTGCTGATCGCCATCGCGCCGACCGCTACGATCGCGTCCATCGCGGGCTGCTTCGAGTGCATCGAGCCGCAGGTGTCCAACCTCTTCAAGCGCGAGACGCTGTCGGGCGAGTTCCTGCAGATCAACGGCTACCTCGTGGACGACCTGAAGCGCCTCGGGCTGTGGACGCCCGCCACCAGAGACGCGATCAAGCGCTCCAACGGCTCGGTCCAAGGCCTGGACCTCCCAGCCGAGCTCCGCCACCTCTACCGCACCGCGTGGGAACTCCCCCAGAAGGCACTCATCGACCTGGCCGCCGCACGCACGCCCTACATCGACCAGAGCCAGTCCTTGAACCTCTTCATGGAGACGCCCACCATCGGCAAGCTCTCCTCGATGTACGCCTACGCATGGCGCAGCGGACTCAAGACGACCTACTACCTGCGCTCCCGTCCGGCAACCCGCATCGCCCAGACAACGCTCATGTGCTCCCTGGAGAACCCCGAGACCTGCGAGGCGTGCCAGTAATGCTGTTGGACCCGGGCATGGACCTGACCCTGCGCCCCATGCGCTACCCCGACTTCTACGAGCGCTACCGCGCCGCCATACGCAACACCTGGACAGTAGAAGAGGTCGACCTCGCCTCAGACCTCCAAGACCTGAACCGGCTCACCCCAGAAGAACTGCACCTGGTCAACCGGCTGGTCGCGTTCTTCGCCACCGGCGACTCGATCGTGGCCAACAACCTCGTCCTGAACCTCTACAAGCACATCAACGCCCCCGAGGCCAGGCTCTACCTATCCAGGCAGCTGTTCGAAGAGGCCGTGCACGTCCAGTTCTACCTGACCCTGCTGGACACCTACCTCCCCGACGCCGACGAGCGCGCACGCGCGTTCGCGGCAGTCGAGCACATTCCGTCCATCAAGGCCAAGGCCGAGTTCTGCTTCCGCTGGATCGACTCCATCAGCTCCCAGGACGAGTTGCACACGCCCACCGACCGGCGCTCGTTCCTTCTCAACCTCATCTGCTTCGCCGCGTGCATCGAGGGCCTCTTCTTCTACGGGGCCTTCGCCTACGTCTACTGGCTACGCTCCCGCGGCCTCCTCAACGGCCTGGCCTCAGGAACCAACTGGGTCTTCCGGGACGAGAGCATGCACATGGACTTCGCCTTCTCAGTCGTCGACACCGTCCGCTCCGAGGAACCCGGCCTGTTCGACACCGAAATGACAAAACAGGTGACCCGCATGCTCGAAGAAGCCGTGGAGGCCGAATTGGAGTTCGCCCATGACCTGTGCGGCGACGGCCTACCAGGCATGAGCGCCGACGACATGCGCGGCTACCTGGAATACGTGGCCGACCAACGCCTGACCCGCCTGGGCCTACCCGTCCGCTACGGCTCGTCCAACCCGTTCACGTTCATGGAACTCCAGGACGTCCAAGAACTGTCCAACTTCTTCGAACGCCGAGTATCCGCCTACCAGATAGGCACCGAAGGCACCGTAACCCTAGACGAACCCTTCTAACCACGAAGCGGCGGCCGCACCCGGCGGCCACCGCTTCCAAGGGAGGCCCTGTGCGTCCAGGGCCCCGGCTCCGGCGTGACTGGTCACGTCCGCCCGAGCTGGTGGATCCAGGCTCAGCGATTGTTGTAGATCTCGTAGGTCCGGGCACCGTTATCGCACCCGTTACCGACCGACCGACATACGGTCACCTGGATCCACTTCTTTTCGGGGAGGTTGTACACGCCCCCCATCGAAGCTTTGGAATAGCTGCACTTCCCGTTGTTCTTGGTGTCCGGGAGGTCGAACCGGTAGCGAGCGTTACTGCCTTCCCCTACTTCCACCCACGCAATAGCCCAACGTCCATCGGACTTGGTGTCGCAGATCTTGAGGTGGTCGCCCTTCTTCGTGAAGTACGCCCTCGCCCCCTTGGTCTCGTCGTTCCACGGGCCGTACTCCCAAGTGGCGGCCGATGCGGTACCGGAGCCCAGGGTTACCGAGGCCATGGCCACAGCGGCCACGGGAAGGACGCGGGCCAGCAACGCCTTGATTTTCACGCAAAGTCCAATCTCTGGAGGAAGGGGGATTGCCCGGTATGGGGCGAGGTGATCTTTGAAGTCTCCGCACTATAGCGATATGCGATCAGTAAGACAACGCGAATGGATAACCGGCCAGACCCGGATTTGCGACTGCCCTCGGTGTCGACCAAGTCGCTCGACGTGGTCGGGGCGGCTCATTCTGGGGGTGTCGTATAAGTAATTGGCCTGATGCTGTCCACCAGAGCATCGAGACGCTCGTCGATCGTCTGCATCATGATGACGAATTCTTTGTCGTGTTCGAGCTTGTCCTTCCATCAGTAGGTGGAGGTGATAATCGCGGCCTGGCCTCCCTCCTCTTCGCCCCGGCCGACTGCAGCGCCTCCGAGGACGGGCAGGTACCGGGGTCAGAGGGAGATGTGGTGCATGATCACGTTGTGCACGTGGTGGGTCTTGTCCTCGCCGCGGAACTCCACCTCGTAGAGCTGGGTGCCGACGTGGATCGCGATCGCGCCGGAGGAGAAGAACGAGCCCGCGAACGACTTGTTGCTGACCACGCTCACCGAGCTGATCCGCGAGTACGGGATGCTGGTGATCGCGATCTTCTTGCCGACAAAGGACTTGTCCTGGATGATCACGCGCCGGTCGGTGAGCCCGATGAACCCCGTCCCGGCGCCCACGGCGTCGTACACCGCGATGATCTGCTCGCCGGGGAGCAGTCCGCTCTCGATCTGCTTGAGCTGCCCCGACCTGTCGTGCGGAACCCCGCCGCGCCCCATATGAGCCTCCCGTGAGTCGTGCCGCGCATTTTCGTACGACGCGCGCGGCGTCCGCACCGTTCCGCGATAACGGGTTTCGCGGGCCACGTCCGCTTCGCCGGGGGCTCTTGGCTGGGCACCCACGCCTACACCCGGTTCGACTGGACGGGTGTGTGCGCTGGCGGCCGTCGCGCCGGCCCGGCATCTCCTCCGCCGACTCGGTTTCAGCCGCCGGATCGGGGCACCAGACGAATGATCGGCAGTTCCCGGTCGGTCTTCTGCTGGTACTGGGCGAAACGGGGCGCGGCCGCGATGATCTGCTCCCAGGCCTGCGCGCGTTCCGCCCCGTGGAGCTGCTCGGCGACCACCGCCACCTCGCGGCCCTCGACTTCGATCTTGATCTTGTCGGGGTGGGCGGCGAGGTTGTGGTACCAGGCGGGATTCCCCGGCGCCCCGGCCGCCGACGCCACGATCAGCCAGTTGCCGTCGCCCCCGGGCCACCAGCCGACCGGAGTCGTGCGTTCGAGTCCGCTCTTGCGGCCGACGGTCGTCAGGATCAGGGCGTTGAAGCCCCCGAACTTGCCCTTTCGGCGGATTCGCTTGGCGACCAGCGTGTTCAGCAAGCGGAGCATCCTCCCGGCCGGCTGACGGGCACCGCGGGTTCCGGCAGGTGTATCGAAGCTCATGTCGTCTCTCCGAGCTGGGCGTCGCTATTGATGCGGTCGTCGATGACGAAGGCGACCTTGGTGTTCCCGGCCCGCACGTCGCGGAACGTTCGGATCTCGGCGGAGCCGATGCGGCCCCGGACCTCGACATAATCGTTAAGCAAGCATACTGTACACGCACTTAACTATATTACCTGTGCGGGCTTTGCCGTGTGTGCCGGTCTAGGCCTCGGGTACCAGGTCGGTCCGCTGGTCCTTGTTCGTGGTGTCGTCATCGCCGCCGTGGGAGTTCCGCACGTGCCTGAACGCCCGCAGGGCGAGTACGGCCAGGCCGACGTAGAAGATGGCGCTGACGATGCCCACCACCTGCACGCCGGAGGTGAACGCGTCGCGGGCCGCGGCCAGCAGGTCGCTGCTCTGTTCTGCGGGCAGTTGACCGGCCGCGCCGACCGCGCGGTCGATACTTTCCCGGGCGGCGTCCGCCACGTCGGGTGGTACCGGGCCGAGCGCGCCCTCCACGTTGCTCCGGTACACCGCGGTCCCGAGCGTGGCGAGCGTGGCGATGCCGAGCCCGAGCCCGAATTCTGCGGTCGTCTGCACGATCGACGCCCCGGAGCCGGCCTTGTCCGGCGGCACGGCCCCCATGGCGAGGTGGTTGCAGAGCGCGGCCAGCGGCGCGGTGCCGAGCATGGCGACACACATCGCAATGAAGATCATCATGGGGCCGGACGTCGAGTCGGCCAGCGTGAAGATCATGTAGCCGGCACCCGCAACGAACAGTCCGCCCGCGATCAGGTACGCCGGACGGATGTGGTTCGCCAGCGGTGGGGTGGACAGATTGCCGACGATCATCAGCACGTTGGGCACCACCAGGAGCAGGCCGGCCGCCAGCGGGGTGAGGCCGGTGACGTTCTGCAGGTACAACGTGACGAGCAGGAGGGTGCCGGTGCCCACCACGGCGGTCACGAACATCAAGGTCAGTGCGGAGCTGAACGTGCGGTCGCCGAACATGCGCAGGTCGAGCAGCGGGTGCTCCAGGTGCCGCTGACGCTGGACGAACACCACCCCTGCCGCGATGCCGAACACCAGCGCCACGGCGGGGAACCACTCCCAGCCGTTGCGGGCCAGCTCCTTGAGCCCGTAGACGAACGGCAGGATCGCCGCGAGGGACAGCACGACGCTGACCGGGTCGAGCTTGCCGGCCTGCGGTGCACGCTGGTCGGGGAGCAGGGAGGGACCGAACACCAGCAGCAGCACGATCCCCGGCACGGCCACCAGGAACACCGAACCCCACCAGAAGTACTCGAGCAGTACGCCCCCGACGAGCGGGCCGAGCGTCGTCCCGCCCATGAAGCAGGTCAGATAGATGGCGAGGGCGCGGCTGCGTTGCTTCTGGTCGGTGAACATACCGGTGACCAGGGCCAGCACCGACGGCATCACCGCGGCACCCGCGACGCCGAGCAGCGCACGGCCGGCGATGAGCATCTCCGGGCTTGTGGAGAACGCCGCGGCTACCGAGGCGATGCCGAACCCGGCGCCGCCGATGAGCAGCAGTTTCTTCCGGCCGATCCGGTCACCGATGGTGCCCATGGTGACCAGGAAGCCCGCGATCAGGAAGCCGTAGATGTCCACGATCCACAGCTGCTGGATGCCGCTCGGCGCGAGGTCGGCGGTCAGGTGCGGAACGCCCAGGTACAGCACGGAGAAATCCATCGTGACGAGGAATGTGGGCAAGCCGAGCACGGCCAGCCCGACCCATTCCCGCCGCCCGGCTCCGGGCCTCGTGTTCGCAGTGGTCACGATCTGGTCCTGTCGTAGGCGCGCACCTGTGGTGACGCGCTGTCGAACGGTTGTTGTGGCGGCGCGATCGGTCGCCGGAGCGCCAGGGCGGGTCCACTGCGGCACGGCGGCTGGTCGGGCCCGGGCGGCGTCCCCGTCCGCGGTTCCAGGCCCAGACGTGGAGACGCAGGCCCCCAGGCGTTAACGGGCTGTTGCGAGGTTGACTGATGGTCATCTTGGTCGGCGACATCACCTACCGGAGACAAGCTCGGCCAGGTGGTGCAGCGAGTTGGTGAGATGCTCGGGGCCGAACGGCGGGAACTGGAGGTACTCCCGGATGGACTGCGGCACCGCCGACCAGTCGTAGGTGAGCGTGACCTCGGTCTCGGACGGACCGAGCGGCGCAAGGTCGTAACGCCAGATCCCGCCGAACTCCAGGTGGCCGTCATCCTTCTCCTGCCCCGTCAGCCAGCCGATGGCGCGTGGCGGGTCGAGCACCTGGACCTTGTTGGCCACCTGGTAGTCACCGTCTGGATGGTTGGGGTGATACATGTCCATCCGGAAGATCTGCCCCACCTCGGTCAGCGGCGCCCGGTCGGCAGGTTCCTGAACCCAGCCGGTGCCATCGATCGCGGAATGGGTCGTCGGATCAGCCAGCACCGCGAACACCCTCGCGGCGGGCACGGCGACGGTCAAGGTGGCGCTCACGTTCTCCTGGTCCACGGCGTGCACGCTCCTTGTCATCTCATCTCTGACCTCGCGCCCAAGGCGCGCCCGTCGCGTCTCCAGGAAGGTTCGTTCAGTGTCGTTCGTGGCCAGGGTGATCGCCTCGTCGTAGGCGGCGACGGCATCGGCGGTACGGCCGAGGCGGGTGAGCAGGTCCGCGCGGGTGGCGGGCAGCAGGTGGTAGCCCGGCAGGTCCAGCTCATCGATGGTGGCCAGCGCCGGCGCCGGTCCGTGCACCTCGGCGACGGCGACCGCGCGGTTGAGCGCCACGATCGGGGTCGGGGTGTGCTGCAGCAGCTGGTCGTAGAGCGCCAGCACCTGCGCCCAGTCGGTCGCCGGCCCGTCGGTGTGCACGGCGTTGATCGCGGCCTGCAACTGGTACGGCCCCGGCTGATCACGGCGCAGGCACCGCCGTACCAGCTCATGTCCCTCGGCGATCAGCTCCCGGTTCCACAGCGACCGGTCCTGCTCGGCGAGCACCACCAGTTCACCCGAAGGCCCCACCCGCGCGGGCCGCCGGGCTTCGGTGAGCAGGAGCAGCGCCAGCAGCCCGATCACCTCCGGCTCGTCGGGCATCAGCTCGGCGAGGGCCCTCGCCAGGCGGACGGCCTCCAGGCACAGGTCCGTCCGCAGCAGCTCCCCGGAAGTCGAGGTGTATCCCTCGTTGAAGACCAGGTAGAGCACGGTGAGCACCGATGTCAGCCGATCGGGGAGTTCGGCGGCGTCGGGCACCCGGTAGGGGATGCCGGCGTCGCGGATCTTCTTCTTCGCGCGGACGATCCGCTGGGAGACGGTCGCTTCCGGCACCAGGTAGGCCCGCGCGATCTCCGCCACCTCCAGCCCGCCGAGCAGGCGCAGGGTGAGCGCGGTCTGCGCGAGCGGCGACAGCGCCGGGTGGCAGCAGGTGAAGATCATGCGGAGCTGGTCGTCGCGCACCGGTCCCACCTCCTCTGACTCGTCGGGTTGGTGCAGCAGCAGCGCCTGCGCGTGGCGGGCCTCGCGGGTGGACTCCCTGCGCAGGCGGTCGATCGCCCGGTTGCGGGCGGTGGTCACGATCCACGCGCCGGGATTGGGCGGCGTCTCGTCCCACTTGTGGACGGCCACCGCGAACGCGTCCTGCACGGCCTCCTCGGCGAGCCCGATGTCACCGAGGAGGCGCGTCAGCGTGGCCACGCACCGGCCGTACTCCGACCGGTAGACGCTGTCCAGATCCATTCGTGCTCATTTCCACTGCGCATCTTGGAACGGGCGCACCTCGATCGGGGCCCCGCAGGCCAGCGCGCATTTATCGGCCCAGGCCAGCGCCTGGTCGAGGTCGCCGCACTGGATCACCCAGAATCCGCCGAGCTGCTCCTTGGTCTCGGCGAACGGGCCGTCGGTCATCGTGGTCGTGCCGTTGCCGGGGCGGACGACCGTGGTGGCGGGCGAGGACAGCAGGCCGCCGACGAACACCCACGAACCGGCGGACTGCATTTCGGCGGTGACCTTGGCCGTCCGGTCCTGCTGCTCCTGCGTCTCCGCTTCGGACGGCGACGGCGCGCTTTCGTCGAACTGGACGGCGAGCAGGTACTTCTTCATGGCGAACTCCTTCGGAGGATCAGGCGGACAGGCGTCGGGCGATGGCCGGGATCACGATCGCGGCGGCGACCACGTGCGTCAGCATCAGCAGCATCTTCGTGGCCACGGACGCGTCCGCGAGCACATCCGGTACCAGTGACAACGCGGTGAGCACGACCGTGGTTCGGACGAACGCCGTGCGCGGACGGCCGGCCGTGCGGGCCAGTACCAGGGCGAGCATCAGGCCCACCACGGAGAAGATGACGGTCAGCACGGCGAACCCGGACACCGGGATCGGCGCGCCGCCGACAGCGAGGCTGATCCCGGCGAACTCACCCGCCGCGGCGACGGCCGCGGTCGCCGCGGCCGCGACGGCCGCGGCGGTCACACCGCCGGTGATCAGTGGCTTCGCGGGAGCGAAGGTGATGGTGGACATCGTGGGCCTCCGGTGAGTGGCGACCGGCCCGTTGCCGGCCTCTCACCTTGGCTACGAACGGGCTCGACGCCATTCGACACCCCCGCAGAAAAAAATCAGAAAAGCAGGACCGACCCACCAGCAACCAACACACAGCGACCGACTCTGAACCACGAGAGCGGATCCGCGGTCGTGCGGGCTCCGCGCCGGTCCCCGCTCATGGGTTCTTCGCGTACCTCATGACGGTGACTCCGGAGGGGAAGGGCCGCGCGTCGGTGAGGGCGAAGCGATGCGCCGCGAACGGGCCGTCGAACAGGCGGATCCCGTCGCCGAGCACGATCGGGTTCCGCTTGAGGACCAGATCGTCGATCTCTCCGAGGAGGTGGGCGGCCAGGTTGCCGCCGCCGCACAGCCAGATGTCCTGGCCGTCCTGCCGCTTCAGTTCCTGGACGAAACCCGCCGGGTCGTCGACCTCAAGGCCAACATCGACTTCCACGAGTCGTCCGGCATGCCGGGCGACAGGGACGCCGTCGTCCTGCTCTACCTCGCGCTCAACTGGCTGATCGTCGAGCGCCTCACGCTCCCCGACGTCTTCCCCGAGGACGAGATCGCCGACCTGGTCAGCACCACCGTCGACCGCATCGTCCCCTGACCTCGCTTTTGAGACTTCAAAACCGACCCCCTGCGAGAACCGTCTACTTTCCTCCGAAAGCCTCAAAAGGGAGTTCAATGAGATGATTGAAGCAAGGAGGACTGGATGAAATTCGTTCTAGAGGTGGACCTGACGGGCTTCGACGGAAAGGCCGACAAGGAACTCGGCCGCATCCTGCGCTACTGGGGCGGGAACCTTCACCACTACGACATGAAACCCGGCGACGGCTCCCCCATCTACGACTCGGACTACAACGATGTCGGCAAGTGGAGCATCACCGCCACGGACGATTGATCACACATGCCCTTCTCCGAAACCTCTCTGACCGGCCCGATGCTGCATGCTGCGCGAGAAGCCTGGGGGAAGGCGCTCGATGGCACTGCAGTACGTCTCTATGGCGGCGAGGAATCGGCCGCGTACCGGATCGGTGACCTGGTGGTGCGCGTGGGCACCACATGGCGGGGCCAGGCGGAGACGGAGTGGTGCCACGCGATCGCCGCGCACGCCGCCTCGGCCATGCCCGAGGCGGTGGCGCCACTACGTACCCGCGACGGGACGACCTGCGTCCTCGCGGAGGAACGGGTCCTCTCCCTGTGGCGGTACGTCAGCGGCGAATGGCCCGACGCCGAGTTGCCGCACATGCGCGAGGAGGCGGCGCGCCTGCTGGCACGGTTGCATCGCGCGCTGTCCTCGTACACACCGCCGCCACGCCCGGTCGCCTCCTTCCTGGAGACCGGCCTGTACGGGCGGCCGCCGCACGACGCGCCCAAGCTGGCAGACCCGGACCTCGACCAGTGGCTCGCCGGCTTCCATTGCCGGAACCGGCGCCGCCACCCATTGCACGGCGACTTCTACGCGGGCAATACCCTCGCCCGCGACGGCCGCCTGGTGGCCGTACTCGACTGGGACGAGGCCGTCGTCGGAGCGCCCGAGGTCGAAGTGGCGTCGGCCGCGCTGGAATGGTCGGACGAAGACGGCGACGCCACGCGGCAACGCCGGGAGTTCGTCGACTCCTACCACCGTGCCGGAGGAACCGCGGGCCCCATGGACGACGTGACGGTGACCCAGTTGATCCGCCACCGCCTGCGCCGCGAGGCCGCCTACTTCGAGCTGGCCCGGCAACGCGGCGCCGTCCACGACGAGGACGATCGCGACTACCACGAACGCCGCGTGGAGGCGTTCTTCGCTCTCAAACCGTGAACCGGTACCTGGTCTGGGCGTGCGGTTGTTTGGCGAACGCGAGCACCTTGGCCGGTTCTATCCGGAACACCGCAGCCGCATTCCCGCCCGAAACGAAAACGCCGTCGCCGACATCGAAATGCCATTCGCTGCCGTACTTGTCCTCGTACGAATCAGCCAACCGCTGAAGCGTACGACTGTCGGTCACCCGGACGGCGGCTCCCTCCACAATGACGTCAAGGCCCTGCGCCCACGCACTGCTGCCCGTGGTCAACGCCACTTGCCGATGTTTTTCGAGGTTGTGCGCCTTCTGCTCGCCAAGCCCGGTGCAGAAGTGCATGACGTCGTCCTGCAGCACCCCGATCAGCGGAGTCACATGCGGACGGCCATCCGCACGCACCGTTGTGAGCCAGTACGACTCGGCCTCTTCCAGCACCTGAACCGTGTCGGCCCAGGGCGTCGGCCCGGCCGTGGGATCACTGAACCTGCCGTCGAGTTCGGGTTGGACGCCGCCCATGAGGTACCTCCCTGACGGTCGGTACCCTACGGATTCATGCTCATGCGGGCGGACGGGTGGCGCGGACGATGAAGAGCCGGTGCTCTTTCGGCACCATCGGTACGTATTCCCGTGTCGTGCTGAACCCCTGGGCGGCCAGCAGACTCTCGATCCGGCCGAGCCGTCCGTCGAGGTCCTCGACCTCGATGACGAGTGCGTTCACCTTCTTCCAATCCGCTTCGGCGAGGCCGAGGAGGACGTCTTCCTCGGCGCCCTCCACATCGATCTTGAGCAGGTCGATGCGGGCGAGCTCGGGGCAGCGGGCGAGGACCGCCGACAGGGTCTGGACCTCGACCTCGATCGTGCTGGACTCCTTCAGGAGGCCGTGTCCGTAGTTCTTCTTCTGCTCGGGATAGCGCGTGGAATTGCCCGAGGCCCGCGGGTAGTAGGTGAACGGGACCGACGAACGGCCCTCAGCACCGATTCCGACCGGATGGACGGTGACGTCCGACAGCCCCTGCAGGTCGACGTTCCGGCGCAGCGCCTCGACGCAATCGGGCGCCGGCTCGAACGCGTGCACCACCGCGTTCGGCCGTTCCCGCTTCAGCAACAGCGTGAACAGGCCCACGTTCGCCCCGACGTCGAGCACGACGCCATCGGGGGGAACCTCGGCGAACATCGCGCGATACATGTCCTCCTCGAACACCTCGCGGAAAATCCACTTGAGTTCGAGATAGTCCCCCGCCGGGTCGGTCGGCGTGTAGAAACGGAACTCGTCATCGAGGGACACCAGGCTCACGTCACCCATACGCTCACCACTCTCATGCAGGACGGGCAGTCGCCCTCCAGGGTGTCGCCGACGTCTCGAAAGGCACTCGAATCCCGATGGTGCTCTCAGAGCCAGCCGATGGTGTTGAGGACGGGAGCGTGCATCAGGGCGAATGCGTTTCTTGCCTTGGCGGACGCGTCCTGCTGCGGTGGTGAGACCGCGGCGGTCACGACGACGTAGCGGTCCTCGTCACCGACATCACCGGTGAGCGAGTCATCTGGGACGTTGGTGAAGCGCAGGTCGGTGTACTTCAGGCGTTGCCGGACGGTCGCGGCGGCGGCCCGGTCGGGGAACTTCAGGACGTGGCTGTCGTAGAAGGTGTCGACCTCGAACGCCGGGCCGGCGGCTGCCCTGGCTCCCAGTGCGAGCGGGGTGACCAGCACGGCCGTCCCGAGGATACCCAGGGCGGAACCGGGGATTGCGTTCGCGCCGCTCCCACTCCGGCGCCGTGGCGTCGTCCGGGGCCTGGGCCAGGATGACGACCGTTCCGGCCTTCTGGTCGTGGACGCACTGTCCGAACCGCTTGTCCTTCCTATGCCTCCAGAAGTCGCTCAGCAAAGGGATGCTTTGCGCGTTTCTGGGAATCGCCCACCGTCTGAACGACGCGAGGAGGTGGCCAGGAGGTCGATGATCCGGGCCGCGACGCGTCGTCGCGTGCTCCCATCACCCGGATGACGTGTTCGTCGTCCTGCGGGACCTCGGCCATTCCTGGGGGGACGTACAAGGGTTGCGGCACGGTGGACATGGAAGCACAACAGGCTGCCGCGACTCCCACGAACGCCGAGTGGATGCGTTCTTCGCTCTCAAACCCAGGCCCCCGCACGCCTGAGCAAGTCGGGTCGGCGCAGATGGAACACCCGGTTCAAGAGCTGACGCATCCTCCAAGGATCACCGTGTGGTGAACCGGTACCTGGTCTGGGCGTGCGGTTGTTTGGCGAACGCGAGCACCTTGGCCGGTTCGATCCGGAACACCGCAGCCGCATTCCCGCCCGAAACGAAAACGCCGTCGCCGACATCGAAATGCCATTCACTGCCGTACTTGTCCTCGTACGCGTCAGGCAACCGCTGAAGCGTATGACGGTCGGTCACTCGGACGGCGGCGCCCTCCACAATGACGTCGAGGCCCTGCGCCCACGTGCTGCTGCCCGTGGTCAACGCAGCACCTGGATTCGTCCTCATGCAGGCTCGACCGGCCTCACAGCCGGCTCCGCGCCGCCGAGGTGGGTGGTGAGGAACTCGATCTGGTCGGCGACGAGCCGCTCGACCATGGGCGGGTGGTAGACGGTGAAGTGGTCGGCGTCGTAGTGCTTGAGTACGCCGCGCGGTGCGGAGGTGGCGACCTTGACCGCGATCTGGGGGTCGATGAGGTTCTCCCGGTCGCTCTGGCACACCAGCAGCGGGCAGCGGACCCGGGACGCGTGGGCGGAGGCGTTGTAGAACAGCATCTCCAGCCCGGCGGCGGCAGCGACCCGGTTGTCGAACTCATAGCCCGGAGGACAGACCGAGCTCCATCCCTCCAGTGCGCCCGGCTGGTTGACGAAGGCCAGCTCTCCGGGACGGCCGACCAGCGGAACGTACCGGCGCGGCCGACCGGACGCCGCGCGCACCAGGTCCGCGGCGATCGGCAGGGTGAACCGGGCCAGGTGTCGCAGCCCGGCGCGGGTGGCGATGGCGCGGCCGTTGAGCACGGGACACTGCACGACCGCGGCTGCCAATTCCGGATGGCGTGCGGCCGCGGCGACCACATGGCTTGCGCCGAAGGAGGTTCCCCACAGCGCCGTCCGGTCGGCGTCGAGTTCGGGTCGTGACTTCACGAAGGCCAGTGCGGCGTCGATGTCGCGTGCGTACCGGCGCGGACTTACGAGCTGACGGGGCTGCCCACCGGACTCTCCCAGGTGCCGGAAGTCGAACGCCAGCACCGCCAGGCCCGCGCCGGAGAACCACCTTTCGTACTGGTCGAGCATCATCTCGTGCGTTGCCCCGCCGCCGTGCACGAGCACGACGATCGGGTGGGATCCGGCCCGTTCGGGAACCGTCAGCCAGGCGGCGACCTGGTCACCGTCTGAGACAAAGGACGTACGCGTCGCCATCCGCCCGCTCCATTCAAGTACGGTGTACGTGTTCGAGTGAGAGTTAATCACGTACCTAGTACGTAATCAAGGAGGAGTCGCGTGCCCGCACCCCGGAAGTTCACCCGAGAGCAGTTGCAGGCCGCCGCGCTCGACCTGGTGGACGAGGCAGGGCTGGAGGCTCTCACCATGCGGAGCCTCGCCGGCAAGCTGGGCACCGGCCCGATGACGATCTACAACTACGTTGACGGCCGCGATGGGCTTGAGGGCCTGGTCACCGAGGCCGTGATGACCCAGGTGCACTGGGTCGATGCCCCCTCGGCCGACTGGCGGGCGCAGGTCGAGGCCATCGCTGAGGCGATGTGGCGGGCGGTGCGCGCCCATCCGGGCACCATCCCTTTGATCCTGACCCGGCGCAGTCTCGACACCGGGATACTCCGGCCCGCCGAAGCCCTGCTGACGGCCCTTGCCTCCAGCGGCCGCTCAGGTACCGACCTGCTGGTGGCCTTCCGGGTGGTGCAGGGCTTCATCATCGGTCTGGCGCAGGCCGAGCTCGACGGGCCACCGGAGGGCGCGGAGACGGTCACCGCGCGGGTGGCCGGACTATCCGAGGATCGGTTTCCGCACCTGGTCGAGATCTCACAGGCCGCGGGCGGCAGCGATCCGCAAAGTGAGTTCCGCGCCGGGATGAAGATCGTGATCGCCGGACTCGACGCCTGAGCGAACGCGGGCCCGGCCCCCATCACCTGCCGCCGCACCGATGAGTCCTGGCCGACCTGGTGGACGAGGTACCGCTCCCATGATCCACCCCTGCCGAAAGTCGGGGGCGGCGGGTGCCGTTCGGGCATGATCGCGCGCGGGGCCGGGCCGCCAGGGTGGGCCTATGCGAACCATGACGCGCACCATCGCCCTGGCCGCCGGGGCGTCCTGCCTGATGGCAATGGTGGCGGCCTGCGACTCCGCCAGGGCCGTCCCCGCCGCACGCTCGGCCGCCACGGCCGGGCCCGCCCGGTTCACGCTGCCCCCGCCGACCGGGCGACAGGCCGTCGGCACCACCGAGCTGCACCTGGTCGACCGGAGCCGGACCGACCCCTGGGTGGCGGGCCGGACCCGGGAGCTCATGGTCAGCGTGTGGTACCCGGCCGACCGGCGCGCCCGCCCGGCCCCGTACCTGCGTCCCGGGGTCGCCGCGACCCTTGACCGGCAGGGCGCCCTCGGAATTTTCAAGCCGGGCCAGGTCGACTGGACGGGCGCCCGCACGCACGCCGCTGAGGCCGTGCCCGCCGACGCGCGCGGCGCCGCCCGGCCGGTCGTGCTGTACTCCCCCGGCTTCGGCGTGCCCCGCGTGCTGGGCACCACGCTCGCCGAGGAACTGGTCAGCCGCGGCTACGTCGTGGTGACGATGGACCACACCTTCGAGACGGCCCCGGTGGAGTTCCCCGGCGGGCGCGTCGAACCGCAGCGGCTTCCCCCGCAGAGCCCCGAACGTCTGAGGACCGCCCTGGCCACCCGCGTCCAGGACACCCGCTTCGTCCTGGACCGGCTGGCCGCGCTGCACGCCGGCACCAACCCCGACGCCGGAGCGCGGCCGCTGCCCCGCGGCCTCGGCCGGACGCTCGACCTGTCGCGGATCGGTATGTTCGGGCACTCCGCCGGGGGGATCCAGGCCGCCGAGGCGATGCGAGTGGACGGGCGGGTGGACGCGGGCATCGACATGGACGGCACCATGCAGTACGCCGAGAACGACTTCGTCCCAGTCGCCAAGCAGGGCCTGTCACGGCCGTTCATGCTGATGGGCGCGGCCACCGGCGGGTCTCCGCAGACCCATCTGACCTCCCCGTCCTGGAGTTCGTTCTGGGAGCGCTCGACCGGCTGGAAGCGCGACTTGAACGTCCCGGCGGGCAGCCACTACACCTTCACCGACCTGCAAGCCATACTGCCCGTCCTCGACGAGCGGCTCGACATCCCGGTGGAGGCGCGCAGGAACTTCATCGGCACCGTGGACCCGGAACGGGTCATGACCTCGCAGCGGGCCTACGTCACCGCGTTCTTCGACCGGCACCTGCGGAACCGGCCCGGACGTCTCCTCGACCGGCCCTCACCCCAACATCCGGACGTCCGCTTCGTCCCTTAGCGGACGAGTCCGGCCGCTGGCGGTCCAGGACTTACGCAAGTGACAACGTTTCCCCTCCGGCGCCACTTGAAGTACACACGGCCGCTGCCCTGCTGAGCAGGTCACACGATCGCGTCGTCCTGCTTGACGCGAATAACGAGCCTGGCAAAAGCGTCCGCTGCGAGGATCAGGTGTCCGGCATCGGGCGCCTTGCTGTCACGGATGGCGACGGCTCCATCGACCTGCGCCAACTCAACACAGTCGGACTGGGCCGTGGTGCTCCCGCTGTGGCTGGCCTTACGCCATGTGATCATGAGTACCGCTCCATAGCCGCTTTCAGCAATCGCAAGGCTGCGTCCCTGGGGAGAGCGATGTCTCCAATGAGATCAAACCACACTCTAAACGAAGATATCTCTCCTGCATCCTGGATGAGTCGACCTCCCCCTGGGGCAACGGTGTAGACCACGTCAGCACCGTCCACCGACATGATCTTGAAGGAGCCATCTCGACCCGGATGAGCTCCCACAGATCTTGGTGCAACTCGTATGGTGATGTTGGGTAGTTGGGCCAATTCGACCAGGTGGGCGAGTTGTTCCTGCATGACTTCAGGCCCACCGACTGGTTGATCCAGGACACCCTCGTCGAGTATCGCCCATACTCTGGGCCGAGATCGCTTCTGCAGGCACGCCTGACGACTCACACGAGCCTGGACCGCGTCCTTTACGTTCTCTATCCCAGCCGCTTCGAACATGGCACGGGCGTAGCGCTCGGTTTGAAAGAGGCCGGGCACCCAGCCGAGTTCGTAGATCTTGTGATACGTCGCCTGAGCTTCGTGTTCCAGGTGGGTCTTGAACCATTCGCCGTCGTGTCTCGCCTTGGCGATCTTGATTAGCCGCTGGAAGAGCCCGCTCAGGTTCCATGCCCGGTCGAGCTTGATCGCGTGTGCGGTCTGAAGACGCGTGAAGCCGGATTCAACATGCGCGACCAGTGATCGATCGCGGTCGATGATCTCACCCACGGCAGCATGCGACAGGCCGCGCTCCTGACGCTGTCTCCGCAGCTCAACAGCTATGAGGTCCCACAGGTTGCCGTCCGGATCGAAGTTGGGCCGGGTACGCATCCCTTTTCCTCCCCGTGTTGAGCTTGCTTATCTCGCATAGCCAATTTACGTCGGCGGGGTCAATCTTGTCCCACGGAAGAGAAGAAAGGGATGAGGGACATGAGCGGCAAAGTCGAAATTAGTGGCGAATTGGACATGTGCTGTCTTGCCGCCTGGACGGCGCCGGGGCAGGTTCGGTCGTTGATCGAATATCGGCTCGCGGCGTGGGGGCTGGGGCGGCTGGTCGATGACGCGGTTCTGATCGCCGGGGAATTGGTCGCGAACGCGGTGGCGTGCACGCCGGAGCGGGAGATCCGCGTTCAGTTCGCGCGCGAGGAGGCTGCCGTGCTGCTGGCGGTGTGGGACTCGTCCGACGCGATGCCGGTGGTCTCACCAGTGAAGGAACTGACCCTGGACGACATCGAGCCGGATGCGCGGGCCCTGGACGACGGGCACGACGACGGCACGGGCGGGTGGGGGCTGCCGATCGTCCAGGCGCTCTCGGACGAGTGCGGAGTATGGCGGACGGAGCCGCTCGGCAAATGGGTGTGGACGCGTCTCAGAGCCAGATGATGTTGTTGGGAACGGGGGGCGTGGTCGACACAGCGGGCCCCCGGGGAACAGGTCAATCTGTGTAGAGGCCCTTGGCGCACATGTCGTCCGGGAGGGTGTCCACGGCGCGCATGTCATCCGGATCGAACCGCAAAGTCCATTGCTTCTCGGCCTGGACGGTGACCGTGTTCGGGCCGCTGAACTTCACCCATTGGATCGGTGTCCCGGCGTCCAGGTTGAAGCAGCCGAAATAGGCGCGCCGGCTGAACGGTCCTTCGGTGGTCTGCAGGTACACGCCTTCCACCGGGTCAATCACGTTCGCCGTATCGTGCACGACGATCCGGAACCGGCCGTCGGGCGACACCGCCGCCACCCGCTGGTCGACGTCGCGGAACATCAGGATGAACAGGCCGAGCCCGACGGACGGCAGGGCCGCCAGGCCCGTGCAGATGGCGAGGGCCGCCACCGTCCAGCGCCGCCACCCGTCCACCGTCAGCGCCGCCCGGATGCCCGCGAACCCGAGGACGCCCAGACCGCATGCCACGACGAACGGCAGCGCCCAGCGCAGGTCTCCGAGGACGATCCAGCGGAACGGGTTGAGCCAGACCAGCACCGGGGCGACGATCAGCAGGATCCCGGCGCTGCCCAGGCCGTAGGGGATTTTCATCCCGCTCCTTCCGAGATTTGGTGAATCCCATTGATCGTTCAGACGTAGATCGGCGGCCGCTGGTTGGGACAGGACGCCTGCAACCTTCGGGGAGGTGGATTCGTTGTCCAGATGAGGCCGCTGGATCCGCCCCGCGCGCCCGACACTTCTGGCGGAGGAGTAGAGATGGCTTCAATGGTCAACCGGCTCAAGCGTTTCCTGAACGGCCCGCAGGGCCGGCAGGCGCGCGCCCGCGCCGAGCGGATGGCACGCGATCCGCGCACGCAGGCGAAGGTGCGCGGGCTGCTCGCCCGGTTCCGGGGCGGTGGGCGCAAGCACCACTGATCTCGCGTTGCGGTTCCTATGCTGGTGGCCGTGAACGACGACTACTCGCACTGGGTGACCGTCCCCACGCGGTGGAAGGACAACGATCTCTACGGGCATGTGAACAACGTCGTGCACTACTCGCTGATGGACACCGCCATCAACGAGTGGATGATTACCGCGGCGGGCTTCGATCCGCGCGCCGCGGAGGCGATCGGCCTGTGCGTGGAGTCGCACTGCTCGTACAAGGCGGAGGTGTCCTTCCCTGACACGCTCGCGCTGGGCCTGCGGATCGGCAAGCTGGGACGCTCCAGCGTCCGCTGGGAGATCGGGCTGTACCGTTCGGACGGCACACTGATCGCCGAGGGATACTTCGTGCACGTCTTCGTCGAACGCGAGACCCGCCGCCCGATCGCCGTCCCCGAGCAGATCCGCGAAGAGATGCAGAAACTGCTGAGGGCCTTGTGAGTACGAGTACACGGGCGGCGGTGCTGGTGGAGTCGGGGCGGGGCTTGCCGTACGCGGAGTCCGCGCCGATCGAGATCGCCACGCTGCGGCTGGACCCGCCTGGCCCGGGGGAGTTGCTGGTCAAGGTGGGGGCGGCGGGGTTGTGCCACTCGGACCTGTCGGTGATCAACGGGTCGCGGCCGCGGCCGTTGCCGATGGCGCTGGGGCATGAGGCGGCCGGGGAGGTCGTGGCGGCCGGGGAGGACGCCGAGTTCGAGCCCGGTGACCATGTGGTGCTGGCGTTCGTCCCGGCGTGCGGGAGCTGCGAACGGTGCGTCGGCGGGCGGCCCGCGCTGTGCGGGCCGGGGGCGCGGGCCAACGGCGCGGGGACGCTGCTGGGCGGCGGGATGCGGTTCACCGCCGAGGACGGCACCCGCCCGTTCCATCACCTGGGCGTGTCGGCGTTCTCCGAGTACACGGTCGTGTCGTCGCGGTCGGCGGTGAAGGTCGATCGGGACCTCCCGTACGAGATCGCGGCGCTGTTCGGTTGCGCGGTGCTGACGGGGGCCGGGGCCGCGTTCTACAGCGCGGGCGTCCAGGCGGGCGACAGCGTCGCGGTGTTCGGGCTCGGCGGTGTGGGCTTGGCGGCGTTGCTGGCCGCCAAGGCCGCGGGGGCCGGGACGGTGGTCGCGGTGGACGTGGTGCCGTCCAAGCTGGAGCTCGCGCTGGGCTTGGGCGCCACGCACGCGGTCACCGGCGGCGAGGACGCGGTGGAGCAGGTGCGCGAGCTCACCGGCGGCGGCGCGGAGAAGGTGATCGACAGCACCGGTGTGGTGCCGGTGCTGGAGCAGGCGTACGCGGCGACCCGGCCCGGGGGCACGACGGTGACCGTCGGGCTCCCTGAGCCCGGGAAGCCGGTGTCGTTGCCGGCGCTCAGCCTGGTCGCCGAGGAGCGCACGCTGCGCGGCAGCTACCTGGGGTCCAGCGTGCCCCGGCGGGACGTGCCGCGCTTCATCGGCATGTACCGTTCCGGGGCCCTGCCGGTGGACGCGCTGCTGTCGCACCGGCTCACGCTGGACGAGGTCAACGCGGGTTTCGACCGGCTGCACGCCGGCGAGGCCGTCCGGCAGATCATCGTCCCTTAGTGCGGGGGCTCGTCCCGCTCCGGCGGGGCGGTGGCGAGCAGGGAGTGGCGGCGGCTGTAGAAGAAGTAGATCACCAGGCCGATCGCGAACCAGATGGCGAACCGCAGCCAGGTCTGCGTCTCCAGGAACGTGATCAGCCAGATCGAGAAGACCACGCCCACGGCCGGCACCACCGGCATCAACGGGGTGCGGAACTCCCGGGGCAGGTCGGGCCGGCGGTAGCGGAGCACGATCACCGCGATGCAGACCACGATGAACGCCAGCAGGATGCCGATGTTGGTGAGTTCGGCGGCCTCGCCGATCGGCAGGAATCCGGCGATCAGCGCCGAGCCGGCGCCGAGGATCCAGGTGATCCGGGTGGGGACCTTGCGGGTGGGGTGGGTCTTGGCGAACCAGCCGGGCAGCAGCCCGTCCCGGCTCATCGAGAACCACACCCGGGCCGCGCCCATCATGAACGTGAACAGGACGGTCAGGATGCCGAGGATGGCGCCCACCGCGATGATCAGACCGACGGTCTGCATGCCGACCGAGTCGAACGCCGAGGAGAACGCGGCGTTCGGGTTGATGTCGCGGTAGTCGACCATGCCGGTCAGCACCAGGCAGGCCAGCACGTACAGGACCATCGAGACGACCAGCGAGTAGACGATCGCCTTGGGCATGTGCCGGCGGGCGTCGTGGGACTCCTCGGCCGCCGTCGACATCGCGTCGTAGCCGAAGACGGCGAAGAACACCGTGGCCGCGCCGGTGAACGCGCCGCCCCACCCGAACGGGAAGAACGGCGAGTAGTTGGCGGTGTTGATCTTGAAGACGCCCACCACGATCACCAGCAGCACGATGCCGACCTTGAGGTAGACCAGCGCCGTCTCGAACCGGGCCGCGCTCTTCATGCCCAGGTTGAGGACGTAGGCGATGAGCAGGCACAGCAGCGCGGCGAACAGGTTGACCTTGTAGCTGCCGGACGCGACGCCCTCGGGTTCGGTGCCGGGCGCGCCGACCATCCACAGCGGCAGTTCGACGTCCATGAAGCCGAGCAGGTCGTTGAAATACCCGGAGATGCCGATGGCGACGACGGCGACGATGGCGGTGTACTCCAGCAGCAGGTCCCAGCCGATGAACCAGGCCGCGAACTCGCCGAGGACGACGTACCCGTAGGTGTAGGCCGATCCGGCCCTGGGGATGAGCCCGGCGAACTCGGCGTACGACAGCGCGGCGGCGGCGCTGGCGATGCCCGCCACCAGGAACGAGATGAGCACGGCGGGTCCGGCCTTCTCGTTGGCGACCGCGCCGGCCAGCGAGAAGATCCCGGCGCCGATGATGCCGCCGATGCCGATCGCGGTGAGCTGCCAGAGGCCTAGCGTCCGGCTCAGCCCGGTGGGTTCGCCGGTGTCGTCCTCGATGCGGTCGATGGGCTTGCGGCGGATCAGTCCGTGCAGTAGGCGGTTCAGCCCCTGCAGTGTCTTGGCGGCCATGGCGGTACCTCCTCCGGAGACCCCCGACCTACCCACTTCTCCTTCCCCGGTCGGGACGGCCGGGACGGCGGAGGCCGATCACGATTGGAGCAAGCTCTTGTTAGGGCTGTGCCGTCAGGCGAAGATGTGCCTGGCGAGGAGGCGTTCGAAGCCGGCCTCGAAGTGCTCGTAGTGCTCGCGCAGCCCGGGGCCGGGCCAGGCGGCGGGGAGCAGCGGCGGCGGCAGCAGCGGGTCGCGCAGCAGGTGCCGCAGGACGGCGGCCGAGACGGTGAACTGCTCGGCGAGGGTGTCCGCCCGGTCGAGGGCGGCGCGCAGGTCGCCGGCGGTGGCGGACCAGGCGTCCAGGTCCCAGAGGGTGGCGGTGAGCGCGTTCGGGTCCCCTTCGGGGCGTCCTTCCAGGAAGGTGCAGTGCCGCTGGACGATCTCGGGCCGTCCGGCACGGCTCAGGTTGGCCGGCCGCAGCCAGGTGCCCTCGCGCAGTTCCGCGAGGCGGAGCGCGGACATCGTCTGGCGGAGCGCGGCGCGGTCGGCGGGGGACCGGCGCTCGGCGGTGATGACGGCGATCTCCCAGGAGCCGTCCCAGGGCCGGGTGCGGGGGAAGCGGCTCTCGTCCTGCCGGGCCTGGCGGCGCCGCAGCCGGTCGGTGAGCTCGTAGTGCCCGTCGGTCTGGACGAGGTCGCCGGAGGCCACCATCCGCGACAGCGCCACCCGGATCGTGCCCTCGGCGATGCCGAACAGGTCGCCGACGCGGACGGCCTGGCGGGCGCCGATCCGGGGCGGGTGCAGGCCGAGGAGCGTGCTGAGGACGACCGAGCGCGCGGTCAGCGGCCTGAGTTCGAGAGTGTTCGCCATCTGGGGGAGGACCTTACCCGCTCATGGAAGTTACAGACTTTCTTTGCCTGTAGTAAAAGTGTAATGTCCGGGTATGGCGTCCTATCTGATCGAGCCCGTGGACCGGCTCCCGTTCGGCGGCCCGGACAAGGCCCGCCGGTACGCGTCCGAGCGCTACCAGGGGGCGGTCGGCCTCAACTGGTACACCTGCGACCCCACGCTGCGCTTCCTCATGCGCCGCCACCTCGGCGCCGGCGGGCTGGAATGGGCCGAGCCCAGGCTGGTGGAACTGGGCGCGCTGATGGGCGGGCCGATCGCCGAACGCGCCGAGGAGACCGACCGCAACCCGCCCCGCCTGGAGAAGTACGACCGCTGGGGACGCGACATCAGCCAGGTCGTGATGCCGCCGTCGTTCGAGGCCGCCCGCGCCGACCTGGTGGCGACCGGCTTCACCCGCCCGGACTTCCGCGCCGAGGCCAAGGCGGCGGACGTCGACCCGGCCCCGCTCTCGGTGGCCTGGAGCTACCTGCTCGACCAGGCCGACATCGGGATGGCGTGCGCGCTCGGCACCGGCGGCGACATGGTCGTCGGCCTCACCGAGCAGTTCGCCCCCGAGGACGTCAAGGCCCGGGTCCGGGAGCTGTTCGCCGCCGGGGAGTTCTCCGGCGAGGCCGCGCAGCTGCTCACCGAGCGTTCCGGCGGCTCCGACCTGGGCGCCCTGGAGTCCACCGCCACGCCCGGCGACGGCGACTCCTGGCGGCTGAACGGCTTCAAGTGGTTCGCCTCCAACGCCAACGGCTCGGCGTTCGTCGTCCTGGCCAAACCGGAAGGAGGGGTGGACGGCGTTCGCGGGATCGCGCCGTTCCTCGTCCTGCGGGAGCGGCGGGACGGCTCGCGCAACGGCATCCGCATCCGCCGCCTCAAGGACAAGCTCGGGACCCGGTCGGTCGCGTCCGCCGAGATCGAGTTCACCGACGCCGAGGCGTTCCTGCTCGCCCCGTCCTCCAGCGCCCCGGTCGAGGGCCAGGCGGGCGACGGCAAGGGCCTGGCCCGGATGATGGAGCTCACCAACGGCGCCCGGCTCGGCATCGCGACCATGGGGCTCGGCGTCGCGCGCCGCTCGCTGGTCGAGGCGCTGTGCTACGCGCGGGCCCGCGAGGCGTTCGGGGCACCGCTGTACGAGCAGCCGCTGATGCGCCGCAAGCTGGCCGAGCTGATCGTCGAGACCGAGGCCGCCCAGGCCCTCGTCTTCGACGGCTACCTGAGCCGGCCCCGGCTGCGGATCGGCGCCGCCCTGATCAAGCTGCGCGCCGCCCGGCTCGGCGTCACGGCGGCGAGCGACGCCATCGAGATCCACGGCGGCAACGGCTACATCGAGCAGTGGCCGGTGGCCCGGCTGCTCCGCGACGCCCAGGTCAACCCGATCTGGGAGGGCGGCGACAACATCCTCTGCCTGGACGTGCGGCGCGCCATGGAACGGGAACAGGCGCACCTGCCTTTCCTCGACCGGCTGGAGGAGGCCGCCGGGCGGGCCCCCGAGGGCGACGGCGCGACGGCCGGCCTCGTCCAGCGGCGGATCGGCGACCTGCGCGAGGCGATCAAGCAATGGCAGGGCCTCGACCGGGCCACCGCCGAGGCCCGCCTCTACCCGCTCGCGCAGTACATGGCCGACGTGTACGCGGCGGCGCTGCTGCTGGAGCAGGCCGGGTGGGAGCGGTCCGAGCTGGGCACCGACCGGAAGGCCCTGGTCGCGCGCCTGTACGCCGGCGCCCGGCTGGCCGACCGCGGCGCGCTGCGCGGGATCGACGCGCCGTCCGAGGACCTCGACCGCTTCAAGGACCTGGCGGACGGCAGTGTTTTTTTGCAATCCCGGCCCAGGGCGCTCGCCTAGCGGCTCGCACCCTGACCGTGCTTGGTGCGAGCGCGACATCGCTTCGCGATCTGGCCGGTGAGGCTCGCCTCCGGCATCGCCCCACCGGCCAGGTAGCGCGCTCGCGCGCGTGCCTGGTGCCACTTCGACACAGGCCCTGGACTCACCCGGGGAAGGGGGCCGTCGTCGTCGCGGCTTGCCGCGAAGGTATAGGAGCCGTTACCGCCACCGGTACGGCAGGGGGGCACACTGGGTCGGAACCACTGAAACGATGGACGCCGACACCGTCCGTCCGCTAGAGAAACCTGTTATGACCGCTTTGGTACTGGGTCCCCTGCTCCGGCACGTGTCCGAGAGGACGGCCACGATCTGGGTCGAGACCGACCGTCCCTGCGAGGTCCACGTGTCCACCGGGGCGCACGGCGTGGAGGCCGCCGCGCGCACTTTCACGGCGCACGGCCACCACTACGCGCTCGTCGACGTCGACGGGCTGGAGCCGGGCGCCCGGATCCCGTACACGGTCGCGCTGGACGGCGAGACGGTGTGGCCGGAGGCCGGTTCGCCGTTCCCCGCCAGCGAGATCCGGACGATGGCCCCGGTCGGGATGGTGCGGATCTCCTTCGGGTCGTGCCGCCGCTCGCCCGACCGGGCCGGGGTGCACGGCCTGGACGCGCTGTCCGCGTTCGCCTACCGCCTGGCGTCCACCGCCGGTGCCGTGCCCGGCGTCCCGTCCAGCGGCGTGGCCGCCGGGGACGGCGCGGTGTGGCCGGACGCGCTGCTGATGGTCGGCGACCAGATCTACGCCGACGAGCTCGGCGAGGAGATGCTCGCCTATCTGGACGAGCGCCGCGGCCCCGACACCGAGCCGAAGGGCGAGGTGGCCGACTTCGAGGAGTACACCAAGCTCTACGAGCTGGCCTGGCACGAGGACCCGGCCGTGCGGTGGCTGCTGTCGACGCTGCCCACGTTCACCGTCTTCGACGACCACGACGTCCGCGACGACTGGAACACCTCGCACGCCTGGCGCCAGGAGATGTGGAGGCAGCCCTGGTGGCGGGCCCGGATCACCGGCGGCATCGGTTCGTACTGGGTCTACCAGCACCTGGGCAACCTCTCCCCCGAGGGGCGCGCGGCCGACCCGGTGTACGCGGCGGTGCGCGCCGCGGCCGCGCAGGGCGCGGACGTCGGGAAGATCATCGACGAGTTCGCGGAGCGGGCCGACCGGGAGCCGGCCACCGCCCGCTGGAGCTACGCGCACGACTGGGGCGGCACCCGCCTGATCGTCGTCGACAGCCGGGCCTCGCGGCTGCTGACCGCCGACCGCCGCGGGATGCTGGACGACGACGAGTTCGCCTGGCTGGACGGGCGGGTCCAGGGCGGCATGGAGCACCTGCTGATCGCCAGCTCGCTGCCCTTCCTGCTGCCGCGTTCCATCCACCACGCCGAGGCGTGGAACGAGGCGATGGCCGCGGGGGCGTGGGGGAAGCGCAGCGCCCAGGTCGCCGAAGGGATCCGGCAGGCCGCCGACCTGGAGCACTGGGCGGCGTTCGACCGCTCGTTCCGCACGGTGTCCGAGTACGTGCTGGCCGTGGCGCGGGGCGAGCGCGGCACGGCCCCGGTGAGCATCTCGTTCCTGTCCGGCGACATCCACTACTCCTACCTCGCGCGGGTCACCAAGCCCGACACCGGCGGGACCGACGCGGCGGGCAGGGCCATCGGCGGGACGGCGATCACGCAGGTGGTGTGCTCGCCGCTGCGCAACCCGCTGGCCGGCAAGTTCCGCAAGGCCAACAAGGTCGCCGGCACGCCGCTGCTCCCGGGGATGTTCCGCATGCTGGCCAAGAGCGCGAAGGTGCCCGTGCCGCCGATGAAGTGGAAGATCACCGACGGCCCCTGGTTCGACAACTCCATCGCCACCGTCGAGCTCAGCGGCCGCCGCTGCCACGTGCGCTGGGACACCCCGAGCACCGCGACCGAACTCGTCGAGATGGGCCGCGCCCACATCTCCTGAGCGGACGACCGGCGCGAGGGCGTCCGCTCCGCCCCCTCGACGGAGCGGACGCACCTCGTCGGCCCATCGGCGCCCCGGCCCCTCCGAGGGGGCACGGGGCGCCGACGGCGTTCTTCAAGGCCGCACGTGCGGCGGCCGCGCCCCTGTTCAGCGGCCGCCGCATGCACCTTCTGACGGCGGTCCGGACCGATCATGACGCGGTTTGCGGAATCGACTTTCGCGACGGTGGGTGGTCATGTAGTAACAATGGGCAAGCCATTTTCCGGGCAAGACGGTAAGGAGTCATGTTGAGCGAGGCCGCGTCCAACCTGCCCTTGGCGGAGACCAGCGACGCGGTGCTCATCTCCCGGATCCGGGCCGGTGAAGTCGACGCGTTCGGGACGCTCTACGAGCGGCATGCCGGCGCCGCGCGCAGGCTGGCCCGGCAGCTGGCCGAGGGCGAGGCGGCCGAGGACGCGGTCCACGAGACCTTCGCCAAGATCCTCGATGTGCTCCGGCGGGGCGGCGGGCCGCGGTCGGGCTTCCGGCCGTACCTGCTCACGGCCGTCCGCCGCACCGTCTACGACCGGCACCGCAGGGAGCGGCGGCTGCAGTCGACCGACCGGATCGAGATGTACGACCCGGGCGTGCCGTTCGTCGACCCGGCGCTGGAGGGGCTGGAGCGCTCGATGGTCGCCCGGGCCTTCCAGTCGCTTCCCGAGCGCTGGCAGGCGGTGCTGTGGCACACCGAGATCGAGGGCGCCAAGCCCGCGGACGTGGGGCCGCTGCTGGGCCTGTCGCCGAACGGCGTCGCGGCGCTGGCGTACCGGGCGCGGGAGGGGCTCCGCCAGGCGTACCTCCAGATGCACCTGGACGACCCGTCCGCCGGATCCGACCCCGGGGCCACGGCGGCGGCGGTCGACGGGC
Source organism: Actinomadura vinacea (assembly GCF_039532545.1). Taxonomy (NCBI): domain Bacteria; kingdom Bacillati; phylum Actinomycetota; class Actinomycetes; order Streptosporangiales; family Thermomonosporaceae; genus Actinomadura; species Actinomadura vinacea. The sequence continues at coordinate 69,360 of NZ_BAAARW010000019.1, read as the reverse complement.
GGTGCCGGCCCGTCCTCGACATGCTCGGCGCGTACGTGCGCGGCGGCCTCGCCAGGCGCGACTCGCGCACCGTCGAGCGGCACCTGGACGGCTGCGAGCGCTGCAAGGGCATCCACGCCGAGCTGACCGACGTCAACACGGCGCTGCGGGACGCGGTCGGCCCGCTCGTCCTCGGCACGGCGTCGGTCGCCTTCCTGGCCGCCAAGAGCGGCGTGACCGCGGGCGGCGCGTTCGGCTGGTGGCCGTGGTTGCGGTGGGTGGCCGAACGCCGCACGGGCATGGGCGCCGGAACGGCGGCGACCGCGGGCGCCGTCGCGCTGACCATGGTCCTGATGGCGGCCGATCATCCCATCGGCCAGGCGTCGCCGCCGATGGCCGTCCCCTCGGCGGCCGCCTCCAGGAACGCCGGGGGGTTGCCCGCAGGACCGCCGGCGGCCCTCAACGGCCGTCCCGGCGGCCCTCTGGTCACCGCGATCCCATCCGTCTCCCCCGGGCCCTCGGCCGCCGCCCCCGACGGCGGGGCCTGCACTCCTGGCGCCAAGCCTTCCCGGGACGGTCGCAAGGCCTCCAAGGGCGACAAGAAACGCGGCCACCGTCCCGGCGGACGCCCCGACGGCCGCTGCGGACCTCCCGGCAGGCGCCTCGGGACGGAGCACGGCGACGCCCGTCCCGGCAAGCCCCCCAGGGGACGCAAGGACGGGCCACCCCACTCCAAGGCCAAGCCGAAGCCAAAACGCGGGCACCAGCAAGAACACGGGCACGGGAACGGGAACGGACACGAGTCCGATCACGGACATGGGCACGGTCACAAGCCTCGGCCCCGGTGAGAACGGCCGGATCGGCCCGCGCCGACTTTCGGGCGGATTTCGCCGACTATCCCGGCCGGGGCCCGGTATTAGACGCGGTTCATCGCCCGTCACCCGGCGCGATGGCTGATCACCAAGGTGTCATGTCACCGATGTGCGGCTGAGCATCATGTAAAAATCATGTGCACTCATTAGGGACAGACCGGAACGGCTGGTAGCGTCCGCCTGACACCTCGATCAGGAACCGAACGATCATGGGGCGAGGCCGTGCCGTGGCGCGGCATCGCACGGCTTGGCGCGACCCGGACCCGCGGCGCTCGTCCGCCACTGGCGAGTACCAGGGCAGGGCGCGGATTTGCGAGTATGGGTGACTCGCGCATGGCTAAGTGTCATGAAAGAGTGGCGAATCGCCGTATTGGCCTACGAGGCTTACGGGCTTCACTACGCTATAGGGGCCCGGGGTCTTTCTCCGGCCCACGTCCCCAGAGCAGGAAGGGGAGACCGCCTGAAGATGGTCACCCGCGCGACCCTGACCGAGGAGTGGGCTTCCAGAGAGGTCCCGTGTTGAGGAAAGGCGATGTCGGATGGATCGCTGCGCGCTGTTCGTAGACGCCGGCTACCTGCTGGCCGACGGCGCTATGGCGGTGCACGGAACCCGCCATCGTGAGACCGTCTCGTGGGACTTCGGCGGCCTCCTGCAGCTGCTCGGCAACCTGGCCCGCGAGCGCACCGGCCTCCCGCTGCTGCGCTGCTACTGGTACGAGGCCACGGTCGAGGGGCGGCGCGGCCCCGAGCACGAGGCGCTGGCCGATCTGCCCGGGGTCAAGCTGCGGCTGGGCCGGATCCGTCCCGGACGGCGCGAGGGCGTCGACTCCGAGATCCACCGCGATCTGATGACGCTGGCCCGCAACGGCGCGCTGGCCGACGCGGTGGTGGTCAGCGGCGACGAGGACATCTCCCAGATCGTGCTCGACGCGCAGGACTTCGGCGTCCGCGTCACGATCCTGCACGTCGCCACGGACGGCAACTGGACCATCTCGCGGTCGCTCCGCCAGGAGTGCGACGACCTGATCGAGATCGGGCCGGGGCATCTGCGGCCCTACGTGAGCGTGCTGGCCGGGGAGAGCCCGGCCATCGCGGCGCCCACCGGATCGGGCACCGGGGCGGGCGCCATCGGCGCGCTCGGCGCGGGTTCCGTGCCGACCGCCGCCCCGCTCTCCAACGGGCACGGCTCCGGCTCCTCGATCGGCCCGCTCCACGGCACCGGCTCGCACAACAGCCCGCCCCCGTCCACGCCGCTCACCGGGCCGCTGTCGCCGGCCGAGCAACCCGCGCCGTCCGGCACGGGTTCGGGCCCCGGCCTGGGCTCGGGTCTGGGCTCCGGTTCGGCCTACGGCTCGGCCTATGGATCCGACACCGGCTCGGGTTACGGCCTTTCCGCCGGCTCCGGCTCGGGCTACGACACCGGTTCCAACCCCGGCTTCGGCACCGGTACCGGCGACTCCCGGGGCGGATACGGCTTGGGCACGACCGGCTCCGGTTACGGCTCGCCCTCCAATCCGGGTCTGGGCCCTGGCGCGACGAACTCCGACCTCGGCCACAGCGGCCTCAACGGCTCCAACTCCGGCCTCGACACCGGTGCCAACCCGCTCCCGGGCACAGGGCTGGGCATGGGCACGGGTGCGAACCCGCTTCCGGGCACAGTGCCGGGCACCGGCACGGGCGCGAACCCGCTCCCGGGCGCGGGCAACGGCATCGGTTCCAACGGTTCCGGCGCGTCACAGCTCCCGCCCCTGTCGTCGTCGCCGCTGCACGCCGCGCCCACGTCCAGCCCCAGCACCACCGGCCCCCTCTCAGGGCCGTCCACGACCGGGCCTCTCTCAGGACCGTCCGTGACGGGCCCCGCCACCGCCGCGCCGCCGCCGCAGACGGGCAGCGGCCCGCAGTACCTGCCGCCCACGCCACCGCAGCAGCAGCCGCCCGTGCGGCCGTCCGGTCCCTACACCGGGCCGCAGCAGGTCTCGCCGATCCCGGCCGTGCAGCAGAACTCGCCCACGCTGGCCGACGCGGTCAAGGCCGCCCATCAGGAAGGCCAGGACTTCGGCGAGTCCGTCGCCCGCGACGCGCCCGCGCTGTGGCTGGAGGCCGTGCTGGCCCGCAAGCCGCGGATGCCGTCCGATCTCGAGGCGCGGCTGCTCCAGGGCTCCTCGCTCCCCATCGACTTCCTGCTGCACGACGAGGTGCGGCACGCGCTGCGCCGCGGCTTCTGGGACGCCCTCGAACGTTCCCGCAGGTGATCCTTGACCACTCGTACAGTACGCGTAGGTAATTCGCGATCCTCCTCGATTCACCCGCTTCGCTCGCCGAGCGACGGGTAGCGTTGAAGCGTGACGCATGTGACGGAAGACGATCTCGACGACCTGGAGTTCGACACCCTGCGCACGGGCGATCACATCTCGGCGGCACGGCGGCTCTCCGAACTCGCCGAATCGGTGTCCGGCGGGGTGTCCCGTGCCAACGTGCTGCTGCGGGCGGGCGAGCAGTGGCAGCACGCCGGCGATCACGCCCGGGCCGCCGAGCTCTACCGAACGGCCATCGAGGACGGCGGCGAGACCTACGGCGACCCGCGCGCCTACCTCGCCGACGCGCTGTTCGAGCTGGGCCAGGCCGACGAGGCGCGCAAGCTGGTCGAGCAGATCCGCGCCGACAAGCCCCGCGACCCGGAGGTCTACCGGGCCGTCGCCGAGGTGCTGTACGCCCAGGGCGACGCCGTGGGCGCGCACGAGTGGGCCACCACCGGCGCCGACGTGATCCTCGCCCTGCGCGACCGCGCGGTCGGCATCGGCGCGGGCACCGACACCACGCCCGAGGACGAGAAGGCCTCGCTCACACCGGGCCCGGACGACGTGGCCCTGGCCGAGGACAGCCTGGAGGCCCTGCTGCGCCTGCGCTACCGGGCGCGTGTCGACCTGGGCCGCGACGAGGACGACTACGACGCCCTCCTCGACGACCTCCTGAAGAACGCCTGACTCCCGTCCCTTCCAGGGCACACGGACCGGGCCGGGCAGCCTGGGGCTCGGCCTGGGGCTCAGAGAGAGGCGATGAGGTCCTTCAGGGCGCGGGCGAGTGAGATGCCCCGGGACGGCTCGGCGACCGGCCAGCCGCGCAGCCGCGCCTCCCGTACGGCCTGATCGTCGCTCTCGCCGCCCCTGGCGTCCCCGCCGTCCTTCAGGCCGCGCAGGTAACCGCAGGGCGCCTCGGGCCAGTCGGGCGGCACCGGCACCGCGGCCTCGTCGTGATCGTGCCGGTGCCGGGCGGTGCGGGGCAGCTCGGCGTCCAGGAAGACGAAGCCGCCGATCTTGCGGTGCGCGGCGCGCTGCGCGAGGGCGATGCCCGGCAGCAGCGGCCCGGCGCCGCCGTGCGCCACCAGGACCAGCGGCGCGGTGGGGGCGGTGGCGGAGATCACCAGTGAGGCGCGGGCCACGTACCGCGGCCCCGAACTGTCGGGGACGTCCGGCGTGATCACGTCCAGGCCGTGCAGCCGGAGCATCTCGGGCAGGTCGCCCCAGGCGCTGGGACGGGCGTACGGCGCGTGCAGCAGCACGAGGGTTCCGGGGGTCACGTCACCTCCCGTGAGCCACGGTACCGCGCGGTGTGACGGCCGCCGAGGGCATGCCCGTCCCCACCGGAACGTCCGGGGCGCCCAATAGGGTGCAGGGTGTGAGCGAACGTGATGACCTGCTGGAAGAGATCAAGTCCAAGGCCGTCGTGCACGGCGATTTCGTGCTCTCGTCGGGCAAGCGCGCGTCCTGGTACGTGGACCTGCGCCGGGTGACGCTGGACGCCGCCGCGGCCCCGCTGGTGGGCCGGGTGATGCTGGAGGCGGCCGCGGACCTGGACTTCGAGGCCGTCGGCGGGCTCACGCTGGGCGCCGACCCGGTCGCCACCGCGATGCTGCACGCCGCCGCCGCCCGCGGGCGCGCGCTGGACGCGTTCGTGGTCCGCAAGGCCGGGAAGGCGCACGGGCTGCAGCGCCGCATCGAGGGTCCGGACGTCGCCGGGCGGCGGGTGCTGGCCGTGGAGGACACCTCCACGACCGGGAACTCGGTGCTGACGGCGGTGGAGGCGCTGCGCGAGGCGGGGGCCGAGGTCGTCGGGGTCGCCACGATCGTCGAGCGGGGCGCCGCCGACCGGATCGCCGCGGCGGGGCTGGCGTACCGCCATCCGTACACGGTCGCCGATCTGGGCGTGCCGGGCACGACCTGATCGAAGGGCGGTGCCGGTCAGCGGTCCGGGACGAACCACTCGCCGCGCTGACCGGCGGCCTTTCCCGGCTGCTTCCTGCCGTAGATCACGACCTCCACCGAGCCGGCGTTGGCCGCGACGACGGAGAGGGGGGCCTGCTCGTACTGGCGGACCTCGCCGGTGTTGAGGATGCCCTGCTGGAGCACCTCGCCACCGCCGGAGACCCGCACGTAGACCTGGGTGGCCGCTCCTGTGACACGGATGAGCAGCGGCGTCGTGGACGCCGCTCCGGCCCGGGCCGTCCCGGTGGTGCGGGCGGAGGCCGATTCGCTCACCGTGGGCTCCAGCCGACCAGGGTCGGTCGCCCCGGCGGGATCCGCCGAGCCGGAATCACTGGAGCTGGAGGTCAGCGCGTTCACCAGCGCCATACCACCCGCTGCCAATAGCCCTAAAGCGAGCAGCACGGCGACGGCCGCTATGAGTATGCGCGCAAGACCTCTTGGGTCCGACCGATGACGTCCCACATGGGGAGGTTAGCGATAACTGTCACTGCTGAGCGACGGACGTGACTCTTCAGAGCCATTCTTATTCGTACCGTTGCCCCTCCGGCCGCGTCCGCGCCGCATCTCGCGGACGATCGGGATGACCGACAGCAGCAGGACGACCGCGACGCCGGGCAGGATGTAGCGCTCGATGTCGGGCACCGACTCGCCGAGGAAGTGCCCGGCCAGGAACAGCGCCTCGGTCCAGATCAGGGCGCCGACGACGTTCCAGACGAAGAACCGGCGGCGGCCCATGTCGAGCATCCCGGCGAGCGGGTTGAGGAAGGTCCGCACGATCGGGATGAAGCGGGCCAGGACCACGGCGCGGGCGGGGCCGAAGCGTTGGAAGTAGAACTCGGCCTTCTCGACGTACTCGTGCTTGAAGATCCTGGAGTCCGGCCGGTCGAAGAGCCGGCGGCCGTAGCGGGCGCCGAGCCAGTGCCCGAGCTGGGCGCCGAGCACCGCCGCGATCGGCCCGCCGATCAGCAGCCAGGGCAGCGAGAGCGGCTGGAACTCCTGGCCGTTGACCGTGGACACGGTGGTGAGGATCCCCGCCGTGAACAGCAGCGAGTCACCCGGCAGGATGCAGCCGAACAGCAGCCCGGTCTCGGCGAAGATGATGGCCAGCACGCCGGCCGTGGCGAACGTGCCGAACAGCTGGAGCCATGCGGTGGGGTGCAGCCACTCGGTGATGTCCAGAGGAATGAGCTCCACACCTGCGAGAATACCCCGCGGCCTGCCGGGAATCCCTGAGCCGAGGCTCCCCCGGCCTGCCGGATGCGGTCTGTACGCTTTTGTACGCCTCTGCGGGGAACGTTGGGAGTGCCCGCCATGTCCGGGGTCGTCCGAGCGCGTCCCGGCGCACCTCCGCGCTTCTGCGCCGTTCGGGCGGGGGCATGGCGGACGCCGGGCCGGGTTATCCGGGATACTGGCGGCTGTGGAGCCCACCCTTCATGGCGGGTGTGGACGGATGCCCGAAGGCACCGCTGCGTAAGAAAGGACGAAAAATGCCCATCGCAACGCCCGAGGTCTACGCGGAGATGCTCGACCGCGCCAAGCAGGAGGGCTTCGCCTACCCCGCCATCAACGTCACCTCCAGCCAGACGCTGAACGCGGCGCTGCGCGGCTTCGCCGAGGCCGAGAGCGACGGGATCATCCAGGTCTCCACCGGAGGCGCCGAGTTCCTGTCCGGCTCCAGCGTCAAGGACATGGTGGCCGGCTCCACCGCGCTGGCCGAGTTCGCCCGGGTGGTGGCCGCCAAATACCCGGTCAACATCGCGCTGCACACCGACCACTGCCCCAAGGACAAGCTGGACGGGTTCATGCGCCCGCTGATCAAGATCTCCCAGGAGCGGGTGGCGCGCGGCGAGGAGCCGCTGTTCCAGTCGCACATGTGGGACGGCTCGGCGGTGCCGCTGGAGGAGAACATCCAGCTCGCCGCGGAGCTGCTGGAGGAGTGTGCCAAGGCCCGGATCATCATGGAGATGGAGATCGGCGTGGTCGGCGGCGAGGAGGACGGCGTCGCCAACGAGATCAACGAGAAGCTCTACACCACCGCCGGTGACGCCCTGGCCACCGCCGAGGCGGTCGGCGTGGGCGAGAAGGGCCGGTACATCCTGGCCGCGACGTTCGGCAACGTGCACGGCGTCTACAAGCCGGGCTCGGTCAAGCTGCGTCCCGAGGTGCTCAAGGAGATCCAGGACGCGGTCGGCGCCAAGTACGGCAAGGACAAGCCGTTCGACCTGGTGTTCCACGGCGGCTCCGGGTCCACGCTGGAGGAGATCCGGGAGGCGGTGTCGTACGGCGTGATCAAGATGAACATCGACACCGACACCCAGTACGCCTTCACCCGCCCGATCGCCGAGCACATGTTCCGCAACTACGACGGCGTGCTGAAGGTCGACGGCGAGGTCGGCAACAAGAAGCAGTACGACCCGCGCTCCTACGGCAAGGCGGCCGAGACGAACATGGCCGCCCGCGTGGTCGAGGCCTGCCAGAACCTGCTGTCGGCCGGCCAGAAGATCAAGTAGTCCCGCGGACCGGCCGGCGGACCCGCGCGGCCCGCCGGCCGATGCCCGTCTTGGCCCCTTTGTTACCCGTTTCGCCCCCGTCCAAGGGTTCGTTGTCTGACACAACCCGGATAGGCTCGGGCGCGTGGTACTGCCCCGCAACTACGACTCCCAGAACTGCTCGATCGCGCGCTCCCTGGAAGTCGTCGGCGACCGTTGGACGATGCTGGTGGTCCGCAGCGCCTTCGAGGGCGTTCGGCGCTTCGACGACTACCAGGACGTGCTCGGGATCGCCCGCAACGTGCTGACCGACCGGCTCACCCGGCTCTGCGAAGAGGGCATCCTGCGGCGAGTGCGCTACCAGGAGCGTCCCGACCGCTACGAGTACCGGCTGACCCGCAAGGGCGTGGAGCTGTGGCCCACGATGATGACCCTGATGCGGTGGGGCGACCGGCACTACGCCCCCTCCGGCCCGCCGGTGGTCGTCTCGCACCTCGGCTGCACCGGCGCCCTCGGCGAGAATCTGACCTGCGACGCCTGCGGCAAGCGGCTGCAGCCGAACGAGGTCGAGGCCCGTCCCGGCCCCGGCGCGGGACTCTGACCCCCGCGCCGATTACCTCCCGCGTAGTTGCGTCACAAAACCTACTGCGGTGCAATTGGTTTCATGAAGCAACTCGCCGATGTGCGCTTCCGCCCGTACGGGATCGGTGACCGCGAACGCCTGCGCGGGATGTCGGACCGGCTCTCCCCGCAGAGCCTCTACACGCGGTTCTGGTCCGGCACCCCGCGCATCCCGGAGCACTACCTGGCCACCCTCGCCGCCCTCGACCACTGGGACCGGGAGGCGATGATCGCGCTGCTGGACGGCGAGCTGATCGGCATCGCCGAGTACGCCCGCGACCGGGCCCGCCCCTGGCGCGCCGACCTGGCCGTCCTGGTCGCCGACCCGTGGCAGCGGCACGGCCTCGCCCGCGCCCTCGTCGCCTACCTGGCGCCGCTCGCCGAACGGCGCGGCATCACCGGCTTCGACGCCGAGGTCATCCTGGAGAACCGCGGGGCGATGGGCGCGATCCAGCACGGCTGGCCCGCCGTCCGCCCGGTCGGCGCGGACGGCGCCGCGCGCTACGACCTCCCCCTGCCGATCCCGGCCCCGACCCCGGGTTGAGCGTGTCGTCCCGCCGCCACTTAACATGACCCGCATGACCCAGAATCTGCTCGGCGGCCCGCCACCGACCGAACTGCCGGACAACGTCGAGGCCCGGGAGGCCCTGGACGCCGGCACCGACCCGGTCGAGGTGGCGGCGCGCCACCCGGAGTACCCGGGCGCGTGGGCCGCGCTGGCGGATCGCGCCTTCACCGCCGGCAGCGTGATCGAGTCGTACGCGTACGCGCGCACCGGCTACCACCGCGCCCTCGACCAGCTGCGCCGGGCGGGCTGGAAGGGTCATGGGCCGGTGCCGTGGGAGCACGAGGCCAACCGCGGTTTCCTACGCGCCCTGCACGCCCTGGGCCGGGCCGCCGCCGCGATCGGCGAGGACCACGAGGCCGAACGCTGCCGCACGTTCCTCCGCGACAGCAGCCCCACCGCGGCCGACGTCCTCAACCACGGCTGACCCCGGGTTTCTTCCAGCGCCGCGGCCAGGTACCATTTGCTCGCAAGAGGCCCCTTCGCGCTTGCGAGCAGGGGCCTTCGTCGTGGGAGAGGTGTAACGGCATGCCGGCCATCGTTCTTGTCGGAGCCCAGTGGGGAGACGAGGGCAAGGGCAAGGCCACCGACCTACTGGGCGGCGACGTCGACTACGTCGTCCGTTTCCAGGGTGGCAACAACGCCGGCCACACGGTGGTCATCGGCGAGCAGAGCTACGCGCTGCACCTGCTCCCCTCGGGCGTGCTCTCGCCGGACGTCGTCCCGGTCATCGGCAACGGCGTGGTGATCGACCCCGCGGTGCTGCTGGACGAGATCGACGGGCTCAAGGCGCGCGGGGTCGGCTGCGAGCGGCTGCTGATCTCCGCCAACGCGAACCTGATCATGCCGCACCACCGGGCGCTGGACAAGGTCACCGAGCGCTACCTGGGCAAGGCCCGGATCGGGACCACGGGCCGCGGCATCGGGCCCGCCTACGCCGACAAGATCAACCGCATGGGCGTCCGGGTGCAGGACCTGTTCGACGCCAACATCCTCACCCAGAAGCTCGACCTGGCGCTGCGCGAGAAGAACCAGGTCCTCACCAAGGTCTACAACCGGCGCCGGATCGACACCGCGCCGATCGTCCAGGAGTACCTGGAGTACGGCGAGCGGCTGCGCCCGTACGTCGCCGACACCACCCTGGTGCTCAACAAGGCCCTGGACGACGGCAAGGTCCTGCTGCTGGAGGGCGCGCAGGGCACGCTGCTGGACATCGACCACGGCACCTACCCGTTCGTCACCTCCTCCAGCCCCACGGCCGGCGGCGCGTGCGCGGGCTCCGGGCTCGGCCCCACGAAGATCACCAAGGTGATCGGGATCCTCAAGGCGTACACCACCCGGGTCGGGTCGGGGCCGTTCCCCACCGAGCTCCTGGACGAGCAGGGCGAGTACCTGCGCACGACCGGCGGCGAGTACGGCGTCACCACTGGCCGCGACCGCCGCTGCGGCTGGTTCGACGCGGTGATCGCCCGCTACGCCACCCGGGTGAACGGCGTCACCGACTACTTCCTGACCAAGCTGGACGTGCTGTCCGGCCTGGAGCGGGTGCCGGTCTGCGTCGCCTACGACGTCGACGGGGAGCGGGTGGACGAGCTGCCCACCACCCAGACCGGGTTCCACCACGCCAAGCCGATCCTGGAGTACCTGGACGGCTGGCAGGAGGACATCACCGGCGCCAAGACCTTCGAGGACCTGCCGGAGAACGCGCGGGCCTACGTCCGCGCGATCGAGGACATGTCGGGCGCGCAGATCTCCGCGATCGGCGTCGGCCCCGGCCGCGACCAGACGCTGTCCCTGCGGCCGCTGATCTGACCTGGCGTTCGATCGATAATCACCGGTCGGCCACGATTCGTTCGGCCGTCGGCTGTAGCGTGCCTGCCGTGACTTTCACCGGGGAGACCGTCGAGTTGCACGGGCACCGCGGGGCTCGGGGTCTCCTACCGGAGAACACGCTGCCCGGATTCGCGCACGCGCTGGCGCTGGGCGTGGACGCGATCGAGTTCGATGTCGGGCTGACCGCCGACGATGTCGTGGTCTGCAACCACGACCAGTTCCTCTCCCCGGTGAACACGGCCGACACCGGCCCGGTGCGGCCCGGCGACCCGCTGTTCCCCTACGTCGGCAAGGCGCTCAGGGACCTCACGCTCGCCCAGGTCAGGACGGTCGACGCGGGCACCCGGCGGGGCCACCACGACGAGGACCCGTTCGTCCTGACCCAGCTGCCGGTGCCCGGCACCCCGCTGCCGACCCTCGCCGAGGTCTGCGCCATGCTCAGCGCCGCGCCCGGTGTGGGCCTGTCGGTCGAGCTCAAGACCGATCCGGACTGGCCCGATCCGGAGGTCACCCGGTTCACCGCCGCGGTCGCCGAGGTGCTGGCGGCGTTCGGGGTGACGGCCCGCAGCAAGCTGCTGGCCTTCGACTGGCGGGTGCTGGTGGAGGCCCGCCGGTACGCGCCGGACGCGGGCCGGGTGGCGCTGATCCGCCGCGACACGACCGTCCCCGAGACGGCCTGGTTCGCGGGCCTGGACCACGTCGACCCGCCCGGGGCCGCGCTGGACATCGGCGCGACGGCGCTCGCCCCCGAGATGGAGCTGGCCTCCCCCCTCCTGGTGGAACGCGCCCAGCGCCTGGCCCTTCCGGTCTGCGTTTGGACGCTGAACGATCCCGCCGACATGACCCGCTATGTCGGTTACGGGGTGGACGCGATCGTCACCGACTACCCGGACCGCCTCCGGACCGTGCTGACCGCCAACGGCCTGCCCGTGCCGCCGCCCGTCAGCCCGGCGACGATCCCCGTCCCGAACTGACCGGGGAGCCGGTCAGAGCCAGCCGTTCCTGCGGAAGCCGCGGTACAGGGACAGGCAGGCCATCGCGATGACGCCGAGGATCATCGGGTAGCCGAACTTCCATTCGGTCTCGGGCATGAAGTCGAAGTTCATCCCGTAGATCCCGGCGATCGCCGTGGGCACCATGAAGATCGCGCCCCAGGCGGAGATCTTCCGCATGTCCTTGTTGTCGGCGACCGTCACCTGCGTCATGTGCGCGTGCAGGATCGGGTTGAGCAGCTCGTCATAGGACTCGACCTGCTCGCGGACGCGGGTCAGGTGGTCCTCGACGTCGCGCAGGTACTCCTTGATCTCGGCCGGGACGAAGCGCCGCGAGCCGAGGTTGCGCAGCGGCCCGGCCAGCGGCCCGACGGCCCGCTTGAGCTGGATGACCTCGCGCTTGAGCCGGTAGATGCGGCGCGACTCGTCGGTGCGCTCGGGGGAGAACACCGCCTCCTCGACCTCGTCGATGTCCTCCTGGACGGCGTCGGCGACGCAGACGTACCCGTCCACGACCCGGTCGGTGATGGCGTGCACGACCGCGGCGGGGCCGAGGGCGAGCCGTTCGGGATCGCCCTCCAGCCGGGCCCGGACGGGGCCGAGCTCGCCGTGCGCGCCGTGCCGGACGGTGACCACGAAGTCGCGGCCGCAGAAGACCATGATCTCGCCGGTCTCGACGACCTCGGGCCCGATCGGCTCCTTGCGGACGTAGCCGACCGTCTTCATCACGAAGAAGTTGACGCCGTCGTAGCGTTCGAGCTTGGGCCGCTGGTGGGCGTTGATGGCGTCCTCGACGGCGAGCGGGTGCAGTCCGAAGACCTCCGCCAGCTCGGCCAGCTCGGTCGCGGACGGCTCGTGCAGGCCGACCCAGACGAAGCCGGCGCTCTCCTCCTCGACGGTCAGCCGCCCGTCCCGGATCAGCCGGACGGCGTCGGCGACGGTGTCGGTGCTGACGCGGTGGCCGTCGATGTAGGCGGCCCAGTCGATGACGGCGGAGTCGGGACGGCCCGAGACGGGCACCGAGTGCGGACGGTGGCGCGACTTGAACAACGACCTGGTCGCACGTCCCGGGCGGACTCGTGTCATGGCCATGGGTGCTCCTAACCGCCGGCCAAAACACGCGCCTGGGCGCGCTCAACCCATGGTCACCGGGCGGAACCCGGGATCAGCGAGGGGAGCGCGCGAAGGTGGTGGCCGGACGCCGAACGAAGGCGGACGGGCGGACACTCCGAACTGGGAAGTTCGGACTGTGAGGGATTTCCGGCGTACTGCAAGGATCACCAGGACTCATCCCGACCACCTCCCTTCACCATCGGCACCATAAGCCGACAGAAGCCTACCAGTCCGGGATTACCAGAGGGTCGCCACCCTGATCACCCCAGAAGCCCGCGGAACGGGCCCAGTGTTGGGACGCGGCTGCCCCGCACGGGGTTCACCCGGGCCGGATGTGGCGAGGCTCACGGCGGGTGCGGGCGTCGGCTCGGCCCCTCGCCACCGAGGCGGATAGGCTCCCGGGCGTGCGAGTACTCGTCCTTGGATCCGGCGGACGCGAGCACGCGCTCGCCCGCGCCCTGCATCGCGACCCCGCCGTCACCGGCCTGCACTGCGCCCCGGGCAACCCGGGGACGGCCGCCATCGCGGAGAACCACCGGCTGGATCCGGCCGATCCGGTCGCGGTGGTCGAGCTGGCCGGGCGGCTGCGCGCCGAGCTGGTGGTCATCGGCCCGGAGGCACCGCTGATGGAGGGCGTCGGGGACGCGCTGCGCCGGGCCGGGATCCCGTGCTTCGGGCCGGACCGGGAGGCCGCCCGGATCGAGGGCTCCAAGGCGTTCGCCAAGGAGATCATGGCGGCGGCGAACGTGCCGACGGCCGCCGCGCGGGTGTGCGAGAGCGCCGCCGAGGCGGCCGCCGCCCTGGACGCGTTCGGGCCGCCGTACGTGGTGAAGGACGACGGGCTGGCCGCCGGGAAGGGCGTGGTCGTCACCACCGACCGGGCCGCGGCGGAGGAGCACGCGGCGGCGTGCGGCCGGGTGGTCATCGAGGAGTTCCTCGACGGCCCCGAGGTGTCGCTGTTCGCGCTGTCGGACGGCCTGTCGGCGATCCCGCTGCTGCCCGCGCAGGACTTCAAGCGCGCCCACGACGGCGGCGAGGGCCCCAACACCGGCGGCATGGGCGCGTACACGCCGCTGCCGTGGGCGCCGCCGGGCCTGGTGGACGAGGTCATGGAGACGGTCGTGCGGCCGGCCGTGGCCGAGCTGCGGAGCCGCGAGACGCCGTACGTGGGGGTGCTGTACGCGGGCCTGGCGCTGACGGCCAAGGGCGTCCGGGTCGTGGAGTTCAACGCGCGGTTCGGCGACCCGGAGACGCAGGTGGTGCTGGACCGGCTGGCCTCGCCGCCGGCCGCGATGCTGCAGGCGTGCGCGATCGGCGGGCTGGACCCGGCGTTCCGTCCCGCCTGGCACGAGGGCGCGGCCGTGACGGTCGTGGTGGCGGCGGAGAACTACCCGGCGGCACCGGTCAAGGGCGATGTGATCACCGGCCTCGACGAGGCCGAGCGGGTCCCGGGGGCGTACGTGCTGCACGCCGGGACCAAGCAGGACGACGAGGGCCGTCTGGTGGCCGCCGGCGGCCGGGTGCTGAACGTGGTCGGCTCCGGTCCCGACCTGCCCGCCGCCCGCGCCGCCGCTTACGAGGCGGTCGGGAAGATCGGGCTGCGCGGCGCGCACCACCGCACCGACATCGCCCTGGAGGCCGCGCAGGCCGGACCCGCCTGACGGCGGGCCGCGGCGGGAGCACCTCGCGCCACCTGGGACAATCATCGGGTGATTGAGCGCTACACCCTTCCGGAGATGGGACGCGTCTGGAGCGACGCGCACAAGTACGAGCTGTGGTGCCAGGTCGAGACCCTGGTGGTCGAGGCCCACGCCGAGGCCGGCACGATCCCGGCGGAGGTGGTGGAGCCCGTCCGCAAGGCGCCGCCGCCCACCCCCGAGGCGGTGCACGCGATCGAGGCGGTCACCCAGCACGACGTGATCGCCTTCCTGTCGGCCTGGGCGGACAACACCGAGCCCCGCGAGGCGGCCCGGTTCGTGCACTTCGGCATGACCTCGTCCGACCTGCTCGACACCGCGCTGGCGGTCCAGCTCGTCGAGGCCACCGACATCCTGCTGGCCAAGGCCGACACGCTGGTCGGCACGCTGCGCGACCACGCCCTCGAGCACCGCGCGACCCTGCGCGTGGGCCGCACGCACGGCATCCACGGCGAGCCGGACGTGTGGGGCCACCGGGTCGCCGACTTCGCGTTCGCGGCGGCCCGCTCCCGCGACCGGCTGCGCCGCGCCCGCGAGGCCGTCGGGGTCATGGCGATCTCCGGCGCGGTCGGCACGTACTCCAACATCGACCCGGCGATCGAACGCCATGTCGCCCGCCGGCTGGGCCTCCAGTGCGCCGACGTGTCCACCCAGGTGGTCATCCGGGACGGCATCAGCGAATGGGTGTCCGCCCTCGCGATCATGGCGACGGTGTGCGAGGCGATCGCGCTGGAGGTGCGGCACGGGCAGCGCACCGAGGTCCGGGAGCTGTGGGAGCCGTTCGGCAAGGGCCAGAAGGGCTCCTCGGCCATGCCGCACAAGAAGAACCCGATCATCTCCGAGCGGCTGGCCGGGATGGCGCGGGTGGTGCGGGCGCAGATCGTCCCGGTGATGGAGGGCATCCCGCTCTGGCACGAGCGCGACATCTCGCACTCCTCCACCGAGCGGATCACGCTGCCGGACGCCTCCATCGCGCTCGACTACATGCTCAACCTCACCAACAGGCTGATGTCCGGGCTGGTGGTGGACGCCGCCCGGATGAAGGCCAACCTGGAGTCGACCGGCGGGCTGATCTACACCTCGACGGTGCTGCTGGAACTGGTCGAGGCGGGTATGTCGCGCGACGACGAGGCGTACCCGCTCGTCCAGAAGGCCGCGATGGAGACCTGGGAGACCGGCGTCCCGTTCCGCGAGACGCTGCGCGCGCACGCGGCGGCGGCGAGCCTGAGCCTGGACGAGGGGCGGCTGGACGAGGTGTGCCGTCCCGAACGGTTCGTCGAGCGCCTCGCCCCGGTCTTCGACCGCCTCGCCGCGCTCACCTGACGCCATGCTGACCGGACTGACCTCGTACCCGCTCAAGAGCGGCGGCGGCACCGCGCTGCGAACGGCCGAACTGCTGCCCACCGGGCTGCGGTACGACCGCGAGTTCATGCTGGTCAACCCGGAGGGCCGGTTCGTGACGCAGCGCGACTACGGGCGCATGGCGGTGCTGCGGCCCGAGTACGACGGCCAGATCCTCACCGTGAACGCCGCCGGGTTCGCGCCCCTCGTCCACAAGGCCGTGGACGACGGACCTTTGCTGGACGTGACCGTCCACCGGCACCAGTGCCAGGGGATCGACCAGGGGGACGAGGCGGCGGACTGGTTCTCCGCGCTCCTCGACACCGAGTGCCGCCTCGTCCGCTTCACCGGCGGCCGTCGGACCTCCCGCGGCAACGGCGAACTGGCGTTCGCCGACGGCTACCCCCTGCTGGTGATCTCCGCCGAATCCCTCGCCGACCTGAACGGGCGGCTGGCGGAGCCGCTGCCGATGAACCGGTTCCGCCCCAACCTGGTGATCGAGGGGCTCGGTCCGTACGGCGAGGACCGGGTGCGCTTCCTGCGGATCGGCGGCACGGTGATCGAGATGGTCAAGTCCTGCGCCCGCTGCGTGATCACCACGACCGACCAGAACAGCGGGGAACGCGGCCGGGAACCCCTGCGCACGCTGGCCTCGTACCGGACCATCGACCGGGGCATCCGCTTCGGCCAGAACGCGATCCCCCGTACCCCGGGCCCACTCGCCGTAGGCGACCCTTTGGAGGTCCTCGAATGAAGCACCTGCACAGCGGCAAGGTCCGCGACCTCTACGAGCTCCCGACCGGAGAGTTGCTCATGGTCGCCCGGGACACCATCTCGGCGTACGACTACGTCCTGGACACCCCGATCCCCGACAAGGGCCGGATCCTGACGCAACTGTCGCTGTGGTGGTTCGAGCGGCTTGCCGACCTGCTGCCCAACCACATCGTCTCCGCCGACCTCCCGCCGGACGCACCCGCCGAATGGGCGGGCCGCGCCGTGGTGGTCCGGCGCCTGGACATGGTGCCCGTCGAGTGCGTGGCCCGCGGCTACCTGACCGGCTCGGGCCTGAAGGAGTACACCAAGACCGGCTCGGTCTGCGGCGTGGCCCTTCCCGCCGGCCTCCTGGACGGCTCCCGCCTGCCCGAGCCGATCTTCACCCCCACCACCAAGGCCGCGGTGGGCGAACACGACGAGGCAATGACGTTCACGCAGGTGGAGGCAACCGTAGGCGACCTGGCGCCCCGCCTCCGCGACCTCACTGTGGCGGTCTACCGGCGCGGCGCCGAAATGGCCCGCGAACGCGGCATCATCGTCGCCGACACCAAGATCGAACTGGGCCTGGACCCGTCCGGTGAACTGGTGCTCGGCGACGAGGTCCTCACCCCGGACTCCTCCCGCTTCTGGCCCGCCGACGCCTGGGAACCCGGCCACGCCCAGCCGTCGTTCGACAAGCAGTTCGTCCGCGACTGGCTGACCTCCCCCGAATCCGGCTGGGATCAAGCCTCCGGCGAGGCACCCCCGCCCCTCCCCGACGAAATCGTCGAACAAACCCGAGCCAGGTACGTAGAAGCCTACGAACGCATAACGGCCCGCACCTTCACCTGACCAAGACCGCCGCCCGAGGCGGATGCACGATCGGGCTGGCGCGCGGAGGGAGCCATTCCGGGTGGTAAGTCGCCGTGTAAGGCATCGCCGGGACATACCGGGGCAACAGCCAATTATTAAATTCGTCGCATAGTTCGGCACTCATCATGTCCGCGCGCACGACGAACAGATACCACGGACGGCCCGTCACCTCATCCTGCCCGATCCTCAGCCCGAACGTCCGACCGGGCAGCCGGTCGGGATCGGCCCGCTCATAAGCACAGTCCCATTCGGCTCTGTCGATTTGCCCTACCCGTTCCGGTACCACGCACAGAACGGGCGCATGCGCTAGATGCCGGAAATATTCTTCTAGGTCATCTACTAGAGGGCGGGAAATATGATTCGGATCGATGGCCAATCTGACCTGCCCCGGACGCACGGTCGCCAGCGCTATATGCCCGTCCGGAAGCGGGGTCTCGGCTTCCAGCAGGACGCGGTAATCAGCCATAAAGTCTATCATTACGCACACTGTCCCCCATGACCCAACAAAGAGACTCCAAAGTGCTCACAAAAGCCCCGGCGAGGACACCTGGCCGCGGTTCCTCGAACACTTCCGCGCCGGGCACCCCGCCCCGCGCTACGACTCCAAGCAGCGGACCCTGGCCGAGCTCCCACCCGTCCGCCGCGACCTCATCGAACACAGCCGCTACCTGGTGCCCAACTCGATCGTGGTGTCGCGAAAATGCCCGCACGTCTGCGACTTCTGCTACAAGGAGGCATTTTTCGAGGGCGGCAAGTCGTTCTACACCCAGACCGTGGACGCCGCGCTGGCCGAGATCGAGCGCCTGCCCGGCCGCCACCTGTACTTCCTGGACGACCATCTCTTCGGCAACGCCCGCTTCGCCACCGCCCTGTTCGACGGGATGCGCGGCATGGGCCGTCTGTGGCAGGCCGCCGGAACCGTCCAGGCCGTACTGCGCCCCGGCCTGCTGGAGAAGGCCGTCGAATCAGGGCTGCGCAGCCTCTTCGTGGGCTTCGAGACCGTCAACGCGGGCAACCTCACCGAGCAGCGCAAATGGCAGAACATCGACCGCGACTACGGCGCGGTCATCCGCCGCCTGCACGACAACGGCGTCATGGTCAACGGCAGTTTCGTCTTCGGCATGGACGAGGACGACCCGAGCGTCTTCGACCGCACGGTCGAGTGGGCCGTCGGACAGGGCATCGAGACAGCGACGTTCCACATATTGACGCCCTATCCCGGCACCCGCCTCTATGACCGCATGGCCAAGGCGGAACGGCTCCTGCACTCCGACTGGGACCGCTACGACACCCGCACCGTGGTCTTCAAGCCCGCACGGATGAGCGGCCGGGAACTTGAGGACGGCTATTGGCGCGCCTACCGCGACTTCTACAAGTGGGGCTCGATCCTCCGCGGTGCGGGCACCAAGCCCACCCTCCGCGGCAAGGCCCGCCATGCCGCATACGCGGGCGGCTGGAAGAAGTTCGAGCCTGCCTGGGACCTCGTCATACGAGCCAAGAAAGCAGGCCGCGCCCTCCCCCTCCTGGAAACGATCCTCACCGGCTTCGGCACCCGCCCCGCCCGCTGAGCCTGATCAAGCGTCGCCCCGGGTCACGCACCGGTAGTCAGCGCGAGTTCCCGAACGGCCGGAAGCGACCGCGCCCGCTCGGGTACAGCGTCAAGAACATGCCGCGCGGTACGCGTGACCCGCTTGATATGCCGCTCCAGCGGTGCGATTTGATCAAGCTCGCGACTTCCTTGCCGATCGCGCTCCACGTCGGGACGATCAGGCGCCGACGGTGAGTGCGCGGAGTTCTTGCGCGGCCGGGAGCGTCCGGGCGGGTTCGGGCAGCGCGCTCAGCACCTGCCCGAACAGTTGGCGCGTGGCCATGACCGGACGTGGCCGATGCTGGAGCGTTGTGAGAGCCAGAGCATCCCACGGCTGTGAACAGCCGGCGGGCCAATGTGCGTGATCATCCAACTGCGCTGCCATCCCGACATCGGCGCCCTGGATCAACCGCTCGCCGCCCTCGCGCACCGGCTCACCGGCCACGCCTTCATCTGAACAAGGCCCCCGGCGGCAACGGGCTGGTGCCTTCACCTGACCTGGCCGAGCCCCATCACGGCCAGCCGGAACAGCCGGTCCGCCGCGGCGCCAGGGTCCGGGTGGCGCTCCGTCGCGAGGACGATGCCGACGATCAGCCTGATCAGGTCGGCGACAGTGACGTCCGCCGCCACCGCACCGTCCCGCACGGCACGCCGCAGCAGCGGCTCGCCGGCCTCCTCGATCATCGCCGCGCAGCTGTTCTCGTGCAGCGGGTCGTCGTCGTAGAGAAGCGCGGCGGCCAGCCCCCGGGCATCGACGCAGTAGGCGACGACGTCGTCCAGCCATTCCAGCAGCGCGCTCCGGCCGTCGCTCTTGCCGAGAGCCTCTTGCGCGCGGACGCACAGAGCCTCGATCCGGTTGTGGGACACGGCTTCCAGCAGGGCGCGGCGGGTAGGGAAGTGGCGGCGCACGGTCGCCGAGCCGACCCCCGCCGTACGGGCGATCTGTTCCAGGGAGGCGGCGGCGCCGTGGGCGGCGACCTCCTCCTCCGCCACGGCGAGGATGCGCGCATAGTTGCGCCGGGCGTCCGCACGCTGGCGTTCGGCCACGGTGTCACCTCCAGGCTTGTTAAGTGGCGGCCCCCGCCGTATCGTACCCGAAGTGAAAAACGGCGGCCCCCGCCACTTAATCCCCGGGAGCATCATGTCCGCAGACTCCGCACCCGTTCTGGTCACCGGCGCCACCGGCAGGCAGGGCGGCGCCACCGCCCGCGCCCTGATCGCGGCTGGCGTGCCCGTCCGCGCCCTGGTCCGCGACCCGTCCACCGACCGGGCCAAGGCCGTCGGGGCCCTGGGCGCCGAACTGGTCGCCGGCGACCTCCACGACCGCGACTCGGTGACCCGGGCCGCCGACGGCGCTCGCGCCGTCTTCTCCGTGCAGATGCCCGCCATGACGGCGGAAGGCTTCGACCACGAAGGGGAGACGACCCAGGGCGTCAACCTCATCGAAGGCGCGAAGGCCGCCGGTGTGCCGCAGTTCGTGCACACGTCCGTCTCCGGCGCGGGCCGGCACACCGAGGTCCCCGGCTGGGCCGACCACTGGGCCGCGATCGTTCCCAACCTGGACGCCAAGGCCGCGATCCAGGACCGGCTCCGCGAGTCCGGATTCCCGCACTGGACGCTCCTCAAGCCGGGCTTCTTCATGGAGAACTTCCTGCCGTCCATGGCGTTCCTGTTCCCGCGCGGCATCGAGGGCGGCCTGGTGAGCGTCCTGAACCCCGAGACCCGACTGTCCCTGGCCGCGGTGTGCGACATCGGCACAACGGCCGCCGCCGCCATCACCGCACCCGAGCGGTTCGACGGTGTCGAACTGGAGTTGGCGAGCGACTACCTGTCGATGACGGAGATCGCCGAGATCCTTTCCCGCACCCTGGGCACGCGACTGTCCGCGCCGAACATGACCGAGGAGGAGGCCCTCGCCGCCGGAATGCCCGCGATGGGCGCCTCACACGAGTGGATGAACACCGCCGGCCAACCGGCCCGCCCGCAGTACGCGCAAGACCTGGGCATTCCCCTCACCAGCTTCGAGAACTGGGCCAAGAAGCACATGCGATGACCGCCCAGGGAGCTGTCGGACGGTGTCCGCCGATCTGCCGACGGTGAGTTCGCGGAGGTCGTCCGCTTCCTTGTCGAAGGCGATGTCCAGCAGCAGGTCCCGCCGGGCCCGGGCTACAGGTAATTGCCGCCGGGGGCGTCGGCCGGGGCGGCGGGCGGCTCGGGGAGGTCCTCGACCCGCAGCGTGACGATGTCGCCGGTACCGGGCAGCTCGCCGGCGGCGAGCCGCTGCGCCTGCGCGGCGATCGTCGCGTCCAGGAGATTGCGCATGAACCTGCCGTTGCCGAACGAGGGTCCGCGACCGGCCAGGCGCAGCAACTCCAACAGGGCGTCGGCCACCCCCTCGGCGAGGGTGAAGCCCTCCGCCGACGCGGCATGCGCGAAGATGCCGACGAGATCGCCGTCGCTGTAGTCGCGGAAGCGCAGGTGCTTGGCGAAGCGGGAGCGCAGACCCGAGTTGGCGTCCAGGAACACCGACATCTCGCGTTCGTATCCGGCCGCGATGACGACGAGGTCCGTGCGGTTGTCCTCCATCAGCTTGACCAGCGCCGCGACGGCCTCCCTCCCGAAGCGGTCCTCGCGCAGCGCGTAGGCCTCGTCGATGAACAGGACGCCGCCCATCGCCTGCTCCACGACCCGGTGGACCTTCGGCGCGGTCTGGCCGAGATACTCGCCGACCAGGTCGGCCCGCGACACCTCCACCAGGTGCCCGGACGACAGCAACTCGAGCCGGGCGTATATGCGCGCGATCAGGCGGGCCACCGTCGTCTTGGCGGTGCCCGGGTTGCCGGAGAACACCATGTGCCGTGTCGGCGTGGGAACCCGCTGCCCCGCCGAACGGCGCGCCTCCAGCACGCGCGCCTCGGCCATCAGGGCGCGGACCTCGGCCTTGACGTCGTCGAGCCCGACCATGGCCTCCAGCTCGGCGAACGGGTCGCCGTCGGCGACCGTCCGGGTCACGCCGCTGAGGGAGTCGGGGATGTCGCCGGGCAGCAGGACGGCCAGATCGCCCCCGGCGTTCAGCACGCGGTCGGCCTGAAGGGGGAGCGCGCGCTGGCACAGGTTGCGCATCACCCGGGCATTGCCGAACGACTTGCCGCGGGGCGCCCGGCGCAGCAGGTCGGCGACCTTCTCGCGGGCGCCGTCGCCCAGCCGCAGGCCCGCCTTCGCCGCCTGCCCGACGAAGATCTCCACCAGGTCCCCGTCGGTGTAGTCCGGGAAGTGCAGCGTGACGGGGAAGCGGGAGGCCAGCCCGGGGTTCGCGGACAGGAAGTCCTGCATCTCCCGCTGGTAGCCGGACGCGAACACCGCCAGGTCGTCGCCGTGGTCCTCCATCAGCTTGACCAGCGTGGCGATCGCGTCCGCCATCGGATTGGAGTCGCCCTTGCCGAGCACGTACGCCTCGTCGATCAGCAGCGCCCCGCCGACCGCCCGTTCGATCACCTTGCGCGGGTCGCCGTACGACTGGCCGACCAGGTCGGTCGGGGTCACCTCCACCACATGCCCGGACGACAGCAGGCCCAGGTTCGCGAACGAGCGGGCCAGCAGCCGCGCCACCTCGGTCTTGCCGGTGCCGGGGTTGCCGGTCAGCACCATGTGCCGGGTCGGCGGGGTGACGGTCAGGCCTGCGGCGGCGCGCATCTCGGCCGCTCTCGCCTCGGCCAGGATCAGCTCGACCTGCCGCTTGACGGAGGCGAGGCCGGTCAGGGCAGCCAGCTCGGCCGCCGGGTCACCGGTTGCCCCGGTGACGTCGACGCTCGCCGGGATGTCCGGCCGCCGTACCACCGGGACCGCACCGTCGCCGGCCCGCCGCCGGGCGGTCTCGACGACAGTTCCGGCAAGCCGGTGCGCCAGCCGGGCGTTGCGCATGTTGCGCACCGGCCTGGTACGGAACAGCAGCTCCGCCGCGGTGTCCAGCGCGGGACGGGTGACCCGCGCGCCACGCCGCCGTACCGCCCTGTCGAACAGCTCCCGGTACCCCGCCGCGGTGAACGGACGGGACCGCGCCACCGTGAACCGCAGCGCGAGCGCCGGGTTGATCTCCCGGATCCGCTCGTCGCCGCCGCTCTCGCAGATCGCGATGATGTTCAGCTCGGGGAACAGGTCCATCAGCCGGTGCAGTTCCTCGATCACCGCCTCGCCGTTGTAGGGCTCGCGGGCGACGGCGTCCAGGCCGTCGATGATCAGCATCCGCTTCCCGACGCTCTCCTCCGCGCGGTCGGCCAGGTAGCCGGTGGCGGAGAAGATCTGCTGGCCGTTGAGGTAGTCGGCCGACATCCAGAACGGCGGCCCGTGCACAGGCCCCGGCCGTCCGGTCACCAGCTCGTTGATCCGTTTGGCCGCCCGGCGCTTGCCTGTGCCGTCCGGCCCGGCGAGCATCAGCCGGACCGGGGCGGACCCGCCGGCCGCGTCCTGGACGGCCGCGGCCAGCTCGGGCTGGTCGATGATCCCGTCCGCCAGGTCGGTGAGCGCGCCGTCGGAGCCCGCGGTGTCCCCCGTGCCGGCGGCGAGCGGGTTGGCCGGCATCCGGCGGCGGGGACCCCAGATCTCCCGCAGGTCGTTCTGGAAATCGCGCACGAGCCGCACGTAGGGGTCGGACACCGGCCCTTCCGGCGCACCCCCGTTCGCGGCGGCCGAGGCGACGAGTGCGAACCGGGCCGCCATGTCCAGCCAGGCGCGGCAGGCGTCCGCCTCGCCCCTCCACAGGGCCTGCCGCAGCCACGACCGGATCTCCACCTCCCACTCCCCGATGGAGAACGCGTCTCGGACCACGGCGAAATCGTCGATCAGGCCGCCGAACCGCTCGGGCGGCACCGCCGACAGCAGGGCGTTCGGCACGGCTCCGACCTTGGCCGTGAGCAGGAGGTTGCGGACCAGCCGCAAGTCGTCCTCGGCTCGGGGGACGGTGCCGCGCAGCTTCCGGTGCACGGCGAACAGGCCGCCGCAGATCCACTCCAGATAGCCGGCGAGCCCCGCGGCCTCGGGCACAGCCGCCAGGACGTCGTCCCCGACGTGCGCCGCCCACCGGTCCCGCCAGGCGTCGGCGTACGGGTTCCCGGTGCCGGACGGCGGGTCGCCGAACATCTTCAGGAGCGCCCGCCGGCGCGGCTCCAGCGGCTCCAGTCCCTCCAGCGTCCCCAGCAGATCCCGGACGATCTCGAACGCCTTCTCGACGCCGAACCGCTCCCGCAGCCATGGCGGTTCCGGGACGCTCACGGCTTGGGACACGTGGTATCTCATCGGCTCGGCCGCCGGGTAGATCAGATAGGGCCGCAGGATCTCGCCGGCCAGGTCGCAGTACGCGCCGCCCAGCGCACCGGCGCCGCACAGGAAGTCGACGAGCGGCCGGACCACGTCGAACACGGCGGAACCGGGCTTGGCCGTCCCGTCCCACCTGGCGATGACCTCTTCGAGCCGCTTCCGGACGCCCTGGACCGTCCCGTCCGGCACCCGCCACGGCGCTTGCGAGAACAGGTCGAGTACCGGCTCATCGGTCAGCAGCACCCCCAGATGTTCCGGCAACCCCACTGCAAACCCCTAAAACACCAATCGATCGGGCCCGAACAGCCTAAAGCCTGCCGTACGCCCCGGCCCCCTTGCCGTTCGTCGGGCCGCGCGGACAGTAGCCGACCAGGGAGTACGCGCCACGTATTCCTGATGCTCTGCGGCCCGACGAGGGTCGACTCGACACAAACGGAGGACTTCAATGAAGCCCACAAGTGAGCTCGCGCAGTTCGTCGTCTTCGGCAACGACAAGAGGGAGCTCATCGCAGTGGCGAAGGCCACGGCGGCGCGCTGGTACGGGAGTGGGGTCAAGGTGAAACTCGACATCATCGCGAGCCTCGCCGGCGACGCCCCCGCCGCGGACGGCAAGATCTGGAAGGCCGTCACGGTGGCCTCCCCCAAGGACCCCATGGACCACGTCAGCAAGGACAACGAGATCTGGCTGACCATGTCCGGCTTCTTCGTCAAGGAGAGGTCGGAGGTGGCCGACAGGGTGGCCCCCATCGCCAAGAGGTTCTTCGTTGACGGCTACCGGATCGACGGATTCACGGCGGTCCTGGAGGGGTCGACGGACGGAACCGACGGCGAGTGCTGGCGGGTGTCCGGCATCAAGATCATCGAGGAACCGGTGCTCTCCGCGTGGTGGCACGCGGCACCGCGGCCTTGATCGAACTGCGGGCCTCCCTCCTCGCCCGAAGGGGAGGAGGGAGCCCCGCCCCCTTTAGAGCAACCGCTCGCTGCCCTTGCCTCGGGGTCAGCCGACTACTTCGCCGGTTTCCTGGCCGTACTCGTCGCGCATCCGGGTTGGGACGATCTCGACGGTCAGGCCCGGTAGGGACCGTACTGGGGTGCGGCCTGCCGCTGGGCGGATCGACTGGATCAGGTCGTCCAGTGCCGTTTCGGGGATGCCTACCGACAGGGCGCCGTCGTCCTGGTGTTCCAGTGTGAAGCCGTCGGTGGGTTCGAAGCGGAGTACGGCGTTCTCGGACTGGAGGACCAGGGGGCGGCCGAACGGGAGGCGGCCGCGCAGCAGCCGGCGGATCGTCGGCGCCTGCAGGGCGCCCAGGCGCAGGGTGATGCCGTCTTCCTCGTGCCAGTCGGCGGTGGACACGAAGAGCATGCCGCTGCTGGAGCCGTCGCGTTCGATGCCTGCCTGTACGGCCGCTGCCAGTTCGGGGTCCGACAGCAGCGAGGTCCGGTCGATGTCGGTGACGTAGAGCGGCAGCCGGGGGGCCAGGACGTCCAGCAGCGACATGGTGTTCCACTGCCGGGCCGCCTCGTACTCCTCCGGCGCCAGCCCGACGATCTGCAGGAACTGGAGGCGGCCGTGCGGGGTGGAGGCCGTGCCCAGCTCGGGGTCCTCGGCGAACATGATCGCGCGGATCGCGGAGTCGTCCCGGTCGGCGGCGATCGGGCCGTTGACGTCCATGTGGTGCCCGGCCTCGAACCAGTTGCCGGAGGTGTACACGTACCGGGCCAGGTTCTGCAGGAGGTTCGCGGGCCAGATCGGCGGGGTGTCCTCTGAGCGGGCCAGCCGGAAGGTGAATTCGAAGCCCCAGCCGGAGACCTCCGGGTCGCTCCCGGGGTCCTTCTCGTACAGCTCGCTCATGCCGTACGAGACGTAGTGCCAGTGGTCGGTCCTCGGGTAGGCGCTGATGCCGTCGAGGGGGTCGTTCCCGCCCAATCGCCAGCGGAGCAGCGTCCCCCAGTGGTGCGGCTCGGCGTCGCCGTAGACGGGTTCGAGGGCGCGGTCGATGGCCTCCCAGCCAGCCGCTTTGGACTCGTCCATGGGCGTTCACCATAGGGGCGTCGGTGGTGGGTACGCGGAGACGTGCCGGAAAAACCTGAACTTCTCCCTACATTCAACGGTCATAGAGACAAGACTGGCGTCAAGGGGGTGCGCACGGGACTGCTCGCCTCCGTCCCGGTGGTTTACTGGGGGCGGGTAGTGCAATGAAGACCGTGCAGGCGGGGGGCACCGTCCGGCACGCGCCCGACCCTCGTGTCCCGGCAGTCATTTGAACCAGCAGGACCGTATCCGCAGTTGAGTGAGGAGTTAAGCGGCATGAGCATGGGCCACGAGGTTCGCTACCGCGTGCGCGGAGGCCGACGGTTGCACGGCACCGTTTTCATCCAGGGCGCGAAGAACGCCGTCCTGCCGATGATCGGCGCCTCGCTGATGGCGTCCAAGGGCCGCACGGTCCTGCGCAACGTCCCGATCATCGAGGACGTGCGGCGCGCGGTGGAGCTCGCCCGCGCGGTCGGCGCCAAGGCCGAGCTGCACGAGGCCGAGCGCACCCTGGTGATCGACGCCTCCAGCCTGGACAGCCCGGTGCTGCCCGCCGACATCGCCTCGCGTTTCCGCGGTTCGTTCCTGTTCGTGCCCGCGCTGCTGCACCGGCTGGGCGAGGCGGTGATCGAGGGGGTCGGCGGCTGCAACCTGGGCAGCCGCAACTTGGACTTCCACTACAACGGCTTCAAACGGCTCGGCGCGACGGTCACCGAGCAGATCGGCGCCAACGGCGCCGGGCAGATCCACATCAAGGCCGGCGACCTGCGCGGCGGCACGCTCTACTGCGACACCCCCTCGCACACCGGCACCGAGAACCTGATCATGGCGGCGGCGCTGGCCCGCGGCACCACGCTGATCAAGAACGCGGCGCTGGAGCCGGAGGTGCTGGACAACATCAAGCTGCTGCAGGGGATGGGCGCCCGGATCAGCGGCGGCGGCACCGGCTTCGTCACCGTCGAGGGCGTGGACGAGCTGTCGGCCGTCGAGCACACCGTGATGCCGGACCGGATCGACACCGGGGTGTTCGTGATGGCCGCCGCGATCACCGGCGGCGATCTCAGCCTGGTGGGCGCCAACCTGGAGCACCTCGGCGTCGCCGCCGACAAGCTGGAGCAGATGGGCCTGGAGTTCCACCAGCAGGGCGCGGTCCTGCAGGTGCGCCGGGAGCGCGGGCTGCGCCCGATCAACGTGATCACCGACGAGTACCCGGGCTTCGCCACCGACCTGCAGTCGCCGATCATGGCGCTGTCCTGCCTGGCCGACGGCCCGTCCTACATCTACGAGCGGATCTTCGACGGCCGGTTCAAGCTGGCCGACGAGCTGACCAAGATGGGCGCCGACATCGAGGTCAACGGCAACCGGGCCAAGGTCAACGGCCCGGGCGGGCTGCGCGGCGCCGAGGTCGAGGCGCACGACCTGCGCTGCGGCAGCGCGCTGGTGCTGGCCGGGCTGGCCGCCGAGGGCGAGACCACCATCACCTCCGCGTACTACCTCGACCGGGGCCACGCGCACACGGCCGAGCGCCTTTCGCAGCTGGGCGCGGAGATCACCCGCGAGACCCTCTGACCGTGCTGTGACGGACCCGCGGCCCGCCCGGACGTTCCGGGCGGGCCGCGGCGTCTCCGGGACGGCTTTCGGGCTGTCCGCCGGTCGCCCTGACAGAGGGCCTGACCCTCCCTTCTGACCGCCATCTGACTTCCCGGACCCCAATCCGGCCCTTCGGAGCCGGGCGACGGGCACTTTTGCTGGCCGATGGTGGTCGCGCGGGCGTTCGTCGCCGGCCGCGCGGCCACGAACGGTCTGGAACCGTCCAACCGCCAGGACGACCGTATGACCGGCAGAAACTTACGGTCGCACGCGTCCCGCAGCCTTCGCGCACGAAAAAAGTGCGGATCACTCGCGTTTCTGGGGTCAGTGAAGCCGATCGGTCGAATTTCGGCCCCTGCGTAAACTAATCGGACGCCGCACGGGTCCCTGTAGTGCACATCGGCGCCACAGGCAGGGCTCTGCGGCGTTTTCGGGTCTTGTTTTTCAACTTCGGACGACCGAAGATGCAGGATCAAGACTGACCGATTGGTGACAAATTACTGACTAGGGGGTCGCGTAGGTTACTTTTTCGCCGCACTCTTGATTCGATTTCGCGTCTGGGCGTCACATCAGGTCGCCCTGACCCGATCTGCCCACTGAGGGAACGAATCGCGGGATTGCGGTGCAGGGTCAGAAGGCAGGGGCGACAAGCCATGAGTCAACCGTTGGGCGGAGCGTGCGCGAACGCATGGCCGGGGCAGGACCCCCACCAAGAGGATGGTCGGGAAGCGAGCGATCGCCGATGACGACCACGAGAACGGGCTCGGTTACCCCCGACCTCACTATCGGCGTCGTCGGCCCGCATGACCTGGTCGAACGGGTCATGCTGATGGGACATGGCCCCACGCCGGTGCCGAGCCGGCTGGTGGCCGCCGCATATCGGGACGAGCAGGAGGCGGCCGACAAGGTCGTGCGGCTGGGCTCGGGGGTGGACGTATGCCTGTTCGCCAGCCCGGTGCCGTACGACTTCGCCCGCAAGGCCGGCGTGCTGACCATGCCGGCCACCTACGTGCCGCTGAACGGCGCCGCCCTGCAGGGCGCGCTGCTGCGGGCCTCACTGGACGAGCGTTTCGATCCGGGCCGGGTGAGCATCGACGTGCTCGGCCGGGCCGAGGTCGAGGAGGCCTACGCCGAGATCAGCCTGGGCACCGAGCAGGTCCACCTGCGCGAGGAGGCCGCCGGGCCGGGCACGCTGGCCGCCTTCCACGAGCGGCTGTGGCGGCGCGGCGCGACCACGGTCGCGATGACCTGCGTGCACGCCACCGCCGAGCGGATGGAGATGGCCGGGGTGCCGACCATCCGGGTCCGGCCGACCGGCGCGGCGATCCGCAGCTCGCTGCAGACCGCGGCGCTGCTCGGCGCCCACCACCGGCTGGAGGAGTCGCAGCTGGTGGTCGTGCTGGTGGACGTGCCGACGCTGCGCGAGACCCCGCGCCGCGTCACCCCCAGGTACTGGCGCGACGAGCTGAAGCTGGCGCTGCACCGGGTGCTCCTCCAGGAGGCGCACCGGATGAACGCCTCGGTGTGGCCGCTGGACGACCACAGCTACCTCGTCATCGCCACCAGGGGCTCGGTCACCGCCAGCACCGAGGGCTTCCGGACGCCGCCGTTCGTGGAACGGGTCCGTGAGGAGCTGGGCCTGGCGATCGAGGTCGGGATCGGAATGGGCCGTACGGCGCACGAGGCCGAGACGCACGCCCGCGCCGCGCTGGCCCGCTCGCAGAGCTCCCAGCGCGCGCAGGGCTTCGCGCTCGACCGCGACGGCCGCGCGCTGGTGCCCGCGCCGCGCACGCCCCCGCGTGCGCAGCCGCAGGCCAAGCCGAAGGGCCTGGAGATCCTGGCGCGGCTCGCCGACAAACTCGGCGACCAGGAGCAGCCGCTGATCGTGGACGCGGAGAACGCCGGCAAGATGCTCGGCGTCACCCCGCGCACCGCCCGGCGGTTGCTGCGCACCCTGGTCGAGGAGGGCCTGGCGTGGCCGCTGCCACCGAACCGGACGCCGCAGCCGGGCCGGCCGCGGCAGCTCTACCGGCTGATCGTCGAGAAGCTGGGCCCGAAGGCCGGAACCTGACGGCCGCTGTGTT
Organism: Actinomadura vinacea; assembly: GCF_039532545.1. Taxonomy (NCBI): domain Bacteria; kingdom Bacillati; phylum Actinomycetota; class Actinomycetes; order Streptosporangiales; family Thermomonosporaceae; genus Actinomadura; species Actinomadura vinacea. The sequence goes on along the minus strand of NZ_BAAARW010000019.1, from coordinate 39,363 downwards.
CATTGCAATCCTGGCCCAGGGCACTCGCCTAGCGGCTCGCACCCTGACCAGGCTTGGTGCGAGCGCGACATCGCTTCGCGATCTGGCCGGTGAGGCTCGCCTTCGGCATCGTCTCACCGGCCAGGTAGCGCGCTCGCGCGGTGGCTGGGGCCAGGCAACACGGGATCAGCGCGGCCCCGGCACGCACCTGGATGCCGCTCGCTGTGGACGGGCCCTAGCTGCTGTGGGGGTGCGAAACCGCCGTTGGAGCCGGACGCGGCAGGAACGCGGCGGACCAGAACACCCAGGACCGTTCGGGGTGTTCGGCTGAGCAACTCATGATCAGTCTTTAGCAACGGTAGGCCTTGGCGATGGCCAGGAACGCCTCGTTCTCCTCGGGGGAGCCGATGGAGACGCGTGCGCCCTCACCGGCGAAGGGGCGGACGCTGACGCCCTGGGCGTCGCAGGCCGCGGAGAAGTCCATGGTGCGCTCTCCCAGCCGTAGCCAGACGAAATTGGCCTCGGTGGGGGGCACGGTCCAGCCGTCCGCCAGTAGGCCGTTACGGACCCGCTCGCGCTCCTTCACGGTGCTCTCAACCCGTTCGAGCAGCTCGTCGGCCGCGGCGAGGGAGGCGACGCCCGCGGCCTGGGCGATCGCGTTCACGCTGAACGGCAGGTAGGTCTTCCTGATCGCCTCCGCCACCACCGGATGCGCCGCGAGGAAACCGGCCCGCAGCCCGGCCAGTCCGTAGGCCTTCGAGAACGTCCGCAGCACCGCCAGGTTGGGACGGTCCTGGTAGAGGCCCAGGCCGTCGGGGACGTCGGCGTCGCGGATGTACTCGCGGTAGGCCTCGTCCAGCACCACCAGGCAGTCGGCCGGGACGCGGTCGAGGAACGCCTCCAGCTCGGCGCGGCGCACGACGGTCCCGGTCGGGTTGTTCGGGTTGCAGACGAAGATCAGCCGGGTGCGGTCGTTGATCGCGTCGGCCATGGCGGCCAGGTGGTGCGTCTCGTCCCGCAGCGGCACCTGCACGGACGTGGCCCCCGACAGCGCCACCAGCAGCGGGTACGCCTCGAACGACCGCCACGCGTAGATCACCTCGGCGGCGGGCTCGGCGACCGCCTCCAGCAGCATCTGGGTCACCCCGACCGAGCCGCAGCCCACCGCGATGTGATCGGCGGGGATCCCGTAGTGCGCGGAGATCGCCTCCGTCAGGGCGGTGCAGTTGTTGTCGGGGTAGCGGTTCGCCCGTTGCGCGGCCTCGCCGATCGCGGCCAGGACGGAGGGCAGCGGCCCGAACGGCGACTCGTTCGACGACAGCTTGAACGAGCGCCCCTCGGGCGAGACCACGACCTTGCCGGGCTTGTACGCCTGGAACCGGTCGAGCACGGAGCGGAAGCGCGGGCTGGTTGCCTCGGACACCGTTGTCCTCCTCGTTCTGCGGTGGTGCGCCTCAGCCTACGGAGTCGTCCCCGGACCGGGGAGGTCCGCCCTGCCGCATCATCCAGCACACGGTGACGATCCTGACGAACTCCCAGTCGCGCGTGCTGTCGGGCCACCAGCCCCGCTTGAACGCGTCCTCCGCGAAGCCGTGCAGGTAGGTCATCAGCGCGTCCGGCTCGGGATGCGAGCCGCCGGGCCCCACGAGCAGGTCGCGGACGGCCGCGGCGTGCTGGTCGACGTCGGCCGCCAGGGCCGGCGAGCCGGCCATCTCCGCGATCCCGGCTTCGCCGATGTCCCGAACGAGAAATCCGAGCTCTTCGGACAAATCGCCATCCATAGCCCCCCAAGCTAGCAATCCCGGAGGAATGGCATGAACGGTCCGCGGGACTGGCCTGACCAGGTCAGGGGCGGGGACGCAGCATCGGCGGGCGCAATTGCTCCGCGTCGCCCCGAACGTAAAGTTGGGCGGGCCGGCCGCCGTCCCGGGTCGTGGTCCGCCCCGTCGGGATCAGGAACCGGTCCGCGCCGGTCACCTTCCGGTGGAAATTGCGGGGGTCGAGCCCGGTCCCCCACACGATCTCGTACACCCGGCGCAGCTCGGCCACGGTGAACTCGGGCGGGCAGAACGCCGCCGCCAGCGAGGTGTACTCAAGCTTCGCCCTGGCCCGCTCCACGCCGTCGCAAAGGATCCGCCGGTGGTCGAACGCCGCCCGATCGCGCTCCTTGAGCTCGTCCACGGCCGTCCACAGCACCTGCGCCCGGCTGGACGCCGGCAGGTCGGGCGCCAGGCCCAGGTAGGCCACGCTCACCACGCGCTGCCGGGGATCGCGGTCCGGATACCCGTAGGTGGCCAGCTGCTCCAGATGGATCCGCACATCGGCCAGCCCCGCCCGCTCCGCCATCATCCGCGAGGTGGCGACCGGCAGGTCCTCGTCCAGCTGGATGAACCCGCCCGGCAGCGACCAGCATCCGTCGTACGGCGCCCGGTCCCGCCGCCACGTCAACGCGCTGAGCCGCTGCTCCCGCACGGTCAGGACGACGAGATCAACGGTGACGGCAAGCCGGGGCACGGACATGCCCTCAACACTATGGGGAGCGGGCTTCCACGGCGGGCAAAGACGAACCCCGCGCTCCCAGTGGAGCGCGGGGTTTCTCGGCGTCAGTCGTTTTCGGGCTTGGTCACCGGGACGGCCGGGACCGTGGCGCCGTTGTGGCCTTGGCCGTTCTGGGTGCCGTTCATGTTGTTGAGCAGGGAGCGGGCCAGGCCCAGGCCGGTTCCGCCCAGGGTGAGGGCCTTGGCGAGCATTTCGTCCACGCCCTCGGCGCCGTTCAGGACGACCATGTTGTCGACGTTGCCGAACACGCCCGCGCCGGCCTCGACGATCTGGGGCCAGTTCTCGGCGAGCTGCTGCGCGATGACGGCCTCCTGGTTCTCGGCCAGGGCCGCGGCACGGGCCTTGATCGCCTCGGCCTCGGCCAGGCCCTTGCGGCGGGTGGCCTCCGCCTCGGCCTCGCCCATCAGGCGGACGGCCTCGGACTCGCGCTGCGCCTTGAGCTGGACCTCGGTGGCCGCGGCCTGGGCGTAGGCGATGCGCTCCTCGCGCTCGGCCTCGGCCAGCTTGACCTGCTCGTAGGCCTTGGCGTCGGCGGGCTTGCGGACCTGGCTCTCCAGCTGCCGCTCGGTGCGCTCGGCCTCCAGCTCGGCGTTGCGGGTCTCGCGCTGGATGACCTCCTGGCGGGCCTGCTGCTCGGCCTGCTTGACCTGGCCGTCGTACTCGGCCTTCTTGATCTCGGTGTCGCGGATCACCGCGGCCTTCTGCCGCTCGGTCTCCTGCTCGCGCTGGGTGGCCTCCTGGTCCCGCTCGGCCTCGGCGATCCGGGCGGCGGAGGCGACCTTGGCGGCGTGCGGGCGGCCCAGGTTCCTGATGTAGCCGGTCTCGTCGTCGATCTCCTGGATCTGCAGCGAGTCGACGACCAGGCCCAGCTTGCTCATCTCGTCGGCGGCCGAGCTGCGCGTCTCGCTGGTCATCCGCTCCCGGTTGAGGATCAGGTCCTCGACGGTCAGGTTGCCGATGATCGAGCGCAGGTGGCCGGTGAACAGCTCGTGGATGGCGTTGTCCACGGAGTCCTGCTGCTCCAGGAAGCGCCGGGCGGCGTTGGCGATGGAGACGAGGTCGTCGCCGACCTTGTAGATGACCACGCCGCGCACCTTCACCGGGATGCCCTGCTGGGTGACGCAGTGGACCTCGAGGTTGGCGGCGCGGCTGTCGAGCCGGAGCCGGCGGGCGACCTGGAAGCCGGGCAGCACGGACGTGCCCTTACCGGTAATGATCTTGAAGCCGAGGCTGTCCACGCCGTCGATCGGCTTGGACCTGGCGCCCAGCCCGGAGATGATCAGGGCTTCGTTCGGTTCCGCCACCCGCCAGACCATCTTGAAGAGAATGATCAGGACGATGACGGCGACCGCGATGACCGCCACCATGATCACGGGCATACGACCTCCTCAAGGAGCGGGAGGGCCGGTCCGGCGCGACGGCGGCGGAACCGAGCACCCTCGATGTCGCCCCTTTGACGCAGGAAACGGACGTTCGGTTTTGCTTTCGGCCGATATCGGACGGAAATCGAACGCCCTGTCGAATCAGACGATGGCCTGCGCCACGTACACGGTGCGGGGCGGGTGGTACTCGACGACCACCACGATCATGCCGACCGTGTACTCGTCGCGCGGATCGCTGGGGTGGGCGTAGAACGCCTCCACCCCGCCGCGGATCGGGATCATGACCTCTCCGACCAGACCGGGTCCGATCTTGCCGGTGACCCGGCCCTCCTTGCCGATCAAGGGCTCCCCCGCTCGTTCAGCCGTCAGGTACGGGAACCGTATCCGCTCCGCCGAAGGGGTCGCGACTGTGATCGGCGATCAGGGCAGGACGCGATTGGCCTGCGCGTCGGCCTGCCGGGCGAGCTGCTCGGCCTCGGCGCGGGTGGCGGCGGCGCCGATCAGGCTGATCGTGGCCAGGTAGCGGCGGCCGCGCAGCACCACGTACCAGGTCTTGACGTGCGACTGGCCGCTGACGGTGGTGACCCCTACCGTCCGCGAGCCCTCGCCGATGGTGCCGGGCGGGGCCTCGAACACCCGGTGCTCGGCCCACTGGTCGCCGACCTTGGTCCGGAACGTGACGCAGCCGGCCGGGACCCGGGCGTTCACGTGCTTGGCGGCCGTGTCGGCGGGCAGCGCCATGAGCGTCTCGGTGACGTTCTGCCCGTTGTCCTTGACGAACGAGGCGATCGCGGTGGGGGCGCTCTCGTCCATCGGCGGCGAGCCGGGACGGGCGCCGCCGGCGTTGCTGCACTTCGGCTTGTCGAGGGTGACCTGGCGCTGGAGCTGGTTGAAGTTCTGGATGGACTTCAGGCCCCCGTACTCGCCGGAGTCGGTGTCGCCGGACCGCCGGTAGCCGACCGGTTCGGTGAGCAGCGCCTGTTCGAGCTGGTCGGAGGTGTAGAAGGTACCGGCGAGCCTGGCCCGCCCGTTCGCGTTCACCTGCTTGGTCCGGTCATCGCCGTCGCCGCCGCACGCGACCGCGGCCGTGGCCGTCACCGTCAGGAGCATCGCCGTCGAAAGGAGCCTGTGGGCCATGCCTGGTGACATTACGGCGGGCGCGGCCGGATCCGGTTCCGGCGACACGCCTTTTGACCAAGCGGGGCACCCGGGATCACATGGAGGCGTTGGCCCGGTCGTTGTAGGTGCCGGTGTACTCCTGGCCGGACATCTTGTGGATCGTCTCGACGATCTCGTCGGTGATGGCGCGGCGGGCCTTGCCGGGCGGGAGGTCGCGGTAGTGGGTGAAGTCCATCGGGGCGCCGATCCGGATGGTGGGCCGCGGCCCGAGGATGCGCGGCCTGGACGCGCCGATCGGCTGGATCTTCTCGGTGCCCTCCAGGGCCACCGGGAGCACCCGGGCCCCGGAGGCCAGCACCAGCCAGCCGACCCCGGTGCGGCCGCGGTAGAGCCGGCCGTCGAGGGAGCGGGTGCCCTCCGGGTAGATCGCGAAGGCGCCGCTGTTGGCCAGGACGTCCCTGCCCTGCTCAAGTGCCGACATGGCGGCCCGGCCGACGCCGCGCTGGATCGGCACGTGCCCGAGGGTGGTCAGGAACCAGCGGACGAACCAGCCCTTGAGGCCCTTGCCCTCGAAGTAGTCGGCCTTGGCGACGTACGTCACCGGTCGCGGGATCGAGAGCGGGATGATGAAGCTGTCGATGAACGACAGGTGGTTGCTGGCCACGATGAGCGGCCCGTAGAGCGGGACGTTCTCGAGCCCCTCGACCCGCGGCCGGAAAAGCGCGCGCAGGATCGGGGCCACGACGCGCGCCATGAACGTGTAGAACACCCAGCCTCCAGAATTCGGCACCGCCACTGTAACGTCTGCGCCGATCCATCCCCCACCGCGATCGGTCTATCCTCCCGACGACGCGCGCACCGGAATGGTTTCCGCGCAGGTCAGCGCGGCGACGGGTGAGGATGTGCCAGGCTTGGAAGGGGGTGGCGGAAGTCATCGACATTGGACGGCCGATCCAATCCCCGGACCATTTCTTACCCAAAAGTAGGTTTCCGATCGGTAGCCGAACCGGCCGGATTGGGGCGTCCCCGGTCCGGGCACCGGCGAAGATCGGTTAACGTCGGGGACGTACGGGGCGACCAGGACCTTTGCCCTGCGGACTTGGATTGCGGGCGCGGGTGCGCGATCCTGGGGGCGACCAGGGCCGGTCGCGGGTAGCCCATACTCGGGGCGGGAGGTTGCCCATGGACTTCGACGTGAATCTGCTCCGTCAGGATCGCTGCGCCGTCGTGCGGGTGCGCGGCGAGATCGACGTGGTGTCCCGCGAGCCGTTCGAGGCCACCATCGCGGAGGCGCTGGATACCGGCGGCCCCATGGTCGTCGACATGCGGCAGGTCACCTTCTGTGACTCCACGGGCCTCAACGTGATCGTCACGGCCAACCGGCGCGCCATCGAGCGCGGCACCGCGATCGCACTGGTCGCGCTGCCGCCGCGGGTGCGGCGGGTGTTCCGGATCACCGCCGTGGACGAGTTCATCCCGATCTACGACACGCTGCGGGAGGCGATCACCGCACTGCCCTCCACCGCGTCCCCCTCCTGAGGCGCTCCCGGTCAGGAGCAGCCCTCGAACTGGGGCACGCTGGTGGCCAGCCGCAGGCCGGACTTGGCGAACCACTTGTCCAGCAGCCGCTGCGCGTGGCCGGACTGGTACATCTGCGTGATCGCCCGGTTGACCGCCTCGCAGCCGTCCAGATCGCCCTTGCGCAGTCCCACGCCGTACTTCTCGTCGGTGAACGGAGCGTTTATGATCTTCACCGGGCGGCCCGCGGCGAACCCGGCCAGGATCAGGTCGTCGGTGGAGACCGCGTCGATCCGCTTGTCGGCGAGCATGGTCATGCACTGGCTGTAGGTCGGCGACCGCACCCGGACCGCGGGGATCTTGCGTTCCTCGATCACCCGCCGCCAGGAGTTCGAGCCGGCGACCTCGCACAGCCGCTTGCCCTTGAGGTCGCGCACGTTGCGGATCGAGTCGTCGTCCGCGCGGACCAGGGTGTCCTGGTGCGGCACGTAGTACGGGCCGGCGAAGGTGACCTCGGTCTTGCGCGGCGCGGTGATCGAGTACGTGGCGAAGATCATGTCGACCTCGCCGCCGGCCAGCGCCCGCTCGCGGATCGACGACGGGGTCGTCCGGAACGTGACCCGGTCCCGCGGCACGCCCAGCCGCCCGGCGACGTAGACCGCCGCCTCGACGTCGAAGCCGGTGTACGCGCCGGTCCCGTCCCGCAGCCCGAGCCCGGGCTGGTCGGCCTTCACGCCGATGACCAGGGACCGTTTGGCGGCGACCGACAGGCGCTCGGCGGCGTCCAGGCCGCAGCCGCCCAGCGCGGCGCCGGCGGCCAGCGCGACGGCCGCCGCGGCCGTCCGGGAGATGCGCATCGTCTGCTCCTCCATCCTCGGCGGTCAGCGGAACTCGGCCAGCCGAGGCCGCACCCCGGCCAGCACCAGCCCGGCGATCACCAGCGCCGCGACCGGGGGCAGCACCGTCCAGCCGCGCAGGCCCCCGTCGGCGGCCCCGATCGCCTCGTCGAACGCGGCGCGGTGCACCGCGGTCTGCCGCACCAGCGCCTGGTCGTACTCCTGGAACGCGCTGATCGCGCCGGCGCTCCCCTGGCTCATCCGCAGCCGGATCGCGCCCGCCCGGTCGCCGCGCGCGGCCATCTCCCGCATCCGGCGGTCGTTGTCGAGCACCACCGCGTACGCGCTCATCGTCCGGGCCAGGGCGCGGTGCTCGGCGGGCGTCCGCGCCTTGGCCGCCTGGTCGGCGTAGAAGCCGAGGAAGCCGATCCGGCGGGGGTCGGCGGCGTAGGCCCGCGCCGTCCGGTCCACCAGCGGGTAGTACGTCTCCAGGTTGAGCGGACGGTCCCCCGCGTTGATGTAGAGCACCGAGAGCGCCTTGTCGAGGTAGGTCTGCTCGTAGGTGTCGGCGCGGCGCGGGTCGAGGAGGTAGCGGCTCTCGTCCGCGAAGGCGCTGTGGCTGATCGCGCGGGCCCGGGACAGCGTCAGCATCGAGTCGAAGCCGTCCTCCTTGGCCGTCCGCAGCTGGTTCGCGTGCCCGGACAGCACGCCCAGGCCCGCCCCCGTCAGCAGCAGCGTCGCCAGCGTCGCCAGCGCCAGCGCGGGGTTGATCGTCCGGCGGAACCCGCGGGCCAGCGAGATCTGCGCGACGATCAGCACGCCCAGCAGCAGCGCGCCCGCGAGGCCGACCCACATCCGCCCGTCCTGGACGGCCTGCCGCTTGTCCTCGTACTCCTGCCGGACGGTCGCGCCGCTGTCGAGGGTGAGGTTGTAGGCGCGGGGCAGCAGTTCCATCCGCATCAGGTCGGTGGCCTGCCGGTAGGCGTCCAGGACGGCGCCCGGCGGCTCCCCGGCCGCGTGCCCGGCCTCCCGGTCGAGGACGAGCGCCTCGCCCACCAGCCGCTCGTACTTGCCGAGCGCCTCCATCGTCTCGCGCACCGTGCGCTGCCGGTCGGCGTCCTGCCCGGCGAGCTGGGCGCCCTGCACCAGCGCCTGGCCGGCCTCGCGGCGGCGCTGGTCGTACAGCTGCAGCGAGCGGTCGTACCCGATGCCCAGGCCGTGCTCCCGGCCGATCAGCAGGACGTCGGCGACCTGGGCGTCCATGTCGCTGAGCGCGAAGAACAGGTCGCCGGTGGCGACGACCTGCGGGCCCGCGTCGTGCCCGATGGTCTGCACGCCGTCGCGGGCGTTCCCGATCGCCATGGTGAGCGCGGCCAGCAGCAGCGCCGCCGCGCCCAGGGCGAGCGCGGCGTGCAGCCGGAGGCGGCCCGGTACGGTCTCCAGCCAGCGGCCGGAGGCGAACGTCCGCAGCAGGCTCCCCGGACGCGCCGCCGACTTCGCGCCGGAACGTGCCGGGGCCTCCTCGGGCGGGGTGGTGGGGGTCTGCGGCGTCGCCTGCGGCGCGGGCTTGGCCGTGGGCGCCGTCTGCGGCCGGCTCATGTCGGCGAGCCTCCCCCCGGCCCCGTCCGCGAACCGTCCGGCGGCCCGCCCTGGAGGCGGAGCGTGATCGTGGTCCAGGCGCCGACGTGGATGCGGTCGCCGTCGCCGACCGGCGCCGGGACGTTCACGTCGATGGGCTTGGTGCCGCCGTTCAGCGTGGTGCCGTTCATGGACCCGGGGTCGACGAGCGTCCACGTGCCGTCCGGCTGGGCGAGCAGCACCGCGTGCGTGTGCGAGACGCCCGGGTCCTCCGGCGGGACGCTCAGATCGATCTCCGGGACGGTCCCGCGGGACACGCTGCGCCGGCCGATGCGGATCTGCTCGCCCGACAGCCCGATCCGCCGCTCCGGACAGTACGGCGGGAACGCGATCGAGGCGGCGTCCGGGCCGCCGATCGCGATCACCGAGTCGTAGTACGCGCGATCGGCGTTGATCACGACCGTCCAGCGCGGGCGGCCCGCCGGATCCGGAGGCGGCGGGACGGATGCCGGCTCCGCCCGCCGCGGCGGCGCGGGCGCGGGCGGGGGAGGGGCCGCGGGTTCGGGCGGTTCGGCGAGCATCTGGGCTGTGTGGCTCACCGACCCGGTCTCGAAGTCGTAGGCGTCCTCCTCGCAGAACCGCCCGGAACGGGGCGTACCGCACAGCGGGCAGGTCTCCCCCGCCTCCTGCGCCGCGGCCTCGGACGGGGCGGCCGGCGCCGCGCCCTCATCGGCGTCGAGCCGGACCCGCGGTGCCCCCGGGATCAGATCCCCGCAGACGTCGCAGAAGTCGCCGGCGCCGGACGTATGGCCGCTCGGGCAGATCGGCATGGCCTCACCCCTCACCAGGTCCCTGTGATGTGGGACGCGTGGCGCGGGTGCCCGGATCGCGCGTGTCCGGATCGCGGGCCGCGATCCCTCCGGCCGGCGTCTCACCCGTTCGGTGCACGGTCCGCTTGGTCCGGACCGAACGGGTGTCCAGCGCCATCTCGTCGGCCTTGGACACCTCCCGCTTCAGCCGCACGGTGCCCGACTCCCGGTCTATGACGTCCACGACCCGGTCCAGCAGCCCGGCCATCTGCTCGTTGCCGACCTCGCCCGCCAGCGCCACGGCCCGTCCCAGCCTGGCGGTGGCGCGCTCCTCGTCGCCCTGCCGGCGCGCCTCCAGCCCCTCCTGGATGGCCTCGGCCAGCTCCGACTGGCCCGTGTGGATCGCCACCCGCGCGTTGATCCGGGTCGACTTGCCCTCGTCGTCGGTCCACTCGGCCAGCACGTTCCCCGCGGCCAGCTCGCGCTCGCCCTGGTCGGGCCCGGACCCCGGGACGACCAGCTTCACCCAGGCGGCCCGCATCTGCCGTCCGACGTCCCCGGCCGGGATCTCCACGCACAGGTGGTACTCGCGGTCCTCGGCGCCCCACGCGCCGATCGGGTAGTCGCCGATCTGCCCGTCCCCGGACCGCCGTTCGGTGAGGTCCTCGACGGTCGGCACCATCTGCTTGAGGAAGCGCAGGCCGGCGTTCCGCGGCGTCCACACGCGCAGCGCCACGTCGGCGACCCGCTTGCCCATCGCGGCGGCCGTCATCTCGCGGAAGTCGGCCTCCAGGTCCTGCGGGTCGGGCACGTCCAGGAACGTCCCCAGCAGCGCGGAGGAGATCTTGCGCAGCTCGGCCACGTCCCAGTCGGTGCCGACGCCGCGGGCGTCGCAGCCGAACGACCCCGAGCACCGCACCAGCGCCGCGTCCAGCTCGGCGTCGCTCTCGTGCTGGTTCTTGCCGTCGGTGAGCAGGATCGCGTGCCGGACGGCGTCCCGGTGCTCCTCGAACAGCCGGTCGGCCAGCCGCAGCCAGGACCCGATCGCGGTGCCGCCCGCCGCATCCAGCCGGGACACCGCGCTCGCCGCGGCCCGCCGGGTCTCGGCGTCGGCCCGGGCCAGCCGCTGCCCCTTCGGGTAGATCATGCGCGGCTGGTTGGCGCCGGCCACGACCGCGAAGTGCACCCCGTCGCGCAGCACGTTCAGCGCGGCCTTGGCGGCCCGCTTGGCCGCCGCCATCTTGCCCGAGTACGACATCGAACCCGAGGAGTCGATGATGATCACCTCGGCCGCCTCGGCGGAGGACGCGGCGGACGGCACGGCGCCGGACGCCTCGACGGTGACGATCGCGTGCATCTCGCGGCCGCCCGCCGGGAGGAAGGGGTTCTGGTCGACACGGATGCTGAACTCGGGAAGGTCGCTCATCTGGGGGGCTCCCTTGTGGGTCCGTCCGGGGCATCGGGGGCGGGGGAACGCTGCGCGGTGGCGGGAGCGGGGGCGATGGCGGGCGGTGGCGGCGGGTAGGGGATGAGCGCGACCGTGACGTTGTCGTGCCCGCCCTCGTCCAGCGCGGCCTGGACGAGGCCGCGCGCCAGCGAGAGGAGGCCCGCGCCGGGCGTGTCGTCGTCCGGGCGGTGCCGGTGCCGCCAGTGGTTCCGGCGGTGACGTCCGTTGGTGGGCGGCCGGGCGTCCGGGTCTTCGTTCGCGGCGGGCGTCTCCGCAATGGCGCGGGCCAGGGCCGCCTCCAGGACGGCCGGCTCGGGCAGGTGGTTCCACAGGCCGTCGCTGCAGATCAGGACCATGCCGGGCCCGCGCGGGCGGAAGGTGACCGCGTGCGGGGCGAAGACGTCGGCGTCCGCGCCCAGCCAGCCGGTCAGCAGGTGCGCCCGGGGATCGGACCGCGCGGCGTCCGCGGTCATCGTGCGGCGAGCGATCATCAGGTCGGCCCACGAGTCGTCCCGGGTGAGGAGCGCGGAGCCATGCCCGTTCGTCCCGTTCGTCCGCGCGCCGGACGCGGGGGCGGCGGCGCCGAGGGAGATCCAGTAGGCGCGGCTGTCGCCGACCCAGCCGATCGTGACGCCCTGCGGCGCGACGACGGCGGAGACGTAGGTGCAGGCGGGCGGGTTGTGCGGCGAGGCGGCGAGCTCCGTGACGGCGCGGTTGGCCCGGTCGACGGCGCCGCGCGTGGCGGCCTCCGGGCCGTCCCCCTCGACCAGCCGCTCGGTCAGCGCCACCACGCCGGTGTCCGCCGCGACCTGGGCGGCCCGGTCCGACCCCGGCGCGGACGCCACGCCGTCGCACACCACCGCGCAGACGGTGCGGGGCAGCGCGGCCATGGCGATCGCGTCCTCGTTGCGGCCCCGGCGATGCCCGAGATCGCTGACCCCGGCGGCCCGCACCTCCGCCACCAGCGGCCCGGCCAGCTCGATCTCGACATGCTCGTTCCCGGTCGGCTGGCGCAGCCCGCACCCGTCGCAGTAGCCGTCGGCGTCGATCCCGGTACCGCCGCAGTCGGCGCATTCGGCGGCCGGCTCGCTCCGGGTCCGCCGCGACGAGGTCTCCAGCACCGCCTCGGGACGGATCTCCGGGATCTCGATGACGGCGCGCGGCCCGCGCGGAGCCTTCCCGCACGCCTCGCAGAACCGGTCGCCCGGTTCGAGCGGCTCGCCGCACCACCCGCAGGACAGCGCGACGTCGCCGTCGCCCATGTCATCGCCCATGCCGCCGCTCCGGTCGCCGTCCATTCAGAACAGCGTCCTCGGACGTACGGCGTTCGCCCGTTTGACCAGGGCGTGCCGGTCGCCGTGACCATCGGCGAGCTTGGCCAGCAGCCGGTAGATCTCCTCCAGCCTGCGGCGCAGCGCCGGCTCGGTCAGCGGTGTGCCGAGCAGCTCGCCGGCCGCGCCGCCGCCCTGCGCGGGGTCCGTCCCGGACGACTTCAGCCAGGCCAGCGCGGCCTCCAGCACCTCGGCGGCGTAAACGTTGTAGCGCTCGGTGTCCAGCCGCAGCGACTCCAGGCGCCCGCCCGCACCGGCCAGGACGGCGGCGTCCAGCTCCTCCGGCGGCCGCCCGCGCACGGCCGCGCCGACGGCGGCGAGCTGCGCGGCCAGGTAGTTGCTGGAGATGCGGGGGACCGAGTCGAGCACCTCCTCGGCGCCCTTGCGGTCGCGGACCGCCAGCCGCACCCGGGCCAGCCCGAACGCGGCGCTCACGAACGTCGGATCGGTGCGCCAGACCGTCTCGTAGCAGCGGTCGGCGTCGGCGGTCGCGCCCGCGCACTCGTGGCAGAACGCCAGCGCCAGCTTGGGCGCGGTCTCGCCCGGCATCAGGTCGTACAGATCGTCGAAGATCGCCACCGCGTCGGTGAACCGCCCGGCGGCCAGCGCGGCCGCGCCCCGATACCAGTCGGTCCGCCAGTCGTCCGGCTGGCCGGCCGCGATCTCCTCCAGCAGCCGCTCCGCCCCGGCCGGCTCGCCCAGCTCGACGCGGACCCGGGCCAGCGCCAGGCTCACCTCGGTGGACGGTATCGGGGCGGCTTCGAGCGCGGCGGCCAGCTCGTCGGGGTCGCGGGCGGTGAGCCCGGCCAGGAAACCCGCCGCCGGATCGGCGCTCGCCACCAGCGGCACGGGCAGCGCGGCGGCCGCTGCGGCGGGCGCGAGCGGCGCCAGCACCGGGCCCGTCCCGGCGGGAAGGGCCGCGGCCGCGCCGCCCTCGCTCCGCGCGACCGGCGCGGCGCCGTTCACCCGGGTGCGGGACGCGCCGGCGGCCAGGCCGCTCACGATCTCCGTGCCCGCGGCGTGCTGCTCCGGCCCGAACAGCGCCGACGGCGCCGGGCGCGGCTTCCCGTCGTCGGCCGACAGCACCTCCCGCAGCACCCCGGTGAGCTGCTCGGCCATCTCCTCGGCGCTCTGGAACCGGCGCGCCGGGTCCATGTGCGTGGCCCGCCGCAGCAGCCGGTAGTACGACTCGTACCGGACCAGCAGCGGCACCTCGCCGCGCGGCGGCAGGCTGCGCAGATGGCGGCCGGTGTAGCCGCGGAACGGGAAGCTCAGCACCGCCAGCGCGCGGCCCACCGTGTAGAGGTCCGAGCTCACCGAGGGGCCCTGGTCGGCGATCTCCGGCGACTGGTAGCCGGGCGTGCCGAAGATCGGGCTGTTGACGTCGAACGCGCGCCGCACCCCGCCCAGGTCGATCAGCTTGAGCTGCTCCTCCGACTGGATCGCGTTGTCGGGCTTGAAGTCGCAGTAGAGCAGCCCCACCCCGTGCAGGTACCCGAAGGCGCGCAGCACCTCGAGCCCGTAGGCGATCACCTGGCCGAGCGGGAGCGCGGCGTCCTCGCCCTCCTCCCGGCGGCGCCCCAGCAGGATGTCCTTAAGCGACCGGCCGCCGACGTACTCCATGACGATGTAGCCGGACCCGCCGTGCCGCACGAAGTTGTAGATCTTGACGATGTTGGGGTGCTCGACCTCGGCCAGGAACGCCCGCTCGGCGGTCGCGGCGGCCATCGAGTCGGAGTCGCCGGTGTCCAGCAGCCCCTTCAGCACCACCCAGCGGCCGCTGACGTTGTGGTCGCGGGCCAGGTAGACCCAGCCGAGCCCGCCGTGCGCCAGGCAGCCCAGGACCTCGTACTGCCCGCCGAGCCAGTCCCCCGGGTTCAGCTTCGGCGTGAACGAGAACGGATGCCCGCAGTTCTTGCAGAAACCCTCCGTCCGGCCGGACCGCCCCTCCCGTCCCCGCCCGACCGGGGCGTCGCAGCGGCTGCAGAACCGCCGGCTCTCCGGCACCTCCGGCCGCTCCATGATCGCCGAGGCGGGGTCGCGGTACGGGACGGGCGGCACCTCGACCAGCCCCGCGCCCAGCATCCCGCGCCGCGCCGACCCGGTGGACCCCGTCCCGCCGCTGCCCTGTGTACCGCGCGTCGCCGTACGCCCGGACGACCCACGGGACCCGGACCCGCTCGGCCCCGAGGACGGTTCGGAACCGGGCGACGCCATCGCGGCGGGCGTCGTCGGCGAAACCGAACCGGCCTCGGGCGGCGCCGACCCCGGAAGCACGGGGCCCGGAAGCACGGGGCCCGGCAGCACGGGGCCCGCCGCCACCGGAGCGGACGCCGCCGAGCCGGCGGCGGCGGGCGCCATCCCGCACTCGTCGCAGAAACCGTCCGGCTGGACACTGCCCGGACAGCCGGCCTGATCACACGGCGCCATCGACGTCACCGGCCCCCGCCCTCGCACTCCTTGATCGCACGCTGGTACTCGAACACCGCCGCGGTGGAGCGCCGCAGATCGCACGGCGCCGTCCACAGCAGCTCCCGCGCCCGCCCGTACAGGCCGGTCAGCCGCTCGTCCTCGGCGAACCCCAGCCGCGCCGCCTTCGCCCGGTACGCCTCCAGCCGCCCCCTCAGCTCGCCCCTGCGGTCCAGCAGCCCCGTGCTCAGCCTCAGGTTGTCGTGGGCCTGCTCCAGCGCCGCGCCGGTCGCCCGATCCAGCTCGGCCACCCGCCCCACCAGCTCCGCCCAGCGGCCCGCCCGCCGCAGTGCCTCCAGATCGGCCAGCCGGTGCCGCAGCCCGCCGCCCAGCGCGGGCGGCTCCGGCAACCGGACCGCCTCGATCTTGAGGGACGCGGTGGTGCGCGCCTCCCGGGCCCGCCGCTCGGCCTCCTCCACGTCGCCGATCGACGCCGTGACCGCCGCCAGCCGCTGCTCGTACCCGTCCCGCAGCCGCTCCGCCTCCGCCAGCGACCGGCGCAGCGCCTCCAGCGCGTCCCGGAGCCGGTCCAGCCGCGCGGTGTCGGGACGGCCGTCGCGCACCAGCGACAGCGGATCGGTACGGGCCACCCGCCCCAGCGCGGTCAGCTCCCGGCCCAGCCGGTCCAGCTCCGGATGGCGCGAACCGTCCAGCGCCTGCGCCAGCCGCGCCGCCACCCGCCATGTCTCCTCAACGTCCTCCAGCGGCACCAGCAGCGCCGTCCAGGCCGCGTCCGCGGCCGCGACCACCTCGGCCGCCCGCTCGTACCCGGTGGACATCTGCGCGACGGCCTCGTCCAGCGTGATCCGCTCCCGGGTCTCGCCCAGCAGCGTCCGCCGCTCCAGCGGGACCTCACCGCCCGGCACCTCCACCGACTCGCCCACCAGCAGGCCGGTCAGCTCCACCAGCACCGGCGGCGCCGGCCGGGAGTGCCGGGCGCGCAGCTCCTCGGCCTCCGCCAGCACCCGCTGGTACGCGTCGTACAGCCGCCAGACCGCGGCGATGTCCGCGCGGGCCTCCTCCCACCGGCGCCAGGTCTCGCCCGCCAGCCGGGCGCCCTTCAGCAGCCGGTTGCCGTCATGCCCCTCCAGGTCGAGCAGCGCGGCGGAGATCTTGTCCTTCTCCTCCCGCAGGCCGCGCAGGGCATGGTCGATCCCCTCGCGGCTCATGGGCGCGGCGGCGCCGGCCCCGCTCTCGTTCAACTCAGCCCCGCGTTCATGGTCCCCGTCGGTCAGGGGGTCTGGTCCGGCCCCAGGATCCGGTGTATGCCCATTCATTAGTGTGATCGGTGACACTTTTCAGGACAAGCCACCTGGCAGCCGCTTCGACCCCCTGCCTCCGGCCCGATGAGGCCGCCATCACCGCGGCAATGCTTGCCAACCGGGAACCACCTGGTATGAGGTGGCGTTGCGATAAAGGAACAACCGCCTACCGAGAGGAGTTGAGAGTCCGCAGTGTCGGACCCCAGTCATAGACCCGGTAACGAAGGACGCGTCACCCCCCGAGGGGGCGCGTCATGCTGACCGCGTCTCTGGGCATCCTCGCCGTGTTCGTGCTGACCGCGGCGACCGGATACTTCGTGGCCCAGGAGTTCGCGTTCGTCGCCGCCGACCGGGCGCGGCTGACCGAGGCCGCCGACCGGGGCGACATCGCCGCGCGGCGCGCCCTGAAGGTCATCGGACGGCTCTCCTTCATGCTGTCGGGCGCCCAGCTCGGCATCACCATGACCACGCTCGTGGTCGGATTCATCGCCAAACCCGCCCTGGCCGAGCTGATCGAGCCCCTGCTGCGCGTCGCGGGCGTACCGCGCGGCGCCACCGGCGCGATCGCGCTGGCCACCGGATTCGTCCTCGCCACCCTCATCCAGATGCTGCTCGGCGAGCTGTTCCCCAAGAACCTGGCGCTGGCCCGCGCCGAGCAGCTGGCCCGCACCCTGGCCGCCTCCACCCTCGTCTACCTCGCGGTCTTCGGCCCGATCATCCGGCTGTTCGACCGCTCCGCCGAGAAACTGCTGCGCGCCGTCGGCGTCGAACCCGTCGAGGAGCTGCACAGCGGCGCCACACTGGAGGAACTCGGCGAGATCATCGGCCGCTCGCACAGCGCCGGGCTGCTGCCCGCCGACCTGTCCGGGCTGCTCGACCGCGCCCTGTCCTTCGGCGACCGCACCGCCGACGAGGTCATGGTGCCCCGACCCCAGATCGACGCGCTGCCCGGCGACGCCACCGTCGCCGAACTCACCGCGCTGATCGCCGCCACCGGCCACACCAACTACCCGGTGTACGGCCAGGACGTCGACGACGTCATCGGCGTCGCCGGCGCCCGCGAGGTCGCCGACGACACCCTCGACCTGTCCGCGCCGATCCGCGGCATCGCCCGGCCGGCGCTGCTCGTCCCCGGCAGCCAGCCGCTGTACGGGGTGATCGAGCAGATGCGCGACACCGGCGAGGAGTTCGCCTGCGTCGTCGACGAGTACGGCGGCCTGGCCGGCATCCTCACCTTCGAGGACGTCGCCGAGGAACTCGTCGGCGAGATCACCGACGAGACCGACGCCGCCGAGGCCGCGCCCACCGCCGCCGCCGACGGCTCCTGGGTCGTGGACGCCGGCCTGCGCGTCGACGAGGTCGGCCGGCTCACCGGCCTGGCGCTGCCCGAAGGCGAGGCCTACGACACCCTCGGCGGGCTCGTCATGGCCCGGCTGCGCCGGCTGCCCGCGCCCGCCGACCGGACCACCATCGACCTGGACGACGACACCCAGGTCGAACTGGAGGTCGTCACCGTGCGCCGCCGCGTCCCCGACGAGGTGCGGCTGCGCATCGTCCCGGCCCTGGTGCCGGCGGGCGGGGAGGCGTCATGACCGAGCGAAGCGAGGGCATGACGGCTGCAGTTGCCGCGGGGTGTGGGGGGTCGTCCCCCCACAAGGAGGCGTCATGACGACCCTGCTGATCACCGTGCTGCTCCTGGTCGGCAACGGCTTCTTCGTCGCCGCCGAGTTCGCGCTCGTCGCGGCCAACCGCCCGCAGCTGGAACGCGCCGCCGCCCGCGGCAGCCGTCCCGCCGCGGCCGCCGTCGCCGGCACCCGCGAGCTGTCGCTGATGCTGGCCGGCGCCCAGTTCGGCATCACCATGTGCTCACTGGGCCTGGCCATCGTCACCGAACCGGCGTTCGAGCACCTCCTCGAACCGCCGCTGCACGCCCTGGGCGTCCCCGAGGCCGGCTCCAAGGCCATCGCGCTCGCCATCGCACTCGCCGTGATCACGTTCCTGCACATGGTCATCGGCGAGATGGCGCCGAAGTCGTGGGCCATCGCGCACCCCGAACGGTCCGCGCTGATCCTGGCGCTGCCGTTCCGCGCGTTCGCGAAGGTGTCCCGGCCGATCCTGGCGTCCCTCAACAGCGTCACCAACGGGATGCTCCGGCTGATCCGGATCACCCCGAAGGACGAGCTGGACGCCCACACCGACCCGCAGCGGCTCGGCCACCTGCTCGGCGAGTCCCGCCGGCTCGGCCTGATCGGACGGCACGACCACGAGCTGCTGCGGCGCGCCATCTCCGCCCGGGAGGTGACCGTCGGCCGCCTCATCGTCCCCGCCACCGCGGTGACCACGATCGACGCCGACGCCACCGCCGCCGGGATCCGGCGCACCGCCACCGCCAGCGGGCACAGCCGCCTGCTGGTCCGCGACACCGGCGGCGGCGTCGCCGGGATCGTCCACGTGCGGGCCGCGATCGGCCAACCCGACGGCGAACGCCGCGCGGCCGAGCTGGCGCACCCGGCGCCGGTCCTCACCGCGGGCACGACCGTCCTGGACGCGGTCACCAGCATGCGCCGCGACCGCGCCCAGCTCGCCGTCGTCAACGACGCCCAGGGCGCGTTCAGCGGCATCGTCACCCTGGACGACCTGCTGGCCGAGCTCCTGGCGACCAACCCGCACTGACGCACATGGGAGGACGCACTCGCCACGCGAGGGAGTCCAGCGCCGAAGGCATCTGGACCTCCCTCGCCGTGGGCGCCGTCCTCCACGCCCTCCCCCGCCTCACGACGGCATTGACCGCCATGCCCCCTCACCGCGCATCGCGTATGAGACGTTAGTCCGAGAAAGAACCGATGGAACGGGAAGACGGCGTGGAGCACTCACCAGAGACGGACAGGCCGGACGACGACCTTCCGGACGAGGACCCCGGCCACCTCACCAAAGAATCGTCACCGGCCACCGGCCCTTACGCCGGCGCCGACCTGACAACCCGCCCCATGGCCCTGCCCCCCGTCCCCGCCGAAGCGTCCGCAACCGACGAGGAGCCCAGCACCCCGGCCGGCGGGGCCTCACCCCGGACAGAGGCCGCCCCTTCCGCGTCCGAATCAACGGCGGCAGTCTCACAAGACGCCGATGCCGCGACACCGAGGGACGATGGCCCGGCGGAGCCCACGCGGCCCGTCCCGGTTGTAGCGACGGACGTTCAGGACTCCGAAAGCACGGCCGAACCACCCGCGGCCTCGACGCAAGAGGTGGAGCAGCCCGCCGAAACGGACGTGGAACGCCCCGCCTCCAACTCAGATTCGGATGCGACACCACCACCGCCCGAGCACGTCATCTCCGCCAGCGAGACGGACCCGAACGGCCCGGTGTTGGATTCGTCGCCGACGGTACAGGACCCCCTGGGCGAAGACGCGGACGAGACCGCACCGTCCGTCCTGACGCGGCCCGAGCGGATCGTCGTGGTCGGCGAGGCCTCCCCCCAGACGGATGGTGACCATCCCGCGTCCGAACCAACACCGCTCACGGACGACACGGCACCACCAACGCCGATAGCAGGCTCGAGTGAAGAGCCGCCCGAGGCGCAAGCCCAGAGCGCATCGGGCGCGCTCCCGACGTCCGCCGAAGAAGGCACCCCCTCCCCGCAAACAGGCGCCGGAGCGGACGAAACACCACCACCAACACAGAACGCCACCTCCACCAGCGAAACGCCGGCCGAGACGGACGAGAACAGCCTGGCGGACGATTCGTCGCCGGCGGCGCTACAGGACCCCCCGGGCGAAGGCGCGTACGACACCGCATCGGCGGTTGTGGCTGGCGAGGCGTCCTCTCGGACGGACGACACGGCGTCGGCCGAGCAGGTCAACGAGACGGATTCCGGTGCGGACGACGTCTCGTCCATGCCGGCAGCGCCCACGCGGCCGACGCCGGTTGTGGCGACCGACCCTGTTGAGCAGACTTCCGTGCCGGCCGCGGAAGCGGTCTGCGAGGAGTTGATCGGGCTCTATGAAGGGCTCGAAGGGCGGCTCCGGGAACGTGATGCCGGGGCCGTCGGCTGGCAGGGGCAGCTGGCGGCGCTGCGGGCCATGCGGGATCGGCACGTCGCGGGGGACTGGGACGAGTTGGCCCGGTTGCTGGTCGACGCGGATGCCTCGGACGTGACGTGGGACGAGTCGGTCGGTGAAGTCGTCCAGCGGATGCTGGCCGCTGGGGAGCGGACGCTGGTCCTGGCGCCGACGGAGGAGCGGGCCGAGGAGGTCGTCCGGGGGGTCGGCGACGAGGTCTTCGGGCTTCTGGTGGGAGGGGATTCGGCTCCCGGGGCCGAGAAGCCGCCGCTTCGTGAGTTCGGGTCCAACGGGACGGTCGAGTTCAAGGCGTTGCGGCCCGACACGGAGCCGGAGCCCGAACCGGAGACCGTCGTCGACGAGGAGGTCCGCGCGCCGGAGGCTCGGCTGCGCGGGGCCGTCGTACGTCCGGTGGGGGACGCCTGGCGGCAGGCTTGGGTGACCGAGACGCAGATGCTGCAGCGCGGGTTGGTGTGGCTTGAGCAGTGGCCCAGGGACCTGGCGACGCTGGAGGGGTTGCGGGACGCACGGCGGCGGCGCGAGGAGGAGTTGGAGGCCGAGCTCGCCGGGGTCGCGGCGCGGATCGAGGAGACGCGGGGCGCGGTCGAGGAGGCCGAGCGGGCCGGGGCGGCGGCGGCCGAGGAGGCGGAACGGCTGGCGGCCGAGCAGGCGCGGGTCGCGGCGGAGCTGGCCGGGCCGCTGGCGGAGGCGCAGCGGTTGCAGGCGGACGCGGACGCGACGGCGGACGAGGCCGGGCGGCTCACCCGTACCGCGGAGGCCACCTGGGCGCGGTGCGAGGCGCTCGACCAGCGGGAGGCGCAGGCGCGCGCGGAGGTGCAGTCGGCGCGGCAGCAGGAAGAGACGCTGGCCGCCGATCTGCGGCAGGCCCAGGACGATCTGCCGCGCGCGGTCGAGGAGGCCGACCGGCTGGTGGCGGAGTCCGCGGCGGCGGACGCCGACGGGCACGCCCGTTACTACCGGCTGGCGGCGGCCGAGTCTGCGCTGGCGGCGCGGCGGCGGAAGATGTCGCTGGGGCAGCGGCTGCACGTGGCGCCGCCGCCCGCGGAGATCAAGGATCTGCGGGCGGAGGTGAAGGCGCTCAGCCGGGAGGCGGACATGGCGGCCGAGCGGGCGGCGCAGTTGAAGGACGGCGCGGATCGGGCGCACGGGTACCGCACGCAGCTTGAGGCGTTCATCAACGAGGGCGGTGCGCGGCTGGCGGCGCTGCAGGAGGCGCAGCGGCAGCTGGGCGCGGAGCTGGCCCGGCTGACGCCGGAGCGTGAAGCCGCGGCGGCCGACCACCAGGAGACGGCGGCGCTGGTGGCGGAGGCGGCGCAGCGGGCGACGCGGGCGAGCGCGCTGGCGGTGGAGGCGCAGCGGGTGGCGCAGGAGATCGAGGGGCGGCACACGGCGGCCCGGCAGGCGCACGACGCGGCGCGGGCCGCCTACGAGCGTGCGGGCGCGGACGCGGAGGCGGCCCGGACGGGGCTGGCGGAGACCGAGGCGCTGCTGGCGCGGCGCCGGGCGGAGGTGGAGCAGGAGCAGTCGACGCGGTCGGCGGAGTTCGAGGAGGCGACCGAGGCGGAGGCCCGGTCGCGGGAGCAGGTGCAGGAGGTCTGCGGCGGGGAGCCGGTCGACATGGAGTTGCTGGCCACGCATCAGAGCCGGGCGATGGTGCGGATCGAGCGGCTGACCCACTACCTGGAGCACGCCGAGATGGCGCCTTCGGACGGGGCGGGCAACGTTCTGCTGCGTACGGCGGACCTGGTGTGCGGGACGCCCGCGACGGTGGGCGCGGCGGCCCCGGACGGCGGGTTCGACGTGCTGATCGTGGCGGGGGCCGGGGCGGTGAACGAGGCTGAGTTCCTGGTCGGCGCGGTGCGGGCCCGGCGGTGGATCCTGCTGGGGTACGCGGACGAGTCCCCGCCCGCGTATCCGGAGTACGCGGGCGGGGACCGGTTGCGACGGTCTCTGTTCAGTCGTCCTTGACCAGCAGGTCGAGGGCCCAGCCGACCACGGCGACGACGATGGCGCCGGCGAAGGCGGGCCAGAACCCGTCGACGTGGAAGGGCAGCTCGAACTCTTCGGCGATGCGGCTGGTGAGCAGGAGCAGCAGCGCGTTCACCACGAGCCCGATCAGGCCCAGGGTCAGCACGTAGAGAGCGCATCCGAGCGTCTTGACGATGGGTTTGATGATGGCGTTGACCAGGCCGAAGATCACCGCGACGGCGGCCAGGGTGAGCGCCCGGCGGCCGGCGGAGTCGCCCTCGACGTCGATCCCCGCGATCAGCAGCGTGGCGACCCACAGCGCGGCCGCGGTGATGGCTACCTTGAGAAATATCCGCACATCACGATCCTGCGCGGTGACGCTCCGTTCACCATCAGCCCACATGGGGATATCCGCCGGACCGCCCTCATCACTTAGAGGGACGGCCGGCGTGCCGGGTCGACGACTCTCCGAATGTGCGTGACATTTAGTACGCTGACAGTGACCATTTCACCGGGTTGATCATGCGACCTCGGCCTTTAAGAAGTGTTCGCTTATACGCCATTTACAAAGATCATCTTTGTCCTCTAAAGTTTGATCTTGGTCGGCAGATTTGTGGGCATGCGAATTCCCACTCTGCGCAAGCGCGCCGTCACAACCGCCACCCTCGGCATCGCCGGCGTCGCCGCCGCTTCGGTCATGGCCGCACCCCCGGCCCAGGCCGCGGCCGTCTACTGGCAGTTCAAGTCGGCCTACGGGACGTGCCTCACGGCAGGGAGGACCGAGGTCGCCTTTGCCAGCTCCTGCAACGGCAGCAGCTACCAGCAGTGGGACTGGGTCCACGACAGCAACGGCGAAACGTACGCCCAGCTCAAGAACAGGGCCACCGGCCGCTGCCTGGCCACCGACAACAAGAACAACGCGAACGCCGTCTGGACGAGCGACTGCGTGTGGCGCGACGGGCAGAGGTTCCACTACAACCAGCCGTCCGGGTTCTTCACCAACATCTGGTCCAAGAAGCTTCGCGCGGAGAGCGACGGCGCCGTCCGCGCGGGACTGGAACTCGCCTACTGGGACGGCTGGCACAACTGACAGCACGCGATTTTCAGCGCCCGATGAGGTTGCCGGGTTCGTTGAGCCACACCTGCTGACTGTCCGGAGTTACGGTCAGCCCGAATCGGGTCAATCGGGGCGACCCCACCGCACCCATTGGAAGTAGGCGGCCTCGGCCTCGTCCCAAAGCCGCCGCTCGCCGGCCTGTTCCACCACGAACGCGTCCTTGCCGGGGACGTAGTCCACCGAGGCCCAAGCGCCGCGCGCCAGCAGCCACAAGGTGGCCTCCCCGGTGGGTTCGGTGTCGTGGAACAGGTCGGCGCGCACCCCTGGGACGAGTCCGGTGATGGCCTCGGTTCACTCCCGTACAGGCGTCGCACGGTGACCGCGCTGGGACCGCAGCATCATGTAAGCGGCGGACCCGGCCAGACGTCCGATCGCCACACCATCGGGTAGCACGTCCAGCCGGACCTGGTAGCCGTAGGAGAAGTGCGGCATCCACGGGAACACGATCGCGCCCCCTGGCCGGAGTCGTTCCACCCACTCATACGGGAGCGCCGTCACGCCGCACGTCACGTGCACCAGATCGAACGCCCTGCCCTCGGGTATGTCGGTGACGGCGTCCCCCGTAACCAGCTCGGGACTGTACCCGGCGTCGTCCAGGTTCGCGGCGGCCTGCCGGGCGACCTGCTCGTCGATCTCGATCGATACGACGTGCTGCTCACCGACCCGCTCGCACAGCAGGCCCGCGGTCCACCCCGTGCCCGTTCCGATGTCCAGGACCCGCTGCCCGCCGAACGGTGCAGCAGTTCGAGGAAGGGCAACACGATGTTCGGCGCCGACAACGACGAGGTGGGGTTGCGCGGCCCGTCCTCGGACGCCCCGTCGTCGAACTGGGTGAGGATCGCCGTGCCCGGCTCGTACACCGCCTGCCACCAGCGAGCGGGGTCCTTGCGGGCGTTGATCCTGTAGCGCGGACCCGTATGCGGTTCCGCCCACGCGACCGAAGGCGCGCGCCTCGTGCAGCGACCGGAACCCGACGCCGCGCTTCCGCAAATCGGCGGCGAGTGTTCGGTAGCCGGGTCGCCGAGGCCAAGGAGGCTGACCCTGTCGAAGGTTGGACCGCACGTTCGAGGGTTACCAACTGGTTCGCGCTGGCCACAGGGCTGCCTCAACCGCAGGACACCGCCCGATCTGTGCGAATCCTTCGGCGCGCATGTCACGGGAGAACTCGGCGACCGGGAACGAGAAGCGCTCGGCGACTACTGGGCGACCTGGAAGCTGGCCAACCTGTGGCCACAGGACCCAGCCGATTTCAAGGACGTCTGGCAGGAGTACATGACCGCGCTCCACGTGCTGTCGGCCGACCTGCTTCGCCTGTGCGCCCGCGCCCTCGGACTGAACGAAGACCACTTCGACGACAAGTTCGACCGGCACGTCTCCTCACTCGTCGCCAACTACTACTACCCCCAGATGGACGAGCCGCTGCCGGGCCAACTCAGGAGAGGCGCCCACACCGACTTCGGCGGGCTGACCGTCCTGTACCAGCAGGACAACGCCGGAGGGCTGCAGGTCCTCCAGGGCGAGAACGCCTGGCGCGACGTCCGCGCCATCCCCGGCAGCTTCGTGATCAACATCGGCGACCTGATGGCCTTGTGGACCGGCGGACGGTGGGTCTCGACCATGCACCGGGTGGTCAACCCCGATCGGGCGGACACCTCCTCACGCCTGTCCATCCCGTTCTTCTTCCAGCCCAACCACGACGCCGTCGTCGAGCCGCTGCCGCCCCTCGCTCCCGCACCCGACCAGCAACTACCCGAAACCGTCATCGCCGGAGAGTGGATGGCCATGAAAACACAGAAGCTGTTCGCCCCAGCCCAGTAGACCAGCCGGAACCCGGCAAGCAGGCTGTACGCCCTCCAGGCACCCAGAAGCGAAGCACCAGCGCGACGAGTTCAATTTCTCTGTCGGTGTGCGGTTCAGCGAGCCCACATCAGGGAGAGCCGCACCCGGTCCAGCACCGGCACGCTCGCGTCCAGGTGGCCGACTGCTGGTGAGCGTCGACGGGCCGGGCCGGCCGGCAAAGGCGCGGCTAGGGTGAGGCGTCGTGACGGAGACGAAGGCCACCGGCTACGACCTGCTGTCATCTCGCGATGTTCCGGAGATCGAGCTGCGGGCGTTCCTGCTGGACTGCTTCGGCATCACCAACGGTGAGTTGTTCGTAGGCCGTATCGATCAAGTCCACGAGGACTTGCGGGACGCCCCACAGAAGGTGTTCGCCGCATTTTGCACCCACGGACAGGTGTTCGGCCATTTCGCGATGACTATCAGCGTCGGTATCGAGGGCGGTCTGGCCGAGCGGGTCGGTCGCCTGGAGTTCGCCGCCCGGTTCGCCGCTCACTTCGGTGCGTTCGTACTGTACGGCGATACCGAACCGCCAGGACTGTGGACGGTGGTCCTGGCGGACGGCGAGCGTCTGCTCGCCGCGATGGACGATGAAGACGATCGTTTCACGCTCTACGCGGCTACGGCGCCGGTGCCAGGACTACCCGAGATCCGTGTGAGCCGGGATCTGTCGCATCGGCGATGAGCTCCGGCCGCCTGGCGTTCAGCCCCTCCGAATCCGAGCGGAATCCCGCCTCCGAGATCGGAGTGGCCTGGCCGCTGATGTGATCAGGTGCCGTACGTCGTCGTGAGACAGCTGCCCGCTGCCGCGTCATCGCCAATACCGAGCTGGGGCCGGTAATCCCAATGTCTTTCTTACCGATGCGTGCGGTGACCTGCCGGAACGCGGCCGTCTGGCACGGGAGGTCGGACGACGATTCCGCACGACCCCACGTCCACCGCCCGGGAGATGAAGGTGTCGGCCGGATCGACCTCCGCGGCCTCACCGCGCTGTTCTGGGGATTGACCACCGCACTCCAATCCGCTCTGGGCGCCTGGTGAACGTGGCCGGACTTTGCCGTGAGCGGTTGGTTGCCGTTCAGCACTTCTCCGGACGGTCTTCATCGTTCGATTCATCAGGGATCGAGCCGGTCCACCCCCGCAGGCGGGTCCGTCAAAGCACGCTAAGGAGTTTGATATGACCACAAACCAGACCTCCTCGTCTCTGTCTTCGGATTGCCTGCGGGGCCAGACACTGCAAGCAGACAGCAAGGCCAGCATGTTCATCGCAATGAACCTGGCCATTCTCGGCTTCTTGTTCGACAAGGTCTCGGAGGGACCGTTGGCGGTCCAGATCCTGATATGCGTCGCCGGCTTCGTGGTGGCCGCGACGGCGGATCTCCTCTGCCTGGCCGTCCTCCCCCGGACCGGAAACCTCGGGAACGTCTCGGACGACGATCCAGAGGTGAACTATCTGACGAAGATCGTACTCACCAAGTACCGCTGCGTGCGGCACGCGATCAGAATCTTCATGGTCGCCATATCACTGGCCCCAGTCGTAATGGTCGTGAGGGTCGCCGGCTGACAACGGCGTCCTCACCCCCCAATCACGGCCTCTGCACCCAGCGGTGCGGAGGCTGACCCTTATGCGGTGGACATCCAGGACTGATGAACACCGTGTCGCGCTCTTGGTCGGCGCAGGCGCTGGTGGTGACCGCGTGCAAATCCGCGACGGGGGTCGAGTTCGAGACGGAGCCGCCGTTCTCGGGGTTTCAGTTGTCGCTGGGGGACGGCCGGGTCGCGGCCAGGGCGGTCAGGGCGCCGGCGGCGGCGGTGACGGCGAGTGAGGCCGCGGTCAGCAGGCCGAGGAGGGTCCAGGGCACGGCGAGGATGCGCGCGCCGCCTGGTCCCGGGTGGAAGCCCGCCAGCGCGGCCGCGGCGACCAGGGCTCCGAGGAACAGGCCGATCAGGGTGACCGCGGCGGACTCTATGACGGTCATCCGGACGACCTGGCCGCGGCTCAGGCCGGTCGCGCGGGCGACCGCGTACTCGGTTCGGCGCTCGGCGGAGGCGATCACGACGGCGTTGACCGCCGCGATCGCGGCGTACAGGCCGGACATGCCCATCAGGACGGCCATGATCCCCATGGTGCCGCGCTGTTGGGCCGCCACTCTGGCGTCGGCCCATTGGCGAAGGGTGCGGACCTCGCCGATTCCGGCCGCGCGGATCCGGTCGGCGACCGCCCGCGGTGATGTTCCTGGGGCGACCCGCACCAGGGTTTCGGTCGGCGCGTCGGCGAGCATCGCGGCGGGGACGAGGTCGCGCGGCACCAGGAAGTTGTCGCTGCCGTTCTCCAGGACTTCTGGCAGGCGCGCGACGGCGCGGAGCTTGAGCTTGTGCGCGCCGATCCGTGCCGTGACCGTGCCGCCGCGGACGCCCTGGCCGGCCAGCCGGGGGCCGATCGCGATGGTGCGGCCGTGCAGTGCGTCCAGGGAACCGGAGCGGAGGGTGAGGCGGTGGGTGCGCTGGTACGCGGCGGCGTCGACCGCCGTGATCCCTGAATGGTGTGTCTGCCGGTAGGAGCGGTGGCCCACGCGGTGCCGGGCCGTCACCGACATCTCCACCTGGCTCTGCGGGGACGCCAAGGCGACTCCGGGGATCCGCGGGACCCGGGCGGCGGCGGCGCCGGTCGACTCGACCACCAGGTCGGCGGCGGTGATCCGTTCGAGGTCCGCGCCGGTGGCGCGGGCCAGCGAGTTCAGCGCTCCGGTAAGGCCGACCAGCAGGCCGACCAGCACGATGACGGGCGCGGCCGTCGAGGCGCTGCGCCGTACCGCGTCGCGCAGGTTGGCCTGCGCCAGTTCGCCGAGCGCGCCGGTCCGCAGCACCGCCCCCAGCAGCCTGCCGGCCAGCGGGACGGCCAGCGGGCTCAGCGCGCTCAGCGCGATCGATCCGAAGACCGAGACCCCCATCGCGATCAGGAGGGCGCCCAGCAGGTCCGCCGACTGCCCTGCCGCGACGAGCAGGACGGTCAGGGCGAGTGAGGACACCCCGAAGAGCCAGCGGCCGGCGGTCATGACGCGGGCGGCCCGGGGACTGTTCCGCAGGGCGTCCAGCGGGCGCACCCGGGCCGCCCGGTACGAGGCCGACAGCACCCCGAAGACGGCGACGCCGATCCCCACGCTCGGCGACAGCAGCAGCACCCCGTTCGACCAGCGCGCGGAGAAGTCGCCGGGCAGGAGCCCGATCCCGACCAGCAGACGTGCCTGGACCCAGGTCGCCGGCATGCCCAGCAGCATGCCGAGGACGCTGCCGGCCAGCCCGAGCAGGAATGCTTCGCCCAGCAGCAGCCTGATCAGCTGAGGGCGGCTCCCGCCGAGCATGCGGAGCAGGGCCAGTTCCTTACGTCGCTGCTCCACGGCGAAGGCGAACGTCGAGCCCACGATGAACACGGCCAGGAACATGGCCAGCGGCGTCGCCATCCCCAGCAGCGTCGCGGCCCCGACGTACCCCTCCCTGATCTGCTCGGCGGCCCGGCCGGACGTCCCCGGTGGAATCTTCGGCTCGCCCGTGGAGACCAGCACGAGCACCGACGACTGGACCAGGGCCACGCCCAGCGTGACCGTCAGCAGCGCTCCGGTGAACAGCGGCCAGCGGTCGCGGACGGTGCAGGCGGAGACGCGCAGCACGGGTCAGCCCTCCAATCGGGTGAGCCGTTCGGCGACCTGGGCGGCGGTGGGGCGCGGCAGGCGGTCGGCGATCCGGCCGTCGGACAGGAACACCACCGCGTCGGCGCTCGCCGCCGCGACCGGGTCGTGGGTCACCATGACGACCGTCTGCCCGGCCCCGTCGACCATGCGGCGCAGCAGCGCGAGGACCGTGCGGGCCGAATTCGTGTCCAGGGCTCCGGTGGGTTCGTCGGCGAACAGCACCGAGGGGCGCGTCACCATCGCGCGGGCGATCGCCACCCGCTGCTGCTGCCCGCCCGACAGTTCCCGCGGCCGGTGCCGCACGCGGTCCTGCAGCCCCACATGGGCCAGCGCGGCCCGCACGTCCTGGCGCGATGGCCGGGCACCGGCCAGCTTGAGCGGGAGGGCGACGTTCTGCTCGGCGGTCAGCGAGCCGATCAGGTTGAAGTCCTGGAAGACGAAGCCCAGGGTGCGGCGCCGCAGCCTGGTCAGCGCGGTGTCGGTGGCGTGGGTGATGTCCTGCCCGGCCAGCAGGACGCGGCCCGCGCTTACCCGGTCCAGGCCCGCGGCGCAGTGCAGCAAGGTGGACTTCCCCGAACCCGACGGGCCCATCACGGCGGTCCAGGAACCGGCAGGGAAGGTCACGCTGACCTCCGACAGCGCGTTCACCCGCGCCTCGCCCATTCCGTAATGCCTGGTCACCTGGTGCAGCTGCACCGGTGCGACAGGCGCCGTCACCGAAGGACATCCGGGTCGATGCCGCGCGCCAGGGCCTGGAAGCCCGCGTCGTTGGGGTGCAGCCCGTCCTCGTACACGTAGGACAGCCGGGGACGGTCCCCGTCGGCGGGGTCGGCCAGGATCTTGTCGGCGTCCAGGACCGCGTCGTATTCCCCGCTGGTACGGATCCAGTCGTTGACGGCGTCGCGCTCCTTCTCCACCTGCGGGGTCCACACGGGGAACAGGGCCCCCTTCATGGGCAGGACCGTCGTCCCGACGATCTTGAGGCCGCGGGCGCGGGCGGCGCGGATCAGTTGCCGGTGGGCGTCGATGACCTGCTCGGCGGTCGCCGGTCCGCCCGGCCGCAGGCAGGGGTCGCCCGGGGTGTCGCGGATGTCGTTGGCGCCCAGATGCACGATCACCGTCCGGACGCCGGGGCGGCCGAGGACGTCGCGGGCGAACCGCGCGGTGGCCTTGTCCCCGCTGCACGCCGAGTCGTACCGCAGCCGGTTGCCGCCGATCCCGGCGTTCACCACGCCGAGCGGGCGGCCCGTCCCGGCCAGCCGCTCGGCCAGCGCGTCCGGCAGCCGCGCGTCGGCGCCGCGGGTGGCGCCGACGCCGTCGATCAGCGAGTCCCCGAAGGCCACCACCGTGCCGTCGCCGTTCCCTCCGGCGACGTCCACGCCCGCCAGGTAGTAGAGCGCGTCGGTGGACTGGGTGAAGGCGTCGGAGCCGGCGTCGGACAGGTGGTCTCCGGAAGCGCGGTAGGCGGGCTGGGTGGTGAAGCGGTGGAACGTCGCCGGTCCCGTCGCCTGGGTGAACCGCAGCGTGACCGCCAGCCGCTCCAGCGGTGCGGTGGACAGCGGCACCGGATCGCTGGCGATCTCGGCGCCCGGCGGCACGGTCGCGGAGCGGGCTCCGCCGAACGTCAGCGCCGCCGTGGTGTCCGGCCATGCCTTGGCGCCGCCCGCCGACCGGGCGGCCGCGGCGGCGGTGACCCGCAGCGGGCCGGTCCCGTAGACGTTGGACAGCCGGATCCGTGCCCTGGTCCCGCCCGTGCTCAGCCGGACCACCTGGCGCAGGGTGTGGTCGCCGAAGCCCTCCGTCGACCAGTTCGGCCCCTCGTCCTCGCCGCCGGCGACGGGACGCTGCATCGCCGCCCCCCAACTCTGGGACCAGGTCGCGGACTGCGAAGACGCCGCCCGTGCCGAAGCCCCGGGCGCGCTGGACGAGGCGTACACGAGCCCGCCGACCAGCGCCGCGCCGGCCAGGGGGACGGTCACCCGTGCGGAAAACTGTCGTCTCATGCGCTAGATCCCACCGCCGCGGCACCGCCGGCCGCATCACGGTGATCCACCAACTTCGGGGTATGCCCAGCACTACCTCCGCGCGCCGGTGGGTCGGCTACCGTTCGCCTGTGCCGAACGACCCGCCGCCCACCCTGTTGGCCGCGATCGGGCGCCGCGGGTTCCTGCTGACGGCCTGGCCTTGGCGCGCAGTCGGCTTCCTGCTGTCGACCGTGCCGGTCGTGCTTACGGCCGGGATGCCGCTGGTGCTGCTGGGCTTGCCGTGGCTTCTAGCCGTCTCCCCGGATGCCACTTTGGGCGAGCGGGCGTTCCTCGGCGTCCTCGGCGCCCTGCTGATCGCCGGTCTCGGGCCGCCGGCGACGATACCGCTGGCTTGGCTGGAGCGGCGCC
This sequence comes from Actinomadura vinacea, assembly GCF_039532545.1. Lineage (NCBI taxonomy): Bacteria > Bacillati > Actinomycetota > Actinomycetes > Streptosporangiales > Thermomonosporaceae > Actinomadura > Actinomadura vinacea. The sequence continues at coordinate 7,992 of NZ_BAAARW010000019.1, read as the reverse complement.
GCCTGCGCTTGGTGGACGCCCGTCCGACGCGATCGGGGCATCGGCGGCCGCCGGATCGGGGCTTCGGCTCGTGGCTGCGCACCCGCTACACCGAACCGGCGACCTGGCGCGAACTCGGCTATTTCCTGCTGCTGGCCGTAGTCGTTCCCGTCGTGTACACGGCGCTGCTGTCCGCGTTGGTGTTCCTGCTCGGCGCCATCACCAGCCCGCTGATCCTCCTGGGCGGCGACGGCCCGATGGCGCTGGGCCCGGTGAAGGTCGCCACCGCGGAGGCCGCGCTGCCGTACGCGATCGCCGGCCTCGCGCTGCTGCCCGCCCTTCCGTACTTGCCGGCGCTGATCGCCGTTGCGCACGCCGTGCTCGCCCGGGCACTGCTCCAGAGCGGTTCCGGCGAACGGCTCCAGGCCGAGCTGGTCGAGGTCGCGCGGTCCCGGGCCCGGCTGGTCGACGCGTTCGAGGCCGAACGCCGCCGGATCGAGCGCGACCTGCACGACGGCGCCCAGCAGCGGCTGCTCTCGCTCACCATGAAGCTCGGGATCGCCCGCGTGGACCTGCCGCCCGGATCCCCGGCGGCCGGCAGCGTCGCCGATGCCCACCAGGAGGCCAAGCAGCTCATGACCGAGCTGCGGGAACTGGTCCACGGCATCCATCCGCGCGTGCTCACCGACCGGGGACTGGAGGCGGCGCTGGGCGAGTTGGCCGACCGGTCGCCGCTGGCGGTCACGGTCGAGGCCGACCTGCCCGGACGGCCGCCCCGCCAGGTCGAGAGCACGGCCTACTTCGCCGCCGCCGAGGCGCTCACCAACGCCGCCAAGCACAGTGGCGCCGGCCGGGCCGGGGTGGCCGCGCGCTGGGCCGGCGGCGTCCTCACCCTGGAGATCACCGACGACGGCGCGGGCGGCGCCGATCCCGGCCGCGGCACCGGATTGACCGGTCTGGCCGACCGGGTGGCGGTGATCGACGGCAGACTGCTGGTGTCGAGCCCCGCCGGGGGACCGACCCTCGTACGTGTGGAGCTTCCTTGCGGTCTGAACGATCCGTCGTCCGGGTAGTCCTCGCCGAGGACGGCGTCCTCCTCCGGGAGGGCCTGGCCGGCCTGCTGACCAGGTTCGGGTTCGACGTCGTGGCCGCCGTGGACGACGCCGCGGCCCTGCGCGCGGCCGTCGCCGAGCACCGTCCCGACCTGGTCGTCACCGACATCCGGATGCCGCCGGACTTCTCCGACGAGGGCCTGCGCGCGGCGGTGGAGCTGCGCCGCGCCGACCCGGACCTGGCGGTGGTGGCGCTCAGCCAGTACGTCGAGCTGAGCTATTCGGTCGACCTGCTGGACTCCGGGGGCGGCCGCCGGGTCGGCTACCTGCTCAAGGACAGGGTGGTCGACGTCGAGGACTTCGTCGCCGCGCTGCGCCAGGTGGTGGACGGCGGCACGGTGGTGGACCCGCAGGTCATCCGCCAGCTCATCAACCGGCGGCGGAACCCGCTCGCCGAGCTGTCCCCGCGCGAGCGAGAGGTCCTCGCGCTCATCGCCGAGGGCCACTCCAACGCCGCCATCGCCAGGCGGCTGGTCGTCACGGAAGCGACCGTGGGCAAGCACGTCCGCAGCATCCTCAGCAAGCTCGACCTGCCGCAGACCGAGGACACCCACCGCAGAGTCCTCGCCGTGCTGGTCTACCTCCGCGGCCGAGCCGCGACCCCGGATTGATCCCTTCTTCCACCACCCTCGTTCGGACGCCCTCCTTCCGGTCCAAGCTGTCAAATCGGAGTTATGGCGGCTCCGTCGCCCGTGGGAGCGGAGCGGCGCTCCCACCGGATCGGGCGAGGCGTTCAGTCAGTGCGGTCGAAGAAGTTGGTGCGGGCGGCGGCGCTGGCGAGGGGGCTTTGGCGGGTCGGGGCGGGCTGGGGGGCGCCGCCCTGCGCCGGCCCGGCGGCCGGGGCGGGCCGCTGCTGCTGCGGCTGCGGCCGGGTGGTGGCGGCGGGTTCGGGACGAGGGGCGCGGGGCTGTGCGGGGCCGCCGCGGCGGAGCTGGGCGATCTCGCGCTGGAGGCGGCGCTTCTCCGTTTCGAGGGCGGTCCGCGACTCCTCCTGCTCCTCGCGGAGGTAGCGCAGGTCGCGGCGGTTTCGCAGGCGCCGGCCGAAGCCGGCGACCGTCATGATCATGCCGAGCATGAAGACGACGGCCACGGCGGCGCCGGTGAGGAAGACCTGCCAGTTCGTGCTCACTCCCGGGACGGCGTAGCCGAAGGCGGTGAGCTGAGCCGGTCCGTCGTTGGCCATGACGATGCCGGCTCCAGCGGTCACGGCCGCGGCGGCCAGGAGCAGTCCAATGAAGATCATTCGTTCTCCTCTCCAGTCCAGTTACTCTCCGGAGGCGGGGCGGGGTTCAACCACCATGCCAGACCTGACCGAAATTTGCCGCAATTGCATTGTTTATCCTGGTCAGACCCCGTTTACTTGGGGCAACTGTCGGAATCTGCCTGTATTCATTGGGTAGTGGTTCGATGCGGAAGATCAGGAACTCGAGCCGGGAGTGGTCCATGGGCACGCACGCGGTCGTCTTCGATCTGGACGGCGTACTGATCGACTCCGAGCCCGTGTGGGAGGAGGTCCGCCGCGGCTACGTCGCCGAGTCGGGCGGGCGATGGCTGCCCGACACGCAGGAGCGGCTGATGGGGATGAGCACCGAGGAGTGGGCGGCGTACCTGGCCGAGGACCTGCTGGACGGCCCGTCCGCCGAGGATGTCGCCTACGAGGTGATCGACCGGATGCGGCGCCGGTACGCGCAGGAGGTGCCGCTGCTGCCGGGCGCGGTGGACGCGGTGCGGCGGATGGCGGAGCCGTTCACGCTGGGGCTGAACAGCTCGTCCCCGCGGGCGCTCATCGATCTGGTGCTGGGGGAGATCGGGGTGGCGTCCCTTTTCCGCGCCACCGTGTCGACCGAGGAGGTCGACCAGGGCAAGCCCGCACCGGACGGGTATCTCACCGTGGCGGCGCAGCTGGACGTGCCGCCCGTCCGGTGCGCGGCGATCGAGGACTCCAGCAACGGGCTGCGGTCCGCGCACGCGGCGGGCATGCGGGTGATCGCGGTGCCGCGGCCGCACTACCCGCCGGCGGACGAGGCGCTGGCCCTCGCCGCGTACACGGCCGCGGACCTGGACGCCGTCACCCCCGGGCTGGTCACCAAGATCCTCGCAGCCGCATAGGGCCGTCCCGGGGCCGAGTGTCGGACGGAGTCCCTAGGATGAATCAGTGGTTTCCCCCGAGAGCGAGCTCCCGCCCGAGCCCGAGTTCTACGATCACGAGTACGAGCCCGAGTACGAACCGGTCCCCGAGGACGGTTTCGCGCCGGGCCCGGTGTTCGAGGGCGGCGACGCGCTCGGGACGCTGCGGCGGGTGTTCGGCTACGACGCGTTCCGGGACGGCCAGCAGGAGATCATCGACCACGTGATCGACGGCGGCGACGCCCTGGTGCTGATGCCGACCGGCGGCGGGAAGTCGCTGTGCTACCAGATCCCGGCGCTGGTCAGGAAGGGCGTCGGCGTCGTCATCTCGCCGCTGATCGCGCTGATGCAGGACCAGGTGGACGCGCTGCGGGCGCTGGGCGTCCGGGCGGGGTTCCTCAACTCCACCCAGGACCTGGACGAGCGCCGCATGGTGGAGGCTCAGTTCCTGGCGGGCGAGCTGGATCTGCTCTACCTGGCGCCCGAGCGGCTGCGCGTCCAGGCGACGGTGAGCCTGCTCGAACGGGGCACGGTGTCGCTGTTCGCCATCGACGAGGCGCACTGCGTGGCGCAGTGGGGGCACGATTTCCGCCCCGACTACCTGATGCTGTCGGGCCTGCACGAGCGCTGGCCGGACGTGCCGCGGATCGCGCTGACCGCCACCGCGACCCAGGCGACCCGCGACGAGATCGCGACCCGGCTGGACCTGAAGGACGCGCGCCATTTCGTGGCGAGCTTCGACCGTCCCAACATCCAGTACCGGATCGAGCCGAAGTCCGACGCCAAGCGGCAGTTGCTGCGGCTGCTGACGACCGAGCACGCGGGCGACGCGGGCATCGTCTACTGCCTGTCGCGCAATTCGGTGGAGAAGACCGCGGAGTTCCTGACCTCGAACGGGATCGACGCGGTGCCGTACCACGCGGGCCTGGACGCGGCGACGCGGGCGGCGAACCAGTCGCGGTTCCTGCGCGAGGACGGCCTGGTCGTGGTGGCGACGATCGCGTTCGGGATGGGCATCGACAAGCCCGACGTGCGTTTCGTCGCGCATCTGGACCTGCCGAAGTCGGTCGAGGGCTACTACCAGGAGACGGGCCGGGCGGGGCGCGACGGGCTGCCGTCCACGGCGTGGCTGGCGTACGGGCTGCAGGACGTCGTCAACCTCCGCAAGATGATCGAGTCCTCTGAGGGCGACGACGCGCATCGCCGCAGGTCGACCCTGCATCTGGACGCGATGCTGGCGCTGTGCGAGGCGGCCTCGTGCCGTCGCGTGCGGTTGCTGGACTACTTCGGGCAGGAGTCCGGGCCGTGCGGCAACTGCGACACCTGCCTGTCGCCGCCCGAGACGTGGGACGGCACGGTCCCCGCGCAGAAGGTGCTGTCGACGGTGGTGCGGCTGAAGCGGGAGCGGCGCCAGAAGTTCGGCGCCGGGCACGTGATCGACATCCTGCGCGGGAAGAAGAACGCCAAGATCATCCAGTTCGACCATGACGAGCTGAGCACGTTCGGCATCGGGGCGGACCTGGGCGAGGCGGAGTGGCGCGGCGTCGTCCGGCAGATGCTCGCGCAGGGGCTGATGGCGGTGGAGAGCAACTTCGGCGCGCTGGTGGAGACCGAGGAGAGCGCCGCGGTCCTGCGCGGCGAGCGCGAGGTGCCCATGCGGCGCGAGCGCGAGCGGGCCAAGCCGGCGAAGGCCGGGGCCGGGTCGGGCAAGGGCGGCCGGGAGCGCAAGGCGCCGGTCGAGCTGCCCGAGGAGGCGGTGCCGGTGTTCGAGCGGCTGCGCGCCTGGCGGGGCGCGACGGCCCGGGAGCAGGGCGTGCCCGCGTACGTGATCTTCCACGATGCGACGCTGCGCGAGATCGCCACCGCGCGGCCGGGTTCACTGGCCGGGCTGAGCAAGGTGAACGGGGTCGGCGAGAACAAGCTCGCCAAGTACGGGGAGCAGATCCTGGAGACCCTCAACGGCACCGACTGAAATTCCCCGACTTTTTTCGAAGGCCCAGCTCAGCGCCCGGTTTTCGGCTTTTCGCGTATTCGCCGGAAAGCGCGAGGACGCAGGTCACGAGCGAATGTGAACGTCATGTTCGCGTTTGCTTTTCCGCGCGCGCTCCGGGCAAGCTGAGGCCTCTTCCCGACAAACGCCCTGACCTGGGGCTTTGTCGTCATGCCCGAAACGAGGGGGACGCGATGACGATCCTGGTGACCGGCGCGACCGGTGGCGTCGGCCGGCTTGTGGTGGAGCGGCTCGTCCAAGACGACCAGAAGGTGCGGGCACTGACCCGCGACCCGTCCAAGGCGGCGTTCCCCGCTTCGGTGGAGGTCGTCGCGGGCGACCTCGACCGGCCCGAGACGCTCGCCGGCGCCCTTCGGGGCGTCGACCGCATGTACCTCTTCCCCGTCGCGAAGACCGCGCGGGACGTCGTCGGGCTGGCCGAGGAGGCCGGGGTCCGGCGCGTCGTGGTGCTGTCGTCGGGCGCGGTGACCGGCGGGTTCGACACCGACTTCCACCTGCCCGTCGAGCAGGCCGTGGAGGCGTCCGGGATGGACTGGACGCACGTGCGCCCCGGCGAGTTCATGCTCAACAAGCTGTGGCTGTGGGGCCCGTCCATCCGGGCGGAACGCGTCGTCCGCGACCCGAACCCGGACGCGGCCTGGTGCCCCGTCCACGAGCGGGACATCGCCGACGTCGCGGCCGTCGCGCTGCTGGACGACGGCCACGCGGGCGCCGCGTACGACCTCAACGGGCCGGAGTTCATCTCGTACCGCGACCAGGTCCGCACGATCTCCGCGGCCCTCGGCGAGGAGGTCGGCTTCGAGGTCGTCACCCCGGAGGAGGCGCGGGAGTCCTACCGGAAGCAGGGCGGCTTCGCGGCCGAGAACGCCGATTTCCTGCTCGGCTTCACCGACTACTCCGGCGGCGACGCCGACCCGGCGGACGCCAAGGACATCGACCTGTCGGCCTACGGGCCGCTGCCCACCTCGGAGGCGGTCACGGGACGTCCGGCCCGCACGTTCGCCGAATGGGCGCGCGAGCACGCCGACGGCTTCCGCTGAGGGGACGGGCAGCCGATTCCCAGCCTTCTCCCAGGTTTCTCCATGGCCTACTGCCAGGCGCCGCCGATGGGATGGGGATCATGCGAGCCAAAGTGAACAGGAAGTCGTTGGCGGCCGGGCTGGGCGCGGCGAGCCTGCTCGGCCTCGGGCTGTACCTCGCCGTGCCGGCCGCCTCCGCCGATCAGTCGCCGTCGCCGGGCACGACCACGTCCGCCAAGCCGAAGGACGGCCGCCACGGCGAGCAGCGGCCCTGGCGGCACCGGGCCCGGTGGGCCGCCCGCGGCGTGCACGGCGAGGCGACCGTGCGCGGCAAGGACAACGCGTTCCGTGTGCGCACCTGGCAGCGCGGCGAGATCACCGGCCGGTCCGGCGCCGGCCTGACGGTGCGCAGCGCCGACGGCGTCGCCTGGACGTGGACGACAGACGGCAAGACCAGGGTGCGCGAGAACGGCAAGAAGTCCAACGCCGCGGCCCTCGCCGCCGGCGACCGCGTCATGGTCATCGGCGAGCGCGCCGGGACGACCCGCACCGCCAAGATCGTCGTGGTGCCCAAGAAGAAGTAGGGCAGTACCGTCGACCGCGGAACGAACCGGATCGACGACATGCGGGAGCCCATGAGCGAGAGCCGGCGGGTGCTCGTCGTGGAGGACGAGGCCAACATCCGCGACCTGATCCAGACCGCCCTGCGGTTCCACGGTTTCGACACCTGCCTGGCGCGCTCGGGGGCCGAGGCGCTGCGGGAGGCCCGCGGCCGGCGGCCGGACCTGATCCTGCTCGATGTCATGCTGCCCGACATCGACGGGTTCGAGGTCTGCCGCCGGCTGCGGACCGGGGGCGACCAGGTGCCGGTGATCTTCCTGACCGCGCGGGACACCCCGTCCGACACCGTCACCGGGCTCACCCTGGGCGGCGACGACTACGTCACCAAGCCGTTCTCGATCGACGCCCTGGTGGCGAGAGTCCGCGCGGTGCTGCGCCGCGCAGCCGCGCACGACCCGCCCCCGGAGCCGGACGACGGGGCGCTGCGCGTCGCCGACCTGGAACTCGACGAGGCCCGCTGGACGGTGCGGCGCGCGGGCGTCGACATCGAGCTGTCGCCCACAGAGTTCAAACTGCTGGCCTACCTGATGCGCAACTCCGGACAGGTCCTCACCCGGACGCAGCTGCTGGAGAACGTCTGGGGCTGGGACCACCACGGCAACGCGCAGGTCCTGGAGACCTACATCAGCTACCTGCGGCGCAAGCTCGACCCGCTGGGCCCGCCGCTTATCCACACCCGGCGCGGCGTCGGGTACGCCCTCCGCCCTTGACCTCCTCCCCCTCGTGAACGAGGGGGATTCCAACCCGTGGCCTCAGGAGAGGGGGACAGGTTGAGGTTCGCGGTTCGTCCGCCCCGGCGATCCGGAGCGTCCCCGCGCAGCGGCGGCCGGTCCGGCCGTCGTGCACACGAGTCCGAGTCTGGTCTCGTGGGCGATGTTGCGTGCCGCGTTCACATCGGCGTTGCCGGCGTGGCCGCAGGACCGGCACCGGAAACGCGCTTGGCTCTCGCGCGCCTCCCGATCCGTGGTCCCGCACGCCGAACAGCGCTGCGAGGTGTAGGCGGGATCGATCTTGTGGACGCGGCCGGGGGCCTTGTGCTCCAGCCGCTCGACCAGCATCCCCCAACCGGCGGCCAGGATGCCCCGGTTCAGCCCCGCCTTGGCGGCGACGTTGCGTCCCGGCC
>NZ_BAAARW010000018.1:0-28203 GCF_039532545.1 Actinomadura vinacea | reverse complement strand
TCGGAGCACCGATCGGCGGCGCCTCGACATCATCGGCACGGACGATCCCCACACACGAGATCACCGTGCCCTCCGTCGGCCCATACCCGACCCGCACCCGCCGCCCAGGACCCCAGTCGGCCGCCACCTGAGCACTCACCCGCTCGGCCCCGGCCAGCAGACTGCCCACGTCCGGCACCTTGGCCGGGTCGAGCATCCCCAGCAGAGACGGCGGCAGGCTCACCGAGCCGACCCCGCCCGCCACCATGAGGGCGGTCAGCAGATCCGGCTCGGTGCGCTGGCGTGACGTGGCGACGACGAGTGTGCCCCCGGCCATCAGCACCGCCGCCATGTCCAGGGCTGTCCCGTCGAAGCTGAACGAGGCGAACTGGAGCGAACGAACGTCCGGACCGGCGCCGAGCACCGGAGCCATCGCCGGAGCCAGGTTCACCAGGCCTGTGTGGGTGCACTGCACGCCCTTGGGGCGTCCGGTCGATCCCGAGGTGTAGATGACGTAGGCGACCTGATCGGGGTGCGTCGCGGTGACGTCGGGGCTGGAGGGACCGGCCATGGCCGCGGCGATCTCCTCGTCGCCGATCTGCACGGTCGCCTGGCTGTCGGCGAGCATGAAGTCCAGCCGGTCGGACGGGTAGTCCGGGTCCAGCGGAAGGTAGGCGCCACCGGCCTGCCACACGCCCAGCACCGCCACCGGCATTGCCAGGCCGCGTTCGAGCCGGAGACCCACGATGGACTCGGGGCCGACTCCCATCCCGCGCAGGTGATGCGCGACGCGACCGGCCCGCTCCAGCATGCCCGCATACGTCAGGCAGGCGCCGTCGGACACCAGCGCCACCGCGTCCGGACTCACCGCCGCCCGAGCCGCGATCAGCTCGAACACGCCGCCCACGGCCGGAACGTCAGTGGCGGTGTCGTTCCATTCGTCGATCAGCGCGGCACGCTCGGCAGGGCTCACGACGAGGAGGTCGCCGACGCGTTCGCCCGTGCCGCCGATCATCGATTCCAGGACCGTGGCGAGATGGCCCGCCAGCCGCTCGACGGCGGCCGAGTCGAAACGTGCCCGGTCATAGTTCAGCCGTACCGCGAGTTCACGCCCGTACCCGGCGGACACACTCAGCGGATAGCTGCCCTGGTCGCGGCCGTGGTTGATCCCCGCCCGCAACCCACCGGCCGCCGACCGCTCCTGCCCCGCCTCCAGCGCCTCGAGCGGATAGTTCTCGAACACGAACAACGTGGTGAACAACGACTCCCCGGCAGGAAGGTCGGCGCACTCGCTGATCATCGACAGGGGAGTGTGCTCGAAACGGCGGGCTCGGGCCTGCTCGTTCTGCAGGCCCGCCAGCCACTCCGCCACCGGTAGATCACGCTCGACGCCGATTCGCACCGGGGCGGTGTTGATCAGCAGCCCCACCATCGAGTCCATGCCGTCGATCTGGCCACCGCGACCCGACGACGTCACGCCGAACACGACGTCATCACGGCCGCTGTACAGCGCCACCACCAGCACCCACGCACCCTGCACCACCGTGTTCACGGTCAGGCGATGCCGCCGCGCGAAGTCGGCCAGTCCCTCACCCGCGACCGCCGCCGGCAAGGTCAAGCCGACCTGACCCTCGCCCCGATCGCCGGTGTCCCGCTCTACCTGGATCGACACCGGCTCGGTGAAGCCCGCGAGCCGCTCCCGCCAGTACCGTCGCGCCTCCTCCAGATCCTGCCCGGCCGTCCATGCCACGAAGTCGCGGAACGGCTTACGCGCCGCGAACCGCGGCTCCCGGCCGGAGCGGAACGCCTCGTAGGCCTCCAGGACCTCGCTCAGCACGATCGGGACGCTCCACCCGTCCATCAGCAGATGGTGGTAGCTCCACACGAGCTGATGCCGGTCCTCCGCCAACCGGATCACCGCGAGGCGGACCAGCGTCGGGGCACTGTAGTCGGCACCACGCCCCCAGTCGGTCTCCAGGTAGTCGGCGAACACCTGCTCCCGCCGCCCGGAGAAGTCGAGCACCTCCAGCGGCAACGGCACCGAACGCGACACCACCGCGAGCGGCGACGGGACGCCTTCCCAGACCACCGTGGTGCGCAGGACCTCGTGCCGTGCGAAGACGAGCTCCCAGGCACTGCGCAACGCGCCCAGATCAAGCTCGCCCTCCAGCAGCAACCCGTTCTGAACCCAGTACATCCCCGGGTCACCAGAAAGCTGCGTATGGAACAACATCCCCTGCTGCAACCCCGTCAACGGATAAACATCCTCGACCACCGTCGACATCCCACCCACGACCAGATCGACACCCGCCTGATCCAGCCCCGCCAACGGGAAATCCGACGGACTACACCCACCGACACCAGGGCGGAGGCAATGATCGATCAGCTGGTCGAGCACCTCGATATAGCGCCGCGCCAGCCTCCTGACCGTGGCCTCGTCATGAACCCGACCGCCGTAGCTCCACTTCAACTCCAGACGACCGTCCACCACCAGACCGTCGATCTCGATCAGGTGGGTCCGCTCGCCGCGCGCCGGCCGTTCGCCGCCCAGGGACCGCAGCGCCTCCCGGAACCGGCCGTCGCCCGGCCCGGACCGCTCGCCCGCGCCCGCCCGGCCGAGGTAGTTGAAGATCACTTCCGCGGCGGTCAACTGCCGCAGCAGCCCGTAGCCCAGGCCACGCCGCGGAACGGCCCGCAGGTACTCCTTGGTCCGGCGCAACGCCGCGCTCGGATCGCCCTCGGCCGCCGCGCCCAGCACCACCGGGTAGACATTGGTGAACCAGCCGACCGTCCGCGACACATCGATGCCGGCACCGACGTCCTCACGGCCGTGACCCTCCAGATCCACCAGCACCGACCGCTGCCCGGACCACTCGGTCAGGACCACACCCAGAACACACAGCAGCACATCGTTGATCTGCGTCCGGAACACGCCTGGCACCTCGTGCAGAAGCCGGTGCGTCTGCACAGAGTTCAGCGTCGCGCGGACCTTGCGGGCGAGCGCGACGTCGTTGGGCCCGTCGTGGTCACGCGGCAGCCGCCCGGGCGCAGCGGACTCCGCCTCGCGCCAGTACGCGGCCTCTGCCGTGCCGATCGAACGGGCGAGCTCAGCAAGCCGCTTCGACCAGGCCATGAACGACGTCGTCTTCGACGGCAGCTCGGCGCCCTCGTACGCCAGCGCCAGATCCTCAAGCAGGACGGGCCACGACACCGCGTCGACCACCAGATGGTGCACGACGAACAGCAGCAGCCGACCGCGATCGCCGCGATCGAAGAGCGCGAGACGCAGCAACGGCCCTTCGGCCAGGTCGAGACTCGCCTGGACGAGGTCGCCTTGGGCGTCCAGGAATTCCCAGTCGTCCGCCTCGGTGGCGTCGATCACCCGCACGAGCTCTGCGTGCTCGGCCGCCACGATCCGGCCCCGCCACTGGCCGTCACCGTCGCGGACGAAACGTGAGCGCAACGCGTCGTGGTGCTCGACCAGCGCTGCCGCCGCGGCGCGGAGGGCCTCGATCTCGATCCGCCCGGTGACCTCCAGCAGCGTCGACTGGTTGAAGTGCGCCGGGTCGGCCGTCTCCCGCTCCAGGTACCAGCGCTGGATCGGCGTCAGCGGGAAGTCGCCGACGACCAGACCCTGCTCTGCCTCGACCGTTCCCCGCGCCGCCGCGACCGAGGCCAGAGCCGTGATCGTCTGATGGTCGAACAGCTGCGCCACGGTCACGTGCACGCCGCGTTCGCGAGCCCGCGCCGCCACGCGGATGCTCATGATCGAGTCGCCGCCGAGCTCGAAGAAGTTGTCCTCGACCCCCACCCGCTCGACACCGAGCACCTGAGCCCACACCTCGGCCAGCACCCGCTCGACCTCCGTACTCGACGCCACGTAGGCCGCGGCAGACCCGGCCCTGGCGCCGTCCGGTGCGGGCAGCGCGGACCGGTCGATCTTCCCGCTCGGCGTGAGCGGCAACGACGCCAGCTCGACGAAGGCGGCCGGGACCATGTGCCCGGGCAGCCGCCGGCTCACGAACGTCCGCAGCTCGCCCACCGGCGGGATGCCCTCGGCCTGGTCCGCGGGGACCAGATAGGCGGCCAGGCGCCGGTCGGCGCCCTCGCCGACGGCGGACACGACCGCCGTCCGCACGCCGGGATGGGCGGCCAGCGCCGCCTCCACCTCGCCCGGCTCGATCCGGAAGCCGCGCACCTGGAGCTGCTCGTCGGCACGTCCGAGGAAGTCCAGCCGCCCATCCGGCAGCCATCGCACCCGGTCTCCGGTGCGGTACATCCTCGTCCCGTCGCCCGCGAACGGGTCGGCGACGAACCGTTCGGCCGTCAGCGCGAAACGCCCGCCGTAACCACGGGCCAGCTGCGGGCCCGCGATGAACAGCTCACCCGGCACCCCGGCGGGCAACGGGTTGAGATGACGATCGAGCACGTAGGCCCTGGTGTTGGCGATCGGCGGTCCGATCGGCGGCGAGCCGTCGTCCTCGACCTCCGCGCAGCTGGCACAGACCGTGCTCTCGGTCGGGCCGTAGGCGTTCACCAGCCGCCGGCCGCCGCGCCACGCGGCCGCCTGCCCCACCTCCAGCCGTTCGCCCGCCGTGATGAGCGTGCGCACACCGCGCAGGTCGTCCGGCCGTAACACCTCCAGCAACGACGGCGGGACCGTCGCCATGGTCACGCCGGTCCGTCGCACCAGCTCGGCGAGCAACTCGGGTTCGCCGCGTTCGTCCGTGCCGGCCACCGTCAGCGTCGCGCCCGCTCCCAGCGCCATGACCAGCTCCCACACCGAGGCGTCGAAGCTGAACGGCGCGAACTGCAGCACCACGTCGTCGCCCGTGGTGCCGAACGCGAGCAGCTGGGCCGTCACCAGGCCCACCACGCCGCCGTGCGGCACCACGACGCCCTTCGGCCGCCCGGTGGAGCCCGAGGTGTAGATGACGTACGCCGCCTGCCCCGGCACCACGGTGACCTCGGCCGTCATGGGCGACGCGGTCTCCAGCGCATCCCGCACGGACGGGCAGTCCAGCCACACGGCCGTCTCCACCGCCGCGCCCGCCGCCAGCTCGGCGGCCACTTCACGGTGGCCCACCAGAACGGCGGCTCCACTGTCGGAAAGCATGAACGCCAGCCGCTCGGCCGGATAGCCGGGGTCGAGGGGCAGATAGGCGCCGCCTGCCCGCCACACGGCCAGCACCGCCACCACCATGTCGAGGCCGCGTTCCAAGCACAGGGCGACGACCGACTCGGCGCCAACGCCCGCGTCGTGCAGCCGACCCGCCAGGCGATCGGCCCGGCGCACCAGGTCGGCGTAGGTCAGCGAGACGTCTCCGGACACCACGGCCACCGCGTCCGGGGTCTCAGCCGCCCGGGTCACGATCAGTTCATGAACGCCGCCGCCCTCGGGCACCGCGGCCGCGGTGTCGTTCCACTCGGTCAGAATGCGACCGCCTTCGGCCGCGGTCAGCACCGGCAGCCCGGCGACATGCCGGCCGGGATCGGCGGCCACGGCGTCCAGCAGCGTGACCAGATGCCCGGCCATGCGCTCCACGGTCGCCGCGTCGAACAGCGCGGTGCTGTACTCGAGGGTCCCGGCCAGGCCGTCGCCCGTCTCCCCCAGCGTCAGCACCAGATCGAACTTGGCGGAAAGGGTGCCCGGGCCGACCGCCTGATCGCGGTCGAGCCGCGCACCGTCGGCCACCGCCTGGCCGCCGCCTGACGCCTCCACGTAGTTGAAGAACACCTGGAACAGCGGACTGCGGGACCGGTCCCGCTCGGTCACCAGCGTGTCGACCAGTTGCTCGAACGGCACGTCCTGATGGGCGTAGGCGCCCAGCGCCGTTTCTCGCACCCGCCCCACGACCTCGTCGAACGTGGGGTCACCGGACAGGTCCGTCCGCATGACCAGGGCGTTGACGAAGAAGCCGATGAGGTCCTCGGTCTCCGCCCGGTTGCGGTTCGCCACCGGGGTACCGACGACGATGTCGTCGGCGCCGCAGTAGCGGGCGAGCAGGACGTCGAACGCGGCGAGCAGCGTCATGAACATCGACGCCCCGCCCGCGCGCGCCGTCGCCCGCAGTCCCTCCGCCGTGGCCGCCGAGACGGTGAACGCGGTCGCCGCGCCCTCGGTGGACCGCACCGGCGGCCGCGGCTGGTCGAGGGGAAGCTCTAGCACCGGCACCTCGGCCAGCCGTTCGCGCCAGTACGAGAGCTGGGCGTCGAGCACCTCGCCCCTCAGCAGCTCCCGCTGCCAGAACGCGAAGTCGGCGTACTGCACCTCCAGCGGCGGCAACGGATCGGGGCCGCCGCTGCGGAACGCCTCGTAGAGCGCCGCGAGCTCACGCCGGAACACCCCGGCCGACCATTCGTCGAAGATCACGTGGTGCACCGACAACGCGAGCACATGCTCCTCGGCGGTCAGCCGGATCAGGCACGCCCGGATCAGCGGCCCGGCCGCCAGATCGAAGGGTGCCCCGGCGTCGGCGGCGACCAGGCGCTCGGCGGCGCGCAGCGGGTCGGGCCCGGTGGAGACGTCGGCGATCGGCAGCGACAGCGAGGCCGGCTGGTCGATCACCTGGTGGGCCGAACCGTCCGGATCCGCGATCAGCCGGGTGCGCAGCACCTCGTGCCGGCCGACCAGCGCGTCGAGGGCCGCCACGAGCGCCGCCACGTCCAGCGTCCCGTCCCACCAGACGCGCATCGGCACGTTGTACTCGGCCGATCCCGGCTCCAGCTGGTCCAGGAACCATAACCGCTGCTGGGCGAAGGACAGCGGAATGGGCCCTTCTGGCCGGGGCCCCCAACCCCGGCTGGTTACCTGCTCTCCTTTCAGGCGCCGCCTCAGTAATTCTCGCCTGGCTGCAGAAAGCATAGATATCCCCTGCGGTGCGAAACCGGAGTATTCGGCGCCCGCTCAGAGGCGATCGGGCCCCCGCTCACTATGGCACCGCGCGCCGCATCGCGACAGGGCGGCCGTGGCCAGGACGCCGTGCGACGGGTTCACCAGCACGGTCGGCCGACGCGTTCAACTGTAGCAATACAGGAGTTGAACACTCGGCGCCCCATGGCGACCCGCACCTACAGCCGGTTATCGTATTCGCCGCACGATACAGAATGGAGGACAAGAGTGACAAAGAAGACTCGCGCCGAGCGCATCATTTTGGTTTCCATGATCAAGTCGGGGACGCACCTCATAACCGAGCTATTAACGGCGCTCGGTTATCGGATGCACGGACATGTCCGCGTCAGGCCGGAGACGAAGCCTGTGCTCGACCGCGGGACCCGCTGGCGTATGGCCGGCATGGTCTATGACGACGAGCGGCTGACCGACCTCAAGAAGCAGGACGAGGCGATCTTCACGGCCGCGACCGACCAGGCCTGGGAGGCGCTGGCCTGGGCCTGGAAGCTGCGCTGGGGCATGCCGCTGGTCAACCAGTACAGCTCCGAGCTCATCAACACGAGCCTGGTCAGGCAGGCCCTCGAGCGGACCGCCGGCACACCGTTCACCGAGACACCCGCCAACGTCTGCTGGGTGCTGCACGAGTTCGACGTCCGGAACATCGATGGAGCGTTCCTGAGCAGCTGGGCGGGGACCGGGGAGCCGCGCGTCATCTTCAATTACCGCGATCCCCGTGACGTGATCCTCTCCATGATCAACTTCGCCTCGGGCCGCACCAAGGGCGGCCTGAGCGCCATCAACAACCTGCAGGCGTTCAGCAGCATCCTGTGCTCCATGCCGACCCTCGACGAACGGCTCACCTACGCGCTGACCGACGAGTCCTTCCCCGCCCAAGCCCGCGACTACATGCGGATGCTGTGGCTGCTCCACCACCCGAACGTCTACGCGACGTCGTTCGAGGACCTCGTCGGTCCCGAGGGCGGCGGCTCCGCCGAGGCGCAGCTCCGCGCCACCGCGGGCCTCATCGAGTTCCTGGGCGCCGACGCCGCTCCCGAAGACGTGGCCCGGAACCTGTTCAACCGCGACGCCTTCACCTTCTTCAAGGGGCAGGTGGGCGGGTGGAAAGAGGTCTACACCGACGAGCACCGGCGCATCGCCGACAAACGCTTCGCCGAGGTCCTCCCGCTCTACGGCTACGTCTGACGAACCCGCCTGCCCGGACAGTGAGCCCGGGTCCCTGGCCGGGGCCCGGGCTTCACCTCCGCCGCCGAAGCCCTACCGCAAGCGGTCGAGCTCGGCGCTGAGCAGGGTGCCGATCGCCCGCGCCGACTCCTTGTAGAACACCGACGAGTGCTTGCCGGGCACCTCGATGATCTCCGGCTCCGACTGGAGTCCCGTCCGCCAGTTCTCGACCGTCTGGCGCTTCCAGCCGGACGGGTCGCCCGCTGGGATCAGCAGGACCACCCGTCCGTCATAGGGCCGCATCCCGCGGTGCTGGAGCTCGCCGTAGTAGGCGTACGCGCCCCGGTTGATCGCCAGGGACCGCATGACCCTCAGCGCGTGCTTGTCGCCCTTGCGCACTCCCACCTTGATCTCCTTGCTCGGCGTTCCGTACTTCACCAGCCGCTTCTCATTGGCCTTGGCGAGTCGCGTGTCCGGCGGGCCGCTGATGGTCGCGTTGAGGTCGTCCAGGATCGCCCGTGCCTCCTCGTCGAAGGCCTTCTCGGGCAAGGTGCCGGCGTAGGGCTGGAGCGCGGGCGCCATCAGGAAGACTCCGCCGACCTCCTTGCCCATGGCCGCCAGCCGGCGCGCCATCTCGACCGCGATGTACGTGCTCCCGGACTGCGCGACGAACACGTACGGCCCGCGCGGCTGCACCTGGCGCACCTCGCTGACGTACGCCGCCGCCATTTCCTCGATCGACTCCGGCGGTGGCTCGTCGCCGGAGAAGCCGCGGGCCTGCAGCCCGATCACCTGCTGCCCCTCCCTGACGTTCTCGGCGATCTCGGCGTACGCGGCCACCTCTCCGGTGAGCGAGTGCACCGCGAACAGCGCGGGCAGCTCGGTCCCGGTCCGGATGGCGACCACCGACTGCAGCTCCTCGGTACGCATCGTGAGGAGCGGCGCCACGTCGGCAATGGTCGGCCGGTCGAACAGGTCGCTGACGCTCAGGTCGTGACCGCGCGCCCTGAGCTTGCCGACGATCTCGGTCACCTGAAGCGAGCTGCCGCCCAGCTCGAAGAAGTGGTCCTGTGAGCCGACCCGTTCCACGCCCAGGACCTCCTGCCAGATCTCCGCCAGCAGCTCCTCGGCGGGCCCGTCCGGAGCCGCGAACGGGGCCGTGTCGGGCCGGACCAGGTCGGGCGCGGGCAGCAGGGCCCGGTCGATCTTCCCGTTGGGCGTCACCGGCAGGCTGCCCAGCTCGGTGAACACCGCCGGCACCATGTAGTCCGGCAGT
Organism: Actinomadura vinacea; assembly: GCF_039532545.1. Classification (NCBI taxonomy): domain Bacteria; kingdom Bacillati; phylum Actinomycetota; class Actinomycetes; order Streptosporangiales; family Thermomonosporaceae; genus Actinomadura; species Actinomadura vinacea. The sequence goes on along the minus strand of NZ_BAAARW010000018.1, from coordinate 18,874 downwards.
CGCCGCCGCAGCGCCTCGCGCAGATCGGCCGTGGGCGGCAGGCCCTCGGCGGGGTCGGCCGGCACGAGGTAGGCGGCCAGGCGCCGGTCGGTGCCCTCCCCGTACGCGGTCACCACGGCGGTGCGCACGTCCGGGTGGGCGGCGAGCGCCGTCTCGATCTCGCCGGGCTCGATCCGGAAGCCGCGGACCTTGACCTGGTCGTCGGCGCGTCCGAGGAACTCCAACTGCCCGTCCGGCAGCCACCGCACCTGGTCGCCCGACCGGTACATCCGCGACCCGTCGGCCGCGAACGGGTCGGCCGGGAACCGCTCGGCGGTCAGCGCGGCACGGCCGAGATAGCCGCGTGCGATCTGCGCGCCGCCGATGAACAGCCCCCCCGGCACGCCCACCGGCACCGGCCGCAGCCGCCCGTCCAGTACATAAAGGCGGGTATTGGCCATCGGCCTCCCGATCGGAGGATCGACATCGGCGACGCACCGCGCCACCGAGGCGCAGACCGTCGTCTCGGTCGGGCCGTAGGCGTTGAAGAGCCGCCGGTCCACCGTCCAGGCGTCGGCCAGTTGCGGATCGAGGCGCTCGCCCGCCGTGATCAGGGTCGGGATGTCCTCCAGATCGCCGGGCTCGAGGACGTCCAGCAACGAGGGCGGGACGGTCGCCACGGTGGCCCCGGCCCGCGCGGCCAGCTCGGTCAGCCGGTCGGTCTCCGCCCGGTCCCGCGCCGTCGCGATCACCGCCGTGGCTCCCGCGCCCAGCGCCATGACCAGCTCCCAGACCGAGGCGTCGAAGCTGTACGGCGCGAACTGGAGCACCCTGGCGGCGCCGCCGGTGCCGAACGCGGCCTGCTGGGCGGCTACGAGGTTCACCACACCGTCGTGGGTGACCTGGACGCCCTTCGGCCGCCCTGTGGAGCCGGACGTGTAGATCACGTACGCGAGCTGCCCCGGCCGGACGGCGGTCTCGAGCGGCGTGGCCGGCATCGCGACCATGGTCGCCCGCACGACCGGATCGTCCACCATGATCGTGCGGCGCCGTCCCACCGGCAGGTCCTCGATCAGCTCGGTGGTGCCGACCAGCACGGGCACCTGGCTGTCGGCCAGCATGAACTCCAGCCGCTCCACCGGATACTCGGGATCCAGCGGCAGGTAGCCGCCACCGGCCTGCCACACCGCGAGCACCGCGACGACCATGTCCAGTCCGCGGGGCAGGCACAGTCCGACCACGGTCTCGGGGCCCACCCCGGCGCCGCGCAGGTAGTGCGCCAGGCGCCTCGCCCGGTCCATCAGGCCGTCGTACGTCAGCAACGTACCGTCGCAGACGGCCGCGACCGAGTCGGGTTTCGCCACGGCCCGTTCGGCGATCAGTTCGTGCGCGCCGTTCACCGGGTCCACGGGCGTCGTGACGTCGTTCCAGCCGGCCAGGATCTGGCGGCGCTCGGGCTCGGCCAGGAGCGGCAGATCCCAGACGCCCCGCTCCGCGTCCGCCGCGACCGCCGTGAGGATCGCGGCCATGTGGCGTGCCATGCGTTCGATCGTCGAGGCGTCGAACAGCGCCAGGCTGTAGCGGATCTCGCCCGCCAGCGAGCCGTCCACCGCCTCGTCCAGCGACATCACCAGATCGAACTGCACGGGCAGCTGGTCGGGCTGGGCCGGTTCGCCGGGCCGGTCAGAGCCGTCGCCGGCCATCCTGATCTCGTCGGGCTGCGCGTTCCCGTAGTTGAAGGACACCTGGGCGAGCGGGGCGCGGGACCGGTCGCGCCCGGCCACCAGGGCGTCCACCAACTGCTCGAACGGCAGGTCCTGATGGGCGTAGGCACCCAGCGCCGTCTCCCGCACCCGCGCCAGCAGCTCGGTGAACGAGGGATCGCCGGTCAGGTCGACGCGCAGGACCAGCGTGTTCACGAAGAACCCGACCAGGTCCTCGATCTCGGCCCGGTGCCGGTTCGCGACGGGCGTGCTCGCCAGCACGTTCTCCTGACCGCTGTAGCGGCCCAGCAGCGCCCCGAACGCCGCGAACAAGGTCATGAACATCGTCGCGCCACCGGCGCCGGCCACCACGCGCACTCCGGCCACCACCTCTGCCGGGACGGTGAACGTGATCACCGCGCCCTCGGTGGAGCGCAGCGGCGGACGCGGCCGGTCGGTGGGCAGCTCCAGCACCGGCATCCCCGCCAGCTGGTCCCGCCAGTACTCCAGCTGCCCCGCCAGCGCCTCACCCGAGTGCCACTGCCGCTGCCAAACCGCGAAGTCGGCGTACTGCACCGGCAACGGTGTCAGCGGCGAAGGCCGGCCTGCGGCGAAGGCGGAGTAGAGCGCCGACAGATCGCGGCGCAGGATCCGGCCTGACCACTCGTCGAAGACCACATGGTGCAGCGAGAGCGCCAGCAGATGCCGGTCCGGTGCCATTCTGAGCAGCACCGCGCGGAGCATGGGGCCGGCGGCGAGGTCGAACGGCGCGTCCTTGTCCTGGACGACCACCCGCTCGGCGGCGGTCTCGGGGGCCGGTTCCCCGGACACGTCGGCGACGAGCAGCCGGCCCTTGGGAGGCGGGTCGATCACCTGGTGGGCCATCCCGTCCGGGCCGGTGACCAGCCGGGTCCGCAGGACCTCGTGCCGCCGGGTGAGCGCGGAGAGGGCGGCGCCCAGGGCGGCCACGTCGACGGCCCCGGTCAAGGGGATGCGGACCGCCATGTTGTACTCGGCCGAGCCTGGCCCTAGCTGGTCGAGGAACCACAGCCGCTGCTGCGCGAACGACAGCGGCACCGCCTGGTCGCGGGCGGCCGGCGTCACCGGCGGTACCGCGGCGCGCCCGGCGCTCTCCACGACCGTGGCCAGCCGGGCGACGGTGGGCTGGTCGAACAGCGCGGCGAGTGGGATCTCCGCCTGGAAGACCTCACGGATCCGGGAGATCAGCCGGGTGGCGAGCAGCGAGTGCCCGCCCAGCTCGAAGAAGTTGTCCGCGGTGCCGATCCGGTCGGCGCCCAGCACCTCGGCCCACAGGCCCGCCAGCAGCTCCTCCTCCGGGGTGGCGGGCGCCACGTAGGCCACCGCGCCTCGCCGCTTGCCTCCGGGGGCCGGCAGAGCGCCGCGATCCAGCTTGCCGTTCGGGGTTCGCGGCAGCTCGGCCAGCTCCATGAACACCGCCGGGACCATGAACTCCGGAACGTCGCTCCGGAGATGGTCGCGCAGCCGCGCGTCCGACGGGACACCGGCCGACGGGTCGGCGGCGACCAGGTAGGCGACCAGCCGCCGGTCCGCGACGTCGCCGGACGCCGTGACGACCGCCGACCTCACGCCGGGGTGCGCGGCCAGCGCGGCCTCGATCTCCCCGAGCTCGATCCGGAAGCCGCGGACCTTCACCTGGTGGTCGATGCGGCCGAGGAACTCCAGGTTCCCGTCCGGCAGGCGCCGGACCAGGTCCCCGGTCCGGTACAGCCGCGAGCCGTCGGCGGCGAACGGGTCGGCAACGAACCGTTCCGCTGTCAGCGCGGGACGGCCGCCGTATCCGCGGGCCACGCCGTCGCCGCCGATGAACAGTTCACCGGTGACGCCCAGGGGCACCGGGCCGAGCCTGGCGTCAAGCACCCGGATCCGGGTGTTGGCGACCGGCGCCCCGAGGAGCGCGCGCCCGGTCCCGGTGATCTGTTCGCAGGTCGACCAGATCGTTGTCTCGGTCGGCCCGTACATGTTCCATACGCCTGCCGTCCGCTCCAGCAGCGCCGCGGCCAGCCCGCCCGGCAGCGCCTCGCCGCCGCACAGTACCCGCAGGCCAGGCGCCCCGGCCCAGCCGTTGCCGGTCAGCATCTGCCACGTCGCCGGGGTCGCCTGCATGACCGTCGCCCCGGACCGGGTGATCTCGGCGGCGAGCAGTCCCGGCTCCCGGACGGTGTCGCGGCCCGCGAGGACGACCCGCGCACCCACGGTCAGCGGGAGGACGAGTTCCAGACCCGCGATGTCGAAACCGAGCGTGGTCACCGCCAGCAGGACGTCGGCATCAGTGAGGCCCGGCCGCTCGGCCATCGTCGAAAGGAAGTTCACCAGATTGTGGTGCGTGACCTGGACTCCCTTCGGCCGTCCCGTGGAGCCCGAGGTGTAGATGACGTAGGCCAGCCGGCCTGCGGCGCTCGTCTCCCAGGAAGCGATGCTCGCCGGGGTGCCGCCGGGCTCGTCCAGCCACACCGCCGTTTCCACCGCCGCGTCCTCGACGAGGGCCGCACCGACGTCACGGTGACCCACCAACACCGACGCTCCGCTGTCGGCCAGCATGAACCGCAACCGGTCGGACGGGTAGTCGGGGTCCAGCGGCAGGTAGGCGCCACCCGCCCGCCACACGGCCAGCACCGCCACGACCATGTCCACGCCACGTCGCAGGCAGAGTCCGACCACCGATTCGGTGCCGACACCCGCCTCGCGCAAGCGGTGCGCGAGCCGGTCCGCCCGCGCCATCAGGGCGCCGTAGGTCAGCGTCATTCCCTCGGAGACCACGGCCACCGCGCCCGGGACGGCCTCGGCCTGCTCGGCGACAAGCTCGTGCGCCGTCGTCACGCCGGGCAGCGCCGCGACGGTCTCGTTCCAGCCGTCGACCGCCAGCGTCCGTTCGGCCGGGGTCAGCATCGGAATGCGCGACAACGGCAGAGCGGCGTCGTCCGCCACCGCCTCCAGGAGCGTCACCAGGTGCGCCGCCATCCCTTCCACGGTCGCGGCATCGAACAGCGCGGGGCTGTAGTGCAGCGCGCACGAGATCCCGCCGCCCGTCTCCGTCACGACCAGGGACAGATCGAACAACGCGGGCGGTGCCCCGGAATCCGCCTCCGGATGATCGGCGGTGCCGGCGTCCGCGTCGTCGCCCACGGTGTAGCTGTAGAAGACCTCGAACAGTGGCGTCCTGGAACGGTCTCGTTCGGTCACCAGGGCGTCCACCAGCTGTTCGAACGGCAGGTCCTGGTGCGCGTAGGCGCCCAGCGCCGTCTCCCGCACCCGCCCGACCAACTCGTTGAACGCCGGGTCACCCGACAGGTCCGTCCGCAGCACGAGCGTGTTCACGAAGTACCCGATGAGGTCCTCGGTCTCGGCACGGTTGCGGCCCGCGACAGGCGTGCCGACCACCACGTCCTCGACGCCGCAGTACCGGCCGAGCAGGACGTCGAACGCGGCCAGCAGAGTCATGAACATGGACGCGTTGCCCTCCCGGGCCACCGCGCGCAGCCGCGCCGTGGTCCCGGCCTCGACGGTGAATCCGGTGACCGCGCCCTCGGCCGAGCGGACCGGGGGACGCGGCCGGTCGGTGGGCAGCTCCGGCGCTGTCGAGCCGGCCAGCCGATCCCGCCAGTAGCCCAGCTGTGCCTCGAGGACGTCGCCCGCCAGCCACTCGCGCTGCCATGCCGCGAAGTCGGCGTACTGGAGTTCCAGCGGCGGCAGCGGGTCCGGCTCACCGGCGCCGAAGGCGGCGTAAAGGGCCGCCAGCTCGCGCTTGAAGATCCGCCCGGACCACTCGTCCGAGATCACGTGATGCATGGACAACGCCAGCACATGCTCGCCGGCGCCCAGCCTGATCAGGCACCCGCGCATCAGCGGCCCGCGCGCAAGATCGAACGGGGTCTCGGCGTCCTCGGCCACCAGCCGTTCGGACGCGGCCCGGGGGTGCGCCATGCCGGACACGTCGACGACGGGGAGCGGGAACGGCCCGGCTGGGTCGATCACCTGCCGCGCCTGGCCGTCCGGGCCCGTCACGAGCCGGGTGCGCAGCACCTCGTGCCGCGCGGCCACGCCGGTCAGCGCCAAGGTCAGCGCGGCGACGTCGAGGTCGCCGTGCCAGGGCATCGGCATGGGCAGGTTGTACTCCGGCGACCCGGGTTCCAGCTGGTCGAGGAACCAGAGCCGCTGCTGGCCGAACGACAGCGGCAACGGGTGGTCGCGGCCGGCGACGGTGACCGGTGGCGCCAGCGTTCCCGGCGTGATCTCGTCGATCACCGCGGCGAGCCCGGCGACCGTGGGCCGGTCGAACAACGCCGTCAGAGGCACCTCGACCTGGAACATCGCGCGGATCCGGGAGATCGCCCGGGTGGCCAGCAGCGAGTGGCCGCCCAGCTCGAAGAAGTCGTCCTCGGCGCCGACCCGTTCGACGTCCAGCACGCGTTCCCAGATCCCCGCGAGCAGCTCCTCGGTGGGCGTCGCCGGTGCCACGAAACCCACCGGACCGGACCGGACCCCGTCTGGCGCGGGCAGCGCGGCCCGGTCCAGCTTGGCGTTCTGGGTGAGCGGCAGGGCGGCCAACTCGACGAACACCGCCGGGATCATGAACTCCGGCACGGCGAACCGCAGGTGGTCGCGCAGCTCCCCGACCGTGGGGATGCCCGCGTCCTGGTCGGCGGGCACCAGGTAGCCGACCAGCCTGCGGTCCGCGCCCTGGCCGACGGCCGTCACGGCCGCCGAACGCACCCGCGGGTGGGCGGTGAGGGCTGCCTCGACCTCGCCGGGCTCGATGCGGAAGCCGCGCACCTTGAGCTGGTGGTCGGCCCGTCCGATGAACTCCAGTCGCCCGTCGGGCCGCCACCGCGCCCGGTCGCCCGTCCGGTACATCCGGGAGCCGTCGGCGGCGAACGGGTCGGCGATGAACCGCTCCGCGCTGAGCGAGGGGCGGTCGCCGTAGCCGCGAGCCAGCCCCGCGCCCCCGATGAACAGTTCACCGGGCACGCCCACGGGGACGACACCGAGCCACGCGTCCAGCACGTACATCCGGGTGTTGGCGATCGGCGAGCCGATGGGCGGCTCGCCGGGCGCGTCCGGGTCGGCGGGCGAGATGCTGGAGATGACCGTGGTCTCGGTGGGCCCGTAGGTCGTGTGCATGCGCCGTCCCGGAGCCCAGTCGCTCACCACCCGGGCGCTCACCGGTTCCGACCCGACGTTCAGCGTCGTGACGCCCGGCATTCCGGCGGGGTCGAGCACGCCCAGCAGGGACGGTGGCACGCTGATCGATCGCACGCCGTCATCGCGGATCATCGCGCTCAGCAACGCGGGTTCGGCCCGTTCCGCCGCGGTGGCCACCACCAGCGTCCCGCCGCCCGCCAGCACAGTGGCGATGTCGCGCGAGGCCGCGTCGAAGCTGAACGAGGCGAACTGCATCACCCGAATGCCGGGCTCGGCGGCCATCGACTCCCGCAGGGCCGCCGTCAGGTTGATGAGGCCCCCGTGCGTGACGTGCACACCCTTGGGAGCGCCGGTCGACCCAGAGGTGTAGATGACGTACGCCAGCCTGCCGGGCGGCACGGTGCCCCCGGGCGGAATGACCGGCGACGCCGCGTCTTCCAGCCAGGCCGGATCATCCAGCCAGATCGTGTGCTCGGCCGCCAGGGAGCCGGCCACGTCCCGGTGGCCGACCAGGACCCGCACCCGGCTGTCGGCCAGCATGAACGCGAGCCGCTCCGGCGGGTAGCCGGGGTCCAGCGGCAGGTAGGCGCCGCCGGCCTGCCACACGGCCAGCGCGGCGACCACCATCTCCACACCGCGGGGCAGGCACACTCCCACGATCGACTCGGCGCCGGCCCCCGCCGCACGCAGGGCACGGGCGAGCCGGGCCGCGCGTTCCACCAGGCCGCCGTAGGTCAGCGACACGCCATCGCTGACCACCGCGAGCGTGTCGGGAGCGGTCGCGGCCCGCGCACGGACCAACTCGTGCGTTCCGCCCTCAAGCGACACGGGCGCGGCGGTGTCGTTCCAGGCCACAAGCAGCTGCTCCCGCTCCGAGGCGGTCAGCATCGGCAGCCGCGACAGCGGACCGTCCGCGTCCGCCGCCACCGCGTCCAACAGGTTGGCCAGGTGCCCGATGATGCGGTCGGCGGTCTCCGGGTCGAACAGCGCGGTGCTGTACTGGAGCTCGCCGGTGAGGAACCCGTCGGTCTCCCCCAGTCGCACGGCCAGGTCGAACTTCACCGGACGCGGCCGGTGCCGCGGGTCGAATCGATGGCCGCCGGCGCCGGGGAGCCGGCCGTTCTGGTTCGGGTCGGCGGTCACCGCCTGGCCGCCGCCCTCCGGATCCTCGGTGTCGAAGCCGAAGAAGACCTGGAACAGCGGGGTGCGGGACCGGTCGCGGCCGGGCACCAGGGCCTCCACCAGCTGCTCGAACGGCAGGTCCTGGTGGGTATAGGCGTCCAGCGCGGTCCGCCTGACCCGGCGCACCAGTTCGCCGAACGACGGGTCGCCCGACAGGTCGGTGCGCAGCACGAGCGTGTTGACGAAGAACCCGATGAGATCCTCGGTCTCGGCCCGGTTCCGGTTGGCGACCGGCGTGCCGGCGACGATGTCGTCCTGCCCGCTGTAGCGGCCGAGGAGGGCCGCGAACGCGGCGAACGTCGTCATGAACATCGTGGCGCCGCTCTCCCGCGCCAGCACGCGCAGGCCGGCCGTGGTCGCCGCGGAGATCTCGAACCTGGCCACGGCGCCCGCGCTGGAGCGCACGGGCGGCCGGGGCCGGTCGGTGGGCAGCTCCAGCGCCGGCATCCCGGCGAGCCGGTTCTCCCAGTGCTCCTGCTGGGCCTCCAGAACCTCCCCGGTCAGCCACTCCCGCTGCCACACCGCGAAGTCGGCGTACTGCAGCGGCAGCGGCGGCAACGGGTCGGGCTCGCCCGCGCGGAACGCGTCATAGGCCACCGACAGCTCGTGCTTGAAGATCCGGTCCGACCACTCGTCGGAGACCACGTGGTGCATGGACAGCATCAGCACGTGCTCGTCGGCGTCCACCCGCGCCAGCACCGCGCGGATCAGCGGCCCCTCCGCCATGTCGAAGGGCGTTTCCGCGTCGATCGCCACCATCCGCTGCACGACCGGCATCGGATCCACCAGTCCGGACACGTCGGCCACCGGGAGCGGGAAGGAGGCCGGCGGGTCGATGACCTGGTGCGGCACGCCGTCCGGGCCGGCCACCAGCCGGGTCCGCAGCACCTCGTGCCGCGCCACCACCGAGATCAGCGCGGCGCCCAGCGCGGCGACGTCCAACTGGCCGCGCCACGGAATCGGTGAGGGGAGGTTGTAGCCGACCGATCCGGGGTCCATCTGGTCCAGGAACCAGAGGCGTTGCTGCGCGAACGACAGCGGCAGGTCCTGGTCGCGAGGAACGGCCGTGATCGGAGGCGCGACGCCGCCGCGCGACGCCGCCTCGACCACCGTCGCCAGGCTCCGCACCGTGGGCTGGTCGAAGAGGGCCGCGACCGGGACCTCGGCCTGGAACACCTCCCGGACTCGGGAGATCACCTGGGTGGCCAGGAGCGAGTGGCCGCCCAGCGCGAAGAAGTCGTCCTCGGCGCCGACGCGCGGGACCGCCAGCACCTGCGCCCAGATGCCGGCCAGCAGTTCCTGGGTGGTGCCGGACGGGGCCACGAACCCGGCCGGATTCAACGCATCCGGTCCGGGAGCCGGCAGCGCCGCCCGGTCGAGCTTGCCGCTGCGCGTCAGCGGCAAGCTCGCCAGCTCGGTGAACACCGATGGGATCATGAAGTCCGGCAGGTCCTGCCGCAGGTGGTCGCGCAGCTCGCCGGCCGTGGGCAGACCCTCGGCGGGGTCGGCCGGGATCAGATGGGCGACCAGCCGCCGGTCCGCGTCGTCGCCCCAGGGGACCACCACGGCGATGGCGACGGCCGGGTGCGCGGTCAGGGCCGCTTCCACCTCTCCCGGTTCGACCCGGAACCCGCGTACCTTCACCTGGTCGTCGGTGCGGCCCAGGAACTCGAGGCGCCCGTCCGGCAGCCATCGCACCCGGTCGCCCGACCGGTACATGCGCGACCCGTCGGCGGCGTACGGATCGGCCACGAACCGCGCGGCGCTCAGCGCCGGACGGTCGCCGTATCCCCTGGCCAGGCCCGCGCCGGCGATGAACAGCTCGCCCGCCACACCGACCGGCGCCAGGCTCAGCCGGGCGTCCAGCACGTAGACCGTCGTGTCCGCGATCGGCGACCCGATCGGCACGGTCGCGACCGGCTCCCGGATGGGCTCGGCCACGCATGTGATGGTGGCCTCCGTCGGCCCGTAGGTGTTGTAGATCGGCACCGCGGTGCGGTCGAACCAGCGGGCCAGCGAGGCGGGCGAGACGGCCTCGCCGCCCAGGATCATCCAGCGGAGGCAGGGACCGAGGGCCTCTCCGGGCGCCAGGTGCGGGATGACCAGCTCCCAGAGCGCGGGCGTGATCTCCACCGAGGTGACGGCCAGGCGGCGGATCTCCCCGACGACCTGGTCGGCCGACCACAGCTCGGGGCCGCGCAGCACGAGCCGCCCACCGTGCATGAGGATCGCGAAGAGCTGCTCCTGAGCGGCATCGAACGTGACGGACGCGACCTGCAGGGTGACGTCCGCCGTAGTGATCCCGTATCGGCGGGCCATCTCCAGCAGGCGGAGGCTCATCGACCGGTGCTGGATCAGTACGCCCTTGGGTGTGCCCGTCGAGCCGGAGGTGAAGATGACGTACGCCAGGTCGTCCGGCCCGGCCGCGAAGTCCGGGTCGGCCGTGCTGTACACCGCTATCGTGGAGCGGTCTCCGTCGACGAGAAGCGTCGGGGTGGAGATGGACGCCAGCCGCTCCTCCGACCGGGCCGCGGCGATCAGCAGCGCGGCACCGGAGTCGTCCAGCATGTGCCGCAACCGCGGTTCCGGGTGGTCGACGTCGAGCGGCAGGTAGGCCGCTCCCGCCTTGAGCACGCCCAGCAGGGTCACCACCAGCTCCGGACCGCGCTCGAGGCACACGCCGACCACGTCCTCGCGGCCGACGCCAGAGGCCTTGAGCCGGTGCGCGAGCTGGTTGGCCCGCGCGTTCAGCCGGCCGTAGGTGAGCTGCCGGTCGCCCATCACGACCGCGACCGCGTCGGGCGCGCACCGTGCCCGCTCCTGGATCAGCCCGGGAACCGTGCCCACGTCCGCCGTCGTCTCCGCGCCCGTGCCGAGCGAGAGCAGGTCCCCGCGTTCGGTGGCAGGCAGCGGGGCGATCGCGCCGATCCTGCGGGCGGGGTCGGTGACCTCTTCCAGTACGGCGAGCAGATGGCCGATCATCCGCCGGATCGTCGACGCGTCGAACAGCGCGGTGCTGTATTCGAGGTCGCCGAACAGGGGACCCGTACCGGAGTCACTGAACGTGATCGACAGGTCGGACAGCGTCAGGTCCCGCACCGCCTCGGTGCCCGGCATCTTCGTCTCGCCCTCGTACGCGTGCCCGCCGTCCGGCGCGGACATGCCGTCGTCGTCCTCCCTCAGGTAGGTGAAGAACACCTGGAAGAGCGAGGTGCGGGAGCGGTCCCGGTCGGTGACCAGGGCGTCGACCAGCTGCTCGAACGGCAGGTCCTGGTTGGCGAACGCGTCCAGCGCCGTCCGGGTGACCTGTGTCAGCAGCTCGCCGAACGTCGGGTCGCCGGACAGGTCCGTGCGCAGCACGAGCGTGTTGACGAAGAACCCGATGAGATCCTCGGTCTCGGCCTGACCACGACCGGCGACCGGGGTGCCGACGACGACATCGTCCACACCGCAGTAGCGGCCGAGGAACACATCGAAGGCCGCCAGCAGTGTCATGAACACCGTCGAGCCGTGCTCGCGGGCCAGCGCACGCAGCGCCCGCGCGGTCTCGGCCGGGACGACGAACGTCTCCAGCGCTCCGGCCGACGACCGGACGGCCGGACGGGGCCGGTCGATCGGGAGCTCCAGCACCGGAACACCGGCCAGTTGGTCACGCCAGTACGCGAGCTGCCCGTCCAGTACGTCGCCGGACAACCATTCGCGCTGCCAGACGGCGAAGTCGGCGTACTGCACCGGTAGCGGCGGAAGCGGGTCCGGCAGGCCCGTCCTGAACGCCTCGTAGAACGCCAGCAGGTCACCCTGCAGGACCTCGCCCGACCATTCGTCGGACACCACGTGGTGCATCGTCAGCGCCAGCACGTGCTCGTCCTCGGTGAGCCAGAGCAGCGCGCCGCGGATCAGCGGTCCGCCGGCGAGGTCGAACGGGGTCGCCGCTTCCCGGGCGACCACCCGTTCGGCCAGGCCCAGCGGGTCGTCCGCGCCCGCCAGGTCGACCACCGGCAGCGGGAACGGCGCCGGCGGGTCGATCACCTGGTGGGCGACCCCGTCCGCCCCGGCCACCAGTCGGGTCCGCAGCACTTCGTGGCGCTCGACGACCGCGTCCATGGCCGCCCCGAGCGCGACCACGTCCAGCTCACCGGGCAGCCGGACGGGGAGCATCACGTTGTACTCGACCGAGCCCGGATCGAGCTGGTTCAGGAACCAGAGCCGCTGCTGGGCGAACGACAGCGGCAACGTCTGGTCGCGTGGTGCAGGCGTTATCGGGGGCACCTCGGCGCGCCGGCCCGTGCTCTCGACCGTGGCGGCCAGTCCGCGCAGCGTCGGCCGGGCGAGCAGGGAGGCGAGCGGGACATCGGCACCGAACACCGCCCGGATGCGGGAGGTGAGCCGGATGGCCAGGAGCGAGTGACCGCCGAGTTGGAAGAAGTCGTCCTCGGCGCCGACCCGGTCCACACCGAGCAGCTCGGCCCACATCCCGGCCAGGAGCTCCTCCACGGCGCCCCGCGGCGCGACGAACCCGCCAACGTCCACACGAGAACCATCGACCGCGGGTAACGCGGCCCGGTCGAGCTTGCCGTTCGGCAACAGCGGCAACGCATCCAGCTCGGCGAAGACCGACGGAACCATGTATTCCGGGAGCCGCGTCCCCGCGAACTCCCGCAGCTCAGCCACCGGGGGGACCGGACCGTCAGGCACCAGATACGCCGCCAGCACCCGCTCCGAGCCGTCCCCCACCGGGGCGACGACCACCGACCGCACTCCCGGATGGGCAGCGAGCACCGCTTCGATCTCGCCAGGCTCGACCCGGAACCCCCGCACCTTCACCTGGTCGTCAACACGCCCGAGGATCTCCAGCCTGCCGTCCGGAAGCCACCGCGCCCGATCCCCCGTCCGATACATCCGAGAGCCGTCGGCGACGAACAAGTCGGCGACGAACAGCGCCGCGGTCAACGCAGCCCGGCCCCGGTAGCCGCGCGCCACCTGCTCGCCCGCAATGAAGATCTCGCCCACCACGCCGACCGGCACCACATCCAGATCGGCGCCCAGCACGTATATCCGGTTGCCCGGCAGAGGGACACCGATCGTCGGCAGGCCCGCGACCGCAGAACCCACCTCACCCTCGGTGACCATCACGGTCGCCTCCGTGGGGCCATAGGTGTTCACGAGCTCACGGCCGTCCGCCCAAGCCGCCGCGACCCTTCCGGTCAACAGCTCGCCCCCCACCAGCAGCCGCCGCAGTCCCGTGACCTCACCGGGATCCAGCACCTCGAGCAACGACGGCGTCACATCCGTCCTCGTCACGCCACCGGCCCGGATCAACCCGGTCAACAGGCCCGGCTCAGCGCGCTGCCGCAGGGTCGCCACCACCAGCGTGCCACCGGCCGCCAGAACGACCGCCATGTCCAGGACCGAGGTGTCGAAGCTGAACGAGGCGAACTGCAACGTGCGGGTTCCCGGACCGACGTCGGGCACCGAGGCCATCGCCAGTACCAGGTTCACCAGGCCTGTGTGGGTGCACTGCACGCCCTTGGGGCGTCCGGTCGATCCCGAGGTGTAGATGACGTAGGCGACCTGGTCGGGGTGCGTCGCGGTGACGTCGGGGCTGGAGGGACCGGCCATGGCCGCGGCGATCTCCTCGTCGCCGATCTGCACGGTCGCCTGGCTGTCGGCGAGCATGAAGTCCAGCCGGTCGGACGGGTAGTCCGGGTCCAGCGGAAGGTAGGCGCCACCGGCCTGCCACACGCCCAGCACCGCCGCCACCATGTCCAGGTCACGCCCCAGGCGCAGCGCGACCACCGACTCGGCGCCTACGCCCATACCGCGCAGGTAGTGCGCCACCCGGGCCGCCCGCTCCATCAACCCGGCGTAGGTCAGGCAGGCGTCACCGCACACCAGCGCCACCGCGTCCGGACGCTCGACCGCCTGAGCCGCGATCAGCTCAAGCACACCGTCCACGCCCGGAGCCGCGACGGCGGTGTCGTTCCATTCGCCGACCAGCACGGCACGCTCGGCGGCCGTCAGGACCGGCAACTCGCCGACGCGCCCACCGGTGTCGGCAACGATCGCCCCGAGAACCGTGGCGAGGTGGCCTGCCAGCCGCCCGACGGTCGCCGAGTCATAACGCGCCTGGTCGTAGCTCAGCCGTACGGCGAGTTCACGCCCGTACCCGGCGGAAACGCTGAGCGGGTAGTTGCCCTGGTCGCGGCCGTGGTTGATCCCCGCCCGCAGCCCCCCGGCCGCCGACCGCTCCTGCCCTTCCTCCAGTTCCTCGACCGGGTAGTTCTCGAAGACGAACAACGTGGTGAACAGCGCCTCCCCGCCGGCCATATCGGCGCAGGCGGCCACCTCCACCAGCGGGGTGTGCTCGAACCGCCGTGCCCGCACCTGCTCGTCCTGGAGCGCGGCGAGCCACTCGGTCACGAGCCGGTCGCGGTCGACGTCGATGCGCACCGGCGTGGTGTTGATCAACAGGCCGACCATGGAGTCCATGCCGTCGATCTGGCCACCACGACCCGACGACGTGACGCCGAAGACCACGTCGTCGCGGCCGCTGTACAGCGCCACCACCAGCGCCCACGCGCCCTGCACCACGGTGTTCACCGTCAGACGGTGCCGCCGCGCGAAATCGGCCACGCCCTCGCGCGCGACCGCCGGCGGCAGAGTGAGACGGAGCTCGGCTTGGCCTTCGTCGCCGGTGTCCCGCTCTACCTGGATCGACACCGGCTCGGTGAAGCCCGCGAGCCGCTCCCGCCAGTACCGTCGCGCCTCCTCCAGATCCTGCCCGGCCGTCCATGCCACGAAGTCGCGGAACGGCTTACGCGCCGCGAACCGCGGCTCCCGGCCGGAGCGGAACGCCTCGTAGGCCTCCAGGACCTCGCTCAGCACGATCGGGTCGCTCCAGCCGTCCATCAGCAGATGGTGGTAGCTCCACACGAGCTGATGCCGGTCCTCCGCCAACCGGATCACCGCGAGGCGGACCAGCGTCGGGGCACTGTAGTCCGCGCCGCGTGCGGCGTCCGCAGCCAGGTGGTCGTCGATCGCCATCCGGCCTCCCGCTTCGTCGAGGCCGAATGCGTCCACCACCTGCCAGGGCAGCGGGACCGAAACCGAGACCACCGCGAGCGGTTCGGGAACCCCGTCCGAGACCACCGTGGTGCGCAGGACCTCGTGCCGTGCGAAGACGAGCTCCCAGGCACTGCGCAACGCGCCCAGATCAAGCTCGCCCTCCAGCAGCAACCCGTTCTGAACCCAGTACATCCCCGGGTCACCAGAAAGCTGCGTATGGAACAACATCCCCTGCTGCAACCCCGTCAACGGATAAACATCCTCGACCACCGTCGACATCCCACCCACGACCAGATCGACACCCGCCTGATCCAGCCCCGCCAACGGGAAATCCGACGGACTACACCCACCGACACCAGGCCGGAGGCAATGATCGATCAGCTGGTCGAGCACCTCGATATAGCGCCGCGCCAGCCTCCCGACCGTGGCCTCGTCATGAACCCGACCGCCGTAGCTCCACTTCAACTCCAGACGACCGTCCACCACCAGACCGTCGATCTCGATCAGGTGGGTCCGCTCGCCCTCCGCGGACTGCGAGTCACCCACCGAGCCGCGCCGCTGCCGGAACCGTCCACCGCCCTCGCCCGTCTCGGCCGCGCCCTCCTGCGGCGGCGCGGGAGCGAGACGGCCGAAGTAGTTGAAGATCACTTCTGCTCCGACGTCCGAGGCCGGCGTCCAGTCGCCGAGATAGCGCAGCAGTCCGTAGCTCAGACCACGGCGCGGGACGGTCCGCAGGTTCTCCTTGGTGCGCCGCAGCGCCGCGCCCAGGTCGCCGTCGGCCGCCGCGCCCAGCACCACCGGGTACACATTGGTGAACCAGCCGACCGTCCGCGAAAGATCGATGTCGGCGCCGACGTCCTCGCGTCCATGGCCCTCCAGGTCGACCAGCACCGACGGCTGCCCGGACCACTCGGTCAGGACCACACCCAGAACACACAGCAGCACATCGTTGATCTGCGTCCGGAACGCCCCGGGCACCTCGCGAAGCAACCGTTCGGTCTGTTCCACCGGCAGGGCGGCCCCGAGGTCGCGGACCGAGGCGTTCAGGTTGGGGCCGTCGTGGTCGCGCGGCAGACGGCCCGCCGCCTCTTCGGTACGTCGCCAGTACGCAGCGTCGCCCGCCAGTTCCGCCGACCCGGCAAGCTCGGTGAGCCGCTCCGACCAGGCCATGAACGACGTCGTCTTGGCGGGCAGCTCGACTCTCTCGTACGCAAGGGACAGGTCCTCCAGCAGGAACGACCACGAGATCGTGTCCACGACGAGGTGGTGCGCCACGATCAGGAGCACCTGGTTCGCTTCGCCGCGTTCGAAGAGCACGGCGCGGAGCAGCGGGCCGTCCGACAGATCCAGGCCGGCCTGTGCCTCGGCGCCGCGGGCCCAGTCGTCACCCTCGACGACCCACAGCAGCTCGCCGGGTTCGACGGCGACCATCCGGCCGGTCCAAACGCCCTCGTCACGGACGAACCGCGAACGTAACGCGTCGTGGTGCTCGACCACCGTGTGCAGGGCCTGCCGCAACCGCTCAGGCGTGACCCGCTCGGTGACTTCCAGCAGGGTCGACTGGTTGAAATGTGCCGCCCCTGGCGCCTCCCGTTCCAGGAACCACCGCTGGATCGGCGACAGCGGCAAGTCGCCCACCACCAGGCCCTGCTCGGCGTCGACCGGGCTCTCCGAGCTCGCCACCGAGGCCAGACCGGCGACGGTCTGGTGGTCGAACACCTGCGCCACCGACACGTGAACGCCCGACTCACGAGCCCGTGCGACGACCTGGATGCTGATGATGGAGTCGCCGCCGAGCTCGAAGAAGTTGTCCTCCACGCCCACCCGTTCGACGCCCAGCACCTGGGCCCACACCTCGGCGAGCACCCGCTCGACCTCGGTGCTCGGCGCGACGTACGTGGTGGCCGACCCGACCCTGTTCTCCTTCGGCGCCGGGAGCGCGGCCCGGTCGATCTTGCCGTTGGGGGTCAGCGGCAGCTCGGCCAGCTCGGTGAACACCGAGGGGATCATGAACGCGGGAAGCCGTTCCGCCACGAACGCCCGCAGCTCCCCCACGTCCGGAACGCCGGCGGCCTGGTCGGCCGGGACGAGGTAGGCGACCAGGCGGCGGCCGGCGTCCTCACCGGAGGCCACCACCACGGCCGCACCCACCATGGGGTGGGTGGCCAGCGCGGTCTCCACCTCGCCCGGCTCGATCCGGAAACCACGCACCTTCACCTGCTCGTCGACACGCCCCAGGAACTCCAGCCGCCCGTCCGGCAGCCACCGCGCCCGATCTCCGGTGCGGTACATCCGCGTCCCGTCGCCTCCGAACGGGTCGGCGACGAACCGTTCGGCCGTCAGAGCGGAACGTCCGCCGTAGCCGCGAGCGACCTGCTCGCCGCCGATCCACAACTCGCCGGGTGCCCGGACGGGCACCGGGTTGAGATGCGCATCCAGCACATAGAGCCGAGTGCCGGGCAGCGGCCCACCGATCGGCACCGGAGCATCGGGCACACCGGCGTCCAGGCCGGTCACCGCGCCGTAGGTGGAGTCGATGGTCGTTTCGGTGACGCCATAGGCGGTCAGCACCCGCGCGTCCGACCCGAGCACCTCACGGGCCCGGATCGCCGCGTCCGACCGCCAGACGTCCGTGGTCACCACCACAAGCCGCAGATCATCCAGCCGCCGGCCATGCTCGACCAGCTGGTCCACGTAACGCGGTGCCGACTCCAGCGCGTTGATCCGCTCAGCCGACATCAGCGCCGCCCACTCGGCGACGTCCAACTGCAACCCGACCCGGCCCAGCACCAACGTCCCGCCCGAGCACAACGCACGCACCACATCACCGGTGAACACGTCAAAGCTCGCGCTCGCCAACGACAACCAGCGATAACGCGAACCCGGCTCAAAATGCGCCGCCTGCCACGCCGCGAACACCATCGCCAACGACCCGAACGTGACCAGCGTGCCCTTCGGCCACCCCGTCGTCCCGGAGGTATAGATCACCGCCGCCAGCCCGGCCGCGTCCACCGGCACCGCAGAACCCATGACCGGACAGGCCTCGATCTCCGGATCATCCAGCCACACCACGGTCAGGCCATCCGCCACGCCCCGCGCGACCGACCGATGCCCGACCAGCACACTCATTCTGCTGTCGGACACCATGAACGCCAACCGGTTAGACGGATACTCCGGATCCAACGCGACGTACGCGGCTCCGGCCCGCCATACCGCGACCACAGCCACCACGAGATCGACACCGCGCTCCAGGCAGAGCCCCACCACCGACTCGGGTCCCACACCCGCACCGCGCAGACAGGAAGCCAGCCGATCCGCCCGCCCCATCAACTCCCCATAGGTCAGCGTCACATCGCCGCTGGCCACGGCAGTGGCATCCAGATCGGCCGCCCCGATCAGGGCACGAATGTCGTCCGCCGCCATGACGGCCGGGCCGAATCCCTGCTCAACCGAGGCCGGCATCGGCAGTTCGGACAACCGCCGATCCCCCGCGACCCCGTCCAACAGCACCCCCAGATGCCCGACCATCCGCTCCACGGTCGCCGCGTCGAACAGCGCGGTACTGAACTCGAGCTCGCCCATGAGGGCGCCCGCGCCGGAATCCTCGACGGTCAGCGTCAGGTCGAACAGCGTGGTCCGCGGCCCGGCCACGGACAGGGACTCGTCCTGCCAATCACCGGCTTCCTGGGCCGCTGAGGCATAGTTGAAGAACACCTGGAAGAGCGGTGTCCGGGAGCGGTCTCGTTCGGTCACCAGAGCGTCGA
>NZ_BAAARW010000017.1:0-11827 GCF_039532545.1 Actinomadura vinacea | reverse complement strand
TGATCTGCACGCCCTTCGGCCGCCCGGTCGAACCCGACGTATAGATCACGTAGGCCAGCCGGTCAGGAAGCGTCACGGTCGCGCCCACGCTGGACGGACCGGCCAGCGCGGTCTCCATCTCGCGTGACCCGACCGTCATGTCGACGTCGCTGTCCGCGAGCATGAACTCGAGCCGGTCGGCCGGATAGTCCGGATCCAACGGCAGATAGGCACCACCCGCCAGCCACACACCGACCACCGCGACGACCATGTCCACGCCACGCTCCAGCCGAAGCCCCACCACCGACTCGGCACCGACGCCCCCAGCTCGCAGATAACGCGCCACCCGACCCGCCCGCTCCACCAACCCGGCATAAGTCAGGCACACATCCCCCGCCACCACCGCAACCGCGTCCGGGCACAGCCCCGCCCGCGCCGCGATCAACTCATGGATGCCGCCCACATCCGGAACAGCCGCACCCGTGTCGTTCCACTCCTCCAGCAGCTCGGAACGCTCCGCGGCCGTCAGCATCGGCAGCCGCGACAACGGCAGGTCCGGATCGGCGGCGACGGCGTCCAGCAGCATGACCAGATGCCCGGCCATGCGTTCCATCGTCGCGGCACCGAACAGGTCGGTGCTGTACTTGATCTCGCCCGTCAGGCCACCCGCACCGCCCGCGAACCGCATGGTCAGGTCGAACCTCACCGCCACCGGGCCGCCCGGAGCCGTGGTGCCGTCGTCGCCCCCGCCACCCGCGCCACCCGGGCCGCCCCGGCCGCCTCGTCCGTCGGCGTCGGCGTCGGCGGCATCATGGCTGAACAGCACCTGGAACAGCGGAGTGCGCGACCGCTCCCGCTCGACGTTCAGCGCGTCCACGACCTGCTCGAACGGCACGTCCTGGTTGGCGAAGGCGCCCAGGGCGACCTCACGGACCCGCCGCAGCAGGTCGGTGAATGTCGGGTCGCCCGACAGGTCCGCCCGCATCACGAGCGTGTCGACGAAACACCCGATGAGGCCCTCGATCTCGGCACGGTTGCGGCCCGCGACCGGGGTGCCTGTCACCACGTCGTCGGTCCCGCTCAGCCGCCCGAGAACGACCGAGAACGCCGCCAGCAAGGTCATGAACATCGACGCGCCACCGGCCTGCGCGATCCGCCGCAGCCCCGTCGACGTCTCCGGCGACACGGGGAACGTCAGCATCCTCCCCTCGCCCGACCGCACCGGCGGGCGCGGCCGGTCGGCGGGAAGCTCCATGACCGGCAGCCCCGCCAGCCGCGCCTTCCAGTAGGCCAGCTGGCCGTCCAGGACCTCGTCCGTCAGCCACTGGCGCTGCCACACCGCGAAGTCGGCGTACTGCACCGCGAGCGGCGGCAGCGGATCCGGCTCACCCGCGCGGAACGCCTCGTACAGCGCCGTCAGCTCGCGCCGCAGCACATGGGTCGACCAGTCGTCGAAGATCACGTGGTGCGTCGAGAGCACCAGCAGGTGCTCGTCGGTGCCGAGCCGGATCAGCAGGCCGCGCAGCAGCGGACCGGCGGCCAGGTCGAACGGCACCGCGGTGACCTGTGCGGCCACCCGCTCGGCCGCGCCGTACCGGCTGGTCTCTCCGGACACGTCGGCCACCGGCAGCGTGATCGGCTCCGGCGGATCGATCACCTGCTGCGCCACGCCGTCCGACCCCGCCACCAGCCGCGTGCGCAGCACCTCGTGCCGCGCCACCAGCGCGCTCAACGCCGCGCCCAGGGCCGCCACGTCCGTGTCCCCGGTCAGCGGCAGCGGCGTCGGCAGGTTGAACGCCGTCGAGCCCGGGTTGAGCCGCTCGAGGAACCAGAGCCGCTGCTGGGCGAACGACAGCGGCAGGATGCCCGCCCGCGATGCGGGGGTGACCGGCCGGGCCCGCGGGCCCACGCGGTTCCGCAGCAGCTCGATGATCTCTTCGCGGCACCCCCGCAACCGCTCTCGCAGGTCGGCGGTCAGCGTGTCCCTGGGCGCGGACACGCGGAGCCGCCCCCCGGTGACGTCGAAGTGCACACCGCGGCCCTCAAGCTCGGCGAGCAGGTCCGCAGGGGAGATCGTCATCGCGTAACACCATCCTCGTCAGTCGTCGCGGCCGGGGGGCCGGCGTCCAGCAACCGGAGCACCTCGGCCTCCGACAGGTTCTCGATCTCCGCCCAGATCCGTTGTTCGACGTCCGCCGCCAGGGCCCGAACCGTAGGCCGGTCGAACGACGCCGCGAGCGGGATCTCGATCCCGAACCGCGCGCGGACGCGGGAGATCATCTGGGTGGCCAGCAGCGAGTGGCCGCCCAGCTCGAAGAAGTCGTCCACGGCACCGACCCGGTCCACGCCCAGCACCTGCGCCCAGATCTCCGCCAGCGCCTCCTCGGCCTCGCCCGACGGCGCCACGTAGCCGCCCGCCAGCTCCGGCCTGGCCCCGTCGAGGGCGGGCAGCGCGGTCCGGTCGAGCTTGCCGTTCGGGGTCACCGGGAGCGCGGCGAGCTCGACGAACACGGCGGGGACCATGAACTCCGGCAGGCTCCGCCGCAGCAGGTCACGGAGCTCACCGATCGCCGGGACGCCCGCCGCGTGGTCGGCCGGGACCAGGTAGGAGACCAGGCGCCGCTCGCCGTCCTCGCCCCACGGCACGGTCACCGCCGACCGCACACCGGGATGGGCGGCGAGCGCCGCGTCGATCTCGCCGGGTTCGATCCGGAACCCGCGCACCTTCACCTGCTGGTCGAGGCGGCCCAGGAAGTCGAGCCGCCCGTCGTCCCGGCGGCGTACCCGGTCGCCCGTGCGGTAGAGGCGCGCCCCGTCGCCGGTGTACGGGTCGGCCACGAACCGCTCGGCCGTCAGGGCCGGACGGCCACCGTAACCCCGCGCCACCTGCGCTCCGCCAATGAACAGCTCGCCCGGTACCCCGGCCGGGACCGGCCTGAGGCACTCGTCCAGGACGAGCAGCCGGACGCCCTGGACCGGTGTGCCGATCGGGGGTGCCTCGTGGACCTCCGGGCCCACCTCCCCGGTCGTGACCATGACGGTGGTCTCGGTCGGGCCGTAGGTGTTCACCAGTCGCCGATCCGGCGCCCAGATGGCCGCGACCTGCGCGGTCAGCCGTTCGGCGCCGAGCAGTAGCGTCCGCAGGCCGGGGAGTTCGGCCGGGTCGAGCGCTCCGAGCAACGAAGGCGTGACGCTGGCGGCCGACAGCCCCCCGGCGTTGATGAGCGAGGTCAGCGCCGCCGGTTCGGCCCGTTCCACGGCGGTCGCCACGGCCAGCGTGCCGCCGGCTGCCAGCACGACGGCGACGTCGAGCGAGGCGGCGTCGAAGCCGAACGAGGCGAACTGCAGCACGCGCACGCCCGGCCCTGCCTCCAGCACCGGTCGGAGCGCGGCCGCCATGTTGGCCGCACTCGCGTGCTCGACCTGAACACCCTTGGGCCGTCCGGTCGAGCCCGACGTGTAGATCACGTACGCCAGCCGACCCGGATGTGCCTCCGCCCCCGGCGGCGTGACGGGCAAGGCCCCCAACACCGACACCACTGCCGGGTCATCGAGCCGTACCACTGTCGTCTCGCCACCTGCGAGGTGGTCGCCCCGCGTGACCAGGACGCGAGCGCGGCTGTCGGCCAGCATGAAGGCCAGCCGCTCGGGCGGGTATTCGGGATCCAGTGGCAGATAGGCTCCGCCGGCCTGCCACACCGCCACCATTCCGACGACCATGTCGATGCTCCGGGGCAGACACAGTCCCACGACGGACTCGGCTCCGACACCGGCGGCCCGCAGGTGGTGCGCGAGCCGGTTCGCCCGCGCGACCAGTCCGCCGTAGGTCAGCGCGGCGCCGTCGCACACGACCGCCACTGCGTCCCGATCCGTCTCCGCGCGCGCGACGATCTGCTCGGGCACCCCGTCAACGGCGGCCGTGCCTCTCGACTCGCCCGCCAGGGCATCTTGCTCGGCCTGCGTCAGCATCGGCAGCCGCGACAGCGGACGGCCAGGGTCCCCGGCCACCGCCTCCAGCACGGCGACGAGATGCCCGGCCAGGCGTTCCATCGCCGCCGCGTCGAACAGGGCGGTGCTGTACTCGATCACCCCGGCCAGACCGTCTCCCGGGGCGACGTCCGCCGTCGTCACGATCAGGTCGAACTTCACCGGGAGCGCCTCGGCCGCGGCCTCCCCGTCCGCCGAGGCCATGTCGTCCCGGCCGGGATGACCGGTGACGTGACTGAAGAGCACCTGGAAGAGCGGCGTGCGGGAACGATCCCGCTCGGTGACCAGGGCGTCGACCAGCTGCTCGAACGGCAGATCCTGGTGGGCGTAGGCGTCCAGCGCGGTCCGCCGCACCCGGCCGAGCAGCTCGGTGAACGCCGGGTCGCCGGACAGGTCGGCCCGCATGACCAGCGTGTTGACGAAGAACCCGACCAGGTCCTCGGTCTCCACTCGGTCGCGGCCCGCCACCGGCGTCCCGGCGACCACGTCGTCCTGCCCGCCGTAGCGGCCCAGGACCACGGCGAAGGCCGCGAGCAGCGTCATGAACATCGTGGCGCCGCCGTCACGCGCGACCTTCCGCAGTCCTGCCGCGACCGGCTCCGGCACGTCGAACGAGACGACCGCGCCCGCGTTGGGACGCACGGGCGGCCGTGGCCGGTTCGTCGGCAGCTCCAGCACGGGCGCGCCATCGAGCCGGTCCCTCCAGTAGTCCAGTTGCCGCTCGACGACGTCGCCGGTCAGCCGGTTCCGCTGCCACACCGCGAAGTCGGCGTACTGGACCGCGAGCGGTGCCAACGGGTTCGGCTCACCCTCCGCGAACGCGTCGTAGAGTGCTGACACTTCGCGGCGCAGGATGCGCACCGACCAGTCGTCGACCACGACGTGATGCAGGACCATGGCCAGCAGATGCTCGCCGGACCCCACCCGGATCAGCGCGGCGCGGACCAAGGGTCCGGCGGCCAGATCGAAGGGGGTCGTCGCGTCGGCGGCGACCAGGCGCCGGGCCGCCCAGGCCGGGTCGGGCGACGCCGAGACGTCCACCACCGGCAGCGGGACGGGCGCGGGTGGGTCGATCACCTGGCGGGGCACACCGTCAGGCCCGGCCACCAGCCGGGTGCGCAAGACCTCGTGGCGGGCGACGACGGCGCTCAGCGCGGCGCCCAGCGCCTGAGCGTCCAGCGCGCCGGTCCACGCCATTGGCGACGGGACGTTGTACTCAGCCGATCCGGGCTCCAACTGGTCCAGGAACCACAGTCGCTGCTGGGCGAACGACAGCGGCAGCGGCTCGGTCCGGTCGGCGGTCGTGATCGGTGGCGGCGCCGGCTCCTTGGCGGCCGTCCCTTCGACCGCACTTGCCAGGCCGCGCACGGTCCGCTGGTCGAACAGCGCCGCGAGCGGCGTCTCGACCCCGAACACGTCCCGGATCCGGGACATGACCTGGGTCGCCAGGAGCGAATGCCCGCCGAGCTCGAAGAAGTCGTCCGTGGCGCCGACCCGGTCCACCTTCAGCACCTGAGCCCAGACGCCCGCGACAAGCTCTTCGGCCGGGGTGATGGGCGCCTCATACCCGGCCGACGCCGGCCGGGTGTCGTTCGGAGCGGGCAGCGCCGCCCGGTCGATCTTGCCGTTCGGTGTCAGCGGCAGCGCGGCCAGCTCGGTGAAGACCGACGGCACCATGAACCCCGGCAGCCGCTCCCCAGCGAACGCCCGCAATTCATGTACGGCCGGGACGCCGTCGGCCTGGTCGGCCGCGACCATGTGGGCGACCAGCCGGCATCCCGAGCCTTCACCGAACGTCGTCACCGCGGCCGCGCCCACCCGGGGATGAGCAGCCAGCACCGCCTCCACCTCGCCCGGCTCGATCCGGAAGCCCCGGACCTTGAGCTGGTCGTCGACGCGGCCGAGGAACTCCAACCGGCCTTCCGGCAACCATCGCACCCGGTCGCCGGTCCGATACAGCCGTGAGCCGTCACCGGCGAACGGATCGGGTACGAACCGCCCCGCCGTCAGCGCCGGGCGCCCGCCATAGCCACGCGCGACACCCGCACCGGCGACCAGGAGCTCCCCGGTCACCCCGACCGGCACCGGCTGAAGCCGTTCGTCCAGCACGTACAGGCGGGTGTTGGCGATCGGCGCCCCGATCGAGGGCACCCCGTCCTCCACCACACCGGCGCTCGCGCACACCGTCGCCTCGGTCGGACCATAGGCGTTCAGCAGACGATGCCGCCGAGTCCAGGCCTCCGCCAGACCCGCATCCAGCCGTTCCCCGGCTGCCACCAGCGTGACCGCGTCGTCCACCCCGTCCGGCTGCAGCGCCCGCAACAGCGATGGCGGAACCGTCGCGACCGCGATGCCTTCGGCATGTAACAGACGTGCCAAGGCACTCGGCTCGACCCGCTGCTCAGCCGTCGCCACCACCAAAGTCCCGCCGCCTGCGAGCGTCACACACACTTCCGACACGGCGGCGTCGAAACCGAATGAGGCGAACTGCACCACCGCATCACCACGACCGACACCGAAAACCGGAGTCTGCCCCGCGACCAGATTCACCACGCCGCCATGCGTGACATGCACGCCCTTGGGACGTCCTGTCGATCCCGACGTGTAGATCACATAGGCGAGCCGATCGGGATGGGTCATCGGGCCGGGAGCGCTGGACGGTCCGGCCAGGGCGGTGGCCATCTCGTGCGGGCCGATCACAACCTCCGCTCTGCCGTCCGCCCGCATGAACTCCAGCCGCTCTGCCGGATAGTCCGGGTCCAGCGGGAGGTAGGCGCCTCCGGCCTGCCAGACCCCGAGCATCGCCACGACCATGTCGATGCCTCGCTCGAGGCAGAGTCCGATGACGGCCTCGGCGCGTACGCCCCGCCGCCCACGCACGTAGTGCGCCACGCGCCCGGCCCGCTCCATCAGACCGGCGTAGGTGAGCCGGACGCCGTCGCACACCACCGCCACCGCGTCCGGACGCGCCGCGGCCTCGGCGGCGATCAGTTCGTGGACGCCGCCCGCATCCGGCAACGGCACGACCGTGTCGGTCCACTCGTCGAGGATCGTCGCGCGTTCGGACTCCGTCAGAAGCGGCAGCTCACCGACCCGGTACCCCTTGTCGGCGATGACGGCGTCGAGGATGACGGCCAGGTGGTCGGCCAGGCGCGCGATCGTGGCGGCGTCATAGCGGGCCCGGTCGTAGGCGAGCCGGATCGTGAACTCCGGCTGCCACCCGGCGATCGCCACGAGCGGCTGGTCGGCCCGCTGGCCGACCAGGTTGCGGTCCACCCGCAGCCCCCTCGCCGCCGAGCGTTCCGCGCCGTCCTCCAGATCGGCCACCGGATAGTTCTCGAAGACGAAGAGGCTGTGGAACAGCGGCCAGCCGGCGGGCAGGCCGCCGCTCGCCGCGATCGTCACCAGCGGGGTGTGCTCGAACTCCCGGCCCCGCACCTGCTCGTCCTGGAGCGCGGCGAGCCAGTCGGCCACGAGGCGGTCGCGGTCGAGGCGGACCCGTACCGGAGTGGTGTTGATCAGCAGGCCGACCATGGAGTCCATGCCGTCGACCTGGCCGCCTCGCCCCGACGACGTCACGCCGAACACGACGTCGTCCGATCCGCTGTAGATCGACATGAGCAGCGCCCACGCGCCTTGCACCACGTTGTTGAGCGTCAGCCGCCGGCACCGCGCGAACTCCACGAGGCCGTCGCCGCGCACGGCGGCGGAGAGCTTCACCGGGTACAGGGCCTGTCCCTCGTCTCCGGTGGCGCGCTCCACCCCGAGCGACGTCGGTTCGCCGACTCCCGCCAGGTGCTCGCGCCAGTAGCGCCGCGCGTCCTCCAGATCATGCCGCGCCACCCAGGCCACGAACTCCCGGAACGGCGTACGCACCGGCAGCCGCGGCCGCCGGCCCGCGCGAAAGGCGTCGTAGGCCTCCAGCACCTCGCCGATCACGATCGGGACGCTCCACCCGTCCAGCATCATCTGGTGGTGGCTCCACACCATCTGGTGCCGGTCGGCGGCCAGCCGGATCAGCGCGATGCGTGTCAGCGAGGGCTCGGCGAAGTCGGCGCCGCGCGCGAGGTCCGCGGCGAGGTAGGCGTCGAGGCCGGACGCGTCCACCACTTGCCAGGGCAGCGGAACCGACCGCGACACGACCGCCACCGGTTCGGGCACCCCGTCCCACACCACCGTGCTGCGCAACACCTCGTGCCGTTCGAAGACCATCTCCCAGGCGCGGCGCAGGGCCGCCTCGTCGAGCCGCCCCTCCAGCAGGTAGCCGTACTGCGCCCAGTGCATGCCCGGTTCCGGGGCGAGCCGGGTATGGAGCAACATCCCCTGCTGCATTCCCGTCAGCGGGTAGATGTTCTCGATCGTGCGGTTGGACGCCGTCATGGTGAACCTCCGGAGTCGAAACGCCGCTGGATGAGGTCGAGAGCGTCCTGGTCCAGCCCGGCGAGGGGGAAGTCCGACGGGGTGTAGCCGCCGACGCCGGCGCTGAGGCAGTGGTCGATCAGGTCGCCGAGCACTTCGGTGTAACGCCGCGCCAGCCTGCCGATCGTGGCCTCCTCATGGACCTGGCCGCCGTACGTCCAGACCATCTCCAGGCGGCCCCCGGCGACCTGGGTGTTGATCGAGAGCAGGTGGGCACGGTCGGCGTCCGCCGGTTCGGATTCGCCGATCCGCCGCCCGGTCGGCCGGTACCGTCCGGCCGACCGGGTCGCCTGCGTCGTCTGGCCGAGGTAGTTGAAGCCGATCTCCGGCGCCGGGCCAAGGGGGGTCTCGCCGGTGAGGTGGCGCAGCAACGTGTAGCCGAGCCCCTTGCGTGGGACGGCCCGTAGTCTCTCCTTGGTGCGCCGCAGCGCCGCGCCCAGGTCGCCGTCGGCCGCCGCGCCGAGCACCACCGGGTGGACGATGGTGAACCAGCCGACCGTCCGCGAAAGATCGATGTCGGCGCCGACGTCCTCGCGTCCGTGCCCCTCCAGGTCGACCACGACCTGCTCCGTACGGGCCCACGGCGCGAGCACCATCCCGAGCGCGGCCAGCAGCACATCGTTGATCTGTGTCTGGAACGCCGCGGGCACTTCGTGCAGGAGCCGCCCGGTCTGCTCGGCGCCGAGGGTGACCGAGATCCTCCTGGCCAGCGCGTTGGTGTTGGGGCCGTCGTGGTCGCGCGGCAACGCGCCGGCGGCGGCCTCGACCTCGCGCCAGTAGCCGGCCTCGGCCGGGTCGATGGAGCCTGCCAGCTCGGTCAGCCGCTGCGACCATGCCCTGAAGGACGTCGTCTTGGCCGGCAGTTCGGCGCCCTCGTACGCAAGGGACAGGTCCTCCAGCAGGATCGGCCACGACACCGCGTCCACGACGAGGTGGTGCGCCACGATCAGGAGCACCTGGTTCGCTTCGCCGCGTTCGAAGAGCACGGCGCGGAGCAGCGGGCCGTCCGACAGATCCAGGCCGGCCTGTGCCTCGGCGCCGCGGGCCCAGTCGTCACCCTCGACGACCCACAGCAGCTCGCCGGGCTCGACGGCGACCATCCGGCCGGTCCAAACGCCCTCGTCACGGACGAACCGCGAACGCAAGGCGTCGTGGTGCTCGACCACCGTGTGCAGGGCCTGCCGCAACCGCTCAGGCGTGACCCGCTCGGCGACCGCCAACACCATCGACTGGTTGAAATGCCACGGCTCGGGCAGCTCCCGTTCCAGGAACCACCGCTGGATCGGCGACAGCGGGAAGTCGCCCACCACCAGGCCCTGCTCGGCGTCGACCGGGCTCTCCGAGCTCGCCACCGAGGCGAGGCCCGCCACGGTCTGATGATCGAACACCTGGACGACCGTGATGTGGACGCTGCGTTCGCGAGCCCGCGCGACGACCTGGATGCTCATGATCGAGTCGCCGCCGAGCTCGAAGAAGTTGTCCTCGACCCCCACTTGCTCGACGCCCAGCACCTGCGTCCACACCTCGGCGAGCACCCGCTCGACCTCGGTGCGCGGCTCCACGTACGCGGTGGCCGACCCGACCCTGCTCCCCTCCAACGCCGGGAGCGCGGCCCGGTCGATCTTGCCGTTGGGAGTCAGCGGCAGCTCGGCCAGCTCGGTGAACACCGAGGGGATCATGAACGCGGGAAGCCGCTCCCCCACGAACGCCCGCAGCCCACCCACGTCCGGGACACCGTCGGCCCGATCGGCCGAGACCAGGTGGGCGACCAGGCGGCGATCGGCGCCCTCGCCCGCGGCCACCACCACGGCCGAATCCACCAAGGGATGAGCGGCCAGCACCGCCTCTACCTCGCCCGGCTCGATCCGGAAACCACGCACCTTCACCTGCTCGTCGACACGCCCCAGGAACTCCAGCCGCCCGTCCGGCAGCCACCGCACCCGGTCACCGGTGCGATACAGGCGCGACCCGTCGCCCGCGAACAGATCAGCCACGAAACGCTCCGCGGTCAACGCCGGTCGGCCCCCGTAGCCGCGAGCGACCTGCTCGCCGCCGATCCACAACTCGCCGGGTGCCCGGACGGGCACCGGGTTGAGATGCGCATCCAGCACATAGAGCCGAGTGCCGGGCAGCGGCCCACCGATCGGCACCGCACGATCGGCCCCATTCTCCGCGAGAACGGTCACCGTGCTGTAGGTGGAGTCGATGGTCGTTTCGGTGACGCCGTAGGCGGTCAGCACCCGCACCTCCGGCCCGAACACCTCGCGGGCCCGGGCAGCGGCACCGGTCCGCCAGACATCGGTGGTCACCACCACAAGCCGCAGATCATCCAGCCGCCGGCCATGCTCGACCAGCTGGTCCACGTAACGCGGTGCCGACTCCAGCGCGTTGATCCGCTCAGCCGACATCAGCGCCGCCCACTCGGCGACGTCGAGCTGCAACCCGACACGGCCCAGCACCAACGTTCCACCCGAGCACAACGCGCGCACGACGTCACCGGTGAACACATCGAAGCTCGCGCTCGCCAACGACAACCAGCGATAACGGGATCCAGGCTCGAAGTGCGCCGCCTGCCACGCCGCGAACACCATCGCCAACGACCCGAACGTGACCAGCGTGCCCTTCGGCCACCCCGTCGTCCCGGAGGTGTAGATCACCGCCGCCAGGCCCACCGCGTCGACCGGTACCGGGTCCGCCGCCGGGCAAGCCTCGATCTCCGGGTCATCCAGCCAGACCACGGTCAGGCCATCCGCCACGCCCTGCGCGACCGTCCGATGCCCGACCAGCACGCGCATACCGCTGTCGGACACCATGAACGCCAGCCGATCCGGCGGGTACTCCGGATCCAACGCCAGATATGCGGCGCCCGCACGCCACACCGCCACCACTGCGACCACGAGATCGACACCGCGCTCCAGGCAGAGCCCCACCACCGACTCAGGTCCAACGCCCACACCGCGCAGATGGGACACCAGCCGATCCGCCCGCCCCAGCAACTCCGCATAGGTCAGCGCATCGTCGCCACACCGCACCGCGACCGACTCCGGATCGGCAGCCGCGATCAGCGCCCGGACGTCGGCCGCTTCGGCAACGGCCGGGCCGAACCCCTGCTCAACCGAGGCCGGCATCGGCAGTTCGGACAACCGCCGATCCCCCGCGACCCCGTCCAACAGCACCCCCAGATGCCCGACCATCCGCTCCACGGTCACCGCATCGAACAGTGCAGTGCTGAACTCGAGCTCGCCCGACAGGGCACCCTCACCCCTGTCACCGACGGTCAGCGTCAGATCGAAGAGAGTCTCCCGAGGCTCGTCACCGGTGACCTCGAACGGAACGCCGTACGCCGTGCCGGGGCCGTCGTCCCTGTCGCGCAGCACGTAGTTGAAGAACACCTGGAAGAGCGGTGTCCGGGAGCGGTCTCGTTCGGTCACCAGAGCGTCGA
>NZ_BAAARW010000016.1:0-503227 GCF_039532545.1 Actinomadura vinacea | reverse complement strand
CACCGCCGAACTCGACATCCACGCCACCACCGCCCACGGCGACATCACCGCCCGCAGCCTCTGAGCGGCCGGCCGCCGGCCTACCGCCCCGCCCCCGAACCGCTCGGCGAGCTGTTCGCCCGAGCGTGACACCCAAGGACGAGGAACCATGAAACCCCAATCCCCTCCAACGCTCACGAAGACCAGGGTCCGGATGCCGTGGCTCTTCCAGCGAGTGGCGGTCACGGCGCTGGCGGCCGCGCTGCTGGCCGGGACGGCCACACCCGGGGTGGCCACCGCAGACGGCAGGCCGGCGCCGAAGGCCGCTGGGCAGGATCGCCCGGAACTGCGGAAGGCCACGCAGGCGTTCGTCGATGCCGGTTTCACCGGGGTGCAGGTGCGCGTGCACGATGAGCGGGGCGAGTGGGTCGGCAGCGCCGGGGTGCGCAAGCTGGGCGAGTCCGTCAAACCGCCGACGAACGGGCGGTTCTGGGTGGGCAGCAACGTCAAGACCTTCACCGCCACCCTGGTGCTGCAACTGGTGGCCGAGGGCGCGATCGGGCTGGACGCCCCGGTGGCCGGCTATCTGCCCGAGTTCGGCTTGGACCGGCGGATCACCGTGCGGATGCTGTTGCAGCACACCAGCGGCTTGTTCAACTACACCGGCGACTTCGACCCCGACGGGGCGTGGGTGCCGGGCATCGCCGCGACGGGCAAGGAGTGGTTGGACAACCGGTTCCGCAGCTACCAGCCCGAAGAGCTGATCCGGTTGGCGTTGTCCAAGTCGGCGCGGTTTGAGCCGGGGACGGACCAGAAGTACACCAACACCAACTACACGCTGGCCTTGCTGCTGATCGAGAAGGTCACCGGCCGCTCCTACGCCGAGGAGATGCGGCGGCGCATCCTGCGGCCGCTCGGGCTGAAGGGCACCCTGGTGCCGGGCAACCGGACGCGGCTCCCCGGGCCGTACGCCCACGGCTACTACCGCTACCAGGACGCCGCCGGCCAGTGGAAGGTGGTCGACGTCAGCCGCCAGAACCTCTCCCTGCTGGCTGGCGCCGGTGACCTGGTCTCGACCACCCAGGATCTGCACAGGTTCTTCTCCGCGCTGAACGGCGGCAAGCTCCTGCCGAGCAAGCTGCTGGCCGAGATGCGCAAGCCGCACCCGAAGATGGGCTACGGTCTTGGGCTGTTCGTGGAGGACTTGGGCCCGAACTGCGGCACGGCCCTCCGCCACAACGGTAGCCCCCCGCACGGCTACGGGGCGCTGATGTACAGCTCGCCCGACGGCAGGACGACCGTGACCGGCTCGGTGACCTGGGTGGACGAGGCCACAAGGGGCCCGGCGGCGAAGGAATTCCAGAAGCTGGTGGACAGCCTCGTCAAGGAAGTGTTCTGCGGCCGGCAGGCCGCGGGCTGACGGGGCCGAGCACCGGGGACCCGTACACGTCTGAGGGTCGACTCCTTCCGATCGTGCATCAGATAGAACGCGAACCGAGCCCAACGGGCTCGGCCGGCCGGTCCGCATGCACGGACACCGGGCCGAGCAGGCAACACCGCTCGACGAGTTGGGCCACCCCACCGTTGCGTCCCCGTCCTCGGTGAGTTCCTGGACAAGAGCCGGGTCGTGCCCACGTAACTTCGCCTTCCGGATGGGATAGTTCGGGTATGCGACCGAGTCAACGGAACCTGATCCTGGACGCCGCGATCCGTGTGACGGAGCGCGAGGGCATCACGGGCCTGACGCTGGAGTCGGCTGCCGAGGAGGCCGGCGTGACCAAGGGCGGGCTGATGTACCACTTCCGCACGCGGGACGAACTGCTGATGGCGATCCAGAAGCATCTGACCGGTGCGTGGGAGGAAATGCTCGCGGCGGAGCTGGGCAAGCCGCTCGCTGAGGCGTCGTTGCGGGAGACCACGGCGGCTTACATGCGGCTCGGCGCACATGGCGCGGCGAGCAAGGCCGATCTCGCGTTCATGGTCGAGTCGGCCACCACCCCGGAGTTGGCCGCGGTATGGAACGAGCTCCTCAGCCGCTGGGCCCCGCCGCCCGCCTCGGCGGAACCCCATGACATCGACCTTTTCCTGGCCCGGTTGGCCGTCGACGGCCTGTGGCTGCACCAGGCGGCCGGCGGCGTCCCGGTGTCGGAGCCGGTCAAGAAGGCCCTGCAAGAACGGCTGGCAGCACTGATCGAGGCGGCGGAGAACGACGCCGGCTGAAGACCGGCGCCCAGGACGACCTCCAGGGTGCACACCGCCGGACGAATTCGTGCGCTCAGGCGACGAAAAGGGGGCCGGCGCCTCGCCGGGCGGGGCCGACGTGTGGTCGGAGGCGCGATCAACAAATACCAGCACGCCACATAGCCCCGGCTCAAGCCCCGAACCTCAGTTATCTGGACACCTTTGGTCCTTCTTGGGCCGGATCGCCGTCTTCTATGGACGTGTCGCGCCCTTAAGGGCTCGCTATCGCGCCCGGCTCCGGGGGCGGTTCGTGGAGGAGCGCCTCGACGAGGTCACGGATCACGCCGCGATGGTCGTCGGGCCGCCACGCGAGCGCCAGTTCGCTCGGCGGCAGTCCCGTGACGGGGATGGCCCGCACTCCCGGACGCTGGTAGATGGCGGCGTTCCCGGAGGCGAGCAGGACGATGCCCGCGCCGCTCTCGATGGCCGCGAAGGTCTCCTCGGCGTTGGTGACCGTGGCGCCGATCCGCACCGGCTTGCCGCCGCGTTCGTCCAGGGCGAGCCAGTGGTCACGCAGCGGTCCGGCGCTCTCGGGGAGTGCCAGGAACGGCTCGTCCAGAAGCTCGGCGAAGTCCACCTCGTCGCGGTCGGCGAGCCAGTGGTCGGCGGGGAAGGCGACCCAGCGCGGCTCGCGCGCGATTACGCACACCTTGAACGCGTCCTGGTCGGGGATCGGGAGCCAGACGAACGCGACGTCCACTTCGCCATCGGCCAGCCCCGCGGAGGCGTCGTCCCAGTTGAAGTGACGCATCCGCAACCGCCAGGTGGGCCGCCGTTCGGTGAACCGAGCCCGCATGGTCGACAGCAGGCCGCGGCCGACGCTGGTGGACATGCCGACCGTGAGCCGGGCGGCGTCGGTCGCCGCGGCGTCGCTCACCGCGCGCTGCGCCTCGTCCCACTTCTGGAGGATCTCGCGAGCGGCGGGCAGCAGTGCCCTGCCGGGGGCGCTCAGCGCCACCGTGCGCCGGTCCCGGTCGAACAGCTTTACGCGGAGGAGGTCTTCGAGCTGCCTGATCTGCTTGCTCAGCGCCGGCTGCGAGACGAACAGCCGCTTCGCCGCCCGGGTGAAGTTGAGCTCCTCGGCGACCGCCACGAAATAGCGCATGTCGCGCAGATGGGCGTCCATAGCCGATAGCTATCACAGCGGGTATTGGACGCGCCAAGCCCGGCGCTCCGATGATGTCGGCCATGAGCGGCACCCTTGAAGATCGATTCGCGGTCGTCGAGACCTGCACCCGGATGGCATGGCACGCGGACCAGCGCGAATGGGACCGGCTGGGCGGCGTCTTCGCCGACTCGGTGATCGTGGACTACACCAGCCTGAACGGGGGCGAGCCCGCAGAGCGCAGCCCCGAGCAGATCGTGGCCGGCTGGTCGGCGACGCTCGGCGCGTTCGACGCGACCCAGCATCTGATCACCAACCACCTGGTGGACGTCGACGGCGACACCGCGGTGTGCACCGCCTCGTTCCAGGCGACGCACCGGCTGGCCGACCCGCACGGTTCCCCGCTGTGGACGCTGGGCGGGACCTACCGCTTCGATCTCGTCCGGGCCGGATCCGGATGGAAGATCAGCGGTGTCGTGATGACCGCGACGTGGGCGGACGGCAACAAGGATCTGCTCTCGCTCGCCGCCGCGGGGGCACGGTGATCGCACTCGTCACCGGCGCCAACCGGGGCCTCGGCCGGGAGGTGAGCCGCCGGCTGGCCGACCAGGGCCACACCGTCCTGGTGAGTGCCCGTTCGGCGGAGGCGGCGGAGGAGACCGCGCGCGAGCTGGGGCGGGCGGCCGTCCCGCTCCGGCTCGACGTCACCGGCGACGACCTGGACGAGGTGGCCGCCACGATCGGCGAGCGGTACGGGAGGCTCGACGTCCTGGTCAACAACGCCGCCATCACCTACGACACCTGGCAGCGGGCCGTCGAGGCCGACCTGGACGTTGTCCGCGAGGCGGCCGAGACCAACTTCTACGGCCCGTGGCGGCTGATCCAGGCGGTCCTCCCGTTGCTGCGGCGCAGCGAGCACCCCCGGATCGTCAACGTCTCCAGCGAGGCCGCCTCGCTCACCAACATGGGCGGTGGCACTCCCGCGTACAACGCCTCCAAGGTCGGGCTGAACGCGCTGACCCGCATGCTGGCCGCCGAGCTGCGCGGCGACGGCGTTCTCGTGAACGCCGTCTGCCCCGGCTGGGTGGCGACCGACATGGGGGGCCCCGGCGGCCGCCCCGTCGCCGACGGCGCGGCCGGGATCGTCTGGGCCGCGACCCTTCCCGACGATGGCCCGACCGGGGGTTTCCTCCGCGACGGCCGTCCGCTGCCCTGGTGACGTCCAAGAAACGGCCGCGGCCCCACGACCGGCTGCGGCTCCGAGAAGGGATACCTGACGATGTACCTGGTAACCGGCGCGACCGGCAATGTCGGCTCCGAAGTGGTCAAGGCCTTGGCTTCGGCGGGAGAAGGCGTCCGGGCGCTGGTCCGCAGGCCCGACACCGTGACGCTCCCCGAGGGTGTCGAGGCGGTCGGCGGCGATCTCAACCGGCCGCAGAGCCTCAAGGACGCGCTGACCGGCGTGCGTGCCGTGTTCCTGCTGCCCGGGTACGAGGACATGCCGGGATTGCTGGGCGAGGTCCGTTCGGCCGGAGTCGAGAAGGTCGTTCTGCTGTCCGGCGGGTCGGCCGGGAACGGTGACCTGACCAACGCGGTGACCCGCTATATGGCCGCCTCGGAGGCGGCGGTGCGGGCGTCCGGTCTGCCCTGGACGTTCCTGCGGCCGAGCGCGTTCATGTCGAACGCCCTGCGCTGGCTGCCGCAGATCCAGGCGGGCGACGAGATCCGGGTCTCGTTCCCGGCGGTGCGCACGGCGAGCCTCGACCCGTTCGACCTCGGTGCCGTCGCGGCCCGCGCGCTGATCAGTGACGACCACCGGGGTGAGATCCTCTGGCCGACCGGCCCCGAAGCGCTGCTGCCCGCCGAGCAGGTCGCCGTGCTGGCCCAGGTGCTCGGACGCGACCTGCGTGCCGTCGAGCTGACGGACGAGCAGGCCCGCGCCGAGATGACGGCCGCGATGCCGGTCGAGTACGTGGACGCGTTCTTCGACTTCTACGTGAAGGGGACGCTCGACGAGTCGATCGTCCGCCCGACCGTTCTCGAGGTCACCGGCCGCCGGCCCCGCACCTTCGTGGAGTGGGCGAACGCGCACGCCGGCGACTTCCGCTGACCTTCGAAGACGCGGGTCCGTCGCCGTCCGCCGCCCAGGAGCGGCTCGATTCACGGCTGCGTCCTCGGGTCCTCAGTCGGATCGGGGCGCAGTTCGTCATGCCAAGGCTCATCGCCATAGGTCTGACACGGCCCGTACGCGGCGCCGTGCTCAGGCAGCCAAGCTGCCGCACCGGGATGCGGCAGCTGGACCGGCTCGACCGTGCGGTACTCGAAGTGCCACCACTCGTTGGCGTAGATGCGGTAGAGCCCGTACCGTCCACCGTGCTCTTCGAGCCACCGCGCGCCCTCGGTCGGCCGGACGTCGAGCGCGTGCCCCCGCACGTGGCTGGATTCCTGCGGTGGCAGCACCCGGCGCCGCGCCGCGGACACCGAGCCGGTGCGCCGCACCTCCGCGGTGAAGATCCGGTGCTGTTCCGCCGCGTCGCGGTGTCCCGAGGTGAGGCCGATCAGCTGCCCGTCGCGCCAGAACGCCTCGGCCCGCGCGTGCGTGAACGCCGTCAGCGTTTCCGGTGCCAGCCCGCGGAGGTCCTCGGCGGGGTAGCGCAGGCCCAACGCCCATTGGCAGGCCAGGAAACGGGCGCGGCCCGGTGCGCGGCAGAAGGCGATCGGCACCAGCAGCACCGCGACGAGCCGAGTGACGGTCGCGAGGACGTGCGCTTTGATCTCAGAGGGTGGATTCGCCACAACTCACCACCGAAGGGTCAGGCCGTACGCAGGGCCTCGGTCGGCGAGAGCCGGGCGGCGCGCAGCGCGGGCATCAGGCCGGCGATCGCGCCGATGACGATGGCCGAGCCGATACCGCCCGCCCACGCCTCGGCGGGGATGACGACCGTCCAGCCCTTGACGCCGGCGTACACCGCGGTCGCCACGGCTCCGGAGGCCACGCCGGCCACGCCGCCGAGGACCGCCAGCATGATCGCCTCCGACAGGAACTGCGTGCGGATCTGTCCCCGGGTCGCCCCGAGCGCGCGGCGCAGGCCGATCTCCGAGCGGCGTTCCAGGACGGAGATGATCATGATGTTGGCCACTCCTACCGCCCCGACGATCAGCGCCACGACGCCGAGTCCCAGGAACAGGCTGTTGAACGCTCCTTTCGCCGCGGCACGGGCGGTGAGCGCATCGGAGGGCTGGCTCACGTCGACCTCGTTCGGAGCCTCCGGGTTCGCGGTTTGCGCGAGCACCGACTGCACCTCTTCGACCGCGTCGGTCTGCGACCGTACGTAGAGCGTGCTCGGTGGGCCGTCCGCCGGCTTGCCGCGGGCCATGCTGGTGTGGCCGAGGTAACGCCGCGCCGCCGGGTATCCGACCAGGGCACTTGTGTCGATGTCCGGCGCGAGCGTCGCAGGGGCGAGGATCCCGGCGACGTAGAACCACTGCCCGTCCAGCCACACTCGCTGCCCGGGATGGACGCGGTTGAACCCCAGTCGCCCCGCGGCCGCCGCACCGAGCACGACGGCAGGCTGCGTCGCCGTCGCCTCGTTGAGCCAGCGGCCATGGGCGACGCCGGCGCCGGCCACCCGCGGCAGGTTCAGACTCGCCGCCTGGACCTTCAGCCCGTTGGTGTTGATCGGAGGTATCAACGGGCTCCGGTACACGTTCGCGTCGCTGACCGTGCCGGTATGCGCCACTGCCTCGACGGACCCGAGCCGCGACATCCGGGCGGGCGCGGCGACCGGCATGACCGCTTCCTCCTGGGTGAAACTCTGGCCGGTCTTGGCGGTCAGCAGGTTCGTGCCGAGCCGGTCGATCTCCGCCAGCAGACCGGCCTGGGACGACGACGACAGCCCGAGGACCGCGACGATCGCCATGGTGCCGATCGCGATCCCGAGCGCGGACAGCACCGCTCGCAGCGGCCGGGCGCGCAGCCCGGTGCTCGCCACCCGGGCCTGGTCTCCGGCGCGCAAGCGTGCCGGCACGAGATGGGTCGGGATCCGCATGTCACTCCACCTCTCCCGGCCCGCTGTACGCGGCCGAGCCGGCGAACGCGCCGGCGCCGTCGTCGGAGACGATCCGGCCGTCCAGGACGTGCACCTGGCGAGGCAGCCGCGCGGCCAGGTCGCCGTCGTGCGTGATCATGATGATCGTCGCGCCCTCGGCGTTGAGCTCTCGCAGCAGTTCGAGGATCGAGGCTCCCGTGGTGCTGTCGAGGTTGCCCGTCGGCTCGTCGGCGAGGACGATCGCCGGCCTGCCCACCAGTGCGCGGGCGATGGCCACGCGCTGCCGCTCGCCTCCGGACATCTTCGTGGGACGGAAGTCGCGGCGATGCGCGAGCCCGACACGATCGAGTGCG
This sequence comes from Actinomadura vinacea, assembly GCF_039532545.1. Taxonomy (NCBI): domain Bacteria; kingdom Bacillati; phylum Actinomycetota; class Actinomycetes; order Streptosporangiales; family Thermomonosporaceae; genus Actinomadura; species Actinomadura vinacea. Next base: position 495,500 of record NZ_BAAARW010000016.1, on the reverse strand, counting down.
TCGGCGGCACGGCGCCGCCGCTCGCCGACCTCGACGCCCGCGTACAGCAGGCCGTCCGCGACGTTCTCCAGGGCGGTGGAGTGCTCGGCCAGGAAGAACTGCTGGAAGACGAACCCGATGCTGCGGGCGCGCAATGCCGCGAGCCGCCGGTCGCCGAGCCCCGCCGCGTCGACTCCGTCGATCCGGATCAACCCGTCCGTGGGCCGCTCAAGCGTCCCCATGACGTGCAAGAGCGTCGTCTTCCCCGACCCCGACGGCCCGACGATGGCGACCAGTTCGCCGCGGCGGACGGTGAGGCTCACGCCCCGCAGCGCGGACACGGGCGGCTGTCCTCCGTAGATCTTGGTGACGCCTTCCAGCTCGAGCGCGGGCGCCCGGCCGTCTCGCTCGTGAGTCGTGCTCATGAGGCCGGCACCACCACTTGATCGCCGACGGACAGGCCCCCGGACACCTGCACGAGCCCGTTGTCGTTGTCGAACATGCCGAGCGTCACGGGAACCAGACGGCGCCGCTGGCCGCCTGCCGGGTCGGCCACCTCGACGACGTAGCCGCCTCCGGCCTTGCCCATGAGCGCGGTGACCGGGACGATCAGCGCCTTCTCGACCCCGTCGATCGTGATCCGCACCCGAACCGGGGCCTCGTCCAGCTTTCCCGCGTCCTTCGGGCGGTCGAGCGTGATGTACACCGGGATCGTGGAGCCGGACGAGTCCTTCTTGTCGTCGTCGGATCTCGCGACCGTCCCGATGCGGCTCACCCTGCCCGGGGTCGTCCTGTTGTCCGGAAGCGTGATCTGGGCACGGTCACCGACCTTGACCTGGGACTGCTGACCGGCGCCGAGTTCCGCCATCACCTGGCGCCGGGCCGAGGTGGTCTGGGCCACCTGGGCTCCCGGCGCCGCCCCCGTGCCGGCCTTGGCCATCGCCTTCGTCACCCGGAGCGGACCGGGCAGGAACACCGCGTCCCCGAGGGCCAGACTCCCGGTCTCGTCGACGCCCAGCTCATCCTGCAGTTCGGCGACCGCCTCCGCGGTCTCCGATCCGTAGTGGTCCGAGTCGGGATCGAGTTCGGACTTCTCGGCGTACCCGAGCTTCACGAGGTTCTCGTTGAGGTCGCGCACCTCACGGCCCTCGTCGCCCACCGACAGAGCGCGGTAGGCCGGTGTGCCGCCGCAGATCAGCACCACCGGTTTCTCGTCCACCCGGTACAGGGCCTTGCCGCAGCCGATCTCCCTGCCCTCGCCGGGGACCCAGGTGTAGATCCCCTTGGCCTGGTTGACCACCGCGTACGGGGTTCCGTCACCATGGGCCGCGTACGAGAGCGTCCCACTCTGCGTCACCTGCGTGGACAGCGGTCCTTCCCGCACGGCCGCCAGCGAGGTGCCATCGGTCGAGGACGCGGGCTGGGCGTCCCCGTCATCGAAGGGATCCATGACGGCGACACCCGCCGCGGCCAGTAGCACCAGGACCCCCGTCCCGGCGAGCACCTTCCGGCCTCTGCGCCGGCGCGGCTTCCGGCGGTCCGGAACCGGGACGCCGGGGGCGGTGTCCCCGGCACCGGGCGTACCGGAAGGCGCCTCGTTGACATCGGTGCTCATCCCCCAGCACCCGCCGGCCGCAGTGACTGGCATTTCTGCGCCGCGGCCTTGAACTGCGGCGACTCGGGATTGACGTCACCGGGGTCCAGTGTTCCGCCCTGGGGGTCGGGGAACTCGGGCACCCCGTTCTTGCGCATGCACTGCGCGTACTTCAGCATTTTGGCCTGCGCCGCCGGGTCCTTCCGGGAGGTCCATCCCGGCGGCCGCACCGACTCGCATTTCCGCCCCGCGGCCTTGAACTGCGGCGAGTTCGGATCAACGGCCCCCTTGGACGGCATCCGGAACTTATTGCCGTCAACGGGGTCAGGCCACTGCGGGACTCCGTTCTGGCGCATACATTGCGCGTACTTCACATACTGGGCGTTGTCGTTACCAGGGGTACCACCGCCCGCCGCCGCACTCGAACGGCCGCCCGCTGTCGCACCCGAACCGCCGGTGGAGGCGTCCGATCCACCGCAGGCCGCGAGCACCGGCAGGAAGATCGCGAGCGCCACCAGCGGCAGCGCCAGGGGCCGTCTCGGCTTCGCCTTGGACATGTCATGGTCTCCTTCGCGTCAGTGGATGGGCGCTGGAGGCCATTTCTAGGGAACGGGCGGTCACACCACGGTCAGAGCTCCTGTGACCCGGCTGTGACCGCGGCAGGGGCATCCTGATTGCACGATGAGAGTGCTGGTGGCCGAGGATCACGCCGAGCTCGCGGCGTCCGTGGCGAGGGTCCTGCGCCGCGAGGGGATGGCCGTCGACGTGGTCCACGACGGCCAGGCGGCCATCGAGCGGACCTCGCTGCTGGACTACGACGTCGTCGTCCTCGACCGGGACCTGCCCGCCGTCCACGGCGACGATGTGTGCCGCTCGCTGGTGAGCCGGACGCAACGCACCCGTGTCCTGATGCTGACCGCGTCCGGCACGATCGCCGACCGGGTATCGGGCCTGAGCCTCGGCGCCGACGACTATCTGCCGAAGCCGTTCGCGTACGCCGAGCTCGTAGCCCGGATCCGGGCGCTCGGCCGCCGGGCACAGCCGGCGCTGCCGCCGGTCCTCGTCCACGGTGACCTGCGACTGGACCCGGCCCAGCGGATCGCGACCCGGGCAGAAATGCGCCTGGCGCTGAGCCCGAAGGAGTTCGCGGTCCTGGAATACCTGCTCGGCGCCGACGGCCGTGTCGTGTCCGCCGAGGAACTGCTCGAACGGGTGTGGGACGAGATGGCCGACCCGTTCACGACCACCGTCAAGGCCACGATGAACCGGCTGCGGTCCAAGCTCGGCCCGCCACCGGTGATCGAGACCGTCCAGCAGGGCGGCTACCGGATAGGTGATGCCCGTGCGCCTTCGTGAACTGCTCCGCCCGAGCGTCTCCTCTCATCTATCGCTCCGGACCGTGCGCGTCCGTCTCACGGCCCTGTACAGCGCACTGTTCACGATCTACGGTGCGATGCTTCTCGCGATCACTTTCTGGTTCATGCGCCGCTCCAAGTGGGTGATCATCGTCCACGACGACAGCGGGCCGGAGGTCCGCGAGCGGCTGGAACGGCTCAAGGCAGCACAGTTGCGCGAGCTGCTGATGCAGTCCGGGGTCTCTCTCGCGATCATGATGGTGCTCTCGGTCGCGCTGGGCTGGCTGGTCGCCGGACGTGTCCTGCGGCCACTGCGCACGATGACGGCCACGATCCAGCAGATCTCCGCCCGTAACGTGCACCAGCGGCTCGCCGTCACAGGCCCCCACGACGAGATGAAAGACCTCGCCGACACCGTCGACGGCCTGCTCGGCCGTCTGGAAACCGCCCTCGACGCACACAAACGCTTCGTCGCCAACGCCGCACATGAACTGCGCACACCGCTCACCCTGGAGCGTGCGCTCCTAGAGGAGACACTCACCGACCGCGAGGCCACGCTGGAGTCCTACCGGGAGACCTCTGAGAGACTGCTCGCGATCAGCAAGGACCAGGGGCGGCTGCTGGAAGCCCTGCTCACCCTGACCAGCAGCGAGCGTGGTCTCGACCGCCGAGAACCCTTCGATCTGTCCGATCTCGCCCGTCAGGCCCTCGACTCAGCACACCTTGAGGCGGACGCACGCGGCGTGCGCATCCATACCCGGATCGCGCCCGCCCCGTCCGCGGGCCACCCCGCGCTGGCCGCACGCCTGGTCGCCAACCTCGTCGACAACGCCGTGCACCACAACGTGACCGGCGGCCACGTGGAAGTCGCGACCGAAACCAGGGCAGGGCGAGCGTTCGTCTCGGTGGTCAACAGCGGACCGGTCATCCCCCCGCAGCAGGTCGGCCGGCTCTTCGAGCCCTTCCAGCGGCTCGGCGGACGGGCCGCGCGCGGCGATGGCCACCACGGCCTCGGCCTTTCGATCGTCCACGCCATCGCGACGGCGCACGGCGCCGACATCACCGCACACGCGCGCCCGGGCGGCGGCCTCTCCGTCGAGATCTGCTTCCCCGCAACTGTCGCACCCAGGCCCCAGTACGCGCACACGCCTGACGACCCGCGGCAACCCGGCCTGCGCACGATCCCGGCCGCGCCCGCGACCTCCTCACCCGGGCGGTGGCCGCCGAACCGCACGGACAGGTGACACCAGAGCGGATCGCGATGTACGGCAGCCCTCGTGCTCGCCCACACCGCCGCCGTCGAAGACCTCAGCCGCACGACTACGAAGATCAACGCGCGTGCCGAGCGGCGGGTGGAGAAGCAGCCGACGGCGGAGCCGAAGAAGCTCCGGGGCAGGAGGACATCCTCTTCGAGCCGGAGGAGAAGGCCCGCGGCACCAGCGATACCAACCGGTCGGTGCGCATACGAAATCTCTCCAGGAATACACGACACAGGATGTCGTGTATTCCTGGAAGGCTCTTACCCGCACGACAAAGACCGATCGCACACAAGAGGTGATCCACATGGCACACGCCATTGTCAATCCGGACGGTTTGCACGACCCGGTCCCGTTCGGCTACAGCCACACCGCCACCGTCCCCGCGGGTACGGAACTGGTGCTTATCGCGGGTCAGTACGGATCGGGCCCAGACGGCGCGGTTGTTTCCACCGACTTCGCCGAGCAGGTGAAGCAGACGTTCCGCAACATCGGCGTCGCCCTTGCCGCCCATGGGCTCGACCTTGGCCATGTCGTCCAGCTCAGGACGTATGTGGTGAACCATGACGTCAGCAAGCTTGGGCCGATCGCCGGGGCCGTGCAGGAGGGCTGGGGTGCGAAACCGCCCACGCAAACCCTCATCGGTGTCGCGAGCCTGGCTGCGCCTGACGTGCTGTTCGAGGTCGAGGCCCTCGCCGTCCGGCCCTGACCGGTAACGGGGCGGCGTAGCAATGTGAACGGGCGCCATCGGACGCGAAAGTCCGGCAACACGTCGCTCTGGTGAGGGACCGCCTCGTAGGCGAGTGCACGCGGCTCGCCTACGAGGCGTCGACGAATTCGGTGTCGGGCTGTTGAGCCTGCGCGAAGCCCAGGTCGCCGCGATCTGGAGTTGAAGTGACGGGACGGGCGGCGATGAGGTCGCGGGGACGTCATCGCGGTACAAATAGGAAACTCTGTCGGGAGATAGGGATGACAGGCGGCATGCAGGCGACTCGGGATGTGGTCGACCTGATCCCCGGTAGGTGGAGGGCGCAGGCACTCTACACCGCGGTCGAACTCGGACTGCCGGACTTTATCGAAGCCGGCCGGACCACCTGCGGCGAACTCGCCGAATCGACCGGGGCGGAGGAAGCGGGTATTCACCGCCTGACGCGAGGTGTATTCGAGGGGAGCGAGCGGACCGGTTACCGGAATACCGAAGCGAGCACGGCCCCCTCGGGTTTTGAAGTGGCCCACAGTCAGTCGTTTTACGCCTATCTCAGTCCGCACGAGGACACCGCCAAGCGACCTCCGACCGATGGCAGGGGGGAGGGGTGACCGCCGAGACGGAGGGGCTGTTCAGGTTGCCTGCGCCCGACACTCCGCCCGCGGATCGGGTGCGGGCCACCGCGCCGTTGGCGGTGCGGATGCGGCCGCGCACGCTCGACGAGGTCGTCGGCCAGGCGCACCTGCTGCGTCCCGGTGCGCCGCTGCGGCGGCTGTTGGAGGGCGGGGCGGCGGCGTCGGTGCTGCTCTACGGCCCGCCCGGCACCGGGAAGACCACGATCGCGCGCCTGCTCGCCACCGTCGAGTCCCGGCACTTCGTCGCCCTCTCGGCGCTGTCCAGCGGCGTCAAGGAACTACGCGAGGTCATCAACGACGCGCGCCGTCGCCGCGACCGACACGACCAGCAGACCGTGCTGTTCATCGACGAGGTGCACCGCTTCTCCAAGACCCAGCAGGACGCGCTGCTCGGGGCCGTCGAGGACCGTCTCGTGCTGCTCGTGGCGGCCACGACGGAGAACCCGTCGTTCTCGGTGGTGTCGCCGCTGCTGTCGCGGTCGCTGGTGTTGCGGCTCCAGTCCCTGACCGGGGACGAGGTCCGCGACTTGCTGCGCCGGGCGGTGACGGATCAGCGCGGCCTCGACGGTTCGGTCTCGCTGTCGGCCGAGGCCGAGGACGCACTGGCGCGCCTCGCCGCCGGGGACGCCCGCCGCGCGCTGACCGCGCTGGAGGCGAGCGCCGACGGAATGGCGGACACGGGCGGCTCGGTGATCGACGTGCCGGCCGTGGAGCGGGCCGTCACCGAGGCCACAGTGCGCTACGACCGGCAGGGCGACCAGCACTACGACGTCATCAGCGCGTTCATCAAGTCGATTCGCGGCTCGGACCCCGACGCCGCGCTGCATTACCTGGCCCGCATGCTCGTAGCCGGGGAGGACCCGCGGTTCATCGCGCGGCGGCTGCTGGTGCACGCCAGTGAGGACGTCGGGCTGGCCGATCCCACCGCGCTGCAGGCCGCCGTCGCCGCGGCCCAGACCGTCCAGATGATCGGGATGCCCGAGGCCCGCCTCGCCCTGGCGCAGGCCACCGTGCACCTGGCCACGGCGCCGAAGTCGAACACGCTTATCGTCGGGATCGACGAGGCCATGGCCGACGTTCGCGCGGGTGCCGTCGGTGTCGTGCCCGCCCACCTGCGATACGGCCGCTATGCAGGCGCCGAGAAGCTGGGCAACGCGGTTGGCTACCGCTACCCCCACGCCACCCCCGACGGAGTCCTGGAGCAGCAGTACCCGCCGGACGCGCTGGTGGGGAAGGACTACTACCGTCCCACGCAGCACGGCGGGGAACGCACCCTGTACGAGCGCCTCGCGAAGCTCCGCCGCGCCGTCCGCGGCGGGTAGATGTTACCGACGCAATCCCACCTGAACCCGGTAGGTGAGTGATTTCCGGTGTTCAGGATGGCGACAGTCGGCGTCCATGGCCTCGACGGCGAGTCCGGCCAGGCGAACGCTCGGCGGGCCCGAGTTCGGGCCGACTGCTCTCAGGATGACACTGCGTAGCAGGCGGCGGTCGCGGCGGCGCGGTTGCGCAGGGCGGCGCGCAACCACTGCGGGGACAGGGCTTCCGCGCTCGTGGCGAGCTGCCACAGCGCCCATTCGGCGTGTCGTGAATCTTGGAAGGTCACCTCCAGCCGCAGCCGGCCGTCTGCGTCGGTTTCTTCGGCGTGGACGGCCAGCGCGGTGCTCACCAGGTCCTCCCGCCGCGTCGGGTTCATCACCACCAGCACGGTGACTTGGTCGCCGCCGGACCGAAACCGCGTGCTGCGTTCCTGCCAGGCCCGGTCCAGATCGACCCGGTCCGGGCGCTGTGTGGGCTCGGGGAGTTCCTGGGCGGCCAAGACCCGGGACAGCCGGTAGGTGCGGTCCGCGCCAGACCTCGTGGCCAGCAAGTAGCCCTGGTCGCGTACGGTGACCAGGCCGATCGGGTCCACCGTGCGCCACTTCGGGGTCTGGCCCACAGCCGCGTAGTGGATGCGCAGCTTGTGTCCGGCGAACACCGCGCGCCGGACCTCGGCCATTATGGTGTCGGGCACCTCCTCAGCGACCAGCCGGCGCGAGAGGAGGTCGGTCTCGGGGTCGATGAGCAATCGCTGGGCCGCGCCGGTCGCGGTGTCCCGGTAGCTTTCGGGTAGCGCGTCGACCACCTTGAGCATGGCCGAAGCGAGCGCCGAGCCGAGGCCGAACGCCTGCGCGCCGCGCCGTGATCCGGCGACCAGCAGGGCGAGCGCCTCGTCGTGGTTCAGTCCGGTGAGCTCGGTCTGGAAACCCGGCAGCAATGCGAAACCGCCGTGCCGGCCGCGTTCGGCGTAGACCGGGACGCCGGCCGCCGACAGCGCCTCGATGTCGCGCAGCACAGTGCGGGTGGACACCTCCAGTTCGCGGGCAAGCGTGGCCGCGGACAGCCGACCGTGCTGCCGCAGCAGCAGCACCAGCGATACCAACCGGTCGGCGCGCATGCGAAAACGCTACAGGAATACACGACACAGGATGTCGTGTATTGCTAACCGTTCGCGGCCCGGTCAAGCCAGTGGCCCCCGGATAGCCGGGGGCCACTGGGGGTTTGGCGACGGCGCTGTAGTCAGTCGGCTACAACGCCATCGCTTTCGGGCGCGCCACCAGCGCACATCGCGTCGATGAGCGCCAATGCGCCCTGCGGCGGGCCGGCCACGAACAGGTCGACCTTGTCCCGCAGTTTCTCGCCGACGCCCACCTTGAGCGTCGGCACGCCCTCGGCGCGCAGACGGTCGAGCTCGTCCATGGCGGCCTCGTCGGGCTTGCCGTCGCCCACGACCATGACCGCAGAGGGTTCCCGGGGAACAATCCTTTCGAGCCTTTCGAGGAATCGCCGGAGCGAGATCCCCTTGTCGAGTTCCTCGGGGACCAACCTGACCATGCCAGGGTCGTGCAGCAGCGTCAGATCCCCGGCAGCCTCGGCCACCTTCCTGAGCGGGGCGAGCAGCAGCTCGACCACCCTCGGGTCGGTGTCTTCCGCGTACCGGAAGGCCAACATGTACGCCTTGAGGTGAATGTGCCTGGTGTCCAGACCGAGTTCCTTCACCACCTTGTGCAGCTTGTCGGCGGCCGTGCTCAGCCCGGACGGTGGCAGCATCAGCGGGGGGCGGACACCGTTGTGCCAGTGCTCGGCGCCGAATTGCCCCAAGATGTGACAGTTGCGGACGGTCAGGTCGAGTTCATCGACTTGAGCGACCGACCAACCCGTCAAAATCCCAGCGACGCCGTACAGTTCCCCCATCTGGAGGAGCCCCTCGCGAAGGCCGGGGTCAACGCGCGGCGTGCCCCCAGGCGGGACGTTCTCCACCAGCGTCCCGGTGAGGTCCCACAACACGACGGCCCTCTTGGGGTGCTCCATGAGAGCGTCCCAGCCTTCCTTCCCCGCATCCGTGAGGATGGCGGAGCGTACGTCTCCTCCGGTGTAGAGAGGAGCGTCTCGGGTCCGTAACTCTCCGGATACCGAACTCATAGTTAGGGTTCTCCCTTCTTTGTTCGCGACTCGCATCGCCACGTTGTGGACCGTCCGCCGCCCGGAGCCGGACGCACGTCAAGGCTTCCGCGGCGAAGCTGCAACGAAGGGAAACCGCCCGATCGAGCTGACCAAAAGCACGATCAATGCCTGGCCTGGGGTGGAAATGGGAACACGCCGAAAGGCGAGACCGTGCACCAGCGTGCCGAACTCCGGGCACACGCACGGCGACCAGCCGACGTCGTGGACAGGGTTTCGGACCTGACCGTGCGGTGCGGTCAGGGCTACATACTGCGCGTCAGCGCCGACTCCTTGCCCGCTGCCTGCCCTCGACGGCGTCCAGGTCGTCCCGGTGTCAACGCCTTCGCGGCTACGACCGGATCGTGATCAATCGCAGCGCCAACGGCTGTACCGATATTCCCCGAGGCCCTCGGCGGTCTGCGAGGACCGCGAGATCCTCCGGGTGCTCGGTGTCAGGCGTCGCCGTTGAGCATGGCGGCGGTCAGGACGTTGCCGGCGACGCCCCAGCCGCCGTCGACGACTTCGTCGATGAGTACAACGGTGGTGGGGCGGGCCCGCTCACCGTAGATCTCCGCATACAGGTCGGTGGTGCGCTCAACGAGCTTCTTCTTGTCCTCGGCGGTGAGGGTGCCTGCGGGGACCTTGAAGTTGGCGAAAGGCATAGCGGTCTCTCCTGGGAGTGGGCCCTTTGCGGGCGTGGACGTATCTGTTCGTGCTGGTGTCGGTGGTCAGAGGCCGGCTTGGGGGGCGAGTGCACCACCACATCGAGCTGTCCCCGCTCGGCCGTCACCTGGTCGATGGCGGCGTCGACCGAGTCCTGGTCCTGGACGTCCAACTCCACAGCCGTGATCTGCTTCTTGGCTTGGGCGAGCGCGGCGACGGCGGGTGCGTTGCGGCCGGTGGTGGGGCTCATGCCGGCGACCGGCCCCGGCCAGAGCCCGTGCGGTGAGGTTGCCGCAGCCACTGGAGGCGCCAATGACCACCACGACCTTCGGCTGCCCGCTCACACCATGCCCCCGTTGGCCCGCAGGATCTGGCCGTTGATCCAGTGCCCCTCGGAGCTGGTGAGGAAGGCGACGACGCGGGCGATGTCCTGCGGGGTGCCCAGCCTCTCCAGGGGCGGGGCCTTGGCGAGCTGCTCGATCTGTTCGGGACCCTTGCCGTCGAGGAACAGATCCGTGGCCGTGGGGCCGGGCGCGACGGTGTTCACGGTGATGTCCCGGCCGCGCAGCTCACGGGCGAGGATCAGCGTGATCGACTCGATGGCGCCCTTGCTCGCCACGTACGCGCCGTAAGCGGGGAACCGGGTGGCGACCACGGAGGTCGAGAACGCCACGAACGAGCCTCCCGCACGCAGTCGCCGGGCGGCCCTCTGAGCCACGACGAACGTGCCGCGGAGATTGGTGCGCAGCACGGCGTCGAGCACCTCGAGGTCGAGGTCGGCGATGGGGGACAGGGCGAGTCGGCCGGCCGCGTTCACGACGACGTCGACGCCGCCGAATTCCTGCTCCGCCCGGTCGAACAGCGCGGTGACGGCGTTCTCGTCCGCCACGTCCGCCTGTACGGACACTGCCCGGCCGCCGGCGGCGGTGATCGTTGCCACCGTCTCCTTGGCGGCCGCCGCGTCGCGAGCGTAGTTCACCACGACGGCCAGCCCGTTCTGGGCGAGCCTTTCGCAGACCGCCCGGCCGATGCCGCGCGATCCGCCGGTCACGACGGCGACCCGCGCATGAGTTCGGTGGTCCGTAGTCATGTCCTCCACGATGCGCGGCCTTGACCAGGATGACCAGGGGATGTCATCCCCTGGGTCCGTGACCCGGCCGAGCGCAGAATGGAGTGCATGGCTTCTGCGAAGTACACCGAACTGGGCACCTTTCTGCGCTCGCGGCGTGATCGCATCCGCCCGGGCGACGTCGGGCTGCCGACCGGGCCCCGGCGCCGCGTGCCCGGGCTGCGCCGTGACGAGGTCGCCCAGCTTGCCGGGGCGTCGGTGGACTACTACAACGAACTCGAACGCGGAGCCGGATCCCAGCCCTCCGATCAGATGCTCGCGGCGCTCGCCAGGGCCCTACGCCTGACCGCCGACGAACGCGACTACCTGTATCACCTGGCGGATCGCCCGATCCCCGTACAGGGCGGAGCCGCCTCGCACGTGCACCCCGGCATGCTCGACCTCCTCGATCGCCTGACATCGACACCGGCGCAGGTGATCACCGACCTGCATGTCACCCTCGTGCAGAACCCGCTCGCGGTGGCCCTGCTCGGAGACCAATCCGGTTTCCGGGGCGCGCGGGCCAGCTTCGTCCACCGGTGGTTCACCGATCCCGACGCCCGGCAGCTCTACCCCGAAGCCGATCACGAGGGCCAGTCCCGCGCCTTCGTCGCCGATCTACGCGCGGCCGCCGCCCGGCGGGACGCCAAGGACACCGAAGCAAGCTCCATGATCAGCTCGCTGCTCGACACCTCCGCCGAATTCGCCACACTGTGGGCCGACCACGACGTCGCGTTCAGGCGGGACGACCGCAAGCGCCTCATCCACCCCACGATCGGCCTGATCGAGGTCAACTGCCTCAACCTGTTCAGCGAGGATGGCCGACAGCGACTGCTCTGGTTCACCCCCGCACTCGGCACGGACAGTGCCGACCTGCTCAACCTGCTCTCGATCATCGGCACCCAGGAAGTCGCCGAGCCGACACTCGAAAACCCGGCCAACTGAACAATGCCGGGGGATCCGTGGGCAAGGCGAGGAGGACGGTGCGCTCGGCGGCCGGATCCAGTGGAATCGCATGCAGAAAACGTCATAGCGCAGCAGGCCGACAACCTGCGGGAGGCCGCCCTCGGGTATGGCCGAAGAACAGTTACAACGGCGATGTAGGTCGTGTCGAAGGGCTTGCCGGTCTCCACCAGGCGGCCGACACCGCGCATCTCGACCACGATGGTCCCCGGATCGGTGGTCTGATGGATCCGCAGGTCGATGTGGTCGGGGTAGTCGCGCATGTAGGCGGCGACGGCGTCCTTGCCGTCCAAACGCTCGGGCCGGCCCTGGGGGGCGAAGGGGAACTCCACGATGCCGTCCTCGGCCCACAGGCCGACCCAGCCGGGAATGTTCTTGTCCAGCAGCAGTCGCAGGCTGTGGCGGCCCAGATCCGCTGCCCGAGGCAAGCCTCGCAAGGACGCCATCCGTAACCGGAGGGCCGTCCTCGCGGCCGCCGACACCCTCTTCGCCCGCTGCGAGAGCCCCGAGGACGTCCATATGGTCCACATCGCGGCAGCGGCCGGGAACGCTCTTCCGTGCCTTCGGCGACCGCACCGGACTGATCCGCGCCCTGTACGAGGCGCGACTCGAACCGATCAGGGACGCCGTCGAATCGGGCCCACCGCCCCTGGGGCCCGCCACTCCGCCGCTCAGCGCATACCCGCACTGCTCGACGCCCTCCTGTGCTTCAAACTCGAAAACTGCCGTCTCGCCTTTGCCCTGGAGGAAACGGGGAGCGCCAGTCCCTATCAGGCAGAGCATTACGGGCCATGCTGGAGCAGCTCCCCGGCCTGGTCGGCTGCGACTTCACCGCCCATGCCAATGACCGGCAGCGGATAAGGCCATGGACGAGCGTACGACCCTGAGGGCCCTCATCCAGTTCTGACGCTTGGCCGACCCGCTCTGAACAGGGGCGATTCCAGGTTATCCACGGACTGCCGCACGATCATGGCGAGATGCTGAACAGTGGGTATTGGGGCTACCTACTGGGCGGCGAAGCAATGAAAAAGGCAAGGAGGAATATCCACTCCTTGCCACTACCAATATATAGCACATGGGGGGCCTTGCCACAAGGCCCCGGTCATACCGCACAATCACCCCTCGACGCCGGAACGTACGGAAAGTGGGAGTCGCGGAATGCGCGTTGTGCTGGTGACCTACGGGTCGCGCGGGGACGTCGAGCCGATGATGGGGCTGGCCCTGCGGCTACAGGCTCTCGGCGCCGAGGTGCGGGTGTGCGCGCCGCCGGACTTCGCGGAGCTGCTGAACGGTGTCGACGTTCCGCTGAGCCCCGTCGGCTGGCCGATCCGCGCGCTGGCGACCGGGGCGGTCCCCGGCAAGGCGAAGGCGGGCCTGTCCGACATCGCCGCCGAGCTGACCGCCACGGCCTACGAGGCGGTCGTCGCGGTGTCCGAGGGCTGCGCCGCGGTAGTGGCCACCGGCTCGTTCCCGGCCGCGGCCGGTGCGCGGACGGCGGCCGAGAAACTGGGCGTGCCCTATGCGTTCACGTCCTTGTCCCCGAGCTACCTGCCGTCGCCGCACCACCCGCCTCCCCCCTGGCCGGGCCAGGTGATCCCCGCGCGGGTGACCGACAACCGGGGACTGTGGGACCTCAACGCCGAGCACAAGAACGCGCTGTTCGGCGAGACGATCAACAACCATCGGGCCTCGGTCGGCCTGCCGCCGGTGGACGGCATCCGGGACCACGTCTTCACTGACCACCCGTTCCTGGCGACCGACCCTGTCCTTGGCCCGTGGCAGGAGACGCCGGAGCTCGCCGTGGCGCAGACCGGCGCATGGATTCGGCCGGACGAGCGCCCGCTCCCGGCCGATCTGGAGGCGTTCCTGGCCGCCGGTGCGGAGCCGGTGTACGTGGGCTTCGGCAGCATGCCGATGCGGGGCGCGAACGCGCAGGACCTCTCCCGGGCCGTCATCGAAGCGGTCCGGACGCAGGGCCGCCGCGTCCTGCTCGGGAGCGGTTGGGCCGATCTGGTCCTGATCGACGACCGGGACGACTGCTTCGTCGTCGGCGAGGTCAACCAGCAGGCGCTGTTCCGCCGGGTGGCCGCGGTCGTGCACCACGGCGGCGCGGGCACCACGACGACGGCGGCCCGTGCCGGGACGCCGCAGGTGCTGGTGCCCCAGGTCGCGGACCAGCCGTACTGGGCGGGCCGGGTAACCGAGCTGGGCATCGGCACGGGACACGACGGTCCGACGCCGACCGCCGAGTCGCTGGCGGCCGCACTCGAGATCGCCCTGGCCCCCGCGACCGGTGCCCGCGCGGCCGTAGTGGCCGAGACGGTCCGCACCGACGGGGCGGAGCTGGCCGCGAAGCTCCTGCTCGACAAGATCGGCCGGAGTGCGTCCGCGGTGTCCGCAGACTGATCCCCCCGGAGGCCGCTCGGGCGGGCCCCCCACCTGTCCGCGCGTGCCCGCGGCCTGGTCGGGCTGCCGCCCCCCGACCAGGCCAGCAGGCCCTCCAATTGGTCCGTGCGACCAAGTGAAAGTAACTGGGCGTAGTCGTGGCGGCTGATGGTGAGCTGGTGCAGCTGCGTCGGAACGAGCCCTCCGCCGACCTGGCGCCGGCGTTCGGGGGCGGCGCCGCCACAGCGCACCGCTACGTCACCGAGGTGGTGGACTGGCACACCTGACCTGCGCCAAGCGCTGCGCATCGCGGCCAAGAAGGCCTACGTCATCCTGGATGGCACCCTCATCTCGACCGACCGGCTCTCGGGGTGCCAACGACCGGCTGTACGACTCGGCCAAGCACCGGGGCCACGGGATGAACGTGCAGTTCTTCACCGATCCGCACGGCGAGCCGATCTGCGCGTCATGGCCGGGCTCAACTCACGACCTGACCGCCGCGCGCCGGCACGGCATCGTGGCGGGACTGACCGCGCGGGCGGTGCGATCGGCACGCCCTGCAAACGCAAAAAGCACTGCAGGCTGGGCAAATACAAGAAGCTGTTCAACCGCCGCCACGCCACGGTCCGCGCACCGGGCGAGCGCGGCGCAGCCATCCTCAAGGGATGGCACATCCTGCGCAGAGCTCGGTGCTCATCCAGCCGCCTGACCGCTGTTGTCCAAGCCGTTCTCGCCCTTCACCACCCGGCCGGATGAGGATGGAATCACCTCAGTGTGCGGCACAATTCGGCACAGGTGCGGTCGGTGCTGCGGTTGTAGTCTCCTGGTGTACCGGTTCTCGCACGCGAAGGTGGGATCGACTGTGGCAAACCTGTTCGAGGCTCCGCGACTGGAAGTAGTGGAGACCCCGCATGACCTGCACTATCAGTTGAGGGATTCGAGTGCTGACACCGTGCTCGCCGACGTCGCACCGGTCGCCGTCGGCGAAGGGCAGACGTCGAGCTGGTTCAGCCGGTTAATGAAAAAAGTCCCCGGCAGGCCGGAGCGATACCGCCCGATGGAGCGGCATCACATCCCGCGGATCACCTTCAGGGTGTCGGACGCGCGGAACACCACAACTTTCTTTGTCGACCGATGCGACAGCCTGATCGGCAATCCGTGCATCCCGCAATACGCGGTCGTCGACGCGACTGGCGATATACTGGGATTTTACACTAACGACCATTACCAAACTCTCGCAATGAACCCGCCGACCGACGCCCAGGGATTTATCACTATGCAGGGGCGGCTCCATTTGCGTGACCGGAACCAGGAGATCGTGAGCGAGATCGTCCAGCGGGCACCGGCCACGAAGCCGGCGATACAACGCGGCTGGGATCCCGGGGACGCCGCCGTGCGATTTGTGGGGCCGGACGGCACCGTGTGGGCGAAGATACAGGGTGGAGAGCTGGCCGTGGAGTTCGCTCCGACGACTCCACAATGGATCAGAGCGCTGATCATAACCTTTCTCGTCGCCGGCAAAATGAATGAGCGACTTCATGTGGCCTTCTTTACGCCCGGCTATGTTCCGCCTGAACCGTTGGCGCCGACGACGGTGCCATATTCGGGATACGGCGACGTGCATTCCTCCTACATGCGCTATCAGGAGGAGTTCATCGAGTGGTTCAAGAAGGAGGCCAACAAGCTGGCCCGACAAGCGGCGGCAGCAACAGATCTTTGACCCGGATCCCCGCAGTTCTCCCGCCCTGCCCGGTTGGTCATTACCTTCGCCCTCATCGAAGATGATCTCGCATGACCCGAGGGAACCATGGACATCCTCATCTCGGGTGCCGGCGTGGCCGGACTCTCGGCCGCGGTCAACCTCGGCGCGCGCGGGCACCGCGTCACACTCGTCGAGCACTCGTCGCATTTCCGGGTCAACGGCTCGCCGATCGACGTCACGGAGAGAATGGGCCTGCTGGACCGGATCCGCGACCGGAGGCTGCGGATGGCCGAGAACGGCGTGTTCGTGGACGCCGGCGGCACGGTTCTCGCGCGGCTCCGGTGGCCGAGACCAGCGACTCCGACGACGACATCGAGATCGCCCGCGAGGACCTCGCGAACCTCCTGGCCGAGGCTCTCCCGGCGGACGCCACCGTGCTGTTCCGCGACTCCGTGGAGTCGCTAGTGGACGACGGCACCGGCGTCGACGTGCGTCTCCTGTCCGGTCGCGCCGAACGGTACGACCTGGTCATCGGCGCGGACGGGCTGCACTCCATGGTGCGGCGGCTGACCTTCGGCCCCGAGTCGCGGTTCAGCAAGCACCTCGGGGTGTACGCGGCCATCGCGGACCTGCCCGGCGCGGTCGGCAGCGCCGAGCGGCACAACCCGACGTACAACTTCCCCGGCCACATGGCGAGCATCATGCGGTACCACGACAAGGCGCTGGCGGTGTTCCTGTTCCGCTCAGCCGACTGTCGCTGATCTTGTGATGTCTTCTTGGCCGGCGGGGAGAACGCGTTTGCGGAGGAGGCCGAGTCCTGCTCTGCCGTACACGCGAGCGGCCGAGCCGTCGAGGCGGCCAACGTGCTGTCGATCGGTTCGGGTTCGGCCAACGCCACGATTCAGCAGGGCGTCGCGAGTCCACGGTACCGGCGACGCCCGGCCCGGGCCGTGGGCGGGCCGGGCCGGGCGGGCCTCTCACTCAGTGACGGGTGTTCAGCACCGCTGGCCGCGGTTGATGCAGGAGACAGCGCGGCGCATGAGCTTGTCGGACATCACGTTGATGAAGTCGCCGTGGTCGGTGACGGGCTTGTGCAGCTGTTCGGGGAAGCTGTCCAATGCGAACACCCGTCCCTGCGGGAGCTTGTAGCTGATGCGCTGCTCCAGCCTCGGGATGGCGCGCATGCCCGCAGGGCAGTTGCCCTTGGCGTCGGGGAAGGCCACGTGCGTGCGGTGGTTGGCGCTGTCGGTGTTGGTGCCGTCCCAGCAGCTCTGGAACTCCAGGATCCGCGTGACCTGGCTGCCGCGCGGGCACAGCGGGTACTTGTCGGTCAGCCGCCGGTTCTCGAACCCGCTGCAGGTCCACGACGCGCGGGCGTTGGCGGTGCCGTTGGTGAACGACTTGGCGTCCCCGGTGATGATGCGCAGGAACCGCGGCATCGCGGAGACCTTGCCGCGGGGGTTGCCGCTGAACGTCAGATTGACCCGGGCCGGGGTTTGGATCTTGCCGACGTTGCCGTCCAGGCCACCACCGGGCTTGTCGGCGTCGACGTCGTCACCGGCGTTGGTCAGCCGGACCACCGGCCAGTAGTGCGTGGACTTGTCGCCGTTGGTGCAGGTGGTCCGCGCCGCGGCCAGGCTCTCGTCGGTGGAGAAGCCGTTGGTGTCCTGGTTGCCCACATAGTCGTGGACGTGGTGGGCGCCGTTGGACACGCCGGGAGCGGCGATCACGTTGTCGGAGTTGAACTTCCCGTTCTCGTTGCGGCCGCACCGGGTGGTGAAGGTTCCGCGTGAGCCGGTGCGCCCGGGACGCGCGTTCTTGACGTTGGGCCGGACCTTGCGAATGTCGACGAAGTCGCTCGCGACCGGTCCCTGCTGAGGAGGCTGGCCCGCTCCGTTGCCTTGCCCGGCTCCGTTGCCCTGGCCGGCCCCGGCGCCGTTGCCCGCGCCGTTCCCCTGGCCCGCGCCGGCGTCGGGCGTGCCGGCCACGGTGCAGGTGGCCAGGGCGTCCAGCCCGGCGGGGCGCTCCGCGACGCGGCCGATCGCGGTGGCGATCCGGTTGATCGCGGCGAGGCGCTTGTCGCGCAGCGGCCCCACGATCGCGTTCTGCGCGAAGTTGGGCCCGCCCTGGTTCGCGGTCGCGGCCAGCCGCTGGTTGGCCTCCTGGATCTGCGTGTTGAGCTGGGCCAGGTTGCGATCCACCTCGGCGCGGGCCTGCGCCGGAACCGCAGGCAAGCCGGACGCTACGTCCGGGCATTGGACGGTCTGCGCCCGGGCGGCGGCGGTCCAGGACGAGGCGTTCGCCGGGACGATGCCGGACAGTTGGGCCAGCAGTATGCCGCCACCGGCGGTGAGGCCGATGACGTTGAAGAGTCTTCGCGATCGCCGTGCGTGTCGCATGCGGCGCTCCCTCCTTGTTAAGGGTGTGAGGAAGGGCACCCGGCTCCGTTCAGCAGGTACGGGCCCCGATCCAAGGGGGGTTCAACGCGAACTCGAAATTCACACTGCGTGACCAAGCCGCTGGGAACGGCGATGCGCGCTTAGGTGGCGCTCAGCGGTAGGTCAAGTGAGCCTTAAGAACCCGCCCAAGGCCCCTATCGGGTCTAATCTCAGCGACGTCACATGCACGTCATCCGAGGGCGGACGGCCCGCGCGGGATCCTGATAATCACCCGGCTTCCTGCCGCGCGGGCCGTCACCCTCTGACCCGAGGAGGCGGACGGAGGGGAACTCCGTTACGCGAAAGCGCATTGCACAGACCGACCGCGCCGGCGCGGGCGGCCCCCCATTTGCGAGTCTTGTCGCAGCGGATTGGTGGACTCCGGGATTTCACCGTTGGTACGTGCCATCACGGTGGTGCGTTCAACGACTGCCAAGAACACAGCCGTTCAAACCGCGCCCGGCCGGTACCGCCGCCAGCGCACCGGTCAGCTCGACCACTGGCAGCCGGTTCCCGAAACGGACCAAATGCGCCACATGCTCGGCAAAGGTCCGGGGCGGGCCCGGCCACGCCAGACAGCTCCGAGGCGGCGGAGCTCGACGCTCTGGAACGCCACCGCGCCGCCGACCGTGTCGTGGGCAGCGTCCAATCGCTGCGGTCCTAGCCGACGTGCACAGAGTCGATATCGTGTGCCGCGACATCAACCCCCAATGTGGTGATCGTCGACGGCGGCCTGGACTTCGGCATCGTGAGGCCGCTCTCGACCATCTCCTCGGGCGGCTGGCCGATGTCCCCAGCCCGGCCGGGCCGACGCCGCGCCAACAGTTGCACCGGCTGCCGCCACGCTCCTGCCGATCGTCGATGCCCGCCAAGGCCCTACACAGGGGACTCCGTAGCGGGTGGCGGCGCTGCCAGTGACGGGACGTGCGGAACGGCGGAGGCGGGATCGAAGCCGGCGAAAGCCAGCCCGATGACGAAACCCGCGACCTCCTCAAGCTGAGGAACGCGATCGAGCGAGCCCAAAACGGCCGGCGCACCGCCGACATCGCGCACCAGCTCACCGACTACCTGCAGCGCTGCCGGATCGTCGCCGCACATCGCCACCGTCACCGGCTGCTCGTCCTGGCCGGGCGCGCTGGTCCACTGTTCGGCCGGAAACAGGTGGAAGGCTTTGACGACATGTGCTCCCGGAGCCAGTGCGGCGATCCGCTCCGCCATCGCCTCGCCGCGGCCGGTCAGCGACACACCGACGCCATGCTCGACGGCATTGATGGGATCGATCAACGGGGTCCCCTCCAGCGACCCCTCGGACGCGCCCGCGCTTTGCAGCATCTCATCGACGCCGTCCCACGACACCGCGAGCAGCACCGCATCCCGTCCAGTGACCGCCTCACGCGGCGCGGCAGCGCGCACACCCCGGCCAAGCCGATCAGCAAGCTTCTGCGCCTTGGCCTGCGACCGCCCACCGATCACCAGATCATGTCCTGCGCGCGCCCAGCCCTCACCCAGGGACTCCGCCAGCGTTCCGGTTCCCAAGATCCCGATTCGCATCGTTGCTTCCCTCTCGTGCAGTGATCGTTGGGGCAGCCACGGTAGTAAGGCCGTTACGCACCGATCGGTGCCTAATGAACGCACGACAATGGAAGGCGAGATGAGCGATCACGAAGGACACTGCTACGAACTGGTCGCCGATTGCCGCCTGCGCGCGGCCATCGACCTCTTCGCCCACACATGGGATCCCGTCGTACTCGCGGCCCTGCGCTCGCGTCCGCGTCGACGCCGCGAGCTGCGCACCGCGATCGGCGGCATCAGCGACAAGGTACTGACCGAGACGTTGCACCGCCTGCTCGCCAACGGCCTGGTCGAGCGACGGGCCTTCGCCGCGGCCCCGCCTCGTGTCGACTACAGCCTGACCGACCTGGGCAAGAGCCTGGTTGATGGCCCGATGATGGCGCTCGGAGGCTGGATTATCGAGCACGGCGACGAACTTCTCGACGCCCAAGAACGCGCCGCCCGGACGCAATCGACCCGCGGGTGACCACCACGGCGACGCTCAACGAACCGGGTCACTGCTCTCACCAAGAGTCCGCTTGACAGTCGACCGGGGGAGCCCTGTCGGGCCGCAAGCCGCCAACCAGCAGAGCTGGACAGCGCTTGACTACAGATAAAGACCAAACCTCTCAAGAGGCAGATGTACGGCCGGGGAGGCTTCCATCTCCTGCGTCACCGCGTCCTCCTCGACGAGTTACAGGCCCGGCGGCTGGGGACAGCTTCGGGAGAAGGGCGCCGTGTCAGGTGTTGTCTGGGACAGGCAACACCTGGGCAACACCTCGCCCCTCCCATCGCGCCTCGGATCCAGATTGTTTTGAGACGCGCTCAGCCTGACAAGGGCGGCGGCCGCGGCGATCAGTTGTCCGGTGACGCCCAGGAGCCGCGGAAGTCGGCGGCGTGATCGGCTGCCCACTCCCGGAACGCGCGAGGAGGGATGCCCGCGACGTCCTTGAACGTCGTGGTGACGGGTGCCGGATCGGTCACCATCGCCGCGTACCCGTCGAGCATGAAGTCCACGAAGGACGGCGGCAGCCCGTGTGCGAGCCTCTTCCTCCTGGCCTCCTCCCGCGAGATCTCCTCCCAGCGCACCGGCCGGCCGATCACCTCGCCGATCGTCCGGGCGGACTCGGCCTGAGACAGGACCTCCTCCCCGGTGAGCACGTACCTGCTCCCCGCGTGCCGGTCCTCGGTGAGCGCGCGTACGGCGACCTCGGCGATGTCACGTTCGTGGATCAGCGGCATGGAGGCGCCGCCGTGGACGTCCCGGACGACGCCCTCCGCGCGGATCTCGGGCGCCCAGGCCAGCGTGTTGGCGGCGAAGGTCCCGGGCCGCAGAAAGCACCACTGCAGGCCGGACCGTTCGATCGGCCGCTCTAATGCGGCATGGAGTGCTCCGATGGGGTCGGTCTGCTCCTGGACGTCATCGCGTACGGTGATCGAGGAGAGCAGCACGACGCGGCGTGCGTACCGGGCGATCGTCTCGACGACGGGGACGGCGGCCTCGGGCGAGCCGAACGGCCACGCCAGGAACACACTGTCCACCCCGGCCAGGCTCTGCTTCAGGACGTCGAGGTCGGAGTGGTCTCCGCGCACGACGTCGACACCGGACGGCAGTCCGGCCTTCTCGGGCGACCGGGTCAGGGCGCGGACGTCCGTCCCCGCGGCCACCAGGCCGTCGACGACGTGGCGGCCGACCTTGCCGGTCGCGGTGGTCACGAGGATCATCAGGCGCCCCGCAGGCTGCGGTACGGACGGAAGCGCTTGATCCGGCGGGAACCGGTGTCCTGCTGAGGCGCCAGGTACGCCTCGAAGGCCGCATCATCGGTCCATTCGGAGTAGTCCAGGATCCGGCTGCCATCGGAGCTGACATGGAAGCCGGCGGTCAGCAGCCCCGACGGTCGGGCCTTCTCGCGGGCGTCGGCCATCGTGCCGACCCGGCGGCGGGCGTCGTCGGGTCCCCCGGCCGCGACGAACTCGGTGACGACGATCCCGGGCTCGTCGGAACCGATCGTCAGGCTCCGGTGCAGCCGGTAGAAGGCGAGATCATGCCGTTCGATGCCGGGAACGGCGGCGTCGACGCGCTCCATGCGCGGCTTGCGGCCGCTCTCGACGAAGTCCCGGTATGCCTGGTCGTCCCTCCACTGGGAGTAGTGCAGGATCGTGGAGCCGTCCGTGCCGGCGTAGAAGGTGTAACTGTGGAGACCCTCCGGCCAGTCGGCCTCGCCCCAGACCTCGGCCTGCAAGTCGAGCGCCTTGCGCTGGCGCTGTGGGCTGTGCACGGTCCACTCGCTGGACATGACCGTGCCGACGTCCGGGCGATCTATTCCAGGCACGACCCTTGATGCGCTGTTCATGATGGTCACGCTAGAAGCTCAAGTTGACTTGACGTCAAGCCCCGGTGGCATGAACCACCACCCACGTTCCTGGGGGGCGAAGAATCCAAGAACGGTGGTCGTCGCTGAGGTTGATCACGATCCCGGGCGTGGTGACCCGCTGGTGGCCGTTCCGTTCGGGGGACCTTCAACGAGACACTCCGGTCGACGCTGTACAAGCACGTGCCGGAGCCGTCCGGCGGCCGCCGCGCCGAACTCCAGGAGACCCCGTGAACGCCCCCTGCCGCACCTGCTCACCGCCGCCGCCCGCGCTCACGGGTGGGCGGCCGGGCGGCTCGCCACCGGCGACGGACGGCGCACTCGGCTCAGCCACTCAGAACGCTGTCGACGGCAGCGAACAAGGTTGCGGTCTCGGATGCGAGGAGAGACTCCGAGCCTGGAAGTGCCCTTTCGACCGAGAGACCGTTGATGACAGTGAGCAGGAACTTCGCGCGTTGAGCGTTGTCGCCGTCAGGGAGTGATCCTTCGTCGGCGAGGACGGACAACCAATGCTCCACGCGGTGTTGCGTTTGCCGTTCCAGGGCGAGGTACGCCGCTCGGGACTCCTCGGTCGGCTCGGGAGCGATGAGCATCTCGTAGATCTTGTCCCCATGCCTGCCTCGCCTGTTTCCCGGTCCCGACAGGCGCAAGTATCTGCCGCAGGCAGCCGACCAGTCGGTCCCGCGCGGGCAAGGCCGTGTCGTGGATGGGATCGCCTGGAAACACCATTCCATAGATGCTGGCGAGCACCCGAGTGCGCGCGGCTCAAGGTGCCGCTCGACTACCAGAAGCCGGAGGGTAAGCAGGCGGAGCTGGCGCTGCTGCGGGTGCCCGCGCGCGGCAAGGATCCGATCGGGTCGCTCGTGCTCAACCCCGGCGGTCCCGGCTGCCCCGGCACCGATCACGCGGCCCTGACCGCCGCGTGGGCGAGATCGCCGATCACCGAGCGCTTCGACCTGGTCGGGTTCGACCCGCGCGGCGTCGGCGCCTCCAAGCCTGCGCTCGACTGCCACACCGACGCCGCGCGCGACCGCGACGCGAAACTCACCACGATCCCCGCCGGCCTGGACGTCTGGACCGAGCAGCAGACCCACCGGCTCGTCAAGCAGTGCGCCAAGCGCTCGGGCGGCAAGCAGGTGCTCGCGCACGTCGGCACCCGCGACGTCGCGCGGGACATGGACGTGCTGCGCCAGGCCCTGGGCGATGACAAGCTCTCCTACGCCGTCAGCAGCTACGGCACCCGGCTCGGCGCCGTGTACGCGGAGATGTTCCCCAAGAAGGTCCGCGCGCTGGTCCTGGACGCGGCGGTGGACAACCTCAACGGCACCCGCAAGCGGCGCCTCCAGCAGGCCGCAGGGATGCAGGCCGCGTTCGAGCGCCTGGCCGCCGCCTGCGCCACCGAGCAGAAGCAGGACTGCCCGCTCGGCACCGATCCCGAGCGCGCCACCCAGGAGCTCCAGAAACTCCTCCGGCCGCTGATCGACAAGCCCGCGCGGACCTCCGACGGGCGCGAGCTGACGTTCAGGCAGGCGGTCGACGGGGTGGACACCGCGCTGTACAGCAAGGCGAGCCGGCCCACCGCGATCGCGGGCATCGCCGAGCTGAAGGCCGGCAAGGGCGACACCCTGCTGAAGCTGCGCGACAGCTCCCACGGGCGGACCGCCGACGGCGCCTACTCCGCCGCGTCCGAGGCCACGATGGCGATCAACTGCCTGGACGAGGAGCGCAGCACGCCCGAGCAGGAGACCGCGCTGGCAAGGGAGTGGCACAAGGCTGCGCCGTACTCCGACCCGATCAGGGAGGTGCGCGACGGCTGCGAGCAGTGGCCCGTCAAGCCGACCCTGGGCCACCCCTACGCCACCGGCATCAAGGGCCTGCCCGACACACTCACCGTCTCCGTCACCGGCGACGCCATCACCCCGCACCAGGGCGGCATCAACCTGGCCAAGACCCTGAACGGCAGCCTGCTCACCGTCGAGGGCGAGCAGCACGGCGCCATCCTGCCCGGCAACGCCTGCATCAACAAGGCCGTGGCCGCCTACCTCATCGACCTCAAGTCCCCGGCCGACGGGGCCCGGTGCAAGCTCTGAGCCGGGTACTGGCACGGCCGCCAGGATCACCGCAGGCAAGACGCATGCCGTCGTTCCAGGTGCGTCCGAACGCATTCCGCGCCGACCGTTCAGACCTGCCGGAAAGCATTGCGGACGCAGACCACACCCCATTTTTACAGATAGTGACTGATGATGTACATATAGTCACGCTCGGGTCGCTCGTGACGCGGGCGCGCACGGCATCGAAAGGGAACAGCCATGACCCTGCAGACGATCGACACCGCCATCGAGCCCACTGCCAGGCGTGCCGCCGAGGCGATTTCCACCGGCTTCGCCTACTTCGACACGTACGGAGAGGTGATCATCAACGCCACACTGGGCTCGTTCACACCGTCCACGCTGGTGACCGTCTCGATCGTGGAGGTGGACCACAACAACGCCCCGATGATCGGGGCCGCGCGCATGACCGTCCACAACATCCAGCCCTACCAGGGAGGCGTACAGACCTGGGTCAACATCGAATGGAACAGCCCCCTGCGCGTACGGGTCAGCTATTTCTGGCAGTGATGACCCGCCACGGAGCCCGTTCACCGGGAGATGACGTTCCCTCTCACATCAGAAGACGCCCTGCCCGATGGTCATGCCCACCAGGCGTTACCACTCCGAACGCCCGACCCGTGACAACCACGAAGAACCACCGACCCGCTATCTGACGGCTGGGTCACGCTCGGGAGAAGACCGCCGCATCGGAACGAGAAGCCACGCCAGCGTCAGCCAGGGCGACCACCTAACGCGGCTGGTCGAGCCCGGTTCTGATACGTGCGCTCAATGGTCCTGTGAGCGGGGCAGATAGCGGTGGGTGAAGGCCATCATGCCGCCGAGGTCGGTGGAGTTGCTCCAGCCGCGGTCGTTGGCATGGGCGCGTTTGCGGGCGGCGATGGCGGGGGCGTGGTGAGGGTCGGCCAGATAAACGCTCCGGCGAATGGTTCATGTGTCGGATTTGGTTTCGAACGGTCATTTGCCGTCGTTTCGCACGTCCACCGCCGCGGTCACGCCATATCACCCGTGAGCGCTCGAGCAGGTCATCACCGGTGACCGTGGTCGGGCAGGTGCAGCACATCCAGTGAGACTGGACCGTCCCGCGATCGCTCCATCCGGCGAGGGAGGTTGCGGGGCCTCTGGCCAAAGTCGCTGGGCCTGGATGCGACCCGGCCGACGCGCGTTGCCGGTCCGCGGTCTTGTCGACACGGATATGTGCCGACGTCCAGAGCCTTGGTGGCATCGGGCGCTCAGCCATGAAAGGAAGGACAGCGCATGCCCAGATCAGGACCCCGGGCGGCTCGCCGAGGTGCTGCCGCGGTCATCGCCGTGGCGGTGGTCTGCTCGACGGCATGCGACGGGCCTCACGTCGGCGCGGCCGGCAGACCGTCAGCTTCGGTGCCCGCCCCGCGACTGGACTGGAGCCCCTGCGTTCAAGGCAGTCAGTTCGACTGCGCGACCGCGAAGGTACCACTGGACTACGACAGCCCAGGTGGTCGCACCATCGAACTGGCCGTCGTCAAACGGAAGGCAACCGGCCCCGGGCGGCGCATCGGCACCCTGTTCTTCAACCCCGGCGGCCCCGGCGGGCCCGGGACGGTGCAGATGCCACAGAATTACGAGCTCTTCCCGCGGGAGGTGCGGGAGCGGTTCGACATCGTCAGCTGGGACCCCCGCGGGGTCGGCAGCAGCACCGCGGTGAATTGCTTCGAGAGTTCCAAGGAAGCCGACGCCTGGGTTTCGAGCAAACCGGCCGGCTTCCCTGTGGGCGAACAGGAGCGGACGACCTGGATTGCCGCGTACAAGGATCTGGGCTGGCGCTGTCAGCAGCGCGACCCCGAACTCCTGCGTCATGTGTCGACCGTCGACAGCGCTCGCGACCTCGACCACCTCCGCCAGGCGGTGGGCGACCCACGACTCACCTACCTCGGGATCTCCTACGGCACGATCCTCGGCGCCACCTACGCCAACGTCTTCCCCGGCAAGGTCCGCGCCATGACCCTCGACAGCAATATCGACCCGCAGGCCTGGACGAACCACGCCAACGACGCCCCCCGGCTCCCGACGCTCCTGCGCATGGGGGCGGACCTCAGCGCGGCCGCGACCCTGGACCAGTTCCTCGCCCTGTGCGGGTCCACGACTACCGCCGGCTGCGCCTTCTCCGCCGGCGGCCCGAAAGCGACCCGGGACAAGTTCGACCAGCTGATGCGGCGCCTCCGGGAGCATCCGGTGGGCACGTGGACCTATGGCCGTACGGTCGGTGACGCAGTGAACAGCCTCTACACCGTCCACCCCGGATGGATGGACCTCGCCGGCAGGCTGCAGGACCTGTGGCAGGGGCGCGTCCCGGAGCCGTTCCCACCCCCACCCGCACAACCGGTCCCGAATCCGAATCCGTACCTGGGCGAGGAACAGGCGGGTGCGGTGTTCTGCGGCGACAGCCCCAATCCGCGTGACCCCGGTGCCTACCACGCCCTGGAGGAGGCCAGTGCCACCCGTGCGGGCGACGCCGGACGCTTCTGGACCTGGGCCGCAGAGCCGTGTGCCACCTGGCCGGCCATAGCGGCCAACCGCTATCGCGGCCCGTGGAACAAACCGACGGCACACCCCGTCCTGGTGGTCGGCACCACCTACGACCCAGCCACCCCCTACTCGGGCTCGCAGGCCATGGCCAGTGAGCTGGCCAACGCCCGCCTGCTCACCAACCGCGGGTATGGGCACACCGCACTGATCAACCCCAGCAGCTGCATCAACAAGCACGAGAGCCGTTACTTCATCGATGGCACCCTCCCCCCGGCCGGAACCGTGTGCCGACAGGACACGCCGCCGATCTCGGCAGCCGAGTCCCAGGGCTGCGGCGGCAGCGTTGCGCTTGCCGAAAATCACGTCCATCCAGGTGGATGGCTTACGAGTCGGTGGGCTCCGCCGCGCTTGATCAGATGCAGGACGGGCCGCGGCAATGCGGTCGCCGCGGGATGATCGGTCAGCGGCCGAAGCGGTACGGCCGGAATGGCCAGGGAAGGGGCCGCCGGGGCAAGCCCGTTGTCGGACGGTGGGGATGCCGCCGAGCTGCCTATCGCACGATCTTCATCCGGTGCGGCTCCTTCTCAATGAGCGGTTGAGCTGGAACTTGTTGATCACGTTTCGTCCAGCTAGGCGATCAACAAGCGTTGGACGGTGCGCGAATGGACGCGAGTACCTGGACACTTTGCAGGTGACCAAGGGCGCCTTCGACTGGCAGGTCCTCTTCACCCAGGCGCCGCTGGGTGAAGAGGAGTTCGAGTCCGTGCGGAGGCGAGTGGCGGGCATGCTTGAAGCGTTGCCACCTGCTGACCCGGCTTACGACTCCGTCGGCTTGCGGGCGAGGAGACGGCCGTGCTGGAACCTCTCGTTCTCACCCGGCTCGCGGCGCAGCCGGCCGACCTCCGTGAGCCCGGCCTTGGACGCCAGGTCCGCGACGTGGTCGATGGAGAGCCGGTAGGCGAGAGAGACCTTGTGGTCGAACGGCTCGGCCGGGTGCGGCGAGTCGTCGTCGGTCGCGAAGAACCCGACGAGCAGGTGACCGCCCGGCGCCAGCACCCGTGCGAACTCCGCGAAGATCACCGGCAGGTCCTCCGGAGGCGTGTGGATGATGGAGTACCAGCCGAGAACGCCGCCCAGCGTGCCGTCCGCGATGTCCAGCGCGAGCATCGAGCCCTCGTCGAACCGCAGGTCCGGGAACTCCTGGCGGGCCAGCTCGATCATCGCCGGCGACGCGTCGACACCGAAGGCGGTCACACCGAGGGAGGCGAGGCGCGCCGTAACGCCGCCGGGGCCGCATCCGAGGTCGGCCACCGGCCCGGCGCCCGCGGCTCGTACGAACTCGGCGAACGCGGCGACCAGGACGCGGTCCAGCGGATGGCCTTCGACCGAGTCGCGGAACAGCTCGGCGTAAAGGGTGGCGACGGCGTCGTAGGCCGCCCGGGTGGTGTCCAGGGAGGAAGACTCGATCATGGTTGACGACCCTAGTCCGCGTAGTCCGACGGACGCGGTTCTCAGCCCGTCCCGGCGGCCCAGACGCCGCACGTCCGAAACCGCTTGCCCCAGCACTCACGCACGGCCCGAATCCGACCGATCTTTCGACAGGACTACCGGAACCCTCCAGGCCCCGCCGCTACACGATGCGCTCGGCGGACTCGACCATCTCCCCGAGCCGAGGCAACAGAGGCCCGGGAGGGGCGCCGGGGCGGCGTGAAAGCAAAACCAATGTCCGGCGGAGTAGAGGTGTGATGACCATCCCCGCACCTGCTGTCTAGGCGGGGTCCCGGAAGCAATCGCCGAAGAATCCAACCACCAGCTGCGGCCATCGATGCGCAGTGAACCGGCCCGCGCGGGCGAGCACCTGCTCAAAGCAGCTGATCGAGCAACACGGCGGCCGCGTCTTCGAGGGCGCGGCCGTCCGCGTCGCCCAGCGGATCCTGGCCATGACGGCGGCGCTCTGGCACAACCACCGCACCGGTCACCCGCTCACTGATCGCCTACGTCCATGAGGAGTCACTGTCAGGCGATGGCGCCGAGCCCGAAGCCGCCGTCCGCGACGATCTCGGATCCGGTTGCGAAGCGTGCCTGGTCGGAGGCGGCGAAAACGATGAAGTCGGCGATCTCGTTTGGGGTGGCTCGGCGGGGGATGGCGAAATTGTCGACCGGTACCAGTTCGTTGCCGTCAGGGCCGTAGGCGAGAGGCGTGTCGATGATATCGGGGTGGACGGCGTTGACGCGGATGCCGTCGCGGGCCAGCTCTTTGGCGGCTGCGCGCATGAGGCCGCGTAGCGCCCACTTGCTGCTGCTGTAGGCGACGAGGCCGGGAGCGGCCGCGAGCCCGGCGATGGAGTTGACGTTGACGACCACCCCGCCGCCGGCCTTGCGCATCGATGGGGCTGCGGCGCGGATGCCGAGCAGTGCGCCGGTGAGGTTGGTGTCGACCACGCGCCGGAACTCGTCGACCGGGATGCTCTCCGTTGTGCCGACGTGCAGGTAGGCGGCGTTGTTGATCAGGATGTCCAGCGGCCCGAAGTGTTCCTCGGCCCGGGTGATCGCCTCGGCCCAGTCGGACTCGCTGGTGACATCGAGGCGAACTCCGAGGTTTCTGCCACCGGTCTCGGCGGCGACCTCGTCGAATCGGGTCCGGGCCGCGACGACGGTGTTGGCGCCGGCCTGGGCGAATCGGGTGGACAGTGTCGCGCCGAGGGTGCCGGAGGCGCCGGTGATGAGGACGGTCTTGCCGGTGAAGTCGAACATGACGAGCTCCTTTTAGTCGCTGGTGGCGGGGGTGTGGGCGACGTCGTCGGCGTCGGTGGAGTAGGCGAGGCTTCGCCCGGCCTCCAGGGCTTCGAGACGGTTGCGCAGGGCGGCGGTTGCCAGCTCGTAGGCATCGGAGCCCAGCGTCAGCCGAAGCGGCGCCTCGGCCCGGTCGGCGGAGGCGATGATGGCCGCCGCGATCTACGCGGGGTCACCGGGGGCGGGCAGCGGCGGTAGTTCGCCGGAGAGCACGCGTCGCAGCCGCCCTGACGGACCGTCGGCGTACTCGGGCAGCGGCGCGCCGAGGACCGAGCCGCCGGCGCCGAAGTCGGTGCGGGACATGCCGGGCTCGACGATCGTGACGCCGATGCCGAACGGCGCGAGCTCGGCGGCGGACGACTCCCAGAATCCCTCGATTCCCCACTTGGTGGCGTGGTAGAGGCTCATGGCGGGGAAGGCGATCTGGCCGCCGACGCTGGCGATCTGGATGTACCGCCCGCCGCCCTGGCGGCGCAAGTGCGGGGTGGCGGCGCGGGCCAGCTGGATCGACCCCGTGAGATTTGTCGCGATCTGCCGGTCGATCTGCTCGTCGGTGAGTTCTTCGGGCGCCCCCAAAAGCCCGTAGCCGGCGTTGGACACGACGACGTCGATCCGGCCGAGATCGGCGAACGCGCGGTCCACGACCGCGCGCAGCGCGGTCGTGTCGGTGACATCCAGAGGGGCACGCCAGAGCTGCTCGCCGTAGCGGTCCGCCAGGTCGTCAAGGGTCTCCGGACGCCGCGCGGTGGCGGCGACCCGGTCCCCTCGGGCGAGTAGTTGTTCGGTGAGGCCGGCCGAAACCGGAGGACGTGCCGGTGATGAACCAGGTGCGGGTCATGCTTGCCCCCCGTAGGTAACTAACTAGATGCATTCATACTCCATCGCGGGCCGCATGTAAACATCTGGATGGTTATGTACGATGAGCGCATGCCACCTGATGCCACCGAGACCAAGCGGCGACTCTTGAAGGCGGCGGTCGACGAGTTCGCCAAGTACGGCCTGGCCGGCGCCCGGGTCGACCGCATCGCCGAGACCGCCGCGGCCAACAAGCGGTCGATCTACATGCACTTCGGGACCAAGGAAGAGCTGTTCGACAAGGTCGTCGCCGACAGCATGGTGGAGTTGGCGGAGGCGGTCTCGATCGACGCCGGCCACCTGCCCAGCTACGCCGGCGCACTGTTCGACCGGCTGGAGCAGCGGCCGCACGTGCGGCGGCTGTACCTGTGGGCAGGGCTCGAGCGACAGCGGCCCATCGAAGCCGAGGTCAAGGAGTACCGGCGGAACGTCGCCGCGATCAAGGCCGCCCAAGAAGCGGGCCACGTCCGCGCCGACATCCCGGCGATAGAGCTGATGGCCATGGTGATCGCGATGGTGATCAGCTGGGACACCGCCTCCTGGTCATTGAAGGCGCTGCAGGCGGAGACCGATCACGAATCCTTCACCGGCCGCAGGGCGGCGGTGATCGCCGCCGTAGCCGGACTCATCCAGCCGCTCTCGCCATCGGCCGCAAGCACATCAACGTGATCGGCACCTACTCCTTCACCGCTCCCGATCTCGGCCCGACCGGCGTCCGCGAACTTCGTGCCCCCGACGACGACTGACTCACGCGGCGACGACGGCGCCTGGCACGCCGTCGCCGACCGCAGGAAGATCCGTCCGCCCGCGCGGCCGCCGGGTGGGACCATCGGCCCAGGTCGGCGGGCAGATATCGGCAGCCGCAGTGCACGCGGGACAGTGCTGGGGGCGCGGTGGTCGGCCAGGAGCACCAGCCCGATTTGAGCAGGCGGGGCAGGAGCCGTGCGGTGCCGGGGGCCCAGTGCACATACTCGATCGCGCCGCCCTTGGAGGTGACGCGGGGCGCGGCGGAACTCGGGGTCCAGGTCCTCGATGTTGAGCGAGAGGAGTCGGCCAAGGCGCGCCTTCGTGCGCGAACCTGCGGCTGTCAGTCGTCAATGGCCTGGTAGAGGGTGCGTGGATGGCCCGTGCCGAGTCGGGTGAGCAGGATCCGTGCGGTCTAGATCGGGAGCGCGCCTTTGAAGTGCCAGGGAGTCACCTCAGGGTGGGTGGTGGCGAGCCAGCCGTCCGAGAGGTCGTCGGCCAGCATCAGGGCGTCGGGCGTGACGCTCATGTACGTGGCGACGGTGTCCGGGTCCGCTTTCTCGTCCTCCTCGTCCTCGAAGGCGAACGGCCCGCGGTGGCGGGCGCCGTCGCGTGCGATGTACCAGGAGCTGTCGTCACTGTCGTACTCGTCGTTGTAGTAGGCGTGCGCCTCGCCGCAGACGCGGCTGAGCCGCTTCGCCCAGTCGGTCAGGTGGCCCAGGCTCTCGTGGCCGAGGAAGAGGATCCGCCACCCCTCCACCGGCGGCGATATGAAGATCCGTTCGGCGTACTGCCGCTCACCCGCGGGGCCGGTGACGGTGATCGAATGCTCCTCCATCACCGCCGCGTGCACGCCCATCGGGACGGTCGCGCGGGTCAGGTGGTGCAGGCCCAGCTCGGCCGTGATCGCCTTGAGGCCGTCGCCGCGCACGGTCATCCAGAAGCCGGGCCAGTACCTCGGCCACCGGGCCAGGTCGTCCCCGTCGTCCGCGGCGTACTTGAGTCGGAGCCGTACCAGCCGTTCGACGGCCGCGCGGTCCCGGCGGTCCAGGCGGTGCGCGGCGCCGATGCTCGCGAGGGCCTCCAGCGCGTACCGCCGCAGCCGGCCCGGCCCCTCGCGCCGGACGCGCAGCAGCTCGTCGGCCGCTCCGCCGATCTTCTCGAACCAGCGTTTGAAGGTGTAAGGAAGTGTGCCCTCCTCCGCCGCGATCTCCAGCAGTTCCGGGACGAGCGGCGCGCCGCGATCCAGCAACTCCCGCTCAACCGCCCCCTTGCCGTCGAAGTAGGTGCCGCGCAACTCCTCGACGGTGGAGCGGATCTCGTCTCGCATGGTCACCTTCATGATTGTTCAAGGTATCGACACGTTGGCGGATCTGCTGATCGGGCCCTCTTCTTGCCGGAACGCCTTATGTCAGCGGTGCTGAAGTCGACTCCGGACAGGCCCAGGTGGCGCAGCTTCGGTCGGCACCCGCCGACTCGGCCGCGGGCCCGTGCGGAAGCGAGCCCATCGTTGGTGTTGGCCGTAGCCGGTGAGCATGTGTCGGAATCCATCGGGCAGACCGTTCACCGACGTTGATCCACGACACGGGTTGCCGACACTTCCCACCTGCGGGTTCGCTATTACGGGCGCGAGTGTCGGCAGACGGCCGTTCGCCGACACTCGGGGGTTCCTAGGCCGGTCGGCGTTGCACGGCGTCGGCGATGACCGCTGTCACGAACTTGTCGACGGCTGCCGTGGCCGGCGGGCCGGGGTCTCGGTCTGCGAACAGGAGATGCCCGCCACCGACCAGGGAGAGGGTGAGCGAGTCGATGTCGGCGTCGGCCGCGATGCGGCCCAGTTCACGCTCGTCGGCCAGATACGCGGAGATCGCGGTCGTGGCCTGGGCGAGGATTGCGATGCCGCCTCCGGGCCTGGCTTGCCGCAGCCGTGCGCGCAGCTCGTCCCGGAAGGTGATGAGCGGGATGATCGCCACCGGAATCGGTCCGAACAGGGTGGTCAGCCCGCTGGTGAGGTTGTCGGTCACCGTGCCGGTGCCGGCGGAGGCGCGCAGCGCGCTCGCCTCTGTCTCGAGCTGCGCGGCCCGGTCGAGCACGAGGTCGGTGAGGAAGGCGTCGAAGTCGGTGAAGTGCCGGTGCAGGACGCCTTTGGCGCAGCCCGCCTCGTCGGTGACGGCCCGGCTGGTCAGCCCGTTCGGCCCGTCCCGCAGAAGCACGCGTTCGGCAGCGTCGAACAGCTGCTGCCGCGCGTCGTGAAGGTGCACCCCAGTCGGCACTCACAACTCCTCTCGTGCGTCGACCCGCTGGCATCCGTTGCCTAGTGGGCGTATGCCCATTAAGGTGGGCGCATGCCCATACTATCGCGAGAGCAACCAGAACCGTCCCCAGCGGAGCCGAATAAGGCCCGGCGGATGGCCGAGTCGTTCGGCGTGGACGCGCCACGCTACGACCAAGCCCGGCCCGGCTACCCCGATGCGTTGGTGGCGCGGATCGTCGCCGGGAGCCCTGGGCCTGACGTGCTCGACGTCGGCTGCGGTACCGGCATCGCAGCCCGCCAGTTCCAGGCCGCGGGCTGCGCCGTGCTCGGCGTCGAGCCCGATGCGCGGATGGCCGACTTCGCGGGAGCTCGTGGCCTGCAGGTCGAGGTGGCGGCCTTCGAAGCCTGGCAGCCGGCCGGCCGGACGTTCGACGCGGTCATCGCCGCCCAGTCGTGGCACTGGGTGGATCCGGTCGCCGGCGCCGTGAAGGCGGCACGTGTGCTGCGCCCAGGGGGACGACTGGCGATCTTCGGGCACGTGTACGAGCCGCCTACCGAGGTGGCCGAACCGTTCGCCGCCGCCTACCGGCGGGCGGTGCCCGACTCCCCGCTCAACGGCCAACCGGCCCGACGTCCACTCGACCTCTATCAGGCGGCATACGCGCAGGTCGCCGACAAGATCCGCGAGACCGAACAGTTCAACGATCCCGAGCAGTGGCGATTCGACTGGGAGCGGTCCTACACGCGCGACCAATGGCTGGACCTGCTACCCACCACCGGCGGCCTCACCCAACTCCGTCCCGATCAGCTGGCCGAGATCCTGGACGCGGTCGGGGGCGCCATCGACTCCCTGGGCGGACGCTTCACGATGAACTACACCACCCTGGCCGCGACCGCCGTACGCGCCAGAGACCTGAACCCGTGACCGCCCCGCAGCTCGACGGCCCCTTCGTCCTCCCGCTTTCCCCCTCCGACACTCTCGTGCCGGCCGGGCCATAAGCCCGATGTTCCCCAACCTGGGGAGCAGGTTGAAGTTCAGCAAGTGCGCGAACGCAAAGCCACGATCGTATCCGTTGGCGGTCGATCTCCCCGCTCGTCAGGTGGCGGAGCAGACCCTCGATCATCGAGGCCACCTCGGACGCCGTCGTACTTGTGACCTGCGAATACATGCAGACCGACGTGCGTTCGACATCCGTATCTTTGGTGCCACTCGGTCATGAAGTGCGCCGACCGGGACGCGTCCACGGCGAGCGGCGTGGTCGGACGGTTCAGAACGGGGAGCGGCTGCGGGCGCGGCGCCCGGCCGACCCGCTGCGGCCGACGGCCCGCGAGGAGCTGCGGAACGGCTTGCTCAGCAGCCGCCCGAGAGCGCCGGGGGCCGAGGAGCCCGCGCGCGAGCCGATACCGAGCGCACGCTGCGTACCGCGCTGCGGGTGCCGCGAGAGCCGTGGCAGCAGGAATGCCAGGACGAGCAGGACCGCGCAGACGGCCACGATGGCGACGATGACCATGATCTTGACCTTTTCGAGCGGCTACATTCGCAGGCGCTTTACCCACACCCAGGCCGCGCAATCGGCCGTCCCGGCGCGCCGCGGTCCTCGAATGCGTCGCCGCCCGCCCGGTTGTCCACGGGTGACGGGCCTGGTGTTCATCGAGCACGGCACCCGCGGACTTCACCTGGGCGGAGTGACCGCGCGCCCGACCGGGGCGTGAGCGGACCTGGGCGAACGCCTCGACACGCCGCGGTTTGTGATTCATGACCGCGATCCGGTGTTCGCCGGGGTGTTCACGGCCGGAGGTCTGCCGATCATCACCACCCCGCCGCAGACGCCGCGGATGAACGCCGGCCCGCGGGGCCCTTCGACCGAGGCGAGCCACCCGGCCGCCCGCTGAGCGAAGGCGAGCGCCGAATTCTTCGAACGCGCCCGTCTAACGGAGTGCCCGCAGTCCTACGCGAAGATCTTCGGAGAAGTACTGCGGCTGTTCCCAGGCGGCGAAGTGCCCGCCCTCGTCGAACTTGTTGTAGTGCTCGGGGTACGCCCTCTCTACCCAGCTCCGGGGAGCCGCGTAGATCTCCGGATCACGGCATTCCCGGGCCCGCCGCTGCGTCGGCTAGGGAGTCCCCATGTCGCGGTCGGTGGTTTGGGCCCCCTGTCCTCGGATATCCCAACTGTGATGGTAAAAGGGGCCGAGAAGACCACCAAAAACGGTGAGGCGCGGCTGTCGAGGGCTTCGGCGTTCATCCAAGAAAGTCCAGACGCTTGGATGAGCGCGCCAAGGACACTGCGGCGCTATGCCGGAAATGCGAGTTCCGGCGGCATGGACGTTCGAGGTCTGCCTGCAGTGTCAGCGCATATCAAAACCGCGCTGGCGGCGCCGATGTCTCATCACCGATTCGAAAGCGGCTCACCGCCCATCGTGTTGCCGACTTGATGATCGAGGAGATGTGTCGATGACCATTCCACCTGCCCAAAGTCAGCCTTATCCGGGGGAGACCGGGCAGATGACGCCCGAGCCGCGAGACGAGATGCGCGATTATCCCGGGCGCGGGCTGTTGTCAGGGAAGCGGGCCTTGGTCACCGGCGGTGACTCGGGGATAGGCCGTGCGGTTTCGGTGGCGTTCGCCAAGGAGGGCGCTGATGTGGCCATTGCTTACCTGAGCGAGGACGCCGATGCCCGGCACACGGCCGGGCTGGTCGAAGCGGAAGGCCGCCGCTGCCTGACCATCGGCGGGGACGTGTACGACGAGCGACACAGCCGGGGCCTGGTCGCCCGCACCGTGCAGGAGTTCGGCGGCATAGACGTGCTCGTCCTGCACCACGGTACGCAGGATCCGGTGGACGATGTAAGAGAGATCGACACCGATCACCTCGAACGGACATTCAACGTAAACGTGCACAGTCTCGTCTGGATCGTGCAGGAGTCCTTGGCCCACATGCCCGACGACGGTGCGATCGTCGTCACCGGCTCGATCAACGGGCTGCGCGGCAACAAGACCCTCATCGACTACTCCGCGAGCAAGGCGGCGGCGATGAACTTCGCCCAGTCGATGGCCCAGGTACTGATGGACCGCGGTATTCGGGTCAACTGCGTCGCCCCCGGCCCGGTCTGGACACCGCTCATCCCGGCCACCTTCGACGCCGAACGGGTCGAGGGCTTCGGCGAACAGGCGCCAATGAGCCGACCGGCCGAGCCGGATGAGATCGCCCCGTCGTACGTCTTTTTCGCCAGTAACCGGCTCTCGTCTTACTACACAGGTCAGACCCTCGTCCCTGCGGGCGGTGAGATTCACCCAGGCTGACTGGGGCGGGGTGAGCCGCAGTCCCCGCGGGCTCGCGGCGCGGGCGGGCCCTCCCGTTCAGCATGCGGGGCGGCGACGATCGCGATGAGCTCACTGCTTCGAGCTCGTCCTTGGTCATGCTGGAGCGGCCCGAGATGCAGCCTTGGCGACGTCGCCGCAGGTCCTGCTTGGAGACGTTGGCGTCCAAGCGGCCCCGGCCGTCTTGCGCGAGGTGCCGCGGCCGCCCTTCGTCTGCTCGTCGGAGGGCCCCTCGGCACTCTTGGCTTGGGCTCCCAGTGGTCGCGGATCTTCTCGTGCGTGTGCCTGCGGGCGGCGCAGGAATGCGACATCTGCCGGGCCGTCGGAAGCGCATCACGATGCCACGCCCGGACGGCGTGCATCCAGACGCGTGATCGGCCCTGGCACGGGCTGGGTCACAGTGCTGACACCGGTGCCAGGATGAATCGCTCTCGTTTGAGGTCCGGCGCGCGGGATAGGGGCCCCTTGAACCCGATAGCGATGGAGGGAGGAGACGATCATGACTACGAAGGCGGCGGACGTCGTCAGCATTCTCACCCATGACCACCGTGAGGTGGAGGAGCTGTTCGAGCAGCTGGAGGCGGCCCGGCCGGACGACGTGGAGACCCGGCGGCGGCTCACCGACCAGGCGATCATTGAGCTGGTACGGCACTCGGTCGCCGAGGAGATGTACCTTTACCCGGCCACCCGGCGGTTCGTGCCCGACGGCGACAAGATCGCCGACAGGGAGCTCGCCGACCATGCCACGGTCGAAGAGATCATGAAGGACCTGGAGGAGGCCGACGCGGCCGACCAGGAGTTCTCCACCCTCCTGGCTCGGCTCATGACCGAGGTCCGGCTGCACGTCCGTGATGAGGAGGAGAACCTCTTCCCTGCCCTCTCACGGCACGCCGGGGCGCCCGAACTGGCCGATCTGGGCGAGAAGGTGCAGGCCGCCAAGGACAGGGCGCCCACCCGTCCGCACCCTTCGGCGCCTGACTCGCCCACGCTGCTGAAGATCCTGGCGCCCGGTGTCGGGCTGGTCGACCGGGCACGCGACCACCTGTCCGGCCGCGGCAAGTGACCGTCCAGACAAGTCAACGGAGCACATGAGCGATCCGGAGGCGGGGGCGCGAGGACGGCTTCCGCTTCCGAGCTCGTGCTCCTCAAAGGGGGAAAGCTGCTTGACGGCACCGGCCGGGCACCCCTGCGCCGGTGCCCGCCCCGGCGGCCGGAAGCCGGCGACGAACTGAGCGGTCAGGACGGCGGAGTGGGAATAGAGTTGTCGGCCGGCGCCGAGGCGACCGCCGACCAGCCCCGGCCCTCCTCGTTATCCAGGTAGCTCAGCCTGGGCCGGGGCCCGATTCCAGTACGTTCGCGCCTGGCCGGGGCTCATGTAGCCGAACTCGTTGAGTGCGCCGCTCAAATTGTTGATCACGTGGTGAGCGCCCGGCCGCGTTCCACCAGCTCCTTCGACTCGCGCCCGGCGCTGCGAGTCCAGCGGCCTCCAAGTCGGCGGCTCGCGCCCGCGACACCTGGCCGTACGGCTGGGTCCGCCGGGCCGCGACCGATGCCGCCAGCCCCTGCGCGCTCAGCGCCTCCAAGGTCGCTTGCACCCCCGAGACGGCCGACTGCACGATCAGCAGCTGCGCGGCGAACCCGGCGGGGTGCCCGCTTGCAGATCCGGTCGAGCAACGCCCGGCCGGTTCGCTACGTTCATGTCGAACGACTGGCTGGCCACCGGCCCGAGCAGGTCGCCCCGAAGCACCTTGATCTGCAACCGGTTCAGCCAGGCGTTGGCCCTGGGCGGCCAGCACAGCCCGCTCCGACGCGTCCGCGGCCGTCACTCGGCTGGTCATCGAGCGGTGATGATCTGTTTCGGGGGCACCTGGACCGGTGCCGTCCGACCCGGTCCCGGCCCCAGCCGGGTCCGTGGCGATCCGGCGTGCTCGTCCCGTGTGATCCATGCCCGCGCGGCGACGAGGGGTCACCTGCATGACTTCCGTGGAGCCTTTCTTGGTTGTTTGGGGCTGTATGCGTCGGGCAGGGGCGGGGACGCCGAGCGAAGGAGCAGGATATGAGCACGATCGAGCAGTCGATCGACGTTGCGGTCCCCGTCCGCACGGTCTACGACCAGTGGACGCAGTTCGAGGAGTTCCCCCGGTTCATGGGGGCGTCGACCGGATCGAACAGGTGACGTCGACGAGGACCCACTGGGAGACGAGTATCGCCGGGGTCCACCGGGAATTCGACGCGGAGATCAGCGAGCAGCACCCGGACGAGCGCATCGCCTGGCACTCGACCGAGGGCCCCCAGCAGGCGGGTGTGGTCACCTTCCACCGCATCGACCCCTCGACGACCCGGGTGATGCTCCAGATCGAGATCGAGCCCGAGGGAGTGGTCGAACAGGCCGCGGACAAGCTCAACATCGTCCAAGACCGGGTCAAGGGCGACCTCAGGCGGTTCAAGGAGTACATCGAGGAACGCGGCGGCGCGTCAGGCGCCTGGCGAGGCGAAGTCCCCCAGGACCCCCGCCGCTAACGGCCGACCGGCCCCGGTAGGAGCGGCGGCGGCTTTCGCGGCAGCCGTTCCTACCTGAGGCGGCCAATCGGTGTCGAGGTGGTCACGGCCGGCATCGGCCTGTCGGACGCCCCGCCCGTCGGCGGAGCCGGAGTCCGGCGCGGACCGGCCGATACCCGGCCTGCCAATTCCACCCACTTTCGGCCCGTCTTGCGCGGATCGCACGGCTCTCCCCATGGCATAAGGCTGCCCTGAGGGCCACGGGGGTGTTCTGGATCAGGTGCGGCGGGCGGCCCAGACGGTGCGCTCGGTGCGCACCGCCAGGTCGTCGCGGCACAGGATGCTGTGCGGGCCGCCGGTGTCGAGGAGCTGGTCGAGCGCGGTGAGGTCCTCGACGGAGAGCGTTCCGGCGACGGCGGTGCGGATGCGTTGCAGGATGCCGAGGGCGTAGCGGCCGATCGCTTCACTGGAGGAGCCCTTGATGTTCACGGCGACGGTGCGTTCGCCCTCGACCGTGAATCCGGCGGCGGTCAGCATCGGGCCCCAGTCGGCGCCGCGGTGGGGCACGCGCTCGGCGTGGAGGCGGTCGGCCGCGGCGTGGCAGCGCTCTTCCAGGCCGGGCCGGTCCTCGGGGGCGCATTCGGGTAGGAAGCGGGGGTGGCCGGCCAGTTCGACGACGGCGAACAGGCCGCCGGGCGCGAGCGCGTCGTGGACGGTGCGCAGTGCGCCATCGGGGTGGGCCATGTGGTGCATGGAGGCCGACGCCCACACCAGGTCCGGTGAGCCGAGGTCGGGCCAGGCGGGGTCGTCGAGGTCGGCCAGCACGGTGCGCACGCGCTCCTCCACACTGCGGGCGCATGCCTTTTCGCGCAGGTGCTGGAGGTGTCCGGCGGACGCGTCGACCGCGGTGACGTGCGCCTCGGGGAAGCGGTCGAGGAGGGCGAAGGTGCCCGCGCCCGTGCCGCAGCCCAGATCCACGATCCGGCGCGGGCCGGTCGTCAATGGCAGCCATGCGGTGATGGAGGCCATGTGCTCGGCGAGGATCTCGGCGTCCAGGTCGAGAAGCTCTGCCTGGCCGTCGGTTCCGTGCTCCTGGTGGCGTCCGTGCGGGTGCGCTTGGGTCATGTCTTCACGCTAGGACGGTCATGCGCCTGCGGCACGATTTCTTCCCGTTTACGCAAGACGATGGTCGGGTGTGCTGCCCGACGCGCAAGATGTCACCGCTGCGGAGGCCGTCGGGCGGCCCGCGCCGTCATGCGCGCGGGCCCTGAGCGTCCCGGACGCCGTCCTCGCGCTGGTGGCCGCGGCGGGCGTCGCGGTCGAAGATGCCCAGGATCTCGCACGGGCCGCCCTCGGCGCCGATCGCGTGCGGCATCATCGTGGGGAACTCGGCGGCCTGGTTGGTCTCGATGCGGATGCGGCGGTGGCCGAGCATGAGGCTCGCGGTGCCGGACAGGACGACGAGCCATTCGCGGCCCGGGTGGGCACGCATGCGCGCCGGGTTCTCGGGGGGTGGTTCGGTCATGCGCTGGCGTACCACGCTCATGCCGGGGTCACCCTTTACGGTCCAGCGCATCGAGCCGTGGGTGCTGTCGATCATCGGGCTGGTGACCACGTCGTCGGTGGCGGTCTCCACGAGCTGATCCAACGTGGTGTCCAGGGCGCGGGCGAGAGTGACCAGCTGATCCAGCGCGAGGCGGCGCCGGCCGTTCTCGATGCGGCTCAGTGAGGACTGGCTGAGGCGGGCACGGGTGGCCAGTTCCTCCAGGGACCAGCCCTGCGCCACCCGCAGGGCGCGGATGCGTTTGCGTACGAGGCTGTCCAGCTCTCCATCTTCTTGCGTCATGGGCAACACCGTATGCCCCATGTGCAAGACGGGGTGCTGCTGTCCGGCGCGATGCGGCATCTACCTGCGATCGCCTCCAGCTTCGTTCGGAAATGCGGATGCGTAGCCGAGTGACGATCGACAAAGCCCACGATCGCACCAGCCAGAAACGCGCCCAGGATGCTCTCGAGACCAAATCCCTCGGCGAGCACGACGAAGGCCACGAGCAGCGCTGAGCGGGCGCTTTGCGGCCGCCTGGGCGATGTGGTCCTGGTCGTCACCGCCGATCTGGCGGGGACGGCCTCCCGCCCACTGAGGGTCCAGGGCGGCCGG
This sequence comes from Actinomadura vinacea, assembly GCF_039532545.1. Taxonomy (NCBI): domain Bacteria; kingdom Bacillati; phylum Actinomycetota; class Actinomycetes; order Streptosporangiales; family Thermomonosporaceae; genus Actinomadura; species Actinomadura vinacea. Next base: position 454,075 of record NZ_BAAARW010000016.1, on the reverse strand, counting down.
TCCCTGCTCGTTGAAGGCGTGGACGACGTCCCGCACGGTGTCCTCATGCGCCGCGACCAGTCGCGCCGGGACCGTCGACGCCATGATGATCAACGCCCGGCGGACCCGGATCGACTCATGCTTGCCCCGTCGCACGATCTGCTGCGGCTCCCGGCCTTCCAGGCCGGTCGGCCGCCGTGCTCTCACCTGTTCTGCCATCCGCGCCCTCACTCTCGACAGCGATCACCTCGCTACGAGCGTGAGGGCAACAGGCATCGATGCCGCGGACCCCAGTGGGCGTGTCGCCTGACCTGGCGAACGTATGTGGTCAGCGCACCGGTCAGGTGCCGATCCCCTCGAGTAGCGACTGAACGATGAGGTCGGCGCCCTGGGCGGGGGTGAGCTCCGGCATCTCGTGGGCGGCGAGGTTGGTCAGGTGTATGAGCTGGGATCGGGCCCAGCGGTCGGGCAGGCCGGGCCTGATCACACCTTCGCGTGTCGCCCGTTCCATGAAGGCGTCGAGGCATCCGATCAGCTCGTGCAGGCGGAGGGCTGACTGTTCGTCCTGTTGCAGTCGGCTCAGGTCGATGGGCCAGCGGCGGCTGACGTCGATGATGCCCTCGGCGTAGCGGTGCAGCGCGATGGGCACCGGTGCCTCGTTCAACCGCGCCTGGTCGACGACCTCCTGGCAGGCCTCGAGCTTGGCCCGGTAGATGGCGGCCACCAGCGTCTCGCGGTCGACGAACCGGCGGTAGACGGTGCGCCGGTCGACGCCCGCCTCCGCGGCGATCGTCGCGATGCTCGTGGCCGGGTCCTGGTGTAGCAGGCGCGCGCCGGTCTGGAGGACCGCGTCGAGGTTGCGTACAGCGTCGGCTCTCATGGCGACCACGATCCTACCCATCAGCCTGACGACTCACGAGCGAATCGCCCCACTATAGAGGCATCTACATTTTTAAGTGCTACAGTGATGTGACGCTAACTGATGAGGAGGTCATGGCATGGCTTTCGGCATTGCGATCGAGAAGGTGAGGGAGATGCTCGACTCCCCTGTGTTCGCCACCGTGGCGACGATCCGGCCGGACGGCTGTCCGCAGCAGTCGGTCGTCTGGATCGGACGCGACGGCGACGGGCCGCTCTTCGTGACGGCCGCCGACAACGTCAAGGGCCGGCACCTGCGGCGGGACCCGAGGGTGAGCGTGCTCCTGAATCCCCCCGGGACGCCCTACACCTACGCGGCGATCCGCGGTACCGCGACGCTCGAGCGCGGCACCGGACGCGAATTGGTGGACGCACTGTCGATCAAGTACACCGGACTGCCCTTCGCCGAGCACAACCCCCAGGCCGCGGCCCGCGCCACCGACCTGATCACCGTCCGTGTCACCCCTGAGGAGATCCTCGGAAGGACGTTCTGATGAAAACCTTCGTCATCACAGGCGGCACGGACGGCATCGGCCGCGCGGTGGGGCTCGCCTGCCTGGACAGCGGCCACAAGGTGGCGATCGTCGGGCGCAATGCCGACAAGGGGGCCGCCTTCCTCGATGCGGCCGGGCGGCTCGGCGCCGCCGAGCGGGCCCGCTTCGTCCGCGCCGACCTGAGCCTGATGGACCAGACCCGCCAGGCCGTCCGAGAGCTCAGAACGCACTTCGCGAAGGTGGACGCGCTGATGTTGTGCGCCCGGCACTTTCGCTCCACCCGCCTTGTCACGGCCGAGGGGCTCGAGAACACCTTCGCGCACTTCTACCTGAGCCGGTTCGTCATGAGCTATGAGATGACCGACCTGCTCGACGCCGCCGACGAGCCGGTCATCCTCAACGTCGCGGGTCCGGGGCCGAACCCCGAAGAGATCCGCTGGGACGACCTCGGCCGCGAGCGGGACTACGACGGCCAAGGCGCGATCATGCAGGGCGGCCTGCTGAACGACCTGCTCGGCACCGGATACGCCCGGATCCGGCCCTCACGCAAGGTCCGGTACGTGCTGTACAACCCCGGCAGCGTCGCGACGGCGCTCTCCGGCGAGTACGACGCGCACGTCGCGGCCCAGATCGAAGCAATGCGCAAGACCGCACAGCCGGTCGAGAAGGCCATCGTGCCGATCCTTGACCTGCTGAACGATCCACCCGCCGAGCCGCTCACCGCTTCGCTCATGGGCCGCCCGATCGCCATGGACGGCCCGGGGTTCGATCCCAAGGCCGCCCAGCGGCTCTATGACCAGACCCGCGAGCTCATCGCCTGAAGCGGCTTTCTGAAAGGGGAGGGTGTTCCATGCTTCGGTGAGGGCGGCGACGCGTTTGCCAAGCCAGGCCCGTTCGGACGGTGTCAGAACGCCGGAGTGGTGCTGGATGCTCGCCAAGGGATCGGTGAGTCCACGAATGGGGGCTGCCTGCGGAATCTTCCTTGAGATCACCGTGCCCGGCTCAGCCCGAGGCAGAAGCAGGCACCGCCCTCCTCGCTCGGTTCGTACCAGGCGGTGCCGTGATTGGCGCGGGCGAGGGTGCGGACGATCCACAACCCGAGACCGGTTCCTTCGGCTTGTCGCGCGGCGCTGGGGGCGCGGGTGAAGCGCTCGAACAGATCGGGCAGGAACTCCTCGGGTACGCCTGGACCATGGTCACAGACCCGGATCACCACCCGCGCGCCGTCCTCTGGCTGCGCCCGGATGTCGATCGGCGGGCGGCCGTAGGCGAAGGCGTTGTCCAGGTAGTTGCTGAGCATCTCGAAGAGCTCGCTGCGGTCGGCGAGGACGTCCAGGTCGGACGGGCACGACACGCGCACTTCCCGCGCTGGGTCTTCGCGGTCGGCCAGTCGCCCGAGGACGAGTTCGAGCACGGACACCCGCGCCATGTGGCCGGGCTCCGTCCTGGCTTCCAGGCGCGACGCGGTGAGCAGTCTGCGTACGAGCTCCTGGAGGTAGGCGGTGCGCTCGGCGATGCGGTCGAGGGCCTGTGCTCGCCGCTCCTCGCTGAGCCGAGCCTCGGGGTCGCGCAACGTGGACGCCAGGGCGCCGATGGCCGCCAGCGGGCTGCTGAGCTCGTGCGCCGCCATGGCGATCACGGTGTTCTGCCGTTCCAGTGCCCTGGACAGCTTGAGCTCCGCCTTCCGACGTCGCGCGGCGTCCCGCAGCACCACCAGGTAGAGTTGCTCGCCCTCCAGGTTCATCGTGGTGACCCGCATCTCGACCACCCGCTTGCGTTTGCCGGGGATGGCGAGATCGAGGTCGGTCGAGGCACCGGCGGTCAGTGGGAAGCCGAACGGGCTGCCGACGAGTTCGTCGGCCGGTCGGCCGAAGAGCTCTTCAGCGGTCTGGTTGCACAGCCGGATGATCCCGAGCTCGTCGACCGCGACGATCCCGTACTCGGACGTCCACTCCGGCAGTCGAGGCTCACCCATCGCGTCTCACTTAGGCGACTCGTCCGGCGGTTCCGGGATAAATTGCACCTCGGTCGCGTAACCACTGCCTGGAACGATCTGGGCGAGGGTGGTCAGGGGCGCACCGATGTGCATGCCCGCGCTGTCGATCGACACCTGGCGGACGCTCTGGTCATGGTCGGATCCGCGGGTCTGCAGCACGGCGATGCAGCGATCGACCGACCCGACGCGCTCGACGTAGCGCAGCAGGATGGTGACGTCGGCGAGGCTGGCGATCTCCATGGCGATCGCCGGTGTCGCCACCGGCGTCACCCGCCCGGTCGGGGCCGAGGTGAGCAGCGTGGTGATCTCGTGCTGGCGGAGCAGCGCGCCGAGTGCGATGACGAAGTCGAGCAGTGCCCGCGGGGTGACGATGCGTTCCAGCGCGGACAGCGGGTCGATGATCAGCCGCTGCGGTCGGAAGTCCTGGATCGCTCGGTGCAGCCTGAGGAAATGGTCTTCCAGCGAAGCCACCTCCGGGTAGTCGGCGAGTATCCGGGCGAACCCGGAGGACTCCATGGCGTGCAGGTCCATCCCCCAGCCTGTGGCGTTGCGGGCGAGCTGCTCGCGGGTCTCGTCGAAGGTGTAGAGCACGCAGCGCTCACCGGCCTGGTACGCGGCGTCGGCGAAGCGCAGCGAGGTCAGTGTCTTGCCCGTGCCGGTCGGTCCGCTGATCAAGGTGACCGCGTCCCGGAACACCCCGCCGCCGACCATCCGGTCCAGCGCGGCGTTGCCGGTGGAGACGCGTTCGCGCGACGCACGCTCGCGCGGGACGAGGAAGGCGAGCGGGATGATCACCATGCCTTCCCGCGGGTCGATGGTGAACAGCCATTCCCCGGTGTGGTGCGCCGCCCCGCGCAGCTTGACGATCTCGACCGTGCGGCGGCGCCGCTCCCCCCGCAGCACGTTGCGCAGGATGATGACGTTGTCGAGCACGAACTCCTCGACTCCGTAGCGCGACACGGAGTTGTACTCCGCGTGGCGTTCAGCGGTGAGCACAGCGGTGACGCCCAGCGTCTCGAGCGCTCCGGCCATCCGGAACAGCTCGTGGCGCACCATCCCGATGTCGCCGAACCGGGTGAAGATCGCGCCGAGTGAGTCGAGCGATACCCGGCTGGCCCCGACCCTGCGGACCGCGTGGTCGATGCGGGCCACGAGCGCGCCGAAGTCGTAGGTGCCGATGGTCGGCCCCTCCTGCGTCGTGTCCGCCGACGCGTCGACGAAGATCCACTTCCCATCCGCCTCCCAGTTCGCGATGTCGAAGCCGAGGGACCGCGAGTTGCGGCGGATGTCGGCCGCGGTCTCCTCGAAGGTCACGAAGACGCCGTGCTGGTCGTAGCGCTGAATGCCGCGGGCGAGGTACTCGACGGCGAAGAGCGTCTTGCCGCTCCCGGTCGTGCCGGTCACGAGCGAGGACCGACCGGTCGGCAACCCGCCCATCGCGACCTGGTCGAAGCTGCTCATGCCGGTGGCCAGCCGCTCGATCGGGTCTGAGTCGGTGCCGGTCATCGTCACCACCTTTCCGGGAACTCGTCCAGACCGGGGAGGCCGAGGAAGGCGGCGGCCCGCTCGTGGTCGGACAGGTCCCCGATCACCCGCAGCTGCGGCAAGGGGGCCAGCCTGAGCACGGTCGGGGTGGCGATGATCCGTTCCTGCTCGGCCAGTTCGGGCTGCTCCACGGCGTCGACCACTTCGAGCTCGTAGTTGCTTCGCAGCCGCGACTCACAGAGAAATCGCAGGTTGGACGCCGCCGCCTGGGATCGGGCCGTGTCCCCGGCCACGTACAGTCGAAAGGCGTAGATCATCTCAGCCCCGCTCCCACTGGCCGCCGTTCGCGGGTTGAGATGGCCGCCCCTCCAATTTCGTGATCACGCCCATCCCCACACCGTCACCACGGGAGGACCCGTTGACCAGACGGCGGTGCCAACGCCCCGCGGGCGTCGTCCCAGAGCCTGCCGGAGGCCGCCGGGTGCCGGACCGTGCGTTCTCTGGTTAGTTGCGCGAGACCCATGCTCAGGTCCGCCACCTCACACAATGTTACGGCCCGGTGCTCGGGGAGTATGGGCTCTGAGCAGCGTGTTTGGTTCTCGTCGTGGTAAAGGACCAGCTGGTTCCCGCCGAGGCGCCGTGAACCGCCGTCGACACCAAGCAGGGCTTTGCATGGGCGGCCAGGTCCGGCGGGACTCTGCTTCGCGACGACCCGCCGCGGGTAGGCTCGGAATGAGGGCCGCTGGACGAGGCCGTGGGGCATCTGGTGCGATCGGCACGGTTGAACATGGCTCCCCGAGCATGTCGGTCCGGCTCTCTACAGGTGTTTCGATCATTGGCGTGCGGCGGTATCCGATGACCCGGATTCTCGTGGTCGACGATCAGCAGACGCTTGCGGGCGCTCTGGAGATCGCGATCGACGCCCAGCCCGACATGGAGTGCGTCGGCGCGGTGGGAACGGTCGAGGAGGCCGTCCGGCTCGCCGTGGCGGAGAACCCAGATGTCGTGCTCATGGACCTCCACCTCCCCGATCTCGACGGAATCGAGGGCACAAGGCGGATCAGGCGATCTTGCCCGGAGACAAGGGTCCTCATCCTGACCGGGCATGCCACCGCCGGCAACCTCACGGCCGCGGCGGGGGCGGGCGCCGCCGGTTTCATCGCAAAGGACAGCGCCTTCCCGGACATCCTCGCGGCGATCCGAGCCCCGGTCAGTACGAGGATCCTGGTGGAGAGCCTTGCGCTTCCCGTGCTTCTCGAAGGCCTCAGGACCGGTGCGCAATCGCGGGCCGATCGTGCAAAGCGTGCGGGACTGACCGGGCGCGAGTTGGAGGTCCTGACTCTGATGGGGGAGGGGCTCGATCCCCGTGCGATCGCGGAGCGGCTGGTCGTGAGCGTGCACACCGCTCGTGGGCATGTCAAGAACGTCCTGATGAAACTGGACGCGCACAGCCAGCTCGAGGCCGTCCTCGTGGCCACCCGGGCCGGTCTCCTGCCCGACCCGCGGACGCGCGGAGAACGCCGCTGATCCAGCCCATTTGGGGGTGGCCATCGGACCATCTGGGGGGTGAAATGCGCTGTTTACTCATTTTAGCCTCGCTATATCGGAGGTTGATGAGAGGCCGTCGAGGTCTCGAAACCTCGGGTGAAAAACGCCGGGCCCCAGGTACGGGGCAGTGACGGCATCCACGACTCGGAGGCGCTGAGAGGGTTGACGTCCATCGAAGAGGAGCGTCGAACACAGGGATGGACGATCGCTGAGGTCGCGCATGACCTGCGATCCCCGCTGGCGGGGCTGCGTGCACAGCTGGAGCAGGCTTGGCTGGCCCCCGGGGAGACGCCACTGCGCGAGACACTTGAGCGCGCATTGGGCGATGTGGACCGGCTTGAAGCGATCATCACCGACGTCCTCGCGCGGGCTCGCCTAGGCGATGGCAACGGGACCCGGGAGAATCTGGACTTGGCGGAGCTGGTCTACGCAGAGGTCTTGCGACGCAGCGACCGGGTGAGCAACGAGCTCCGGTTGGAGCCCGGAGTGATCGTCAACGCGTGCCGTGTCCAGCTCGGCCGGTTGCTCACCAACTTGCTGGACAACGCTCAGCGGCACGCCGCGGGGAGCGTTGAGATCGAGGTCCGCCAGGACCGGGACGGCGCCGAAGTGGTCGTCGCCGACGATGGTGCGGGAATCGCCGAGGCCGAACGGGAAAAGATCTTCGAAAGGCACACCCGGCTTACGGCGGGCTACGAGCTCGACGGCCGGGGAGCCGGCCTCGGCCTGACGATCTCCCGCGAGATCGCCCATGCCCACTCGGGGATGCTGGATGTCGGGGACTCGGCCACCGGCGGCGCACGCTTCGTGCTCCGGCTCCCCGCTGTGTGACGCATGGTCCGGTACATCATTGAGGTCAACGGGGTGCCGTTGCTGAATTCGTTCGATGACAGGTATGGCCGACGTCGTCGGTGTGCATCCGGACCCGTTTCGATGGCGTACGAACCGCCGTGGTCGAACCCGTAGGCGGCCGCGGTCTCACGGCCGGTGGCGAAGACGATGTGCTCGACGTTGAAGTGGAGCGCGGCCATGTAGCACAGGGCGCACGGTTCCCCGGAGGCGATCAGCGTGGACCCCGCGGTGCCGAACCGGCCGGCCTTTTTCGCTGCGTTGCGCAGGGCGACGATCTCGGCGTGCGCCGTGGCGTCGTTGGTCTCCCGCACCTGGTTGAAGCCGGTGCCCAGGACGCGGCCGTTGCGGACGACGAGGCCGGAGAAGGGAATTCCACCCTCGGTGACGTGTTCCTGACTGATCCGCACGGCGTGTCGGATGTGCGGGATGAGGTGGTCGATGGTGTCGGTCTTCATCACGTGCTCCGGTCAGACGGCCGTGAGGCGCAGCAGGACGGCGCCGCCGATGATGGCTGCGAAGGAGACCAGGCGGGCAGAGGTGATCTTCTCCTTGAAGATGACGGCGCCGAAGATCACGGTGCCGACGCCGCCGAGCCCGGTCCAGAGGGTGTAGCCGACCGAGACGTCCAGTTCGCGCAGAGCCAGGGACAGGGTGTAGATCCCGGAGGCGGCGGCCAGGAGGGTGAGCACGGACGGCCACAGGCGGGTGAAGCCCTTGGTGGCGTTGGTGCCGAGCGCGAAGATCACTTCGAAGACGATGGCGATGCCGAGGTAGACCCAGGTCATGATGATGTACTCGCTTTCTGCTGCGGGGACGGGCTGAGATCAGGGCAGGCGGGTCAGGCGACGGGCTGCGGCGTGCGGTCGGCGCCGTTCTGCTCGGCGGCGGTCTTCTTGGCGGCGATGCTGTCGGAGATGCGCAGGCCGAGGGCGCCGCCGATGATCAGGGTGAAGGCGAGCACCTTCCAGACGGTCATCGGCTCGCCGTAGATGAGCGTGCCGAACACCACGGTGCCGACCCCGCCGATGCCGGCCCACACCGTGTAGCCGACGCCCACGTCCACGGTCTTCAGCGCCTGCGAGAGGGTGAAGATGCCGGCCGCCGCGGCCGCTGCGGTGAGCAGGGACGGACCGAGCCTGGTGAAGCCGTCGGTGGCCTCGGTGGACAGCGCGAAGGTGATCTCGAACAGTGAGGAGAACAGCAGCCAGGCCCAGCCGATGCTGGCGTTGTGGCGGTTGGTGTGCTGCGGGGCGGACATACGGCCTCCCAAAAAATATGCATGTACGTGCAAGTTCTGCGAAGTCGCAAAGCTCCTGCTTTGCGGGCTCGGCACGAACAGAAGCATGCATGTACATGCATGCTGTTGTCAATCGGCGCTCGGAAGGCACGCCAGTCATGATCGATTCCCGTCCCGCCCCCGAACACCGCACGCGCCGCTGTCCGAGGGCCGCTGCGCGATCTGCTACCGCGTCAACCCAGCGGCTGGGAGTAATCGCTGCCCAAGCGTCTGGACTCGATACCCGTGTTCCACGGTCGGGCGGTCATGTCCGGTCGCGGTAGCGTTGTGGACTGATCCCGCGTTCGCGCTTGAATGCGGTGCTGAGCGCGAACGCGCTGCCATAACCAACCTGACGGGCTACGGAGTCGATCGTGGCGTCCGACTCCCTGAGAAGATCGGCGGCCAGGTCGATTCGCCACCCGGCGAGGTATGCCATTGGTGGCATACCAATGAGGTCGGTGAAGCGGCGGGCCAACGTCGCCCGGGACACCCCGGTCCGCCCCGCGAGCGCGGCCACCGTCCAGGGATGGCCCGGGTGGCCGTGTATGAGCCGCAGGGCGGTGCCGACAACGGGATCCCCGTTGGCTCGGTACCAGGCCGGCGCTTCGGCATCGGGCCGGGAGAACCATGCGCGGAGGCTTGCGACCAGCAAGAGATCCAGAAATCGATCGAGCACGAGATCCTGGCCCGGCTCGTTTCGCATGGTCTCCTCAGCGAGTAGCGACACCAGCGCCGATTCGACGTGGGCGGCCCTGGGGACCACCAGAAACGGCGGCAACGCGCCGAGCAGGTGCGTAGCGATCTCGCCCCATCCCCGGTACTTGCCGATCAGCAGCACCGACGAACCGTCCGCGCCGTCGTCTCGCATGCCGTTGACCCAGGTGCGCACACCCATGTCCGCGACCTCGGGCAGTTCCGTGCCGGCTGAGGTCGTCCGTCGGGGGCCGGGCTGAATGACCACCTGGATCGGAGTGCGGGGATCATCGGCGAAGGTGAACGCGTCCGGGCCACGCATGATCGCGATATCGTCTGCATCCAATCGCACCGCATCGCCGGTGCTGGGCACAACCCAGGGCATCCCTCGTAGGACGGCCACCACGTTGAGCGGTGCCCGGTCCCGCACCTGCACCGACCAGGGTGGGGTCTGGACGGTCCGCAGCACGAATGCGCCCCTGGCCCTGACTCCGTCCAACAAGATCGACAAAGGGTCCACCGGCGCAGTGTAAGACGCACGATTATGGACCTGCGAGGCTCGACCATGGCCCGTGGCCCCGCATGTCGATGGAATGTGGAACATGACACCGACTGCGCCGACAACTTTGGTCCTCGCGGGAACAGGCAAGACCGGAAGCCGGGTCGTGTCCGGGCTCGTAGCGCGTGACGTGCCGGTACGGGTTGGCTCACGGCGTGCCGAGCCGCCGTTCGACTGGCAGGACGACACCACGTGGGAACCTGCGCTGCGAGGCGTGGACGCGGCTTATGTGGCCTTCTATCCTGATGCGGCGTTCCCTGGCGCGGCCAGGATCGTGGGTTCCTTCGCAGACCTGGCCGTGGCTTGCGGCATCCGTCGCCTTGTCCTGCTTGCTGACCGCGGTGCTGCCGAGGCTGAGCGGTGCGAACAGGCGGTGCGGGAGTCGGGTGCGGAGTGGACTGTCGTGCGGGCGGGGTTCATCACGCAGAACTTCAGCGAGGCGTTCCTCGGAGAACAGGTCCGGGCCGGTGTGGTCGCACTTCCGGTCGGCGATGTAGCGGAACCGTTCACCGACGCGGAGGACATCGCGGATGTCGCCGTCGCGGCGCTGACCGAGGACGGTCACGCCGGCCAGATCCACGAAGTGACCGGACCACGACTGCTCACCTTCGCCGATGCCGTCGGCGAGATTGCGAGGGTGACCCGCAGGGAGGTTCGTTATCTGCCGGTCACGCCCGAGCAGTTCGTCTCATCGCTGACCGGACGAGGTGTGCCGACCGAGTACGCGGCGCAACTGGCCGGCCTGATGGTCGAGGTCTTCGACGGCCGCAGGGCCAACGTGACCGACACCGTCGAGCGCGTTCTCGGCCGACCGCCCCATGACTTCGCGGAGTATGCCCGCAGGACCGCCGCTACCGGTGTGTGGGGTGTTCGCGCTGAGTCCTCCGATGGCGCCTGACAGACCAACAGCCCAAGATCGTGATCAAGTTCAGAGACACGTCAAGGTCGGCAAGACCCTCTACTCGGTGCCGTGGCGGCGTATCGGCCCACTGATGGCGTCGCGTAACAGGGTGTCGTGAGTTCGTGGGCCGGCGGCGATGGGAGGCGGCATGGTTGCCCGACGCCTTCGGCCTGTCCAGCCGGAGGCGTCACAGCGTCAGGTCCCACACGCCGACGGCCCCGCAGCCGGTGGTGATGGCGACCGGTGATCTGCGTGGTGGCCACCGCCCAGACACCCTCAGCGTAGGTATTCGGCTCCTGGCCTCCCTTGGTCTTGTGACCTGTGATGGCCTCACCTACCCGTTGTCCGCGCGTCAGGTCCCATATGCCGATCGTTCCGTCCTGGATACCGGTCATCGCGACCATGCCATGGTCGAGCCGGGCGGTGGCGATGGAGTGGATGGGTCCGGTGTGCCCGGACATCAGTCGTCAAAGACAGGATGTTCGTCGGGCCGTGGCCGGTCAGGATCTTCCGGCCTGTTTCCAGGTCCCAGATTCTGACGGCACCGCCCCCGAAGCCGGTTCCCAGGATGAGGGCGAGGTCATGGAGATGCCCCCGGTCACCACCGATTGCTCGGTGGGCCGATGCCGAGACCGTCTTCTTCGATCCAGGCGCCCTCGTTCCAGATCTCCCCGTAGAGATCGGGGACTGGATCCTCAGGAACTCTCACGAGGCTTGGTCGCGCCCTCGTTCATGTCTTCCAGCGGTCGACGGGCCGTCTCCGGCAGGACTGTTGCGACCACGACGATGGAGGCCAGGGCGAAGGCGGCGTACAGGGCGTAGCTGCCGGGGAGGGAGAGGTCTCGCAGAGTGGGGAAGGTCAGGTTCACGACGATTCCCGCGACCCAGTTGGCGGCTGCGGCCAGCGAGGCCGCACGTGCGCGCATGAGGTTGGGGAACAGCTCGCCGATGAGTACCCAGACGACCGGCCCCCAGGTGACCGCGAAGGAGGCGACGAAGAGGTTGGCGGCGATGAGTGTGATCGCGCCCCACGGGGCGACGAATGCCACCGTGTCGCCGGACGACGTCGCCTGCGCGAAGCCGACTGCCATGGTTGCGAGGGACACCGTCATTCCGACGGAGCCGGCCAGCAGCAGCCTGCGGCGGCCCACGCGGTCGATCAGGGTGATCGCGACGATGGTGGCGACCACGTTGATCAACGAGGTGAAGGCCGAGAGCCAGAAAGCCATCTCTTCGCCGAACCCGGCCTGGGCCCACAATGACGTGGAGTAGTAGAAGATCACGTCGATGCCGACCAGGGCCTGCAGTGCTGCGATCGCGATGCCGACCCAGACGATCGGCTTCAGCCGCCATGGCCCGGCGAACAGGTGCGACCACGCGGGCCGCTTCTTGTGCAGTGCCGAGCGGATCGCCTCGACGTCGTGTTGTGCTTCGGCCGGTGTGATGTGGTGCAGTCGCTCCAGCACGCGAGCGGCAGCGGACTCTTTGTCTCGCGTCACGAGGTAGCGCGGAGACTCCGGCAGCAGGAGGCCGGCGGCGACGTAGAGAAGGGAGGGCGCCGCGGCGACGAGGAACATCCACCGCCACGCCGGCAGCCCGGATACGAGGGTGGCGTCCGCGCCGCCTGCTGCGCGCACCAGGGCGGCGTTGGCGACGAGGGCGGCGAAGATGCCGAGCACGATCGACATCTGTTGCGCTGACGCCAGGCGTCCCCGCATGCGAGCGGGTGCGATCTCGGCGATGTACAGGGGGCCGACCACGGAGGCGATGCCCACGCCGAGGCCGCCGACGAAGCGCCACAGTGCCAGGACGGTGCCCGTGTGCGCGAATCCGCTCAGGAGCGATGTGGTGACGAAGAGGAGGCCTGCCAGCATCATGAGCGGACGTCGGCCGAGCCGGTCCGCGATCGGGCCCGCGCTGAAGGCCCCCACGGCCGCGCCGAAGAGGGCGGCCGCGACGATGGTGCCGACCAGTGCGTTCCCGATGCCGAACTCGCTTTTCATGGCGTCGACGGTGCCGTTGACGACGGCGGTGTCGTAGCCGAACATGAACCCGCCCAGCGAGGCTCCGAGCGTGGCCAGGACGACCAGTGGCGACGCCGGGGTGGCGCGGGGTGTCGCTGTGCCCGGTGTCGTCGTGGTCATGGCGTCTCCTCCAGGGCACTGCAGGGGAACGCGATGGTGCTGAACAGGGCGTTCGCTGCCTGGCGCGAGTCCAGGCGGGTGTGCTGGACCACGACGGGGCGGGACGAGGTCACGACCGCGGAGAAGTCCGTCGCGACCGGTACGGGCTCGGGCTCGTCGAGTTCGTTGAGCGTCACGTGCCGCACGCGGGCGGCGGGAACCGTCACTCGGTAGGGGCCGGCGGGCGGGCGGTCGGCGAAGTACAGGACGATGGCGACGTCGGCGTCCTGGCGTCCGCTGTTGAGGATGCACACGCTTTCGTGGCTGCGGAGCGCCGGGTCGTCTCCCGTGCTGTACGGGGGGATCCACCCGTCGCCGATCGCCCAGCGTGTTGCGCCGAGCTCGCGTTCGTGTGAGGGCTGATGCTGCACGGTTTCTCCCTTGCTAGACACTGATCGAGGACTTCGCCAGGACCCCGCCGTCGCACGGAAGCAGGGATCCCGTCGTGTAGGAGGCCCGGTCGGACAGCAGCCACAGCACCGACTCGGCGATCTCCTCGGGTTGTGCCATGCGCCCGAGGGGGACTTCGCGTTCGACCTGGTCGCGCATGCGATCCACCTCCGCCGGCGGCACGTTGGCCCACATGAGGGGTGTTTCGGTCGGTCCCGGGACGATGGCGTTGACGCGGATGCCGAAAGGCGCGTAATCGACGGCGAGCGTCCGCGTCATCGAGCTGATCGCACCCTTGGATGCGCCGTACGCGGTGGCGCCTCCGGCGGCGAACCCGACCTGGGCGGCCGGGGAACCGCACAGCACGATGCTGCCGCCGCCGGGCATCATCGCCTCCAGCGCGCGCTGGACGACGAGGAAGGTGCCGGTGGCGTTGACTTCGAGCACCCGCCGCCACACCGCGGGGTCCAGCTCGTGAGCGGCGCCGCCGGTGTCGATGCCCGCAGCCGTGAACAGGCCGCGCAAAGGGGCCGCCGCGGAGTCGAGTGCGGTGAAGGTCTGCGCGACCGCGGCGGCGTCGGTGACGTCGAGGCCGTGGCCGGTGCCGTGGCCGCCGCGCTGTTCGACCTGCTCCAGCGTCTGTGCGGCGGCCGCGTGGTCGATGTCGGCTGCGTGGACGTACCAGCCGTCGCGGGCGGCGGCCAGGCTGACGGCACGTCCGATCCCGGATCCGGCCCCGGTGATGAAAAGCGCAGGCGTGGTCATCGGGTCCTCCTGGAGGATGTGCGGGCCGGGCCGGTCATGCCAGGCCCAGCAGGTGGGCGGCGTCGGTGTAGTGGGCGAGCTTGTCGTGGTCGAGGTCGATGCCCAGGCCGGGTTCGTCGGGGATGGTGAGCATGCCGTCGGCGTCGAGCCGCCAGGGGCGGGTGGTGATGTCGTCGATGTAGGGCGATCCGGTGACGTACTCGACGAGATCCGTGTCTGGCAGCGCGGACGCGAGCTGGAGGTCGGTGGCGAGGCCGACGGCGGTGTTCCAGCCGTGCGGGATCAGCTTGATGCCGTGGTCGTGCGCCGCCCAGCCGATGCGCCGCAGCTCGCTGGTGCCACCGACCTTGGTGACGTCCGGCTGGACGATATCGAGCGCGCCGGCCTCGATCCACGGGTGGAACGACTGCCGGCGGGTCAGCACTTCGCCGCCGGTGATGGCGACGGGCGCAAGCCGGCGCAACTGAGTGTAGTCATCCAGCGCGTCCGGGGGCAGCGGCTCCTCGAACCAGGCCACGTCGTGGTCGCGCAGCATGTGTGCGGTCCGCAGCGCCCACTTGTAGCCGTGGCTCCAGGCGCTGTCGCTGCCGCCGGCGTCGACCATGAGCATCGCGTCCGGGCCGACGGCTTCACGTGCGGCTGCGACGATGCGCTCGTCGAGGTGGTCATCGACGCGGCCGAACGGGCCCCAGCCGATCTTGAACGCCGTCCAGCCGTTCTCCCGGAGCCGGAGCAGGTGGTCGCGCAGGGGTTCGGGCCGGTCCATGAGCAACGACGCGTACGGGCGGACGCGCTCGCGGTAACGGCCGCCGAGGAGGCGGCCGACGGGCTGCCCGGTGGCCTTGCCGAGGATGTCCCACAGCGCGGTGTCGATGCCGCTGATGGCGTGCGTGATCGAACCGCCGCGGCCCATCCAGAAGGTGCTGCGGTGCAGCCGCTCGCTGGTGCGCTCGGGCTCCAGCGCGTGGGCTCCGATGAGCAGGGGACGCAGCGTGTCGAGCGCGGCTCGCACCAGGTTCTCGCTGGTGAAGACGCTGCCGATGCCGACCATTCCGTCCTCGGCATGGACGGTGACGAGCGTGTGCACGACGTCTTCCGGCGTCAGCTCCTCCTGCCAGCCTCCTTCGGGCGTGGCTCCGCGCAGTCCGGCGGCCCTGACGTCGATGATTTTCACGGGGTTCCTTTCATGGTGGCGTGATCTGATGTGCGGTCAGCCGCGGGGCAGGTACTGACCCGCTCGGGTGCCGAGGTGCAGGCTGTCGTGGACGACGAGCCGGCCGTTGACGACGACGTGCGGCACCCCGGATGCGTAGCGTCCGGTGTAGGCGAACGTGTCCTGGGCGCTGAGGGCCGGCAGGTCGAGCACGGCGAGATCGGCATGTGCCCCCGCCTGGATGCGGCCGCGCCCGTGCAGGGCGAAGCGGTCGGCGACCATCGAGGTCGTCTTCCGCACGGCCTCCTCGAGCGTGAGGGTGCCGGCCTGCAGCACGTGGTGGGCGATGTAGTGCGTGTGGCCGGTGAAGAACAGCGGGTGCCGGGTCCGCTCGGCGAGGGGCCCGTCGGTGCGGCTGGTGAACCCGTCGACACCGAGGCAGAACAGCGGGTGGGCGATCGCCTCGGCGACATGCTCGGGGGTGAACAGTCTCCCTATCAGCTGGACGTCCTGCATGTCCGCGCCGGCCGCCCGAAGAATGTCGAAGTACGTGTCCCAGCAGTCCTGATCGAGGCGTTCGGCAAGCTGCGGGATGGACAGACCCTCCCACTCCGGTGTCGCCGGGCTGGACGCGAGGGTGACGCGGTCCCATTGGCCCTGGTGCACGAACCGCCAGTACCGGTCGCAGTCGCCGCGCAGCCGGGAGCGGACGGCGGCGTCACCCAGCAGCCGGGCTGCCCGGTCAGGACCGTCGGCGAGCAGCCAACCCGGCAGCAGGCCGGTGGCGAAGCCGATGCCGTGCGGGTAGGGGGTCATGTCGGCGAGCACGTCCATCCCCGCATCGCGCTGGGCGGCGAGTCGGTCGGCGGCCTCGTGCCACGCGCCCGCAGGGGCACCGGTGCCGTGCCGGACGTTGAGGTGCGACAGCTGCGCACGAAGGCCGCCCTGCCGTGCGATGGCGAGGAACTCGGCTACGGCGTCGAGAAGGTGGACGTCGCGGTTGCGGATGTGGCTGGCGTAGATGCCGTCATACCGTGAGAGTGTGGCGGCGACGTCGGCGAGTTCTTCCGTGCTCGCATCACGTCCGGAGCCGTACTCCAGCCCGCTCGACATCCCAAGTGCCCCCGCGTCCATTGCCTCTTCGAGGTGTCGGGCCATCCGGGAGACGCCGTCGGCGTCCGCACCCGAACCCCGCACTTCGGCGGCCTCGCGCAGCGCCGAGTGCCCGACGAACCAGGCGAGGTTCTGCGACGTTCCCCCGCCTTGGCGGTGCACGGCCTCGAGCAGACCCGGAAAGCCGCGCCAGGTGACCTCTCCGTCGTACCCGTAGGCGCGCAGGGCCTTGCGGGCCGCCGCGACCCCCGTCGGCGACAGGGGTGCGTACGTGACCCCGCAGTTGCCGACGATTTCGGTCGTCACGCCCTGGCGGATGGTGCTCTGGGCGTCGCGGTTACCCAAGATCGACCAGTCGCTGTGGCTGTGCGGGTCGATGAAACCGGGGACGACGGTCAGGCCGGTGACATCGACGCGCCGGCCTGCCTGAGCACGCAGACCTCTTCCTACCGCGACCACGCGGCCGTCCTTGACCGCGACGTCGGCCGGCCGCGGCGGCGTTCCGGTGCCGTCGACGACCTCTCCGCCGAGCAGGACGAGGTCGACGGCGGGGGACGTGTTCGCGGGCATCAGCGGAGCTCCTGGTCGTGGTGATCGCGCAGGCGGCTGAGAAAGGCCAGCGAGACCAGCGCCCCGAAGATCAGGTAGAACGCCGGGGCGACGTCGACGCCGGTCGACGTCGCGAGGAAGGTGTTCACGAAGGGGGCGGTGCCGCCGAAGACCGCGACGCCGATGTTGTACGAGCTGGAGAACGCGGTCGAACGAACCCGGGTGGGGAACAACTCGACGAACATCGCGGCCATCGGGCCCGACACCATGGCGAACAGGACGACGAAGACGACCTGCCCGATGAGGGCACCGGCGATGGTTCCGTTGGTGACGAGCATGAAGACGGGGTAGGTGCTGAGCGCGAAGAGCGCCATCGCACCCATCATCGGCTTCTTACGGCCGACGCGATCGGACCAGGCGCCCGCGGCGATGATCAAGGGGACTTCGATCAGCAGGGCCACCACGTTGGTTGTCAGGGCGTCCGCCAGGGGAAGCGCGTCGATGCCGGTGAGGAACGCCGGGAAGCTGGTCGCTGTGTACCCGTAGAGCGTCACGCCGAAGACGGTGCCGAGTACGAGCAGCCAGTTGCGGCGCGCAGTCGTACGCCACGCGTCGTCTGCGCCCGGTGAAGGTGAGCGCGCAGGCTCGTGAAGCTCTCGGTAGGCCGGGGATTCGTCGAGTTTGAGGCGGACGAACAGCCCGATCGCAGCGACGACGCCGCCGACGAGGAACGGCACGCGCCACCCCCACGCGTCGACCGTCTGCTCAGGAACGCCACGGACAATGGCGGTGGCGACGCCCGTCCCGAGCAGGAATCCGGTGACGGTCGATGCCTGCACGATGCCTGAGTACAAACCGCGCCGACCTGTGCGGGCATACTCGATGAGGAACGTCGCCCCACCGGTCCACTCGGCGCCCACCGCCAGGCCCTGGACCATCCTCAGCGCCACGAGCAGTGCTGGTGCGAGCACGCCGACCGAGTCGTAGGTCGGGAGCAGGCCGATGAGGGCGCTGGAGGCGCCGACGATCACCATCGTCAGTGCGAGCATGCTGCGACGGCCGGCGCGGTCGCCGAGCCGACCCAGGACGATCGCGCCGAGGGGGCGGCACACGAATCCCACGGCATATGAGCCGAGGGTCACCAGGAGCGAGACCGTCGGGTCGTCCGATGGGAAGAACAGACGGCCGATGACGGAGGCCATCGCCGCGTAGACCGCGAAGTCGTACCACTCCAGCACGGTTCCCAGTACCGCGGCGCCCGTGACCTTGCCCGGTACCCGGCGCTCCGGGGCGGTGCGCTCCTGCTGCCGTGCCGATGTTCCTGGTTCCATTCCGAACCTCCTCACGCGATGACGTGGACGTTAACCAGTAGATGGCAGATGGTCAACCATCAGCCATTTGCTAAGATGCGAGCGTCCACCGAAGGAGACCTGGAAGATGTCCGTGTTGCCTGCTTCACCGCCCGAGTCGCGGCGCGACTGGATCCTGCACAACCTGCGCGAACGCATCGCCTCCGGTGACCTGGCCGCCGGCGACAGGCTCGTCGAGCGCGACATCTCCGCGACCTACGGCATCAGCCGCGGACCCGTGCGCGAGGCGATCATGATCCTCGAACAGGAGGGGCTGGTCGTCTCGCATGCCTATCGGGGGGCCGTCGTCGCCGAGATCACCCAGAAGGAGATCTCCGATATCCTCGTGCCGATCCGACTCGTCATCGAGAAGGTCGCATTCCGTGGCGCGGCCGAGACCGCGAACGACGACCTCCTCTCCGCGCTCGAGGGGATCGTGCAGAGCATGGAATCAGCGACCCAACCGCTCGACGCACAGCGGCTCGCGGATTTCGACGTCGCCTTCCACGAGACCGTGATCGCGGCCGCGCAGCACACCCAGTCGCTGCAGATCTGGCGCACGATCCAGCCCCGAGTACGGGCCTACTTCCTCCGCGACGCCCCGCACCACGACAGCCCGCACGCCGTCGTCGAGCAACATCGCACACTCCTCAACGCCCTGCGCTCCGGCGACCCGCAGCGCGCCGAGGCCGAGATCACAGAACACATCGGGACGTACCTCGACGACTGACGGGCGGATGCACCACTGCCGTGTGCCGGACCAGCACCCGCATCTGTCAGTGGCTGGATCACTGGGAACGGCCGTCCGATGGCAGCGACTGATGGCCGGAGATCATCACGCTCGATGAGCTGCGCCGGGGCGACTCTAGCGTTGCTCGCTGGCGACAACGCCGATGTCGGCCGTCCCACCCGGCTAGCAACAAAATCCCACGGCACGGGAATGTCGAGCGCCTCCGCGCGAGCACGACACCGACGCCGCAGCGATCCTCCGGCACCCGCCACATCCCTGCTGTCCGCGTCCGCAGCCTCATCCACTCGCCGGACTTAACGCAACCAATGAACTGCGGATAGTGATCGTGTCGCAGGTGTCTCAACCGCCCGGGGAATCCTCATCATTCGGCTTGGCCCTGGCGCGCGTGCTGTCGCCCCGGGTGACAAATAACCCATTCATCACCTTTTTGCTCTGGTGACATAATTGGAGTAGATGTGCGTTCCTCTGGTGTCTCTGCGGGGTGCAACTGCATCTCAGGAGGTGGAGGAGGACGCTGCTGGGAGGTCGACAGGATTCTGAGAGTCGCTCCTGGATCCCAGTAGCATTCCTGCTGATCTGCCTGATGGCGTGCACCCGGGCGGATCTGCTCGGTCGAGCTTGACCAGCCCCGAGCATGAGCACGACCAGAGCGGGCGGCCCCAGAGGCGACCTCGGTCTCCAGACACAATTCCCCGGCGACCGCGCGGCCGTACCCGGCATGCTGCCCCCACCGGTCAGCCGGCAACTGCCCTGCCTCGTTCCTGGCCGTCCCTACTGCTGCGTCGTCGGCGGGTCCATCGACTCGACCCAGACCAGCACGATGGTCACCAACGCGCTCGGCACGGCCGTCCTGACCCACTGCGATCAAGGGGTATTTCCCGTTGCCTCCACTTATGTCACGTATGTCATACGTCTTTCGTAGATTTACTTTGGAACTTCACCTGTCAGGTTTGATGGGGTAGGGGAAGGGCATCTCCTTTGTGCAAAGCGAAAAGTTTCAGAGTTGCGGCATATCTAGGCGACTGTTTGCATGCAAGAATCACCCGGGCGATAGCACTTCTCGCCTCCGAGGTGAAGGGCGGAGTCGTCTTCGCCTGCCGTGTTGCCCTCGCCTGAATCCGCCATACCCCAGCGAGTTTCCCCCTCCGCATACATCGTCACCAACATAAAGGAACTTCGCGTGCGGCCGGCGCGCCGACCGCAGAGCGTCGAGAGAAAACGACAGCACGGATAGCCCGGTCGCGGATAAATCAATCCACGCACCGTAACGGGTTGCGCCGGGTCATCACTTCACATGCTGAGCGCTCCGATGCGCGCTCAATACGGCCATACCCCACCGGAAAAGGAGAATCGCATGGCCACCATCACCTCGCTCGCCTGCGGCCCGCAGGCCACCAACCAGGGAAATACCGGGCAGACACTGCTCATCAACGGCACCGCTCTCACAGGAGCCACCGCCGCCAAGATCGGCACCAGGACGGTCTCCGTCACCGTCAACGGCGGCGGGACACAGGCGACGTGCACCGTCCCGAGCGGCTGCGGAGTCCAGAACGTCACCATCACGGCCACCAGCGGTACGAGCAACGCGCGGCCGTTCTACTACATCTCCCCTCCGAACCTCTCCGGCATCGATCCGGTCGAGGGATCGGCGGCCACCCCCGCGCCCATCGCGATCTCGGGCGACAGCCTGCTCACCACCAACCAGGTGTCGATCAACGGCGACCCGACGACGGCCCCGCCTACGGTCAGCAGTGACAACTTGGTCACGGCGACCGCCGACGTCGGCGCCATCACCCCCGTGGGGGCGAACCCCTGGTTCCAGTCCGTGGACGTCTCCGTCCGCACCGCCGGCGGCACCGCCACGCTCGCGGACGCCTTCCTCGCCTACGACACGCCGGTGGTGACCACCCTGACGCCCGACACGGGGCCCGCGGGCACCGAGGTGGTCATCGACGGCCAGGCATTCGTCAGCGACAGCATCCAGGTCACCTTCGACGGGGTCCAGGCCGACCTCACCGCCCTCTCGGACGTCCAGCTCCTCGCCACCGCCCCCACCGGCCCGACCGGCGCGGTCGACGTCGTCGTCACCACGCCCGGCGGGTCCAGCGCCGCGGTGACCTTCACCTACGTGTAGGCACCCGGCGGCGGATCCGTACGAAGTAGTAACCCGCAGAACCCGCGTCCTGGCCAGCCCGAGTCCGGCCAGGACGCGGCGGCGATGCAGAGGGCGTGGTGGTCGATGGCCCCCCCAGTGGTCAGCAATCTGAATCCGACTCAGGGTCCCGTGACGGGTGGTAACACGGTCGTCATCACGGGTATCCGTTTCTACGGGACGACGAAGGTCAGGTTCGGCGGCGCCGCCGCGGCCTTCACCGTCAACTCCAACACCCAGATCACCGCGACGGCACCTCCCGCGGCCGGACCCTCCACGGTCAATGTGACCGTCGCCGGCCCCCATGGGACCAGCCAGCAGACCGTCCCTTACACCTATTCCGGCGCGGTCGCCGGCCGGCCCGCCGTCGTCGAGGTGGCGCCCGGCGAGGGCCCCGTCCAGGGCGGCAACACCGTCACGATCACAGGCACGAACTTGGCGCAGGCCGGCTCGGTGCTCTTCGGCACGGCCGCGGCCGTGTCCTTCACGATCATCGCCGACGACCAGCTGGTGGCCACGGTGCCCGCGGGCTCGGGAAGCGTCCAGGTCACGGTCGTCTCGCCGGGGGGCACCAGCAGGACGACCCCGTGCACCCTGTACACCTACCTCGCCGTTCCGGTCGTGGCGAGCCTGACCCCGGACGAGGGACCGTCCTCGGGCGGCGCCTCGGTCGTCATCACCGGCTCCTCCCTCACCCAAGCCACCGACGTGTTCTTCGGCGCCGTTCCGGCCCCCTTCTCCGTCGTCTCCGACGAGCAGCTGGTCGCCAGAACGCCCGCCGGCTCCGGGACGGTCACCGTCACCGTGGCCAACGCCGCGGGGACAAGTTCCCCGGGCGTCCCCTACTCCTACCAGTGAGGGGTGCTGAAGCACACTCTCCCGCCGTGGGCGCGCTCGTGACCGGGTCCAGGAGATCACCGCTGGCGCGGGCCGCCTGCGAGGCGGGGGAGGTTGACGCACCGGGTACGAGCGCGTCGCCGCTGCTCACCTGGCGTCCTTGCGCGGCCCGGTCCCGGCCCCGGGCCGTGTTCAGGCCGCGCAGCCCGGGATGGTGCCCGCCGGGTGGCAATTGTCCGGTTGGTTGAGCCAGATCGTCGAGCGCGTGGCGGTGACGGTTCCGGGCGGGGAGATGTTCTCGGTGACATTGTAGATACCGCCACCTGGGAAGGCGTTGGCGGGGGAGTTGCGGTTCTGTGTGATCAGGACCTGGTCGAGCGAGGTGGCTCCGAAATTCAGGATGCCGGCTCCACCGAACGCGACGGTGTTGTATTCCATGATGGTGTCGGCGATGGTCGTTGTGGCGTTCTGTTCGGTCAATATTCCGCCACCCCCGCCGGTCGGCGAGGTGTTCGCAGTGATACGACTCCCGGTGATCTTGGCCGTGCCGGAATTGGCGATGCCACCGCCGCCGGCGGCCGTGTTGTCGCGGATGACGCTGCGGCTGATCACCGCCTCGGCGTCGGCGGAGCCGTTGGCGAGGCCGCCGCCGTCCGCGGTCGTCGCGGTATTGCCGCTCAGGGTGACGTCGGTGAGCTCGACCTTGCCCGCGTTGAGGATGCCGCCACCGGTGGCGTCCTTGCCGTTCTCGATGGAGAGGCCCGTCCCCTGGAGCCTGGCGTCGTCGCCGACATCGATGATGCGGAAGTTCGTGGGTGCGGACAGATCGCGCCTGATCTTCGTTCCCAGGCCGCCGACAAGGGCGATGTTCCCGGTGATCCGCGGCAGGCCGGAGGAGGGCACCGCGGGGGTGACGATGCGGTACGTGCAGAACCAGGAGAGCTGGAGCGTCGCGGAGTTCATGTTGTTGGCCGTATTGATGGCCGCGTTCAGAGAGGCCGTGCTGCACGGCACATTGATCACACCTCGGCGCGCCGCCGCGGGCTCCGCCGGCTGTCCGGGCGCTGCCGACGCGGGCGCGGCCAGGACCGTTGCGGCGAGCATCGCGGCAGCTCCCATACCGACGGCCGCTCCACTGGATGAACCCATCAGGTTCCTTCCGCATTAAAATATGAGAATGATCTTTGCCATACCTTTTCGGGTTGCTGGGTTGCTGATATGAGTGAAGCAGATGAGGGCCTGCCGGATGGCAATGGGAATCACATGATTTCGTATTGGTGCGGTAATATGGCCCGAGATCTCTGGCCGCGGAATCTGCCGTCCGTGTGCACGAACGCGTGAGGTTCGGGACGCAAAGGCGTTCTATTCGGCCAGGCCGCATACAATGAACCGCCTTTTCGACATTCGACGGTTTTGCGGCGTTTCCGGACGCTGTAGAACCCAGGTCGCGATCTTCAGCCGCGGATGGCGAACCCCGGCGACCGGCGGGCGAACGCGATAAGCCGCGCCCCGCGGTCCGTCAGCGGGCGCCGTAGAGGTGTTCCAGCGCGAGCTGGTCGAGGCGTTCGAACGCCATGCCGCGCTTGGCCGGCGCCTCGACGCCGGGCGTGCAGTCGCGCACGGCCTGCCGACCCTCGCCCGCGGCCTTCCAGCGCCGCGGAGTCGGTGGCTGGGTAACTGTTGCGCCTCCGAATGGTGAGACGAACATGGCCGAGCATCCTCCTCACTTTGGAAACTGACAGTGATAATCTGACTTCAGAAAGTAACTATCTGGCGTCGGGGCAGCCCATGGGAGCGGCTGCCGACGCAACGCCGAACCGATTCCAGGCCGCTAAGGCCGTATCTCGGATCCGGTGTGGACGCCCCGCACACAACTGTTTCGGCCCCCTGATCCTGTTGGACGATCAAGTTCGCAGGAGGTTCGCATGTCCAAGCGCCTGTACCGGCCACCGTGCAGATCACGGTTCGCCTCCCGATCTCTCCTTGCCCACGGCTCGGCGTTGGCGGCCCCCACCGGCCTGTTCTTCGGGGGGTCCGAAGCCACCACTCGCCGATCACGTCACCTCTCGAGGCACCCATGAAGGTGAAGCACGTCATGGGCATCGTCACGGCCGGTCTTGTCACCGATGCGCTGTGGCGGCGGAGTCGGGCCGCGCGGCTACGGTCGCTTCCGCCCTCCGCGGAGCCTCTCGACGGTACCCATCGCTTCGTCACGGCCTTCGGTGTCGAGCTTGACGGGGACACGAGAAGGGCCGCCGTCGCGTACGCCCGGAGCGAAGGTCTGGAGGTTCTCGATCTGGTGCCGCAGGGCTTGGACTCACTCCGGGCGATGGAGCTCGTCCGGCGCCTGGATCCCGCGTCGTTCCGGACAGCCCGGCTGGCACAGGGAGCAGGCGGCGGGCACGCTTTGGTGGTCTCCGAGGACGTGGCGAGACGTGCAGGGCTGGGACGTACCGATGGCCTGAGCGCCGCCGAGATGGACGAGCTCACCGCGAGGCTCAAGCGGTACGCGCCGACGGCGACCGACACCGTCGTCACAGCGTCGATCAAACCGGTCGGCTGCACCCCGGAAGATCGCCGGGCGATCCTGCGCCGGCGCTGGCTGAACGACTTGCCCACGTATCTGAGCGGCAACATCATCGGCCTCGGCGCGTTCGCGGTGGGCGCCGTCCTCAGCCGGGGATGGGGCGTCGCCTCAATCGCAGCGGTGTGCGCACAGCCGTATCTGACCACCCTGGGGACCCCGTTGCGCCCGCATGATCGGCGCCGGTTCGCCCTGTGCCGTCCGGTCACGGCACCGTACCGCTGGCTGAGCGTGGCCGCCGCGCTCGAGAAGCCCGACCTTGAGCTGCTCTGGCTGCGCGGCGAATTCGCCACCGAACTCGCCGGTGGCACGGGCCGGTTCTTCGAGCCGCACCGCGCCGACTGCCCATGGTGCGGCGGCAACCGGCTGCGACACCTGCTCACCAGCGGAGATCTGCAGCATCATCGGCCCGGTGTGTTCCGGCTGGAGCGTTGCGGCTCCTGCGGTCACATCTTCCAGAATCCGCGGCTGAGCAGCGCTGGGCTGACCTTCTATTACAAGGAGTTCTACGACGGCACTGGCGGTGCCGAGGTGGAGCGCGGCTTCCGGCTCGGCGCCCCGCACTACCGCGACCGTGCCAGGATGCTGCGCGGGCACGCGACTCCGGAGGCCTGGCTCGACGTCGGCGGCGGGCACGGGCACTTCTGCAACGCCGCGCGCGACATCTGGCCGGAAACGCGGTTCGATGCGCTCGACATGAGCAGCAGCGTCGAAGAGGCCGAACGCCAGGGCTGGATCGACCGCGGCCATCGCGGATTGTTCCCATCGCTGGCCGACGAGCTCGCCGGGGCCTACGACGTTGTGAGCATGCACCACTACCTCGAGCACACCGTCGACCCGTACGCGGAGCTGGACGCGGCGGCCAAGGTGCTGCCGGTCGGCGGGCACCTGCTCATCGAGGTCCCGGACCCGGAGTGGCCGATCGGCCGCATCGCCAGGCGCTGGTGGCACTGCTGGTTCCAGCCGCAGCATCTGCACCTCATCCCGGTGCGCAATCTCGTCGAGGCTCTCGCGGACAGGGGACTGGAGACGGTCGAGGTCCATCGCGGCAAGGCTCATCAACCGCTCGACCTCACCATGATCGTCATGCTCATGGTGCACCGTCTGGTGCCCGACCCGAACAAGCCGTGGCGCTTCGAGCCCCATCGCCGGATACGGCTGGCCGCGCGGGCGGCCGCGTTCCTCGCCGGCATACCTCTGATCATGACCGCCGCGATGATCGATCAGCTGATCTACCCCGTCATCCGGATGAGCCGCCGGTCCAATGCCTACCGGGTGCTCGCCCGCAAGCAGCGATGACATCACCCGGACGGCGACCCGGTGCACCTGCCGTGTCGCTCGGCGGTGGAGATGGACACCGGCATGACCTGGACCGCCTGGGAGCGGTCCTGAGACCGGCGAGACGGTCCCCGAAATCGCGGGCCACGCCCGGTTCCGGGAGATGATCCGTGGCCGATACGACGGCAGGAGGAGATGTGGCCGGCCGACGGGTTGTGATCCTGGCCGCCGGGTCGCGTGGTGACGTACAGCCTTGTGTCGCCCTTGGCCGGGGACTCGCCGCACGCGGCTCCAGCGTGCGTGTCGCGGGCATCGGCGACTACGAGAGGCTGGTCACCGACGCCGGGCTGGAGTTCGGACGGCTGCACGGCAGCCTGAGCGACCTGATGGCAGGGGAGGAGATGCGGAGATGGCTGGACGGGGGCCAGAACCCGGTGAAATTCGCCCTGAACCTGAAACGGCTGCTGGCATCACTGGCCGCGCCGCTGCTGCGCGACGTCGCGGCGGCATGCCGGGACGCCGACCTGATCCTGTATCCGACCATCGGATTCCTGGGCGAGCACATGGGCGAGCGCCTCGGCATCCCCCGCGCACTGATCCATTTCCAGCCCAACCAACCCACCCGGGCATTCCCTCATCCCCTCATCCCCCAGGCCCACCTCCTCGGCCCGCTCGGGAACGAATGGAGTTTCCGCGCGTTCGACCAGATCGCCTGGCAGGCATTGCGGCCGATCCTCAACCCGTGGCGGCAGCAGTCGCTGGGGCTGCCGGGAATGCCGCTGCGAGGCCCGATGACGCGGCTCCGCCAGGCGCGGCAGCCGGTTCTGTGCTGCGTCAGCCCGGCCGTGGTGCCGCGTCCGGCTGACTGGCCGCCGTACGTCCACCTGACCGGCTACTGGTTCCTCGATCCGGCACCGAACTGGACACCGGACCCCCGGCTCGCCGACTTCGTCTCCGCCGGACCCCCGCCGGTCTACGTCGGGTTCGGCAGCATGGTGCCGCGCGACCCTGCCGATACCCAGCGGATAGTACGGGCGGCGCTGCGGCAGGCAGGAGTACGCGGTGTCCTGCTCGCCGCACCACCGCACGAACCGCCCGTGGACGACGACGTCTTCGTCGTGGACGACGTACCGCACACGTGGCTGTTCCCGCGGATGGCCGCCGTCGTCCACCATGGCGGCGCGGGCACCACCGCCGCCGGGCTGCGAGCCGGCGCGCCGACCGTGGTCTGCCCCTTCTTCGGCGACCAGGCGTACTGGGGGAGAAGGGTCGCCGCGCTCGGGGCGGGACCGAGGCCGCTGCCGATCCGCCGGCTCACCGTCTCCGGGCTCGCCGCCGCGATCCGCCAGGCCGTCGGCGATCCCCGCATACGGCGACGAGCGGCCGAACTGGGGCGCCGGATCTCCGCCGAGAACGGCGTCTCCAACGCCTGCGCGGCCTTGGACGGGACGACGCGTCGGCCGGAAGGGGCCTGACGGCGCGGCTGCGGCTTGCGAGGATGAGGGGACCCCTCACCGCCGCGTTCCGCCGGTCAGGCAGAGCTTCCCGTTTTCGCGGCGCCGATCGCGCTCATCAGCGACGGCCAGACCGCGTCCAGCTCACGGCGCCAGTAGGGCCACGAGTGGCTTCCCGGACCGTACAGGCGAGCGGTGACGGGTATGCCGAGCTCGCGCAACCGGTTCCGGAACTCGATGTTGGTCGTTCCGGTCGGAGCTTCGATGAGACCGCCCACGACCGTGCTCTCGTCGTCGAGCGGACCGGGCAGCCCGTTCGTGCCGGAGGCGATGAACAGACCGGTCCCGCGCAGCCGGGGTGCCAGTGCGAGCGGGTCGTGCGCTCGCCAGTTCGCGTCGTCGACCCCGGGAATTCCCCAGATCCGGAACGGGTCCAACGCGTTCAGCAGGTTGGTGACCGTCAGGAGGCGCGGAATGCCCGGCGAGAGCAGTGACAGGATCCCGCTCATCGAGGCCGCGTAGCGGAAGGCCCCGGGGTGGCGCGCGGCGTAGGCGATGCAGCCTTGGCCGCCCGAGGAGTTGCCCATGCAGGCGCGGACCTCACCCGCGCGGTAATTACGCTCGACGAGCTGCCGGACCTCGGACATATGGAACTGCTCCCATCGCGGGGTTCCGCGCTTTCCGTAGTTCCACCAGTCGGCGTACCCTCCATTGTCGGCCTCGGGCATGACGACCATGACGTCGTAAGTGTTCGCGATCGTTTTGATCTGGCTGCTGCGGGTCCACGAGACATAGGTGTCACGCCCGCCATGGAAGGCGAACAAGACCGGCCAGGTCCGCGCCGACCGCGAGCTCCATCCCCTTGGTACCAGTACCCGCACTTTCTGATCGGAGCCGATCGCCGGGGAAGCGACGGTGAAGTCGAATGTGGACGTGTCCAGCCATTCCTGTGAGACGATCCGTGCGCCGTTGTCCGCGGTGCGGAGCCCGTGCGGGGCCGCCACGGCACGGGCGGGCGCCGCTGTGCCGAGTATCACCGCGGTGGCCGCGATCGTACCCAGTCCTCGCAGGTGAAGAGGGGTTCTTCTCGACGTCATGCGCGATTCCTTCACTCTTCTTTCGCTGGCACCCGACCCCGGGTAATCGTATCGGTCCGCCGGTCGTCGTCTAGGCGAATCCATCCCCTTTAAGAGTGATGACGGTTCCGTCGAAATTGGCGCACCATGTCCGATTCGACATTACGGAAGCTTCACCATAAGCTGCGAAATTTGTCGCTATGACCGTACCGGACTTTGTATCTAAATAGCGATGAAATGGCCATTCATTCTAATATGGATTTCCTAATCACTTAAGTCGCCACACTCTTGGCGCTATTTGTCCGGAAATATGTGCTATTGATCGTGATAGTGGAAGCTGGGTGGGGGTCGTGAGTTGTATCGTTCGAGTCAGGCTCACGGGTCTTAACCTGTAAAGGTCACACATAAATGCGATTAGCGATCACGGCGATACTTGGTGTGGTGATCGTGAACGCGGACACACGGGCGGGTTCATGGCACTGGGAGATCATGGGGCGCGGTTCGCCGATGTCGAGCCTCTTGCCGACTCGGTGGCGAGGTGGGCCGAGGAGAGACCGGACACGCCGGCGTACACGTTCGTGGACTATGGCACCGACCGTGCCGGCCGCAAGACCACGTTGAGCTGGGCGGACGTTCACCGGCTCGCGTGCGCGACGGCTGCGCGGCTGCGGCGGTCGGCCGCGCCCGGTGAACGGGTGGTGCTGCTGCTGCCGCAAGGCCTGGAATACCTGACCACCATGCTCGGCGCGATGTACGCGCGGCTCATCGCGGTTCCGCTGTTCTCCCCGGATCTGCCCGGTCAGGCCGATCGGCTCGTCCGGGCGTACGCCGACGCGGGCGCGGCAGTGGCCGTCACCACCTCCAGCCGCCTGCTCGACGTCCGGGCGTTCTTCGGTGATCACGGCCTGCCGCGCCCGCGCGATCTCGTCACGGCCGACACGATCGAGCCGGCGGAGTGGAACTGCGAACCGGGTCCGCTCGATGACACCGCCTACCTCCAGTACACCTCGGGCTCGACGCGGGAGCCGGCCGGGGTCGAGGTCAGCCATCGCAACGTCGCGGTGAACGCGCGCCAGTTGTGGGCCCATTTCGGGGTCGATGGCGGGCCGCGCGGCGGGCAGCGCCGGGTCGTGCTCGTGAGCTGGTTGCCGCTCTTTCACGACATGGGGTTCATCACGACGCTGGCGGCGCCGATCACGCATGGCGCCCACGCCGAGTTCACCGAGCCGATGGCGTTCATCCGGAACCCGGCGCGGTGGCTCAAGTTGGCCTCTGACCACCGGGACGCCGAGGTCCTGACGGTCGCCCCGAATTTCGCCTACGAATACTGCCTCTCCCGTGCTCAGGCCGAAGAGGGCCTCGACCTGCGGAGTCTGCGCTGGTGCCTCAACGGGGCCGAGCCGGTCCGGCGGCGCACCCTGGATCGTTTCACCGCCGCATTCGGCCCGAAAGGGCTGCCGTCGGCCGCGTTGTCGCCCTGCTACGGACTCGCCGAGGCGACCGTGTTCGTGACCGCCGTCCCCGGTGACAGCCCGCCGCGGTACCTCACCGTCGATCCCGAAGCCCTGGCGACAGGCGTCGTGCGCCTGTGTTCCGCTGACGCCGAACGTCCCGCCTGCCTGGTCTCCTGCGGCACGCCGACGGGACAGCATGTCGCGATCGTCGACCCCGAGACCCACCGGGAACTACCCGATGATCGTGTCGGGGAGATCTGGGTGCACGGCCCGAACGTCGCGCGCGGGTACTGGCGCAAACCGGCGCACACCAGGGAGATCTTCGCGGCCCGCCTCCAGAGTCCGGCCGACGGCGTCCCCGCGGGGCCATGGTTGCGCACCGGAGATCTAGGGGTGATCCACGAGGGCGAACTGTACGTGGCCGGCCGGCTGAAAGACCTCATCATCGTGGACGGCCGCAATCACTTCCCGCAGGACATCGAGGCGACCGTGCAGGGGGTGCATCAGGCTGTACGCCCCGACCATGTGGCGGCGTTCGCGATCGAGGGGGAGACGGCGGAACGTCTGGTCGTGGTGGCCGAGCGTTCCCCGCGCATTCCGCGCGGCGCACTCGACCTGGAGGAGATCCACCGGGCCGTCCGCAACGCGATCGGCGTCGTCCATCAGCTGGCAGTGCACGACTTCGTGTTCGTACGCCCCGGGGGCGTGCCTCGGACCTCCAGTGGCAAGGTCGCCAGAACCGCGTGCAAGCAGCGTTACCTCAACGGTGAGCTGCCCGTGATCCAGGCAGGCGGATCCCATGGTGGACCTACTGAGGAGTAGCGGCCTTGTGTTCCCGAGGACCCGTTACTACTACCTGAAGGCAATTGACTGCATATTGTAACTATGTTGCACTTAAAGTGAGAAGTTAGCTACGAAGAGTGTCTGGTCTATGGGACCGCGCCCGATGCCCCCTTCATTTCTGGCACGTGACGGCGTCCAAGGCCAAGGCAAGTCTCCGCGGCGCGAGAGCCTTCCGCGTTGTTGTGCGTGGAACGTTCCTGCGATCTCTGCGGGGATCCTGACCCACCAGGGGCACACCATGCCGACCGTCGATCGCGCTGGGACACCACCGGAGGAGTCCTCGATCCGGACGTTCCTCATCCAGCGCGTGGCCGAACACTGCCGTCTCTCGCCGCGCGAGGTCGATCCGGACCGCCCACTGGCCGAGGTCGGCCTCGCATCCCGCGATCTCATGGCGCTCGTGGGCGAACTCGAGGAATTTCTCGACCGTTCGCTGCCCGCGAGCCTGGTGTACGAGTTCTCGACCATCGCCCGCCTGGCGCACGCGCTGGCGCGCCGTGCCGACGAGCAGAGTCCACGACCCCGAGAGGCCAAGTCCGCAGATATCGCCGACAACACCGATATCGCCGTGATCGGCCTGGGCTGCCGCCTTCCGGGCGGAGTCCAGGGGCCGGAGGCGTACTGGCGCCTCCTGCTTGAGCAGGACGACGTGATCGCAGAGGTGCCGGCCGGCCGGTGGGAGCACTTCGACGGCGTCATCACGCCCGTAAGCCGGCTCGGCGGGTTCCTCGCCGACGTCGCCGGGTTCGACTCGCCGTTCTTCGAGATCACCCCCGGCGAGGCGGACGCCATGGACCCGCAACAGCGGATTCTGCTGGAGGTCGCCTGGGAGGCGTTCGAGCACGCCGGGATGGCCCCTGCTTCGCTGCGCGGAAGCCGTACCGGGGTGTTCGTCGGCGTCTCGGCGCCGGAATACGCGCTGCTGACGGCCGGCCGCCCCGACGCGTCGGCCTGGACGACGACCGGAACCGCGCTGAGCATCACCGCGAACCGGCTCTCCTACCTGCTGGACCTGCGCGGCCCGTCGATGACCGTCGACACCGCGTGCTCATCGTCGCTGGTCGCGGTCCATCTCGCAGCGCGGTCCCTGCGCAGCGGGGAAAGCGATGTGGCCGTGGCGGGCGGCGTCAACGTCCTGGTCTCCCCCGCGATCACCATGACGTTCGAGCAGGCGGGCGGCACCGCGGCGGACGGGCGTTGCAAGGCCTTCGACGCGTCCGCGGACGGGATGGTGCGCGCCGAAGGCTGCGGCATCGTGATCCTCAAACGTCTGGGCGACGCGCATCGCGACGGCGACCGGGTGCTCGCGGTGATCCGGAAGACCGTCGTCAACTCCGATGGCCGCTCCAATGGCCTGGTCGCTCCGAACCCCGAAGCCCAGGAGGCTCTGCTGCGGGATGCGTACGCGGGTCGCGAACCGCCCGATTACGTCGAGGCGCACGGCACCGGAACCCTCCTCGGCGATCCGATCGAGGCGCACGCCCTCAGCGCGGCACTCGACCTGGATCGTTCCACGCCCCTGCTGATCGGCTCCGTCAAGACCAACCTCGGGCACCTGGAGGCCGCGGCCGGGATCGCCGGGCTCATCAAAGTCGTCCTGGCACTGCGGCACCGGACGATCCCGGCGAGCCTGCACTACCACCGGCCCAATCCGCACATCGATTTCCCGGAGCTGGGCCTGAAGGTCGCCGCCGAGCAGACGCCCTGGCCATCGCATCCGGGATCGGCGGGCGTGTCGTCGTTCGGCTTCGGCGGGACGAACGCGCACGTCGTCCTCGAGGAGGCCCCCCGCGTCCCGTGGACGGGCCCCGAGGCGGCCCCGGTGCACACGCTCCTGCTCTCCGATGTCTCGGCCGACCGGATCGGCGAATACGCCGGGCTGCTCGCCGATGACCTCGGAGACCCCGCCGACGTCGCGTACACGCTCGCTCGCCGGTTCGGCCGGGGCCGATACGGCGCCGCCGTGGTGGGACGCGACCGTGACGCACTCGTCGCGGGCCTGCGGGCGCTGCATTCCGGACGTCCCTCTCCCGCCGCCGTCACCGGGGCCGACGTCGACGCGTCCGCGCCGGTCTGGGTGTTCTCCGGATACGGCTCGCAATGGCCTGGCATGGCGCACCGGCTGCTCACCGAGGAGCCCGTGTTCGCCAGAACGATCGAGTTGCTCGAACCGTTCATCGAAATCCACACCGGGCTCTCGGTATGGGATGCGCTGGACCGGGAGGAGACGGCCGGCGCGACCCTGCCGGGAACGGTTTCCGACCCGGCCGACGCCATGATCATACTGTTCGCGGTGCAGGTCGGGCTGGCAAGGCTTTGGCAGTCCTACGGCGCCGAACCCGCCGCCGTGATCGGCCATTCGATGGGCGAGGTCGCGGGCGCTTTCACGGCCGGAGCGGTGTCGTTGTGGGACGCCGCGAGGGTCATCGCGCGCAGGGCCCGGCTGCTGAGGACCATCGCAGGCGGCGGTGTCATGGCCGTGCTCGGCGCCTCTGCCGAAGAGACGGCCGAGCTGAGCGCGGGCTGTCCCGGCGTGGAAGTGGCCGTGCGCTCCGCTCCGCGGCAGACCGTCATCACCGGTGACGCGGACCAGGTCGCCACGGTGGTGGACCGGGCGGAGCGGCGCGGCATGTTCACCCGCGTCGTACGGGCCGAGGGCGCGGGCCACTCGTCCCAGGTCGAGCCCCTGATGGATCCGCTACGGCAACGGCTGGCGGATCTGCGACCCGCCGCGCCCCGGCTGCCGTTCTATTCCACGGTGCTCGACGACCCGCGAGCCGTCCCGGCGTTCGACGCCGACTACTGGGCGGCCAACCTGCGCAATCCGGTCCGGCTCGTCGACGCCGTCCAGGCCGCCGCCGAAGACGGGCACCGGACCTTCGTCGAGATCTCCCCGCATCCCCTCCTCACCCACGCGCTCACCGAGACCGTCGAGGACGCCCATGTGTTCTCCACCCTGCGGCGCCCCACCGACGGCGAACGCGCCGACGACACGATCACCTTCCACGCCCGGCTCGCCGAACTCAAACTCGCCGGGCTGCCCGTCCGGATACCCACCAGTGGCCTCATCACCGACGTGCCCAGCCCGCCCTGGCGGCATCGACATCACTGGGAACAGGCCCCGCGCGTCCAAGCGTCACCGTTCCATCCGCTGCTCGGCGCGCACGTCCAGCTGCCCGACGAACAGGACCGGCACGTCTGGACCACGAACGTGGGCGCAAACCCGCCGCCATGGCGCCCCGTACACGGCGTCGACGTGCTGCCCATCGCCGCCCATGCGGAGATCGCGCTGGCGGCCGGTTCCGAGGTGCTCGGCTGCGACGCCCTGGCCGTCTCCGGACTCCGGGTCGAGCGGCTGCTGCCGCTGGACGCACGAACGACGATCACCACCACCTGCACGGTCGTCCGAGCGGCGCAGGAGGCCCGGATAACGGTACAGATGCGTACGCCCGCGGGGATCTCGGCGGTGCTCTCGCGCGCGACCGTCGTCGCCGACACCGGAACCGCCGCGACCGCGCGGCCCTACTCCGGGAAGCGCGTCACCGTGCCCCCGGCCCAAGCCGGCGGCCACCGGTTCCGGTTGCATCCGGTCGTGCTCGACGCCTGCCTCGCCGCGTTCGGCACCGAATGGACCGCCATGGCCATCGGCCGTCTTCGCGCGCCGGGCCCGGCATGGCAGGGCGGACACTGTGAACTCACCGTCCCGCGGCCCGAGGACGGCACGGCAGTGGCCGGACTGCGACTCCTCGACGACGCCGGCACGGTCCTGTTCGAGGCCGACGACGTCGTGCTGCACCGTCTGCCCGCCACCGCCGTGCCGGTGCCGCTGGCGGCCAAGCTCATCGAGGTCGGCTGGCACCGCACTCCCGTGACGCCACCGGGCACCGCCCCCGCTGACGTCCTGCTGCTGTGCGACCCCGCGGACACCGACGCCGGCGGAGTCACCGAAGCGCTGACCGCGGCGGGCGCGCACGTCGCCCGGCTCCGACACGACGCGACGCCGGACGAACTGCGAGAAGCCCTGTCCCGCGACCCGGCGCGCCTGGCCGACGTCGCGGTGCTGGTACCGTCCGCGCTCGCCGACGAGGACCTGCTGCTCGCCATGACCGGCTTGATCCGCAGGCTGCCACCGGTGCGTCGGCTGTGGATCACCACCCGCCGGGCCATCGCCGTCGAGGACGGCGAGGCCGGGAGACCGGAACAGGCATTCCTGCGCGCCCTGACGCGCGTGCTCGCCTTCGAGCAACCCGCGCTGCGCGCGACGCTCGTCGACGTGGACGACCCCGCCGTACTCTCCCGAGAGCTGCTGGGCGACGGCGCCGACACCGAGGTCGCCTGGCGCGACGCCGTCCGGTACGCCGCGCGACTGCGGCCGGCTCGGCTCGGCGAGGGGCCGCCGCGCTCCGTGGTACGGCCGGGCGGGGCCTACGTCATCAGTGGTGGATACGGCGGCCTCGGCCTGGTGACGGCCCGGCTGCTGGCCGAGCGGGGAGCAGGACGCCTGGTGCTGGGCGGCCGATCCGGCCCCGGGCCGGACGCGCAGAGGGTCATTGACGAGCTGCGTTCGACCGGCGTCGAGGTGGAGATCGTCACCGGCGACGTCGCGGCGGCCGGGACCGCCGAACGCATGGTCGCCGCCGCGCGCCGTGACGGCCTGCGACTGTGCGGGGTCGTGCACGCCGCGGGCGCGCTGGACGACCGGCTCGTCGCCGACCTCGGGCCGCACGACCTGCGCCGGGTCTGGTCGCCCAAGGTGGACGGCGCGGTCCGGCTGCACGAGGTCACCCAGGAGATCGACCTCGACTGGTGGGCGGTGTACTCCTCGGCCGCCGCGTCGCTTGGATCACCGGGCCAGGCCGCGTACGCGGCGGCCAACGCGCGGGTCGACGCGCTCGTCGACCAGCGGCGGGCCCGCGGCCTGCCCGCCACCACGATCAACTGGGGCCCCTGGGCCGAGGTCGGCGGCGCCGCCGGCCGGACGGTCGCGGCGCTGGATCCCCTCACACCCGAGGAAGGCGCGGACGCGCTCGAGGCGCTGCTCGCCCACGACCGCGCCGCGACCGGCGTGCTCCGCTTCAACGCGACCCGGGCACTGGCCGCCTTCCCCGAGATCGGCGAGCTGCCCTACTTCGCGGCGTTGATCGGCGCGGGCGCCGCCGAGACCACCGGCCGGGACGACTGGCCCGGCCCGGCGGCATTGCGCGCCGCCGATCCGGACGCGGCACGGCGGATCCTTACCGCGCGGGTACGCGACCGGGTCTCGGCCGTGCTGGGCTTCACCCCCGACCCGACGCGGCCGCTGACCGAGCTGGGACTCGACTCCCTCGTGGCCGTACGGATCAGAAGCGCGCTGGAACACGACTTCGGCGTCACCGTGCCGTCGTCGGTCCTGCTGAGGGACGCGAGCCTCACGGCCCTGCAAGAGCGGCTGTGCGGCCTCCTCAGCCTGCCCGCCGGCTCCGCCCCCACCGCTGCCGAGAAGGCGGTCGCCCGCCGCGTCGTACGGCCGCTCACCGAGGGCGCACGGTGGCACCTCGCCGGTCACGCGACGCCCGGCCCGCAGCCGTTCTTCTGCGTGCACGCGGCCGGCGGTGACAGCGGCGTGTACCGGCAACTGGCCGCGCTCCTCGGAGAGGACCAGGTGTTCTACGGTCTGGAGCGGTTCGAGGACGCGCCAGGGGTGGAAGAGCGCGCCGCGCGGTACACCGCGGCGATCCGGGCGGTTCAGCCCGAGGGGCCGTACCGGCTGGGCGGCTGGTCGTTCGGCGGCGTGCTCGCCTACGAGATCGCCCGACGGCTCGGCAGCGCCGTGGTCGAACTGGTCGCACTGATCGACGCGGGCGTGCCCCGGCGCGTGGCCAACCCGGCCGAGGCCTCCGCACATCGGTACGCCGACTTCGGCGCGTACCTGACCAGGACCTATGAAGTGCCGGTCAGCCTGCCGTTCGAGGAACTCGCCGCGCTCGACGAGGAGCAGCAGCTCGCGCTCGTCATCGAGCGCACGGAACCGGTGATGCGGCTGCTGCCGCCTGCGGTGGCGGCACACCAGTTCACCTCCCACCAGGACACCCGGGCGCTGGAACGCTACAGCCCCGGCCCCTACGACGGGCGGACCGTGCTGTACCGGTCCACCGAACCGACACCGTGGACCGTCCACGACGCCCGCTACGACCTGGACGAGGCCAACGGTCTCGCCGACCTGTGCCCGCGTCTGGAGATCGTCCCGGTGCCCGGTACGCACCACCTTGACCTGCTCGACCAGCCCGGGGTGCAGATCATCGCCGATCACCTGCGGGCCCTGCTCGGCGGCGCCACGGGGGCGCCCGCCGTTCCGGGCCGGCGGGACCACCGCACCCACCCAATCAAGGAGGCAGCCGATGTCCGGTCTGATCCAGGCGGTCCGCGCGGAGGCGGCGCCGGCTGACCTGCTGGAATGCGAGCTGCCCACACGCTTCACGGCGGCCTACGTCGTCAAGGACGAGGTCGGCATGTTCGCGGGGCAGACGGACAAGGACGTCCGCCGCTCGATCCATGTCGGCGAGGTCGCGATGCCGGATCTCGCCCCGGACGAGGTCGTCGTCGCCGTGATGGCCTCGGCCGTCAACTTCAACAGCGTGTGGTCAGCGATCTTCGAGCCGGTCCCGACGTTCGCCTTCCTGCGCAAGCGGGCCGCCGAAGGCCCGTGGGGCGAGCGCCACGACCTGCCCTATCACATCATCGGCTCGGACGCCGCCGGCGTCATCGTGCGCACCGGCACCGCCGTGTGGCGCTGGAAAGTCGGCGACCGCGTGGTCGTCTTCCCCGGCGTCATCGACCCGGCCGACCCGGCCTCCCAGGACGACGGCGTCAAGGCGGCCGATCCACTCGCGTGGGGGTACGAGACCAACTTCGGCGGGATGGCCGAGTTCACCGTCGTCAAACAGACCCAGCTCATCCGCAAACCGGCCTGCCTGACCTGGGAGGAGGCCGCGGCCAACACCCTGTGCGCCTCGACCGCCTACCGCATGCTCGTCAGCCGGAACGGAGCACGGATGAAACAGGGCGACATCGTCTTGATCTGGGGCGCCACCGGAGGGCTGGGCGGCTACGCGGTCCAGTTCGTGCGCAACGGCGGCGGAATCCCGGTCTGCGTGGTCGGCTCCGAGGACAAGGCCGAGATCATCCGCGCCATCGGCGGCCGGCACATCATCAACCGCGCCACCCTCGGACTCGGCGACGCGGGATTCCGCTCACCCGACGCCTGGCGGCTCCTCGGCGCCCGCATCCGCGAGCTCGCGGGCGGGGACCCCGACATCGTCTTCGAGTACCTCGGCCAGGAGACGTTCGCGACGTCCGTCAGGCTCGCCCGGCGCGGAGGCTCCGTCGTGACCTGCGGCTCCAGCACCGGCTATCGGCACGAGTACGACAACCGGCATCTGTGGATGAAGATCAAACGGATCATCGGCAGCCACGGTGCCAACTACGACGAAGCCGCCCAGGTGAATCGGCTCATCGCGCTCGGCATGATCACCCCGACGCTGTCGACGGCCTATCCGCTGGCCCAAGCGGCCGACGCCGTACGCGCGGTACAGACCAACCGGCACATCGGCAAGGTCGGCATCCTCTGCCTGGCCCCCGAAGAAGGACTGGGCATCACCGACTACGCCCTTCGCTGGCACATCGGCGAGGACAGCATCAACGCCTTCCGCCGAACCGGCCACGAGCGATGAGAGAACCACCCTCCAGGCGATCGCCTGTGAAGGCCGACCGGGGACCCTCATCGAGACACCTGTGATCCGCTTAAGCCATCCGGCCGGGCACGGCTTCATGAGCTTGAGCGGGAAAATCAGGAAATGCGGCGAAGGTCCCTTCCTGGAAAAATTGCGGTCGACTTCGAGTCGGATTAGTGGTGGGCTATAAGTGCATGCTTATCGCCGCCGAGCATGCTGCTGGTAAGCCCACCGGAACGGCCGGGGGCCGTCCATCGTGAAGATGTGCTCCGTGAGACGGAGTCTCAAAATACGGCTACCTCGGGTGCGCTTGGGCTTCCACGTGCGGGCCGGGGTGTCGAGGGCGGGCATCTGCGCCTAGGCGGTGATTTCCGAGGCAGCCGCGACCAGTTCCAGCCAGATTCGTTTGTGGGCGAAGCCGTGCAGGGGCCAGGTTGCACAGCCCGGTGTCTTTGCCACATTGGATGCGGCCCTCGCTCCCGCCAACGATGCCGTAGCCCCAGGTCGACCGGCTGACCGTGCCGGGGTGCGGGCGTTCGCGGCGGACGGCGACCCGCATCCCTTCAGGGTACTTCCAGGCCGGTGCCGCCTGTCGCTTGTCCGAAATACTCGGTCATGGTCGCAGCGTCCGGCTCCGATAATTCTCATTTCTGAATGATTTCTGAATGATTGCTGAATCCGATACTCGGCAAAACCTTGGCTGGTGTCACATCAAATTGTCACGCTGTGACCCCTGCAGAACGCAGTGAGCGCTGGCCGGGTGCTACGGAGTCCAGCAGATGTGCCAACAACTCGGGGGTGCGGATAGGGGCAAGGTCATCCTCAGTCGCCGACCGGGCGAACCAAACTGCCGACCAGGGGCCGGGCCTTTTTTGCAGGACCTGCAATACGCAGAATGGCCAGCAGGTATGTCCCAAACAACAAAAAGTCATCCATTACTTTCCGTATTGATATAGACACATAAAGTGATATTGAGGGAAGGTGGAGCTCCACCCCACTGAAGGAGTGATCACCATGGGAGCTTTCGCCTCCCGGATCGCCGCCACCGCCGTGGCGGGCGCGCTGGCCACGGCCGGCGTGGCCGCGGTGTCGGCCCCGACCCCGGCCCACGCCGACACCGCGGCCTGCGTGGCCTACCTCACCTCGCAGAACCAGTCCACCTTCGTGCGGCACCAGATCTGCGCCACGGCCGACACGCTGGCCAGGACGGTCTCCCCGCAACTCGCCGACCTGCTGTGCAACGTGCTGATGGCGACGACCGGCCTGCCGTCGGCCACCGCACAGCAGGCCTGCACCCTGGCCATCGCCGCCCCGGCGGCCGCCAAAAAGAAGAACTAGCCCCAACGAATCGCAGAAGGTCACCTGCGACAGCTCCAACGCCTCCGCAGCGAGCCGTTCAGTGCGATCAAATCGCCCAGCTGGTCGCTCACTGCCGGAGCGGGGCGGGCTTCCGCCCGGAGTGATCACTAGTCCCACCGCCGACAGGTGATCAGGCCGCCCCCGGAGTACCGGGGGCGGCCACTCCGCTTGAAGGGGAAGGGGCATCCATGTCGACCAGCCCGCCGCCGACCTCGTGCGGGTTTCGTACACCGACCGGCGGCCTGCCGGGCGCTGGGCGTGGTGCAGTCGATGTATACGCGCGACCTGAAGCGATGTCATTCGTCGACGGTGAGTCTTTCGATGGCTTTCTGACGGTCGTGGTGGGTGGGCAGGCTGTAACGACGGGCGGTTTCGACGGTGTGGCCCAGGAGTTCGGCGACGACGACGATGTCGGTCCCTTGGCGGGTCATGATGGCGCCGGCGGTGTGCCGCAGGACGCGGGGGGTGAAGACGCCGTCGCGGCCGATCGGCAGGTTCGCGGCCGCGGCGATGGCGCGCAGCACGGTGTAGGCCGAGCGGGCCGACAGGCGGCCGCCGCGGCGGTTGAGGAACAGTGCGGGGCTGGCGTCGGCGCCTTTCCAGTCGGCCCGCTCGCGCAGCCACTCCTCCAGCACGGCGCGGAGCTTGGGGTGCAGGGGGATCTCACGGTATCTGCCGTTCTTGCCGGCCCGGACGATCAGATTGCCATTGCCGGCCGAGGTGCGGACGTCGCTCGTGTCCAGGCGGGTGGTCTCGCTGATGCGGGTGCCGGCGTAGAAGGCGGTGAAGGCGATCGCCTTGTCGCGCAGCGGTGCACGGTCGGCC
Source organism: Actinomadura vinacea (assembly GCF_039532545.1). NCBI lineage: Bacteria > Bacillati > Actinomycetota > Actinomycetes > Streptosporangiales > Thermomonosporaceae > Actinomadura > Actinomadura vinacea. The sequence continues at coordinate 413,547 of NZ_BAAARW010000016.1, read as the reverse complement.
TCACGCAGCAGGGCGAGCTGGTCGCCTTCGTCCAAGGGCCGGGGGGCGGCCGGGGGGATCTCGGCGCGTTCGGCGGCGGCGGGGCCCAGTCCGCGGCGGCGGTAGAAGTCATCGACCGCGGTCAGGTGCGCGTTGATGGTGGCGGGTTTGCGTTTGAGCACGGTCTGCAAGTGGGTGCGGTAGCCCCGGGCGGCACGGTCGCTCGCGTCGGGGTCGGTGAGCGGGTCGCCCTCGGCCGTCCCGTCGGCGAGAGCGATGGCGAGCCAGGCCAGGTACTGGCGGACCCGGGAGGCATAGACGCGGACCGTATCGGCATCCAGTGACTCGCTCGGGAGGGCGATGCCGCGCTGGTAAGCGGCGAAAACCGCCTGCAGGCCCTCGGGAAGCGGGGTCGGCCGAGCGCCCCGGCGGCGCCCGGCCTGCGGGGTCGCGCCGCCGGGCGGGCGCGGCGAGGTCTCGGAAGCCGGTGCTGAGGGAGGGGAACCAGTCGGGGGCGAAGTATCGGAAGTCATAACTGAAGTTTACTTCAGATATTTCTCGATATCGGAAGTTCTTGGAGTAGAGTCGAGATATCCGGCAACGACGACATCCCCACCCTGAGGGTGACCCGCCACACCGGCTCACCCCGACGAGGGGATGTACATGCCGATGTTCAATCGTGCTCGTCGACCCGACCGGCCCGGTGCGATTCCGGGCAGGAGGGTTTCCCGGATGGACCAGGTCCGGCCCGCTGTGATCGCGCTCTCCGCGATGATCGTGTTCGTCGTTCTCCTGGTCCTGGCCGGCATGCCGATGGCGGTGGCCATGGCGCTGACGACCCTGGTGGGCGGCGCGATCCTGGTCACGCTGGTCGGAACCGCGTGGCTCACCCGGCTTCGCCGTCTCGCCCCGCATCCGCGGGGACACCACTGACCCGTCCGGCCGGCCCATCCCGATCACCATCCGTCCCGAGCCGCCATCCGGCGGCCCGGGGGAAAGGGGTAACGGCCCATGTGGACCCTGACTGAAACAGGAACAACGATCGGCCTTCCGCCGCCTTCGACGCCACGGCTGCGCCTGCGGCCGCCGCGGGCCGCGGGCTCGCCCCGAGCGCCGCTGGAGGGCGGCTGGTGGCCCCGCTCGGCCGACCCGGCCGCCGAACTGCCCGGGCTGGCCCATGCCCTGCAAGCCCACAACGCCAATCCGCCAGACGATCACCGGCCCATCACCCACATCATGCTGAGGGTCGCCGACTGGGACAGCCGGCCCCGCAGGCTGCGCGTCAACAGTGCCGACGGCATCCGGACGGTGGGCCTGAGTTGGTTCGACACCCTGCCCGCCGGGCTGCTCACCGCGATCTGGGCCGACGGCAGGCGCGTCGACCTGCTCACCGTCCCGGCATCCACACCTCACGCGGAGGCCTACGCGGCCATGGAACTGGCCGCCCATCCCGCCAACCATCTGCACGCCCCCGACCTGCTCGCCGCCCTCACCACACCGGTCGGCCCGCGTGGCCCGGCGGGGAGCGAGACGGCATCCCACAACGCCTGGGAGAGCGAGGGCGGGCGGCTAGGCCGACAACCGGCGGCGCAGTGACCGGCCCGCCACCCCGGCCGGACCGGCCGGGTCTGCACACCTGCGATCGGAGATCGCCATGACCATCATCCCCATCCCTGCCACCACCGCGTCCACCGCGACCAACTGGTATGCCGGATACCCCGGGTTCACCAACGTCCGGCACCCCCAGGCCGCGGCCAAAGCGGACATGCCCACCCATGGACGTCCCGGCCAGACCATCGTCGCCCTTCACGGCGAACTCGACATCGCCTCCGCCCCGGCGCTGCGCGAGCACCTGCTCGGCACACTGCACCACAGCGCCCGGCTGCTGACCCTGGACCTGGGCGAGGTGTCGTTCTGCGACGCCACCGGCCTGGCCGTGCTGATCGGTATCCAACGGCGCGCCACCGGAATCGGCATCACCCTGCACCTGGCCAACCCCCGGCCGCAGGTCGCCAAACTGCTGCGCATCACCGGACTGGACCGCAGCCTCACCGTCCACCCGGCCTCCGCCCCAAGCGCCGAGCCCGCACTCCAAGCCTGACTCCACGCCTGCGGCCCCTGGCCGAACCGGCCGCATAAGCACCTGAACGCCGGGCACAGGACCGGCGATGCGACCAAACCGGGTCCGATCCAACTGCCGCCGACCGAGCCCGGGCCCCGGCCCGGGCCTGCTTGTGATGGAGAACTCCGTGACCACCGTGCCCTATCACCACGCCGCCGGCGCCGCACCACCGGCGCTGCGCACCGGCCGATGGCGACTGCCCGGCGGGCGGTCGGCGACCGCCCACACCCGCCGGGCGATCCACACCGCCCTGCGGCGGTGGGGACTGGGCCCCGCCGCGGACGCCCTCGCCCATCAGGTGGTGTCACTGATCCAAGAGTCGCCCACCCGCTCCGCAGCCCACTCACACGGCCCGATCGACCTGCGGCTGGAACTACGCCCAGCCGACCGCCTGCTGCTGGGCGAGATCCAAGCCGCCACCCCCGACCGGCTCGTCCCCGATGACCCGACACCCGCAGGCCGCCCAGAGCCCCGTCGCAGCATCATCGCCCTCACCTACGGGCACCGCCCCGCCCGCAACGGCACCGCCACCTGGTACACCCACGCCTTCACCTGGTACCAGTCGGACGCCAACAGCACCGATCGCCGACCCGTCCCCCCTGCCTGATCACACGGCGGTCGGCCGGCTACCCGGAGGGCTCGTTGATCACTAACAGGTGCCTGACCCGGCATAACGCTTGGCACCGCGCGCAGCGCCTCCGGCGCGCCCAGCTCCCGGCCGCGGCCTCGATCAGCTCGCTCACCGGTGACCACCACCTCTGCGGCGCTTTACGCGCTGCGTCATCTCGATCGCGTGCACGCACGAGCGCGCCAGCTTCCCGCGGCTCAGCCCCGAGTACCGCAGCCGCTCCAGCTGTTCGCGGATGGCCTGCTCGTGGTGCACCGCCTCGGCCGCCAACACGCGATCGAGACGGTCTCGCAACCGTGCCCGCCCCACGCGCAGCACTCCGGCGGCCAACAGCCCGCCGCACGCCGCGCAGTTCACCGCGAGCACGAGCCTGCCCCTCCGGCCCCAGCACAGGCCGGAGGCGATCAGCGCGCCCAGCACCAGGCCACTGGCGGCACCGCTGCACACGGCGATGATCGCGGTCTGCCGCATGGTCCGCTCGTAGCGGACCAGGTCGTCCTGCAACTCCCGCACCGGCCCGTGCGCCCGGCTCACCTCTGGGACCGATCGGTCGGTTATGTGCATGAGAGACTCACTCTCTGTCACGTGCCGCTGCCCAGTCTCGAAATAGCTTCTTCCCATCGCGCCCCACTTGAGGCCATGCCTCTCCCCCCGTTGCTGACCTTTGCCTGCCCGTTCGTCCCGCAAGGTCCAGCGCGCCGGCACATGTGACGCCTGGCCCGTGCCCGGCCGCGGGCGCCTGTCGTGTATCCGTGCGGGCGGAGTACCTGTACAAGATCGCCCCGGCCAAGGTCGCTCGCACGGGCCAGCACTCTGCACCGGCCAAGCCACTCGGCCCTGAGTCCCCAATCATGATCTTGGTGTCGTCGAGTGATGGGTGGGTGGCCGCCGAGAGGTGAGTGGGGGGCGTAGCTGCTCGAGCCAGGGGGAGGGCTTGGGTGCGCCGGTCGTTGCTGGTGCAGGGCTGCCGGTAGGCCCATTCGGTGGCCAGGGTGCGGTCGAGTCGCTCAGCCTCGGCGGGCGTCCGCGACGGGCAAGGGCGGCTTCGCTGCGCCGATCAGCGGAGCGTCCCAGCCCCGGGTGTCGGCGGCGGTGACCGTGGTCAGATTTCCAGGGTGGCCAGATGGTCGGCGCTGCCTCCATTCCACTCGACCAGCAGGAGTGTGGCGTCATCGGTGGTGATCCCGCGTCGTTCCCGCATGAGGGTGTGGGAGTACCCGCGTACGAGCGCTTGGGTGTTCATGCCTTCGTGGGCAGCCTGGTCGATGACGTCGATGAGACGCTTCTCCCCGAACTGCTCCCCACCGGCTTGGCGCTCCTCAACGAGCCCGTCGGTGAAGAACAACAATTGATCACCTCGCTGGAGCGCCAGCTCGCTGACCTGTGGCTGGTCGCCGCCGAACCCGACCGGCAGGGTGGTGGGGGACTCCAGCCTGCGGACCACCCGGTGATCGCGGATCAGCAGCGGGGCGGGGTGACCGGCGTTGACCCATTCCAGGTGCCCCGTCCTGATGTCCAGCCGCGACATCTGCGCCGTGACGAACTGCTCGGGTTCGAACTGCTCAACGATCGCCGAGTCCATGAACGCGTACAGTTCGGCCAGCCCGACATCGGCCCGCCGCGCGTGGCGGTAGGCGCCGATGGCGACGGTGGCCAGCACGGCGGCGTTCAAGCCGTGGCCCATCGCGTCGATGACGGCCAGATGCAGGACGTCGTCGTTGAGGGCGTAGTCGAAGCTGTCGCCGGCGACGTTGTAGGCCGGCTCCAGGATCCCCGCGACCATGACCTGCGGGGTGGTCATCCTCAACGGGGGCAGCAGCGACCATTGGATCTCGGCGGCCACGCTCATCGGTTCGCGACGTCGCACCTGGAAGAACTGGTCGGTGTAGCTGTTCTTGGTGACCAGCATGTCGGCGACCAGACCGGCCAGCCGGCGCAGCAACCGCCGGTCATCGTCATCGATGGAATCCAACGTCAAAGCCAGTACCCCGACCTGATCACTGCCGTCCAGCAGCGGCAGGAACACCCGAACGGCAGCGGCCAGCGGCTGCTCGACGGTGACCACATCAAGGAAGGCCCTGCCGGCCACAGAGCCGTCGATCAGCTCGGGCTCACCGGCTATCAGGTACCTGCCCGGCAACGGAACCAGCAGCATCTGGTCATAGTCCTGCAGCAGGATGGAGACGTCCCGGCCGCCGATCCTGGCGACCTCCTCAGCGACCAGCGGCGCGATCAACTGCGGCGGCATCTCGTGCGCCCGGTCCAGCAACACGCCCAGCAGCCTCTCACCGAACCCCTCGGACCGGTCCACCACAACCTTGTGCCGCTGTGCCTTCCCCTCTGCCATGGCCACTTGATTCCCCGTACCGCCCGCTCATAGAAGCCGACCGGCCGCGGCCACGCAAAAGATCGTTCAAGATTGCCGGGACCCCTGCTTCTCTGACCGTCCTGACGGGCGAACCGGAGAATGCCCAGGCGGCACCACCACGGGCGGGGCGGGAGTCGTCGGAGGTGTCACCGAGATCATGACCAAGTACACCTAGAGTGGTTCGCTGACCCAACGCCAGACATCACCGTCGTGATGCGCGCGGACCAGTTGCGCCCCGCTGGCGTCGGCGAGTTCGGCGACCGTCCGGATCAGCAGACGATGGAAATCACCGGGTGGCCGGCCGCGCGACGAGCCTTCCAGGAAAGTCACAGTGACTCTGGCCTCATCATGGAGCTGAGCGGTCAGCCGACCGGCCTCGTCAAGGCGGAGCATCACGATCGCATCAGCACGGACCAGGTCGCGGCCATCGTGGCACGCGACCCACACCTCGGTCGCCGTCGCATTCATGAGCCTCACTCCTCACGGCTTGTCCGTGTCCTATCGCTCCGCTTCCGCGGGCCCGGCCGCGGAAGCGTGCGATCCGGCCGGGATCGGCGAGCGATCCTCGTTATGGGGCGGGGCGCCGCCGGATGCTCTCGCGGCCGTCCGCCCTCGGGTTTCTGGGTTTCTTCCAAGTGTCCTGTGGTTCTCAGGGGTCTGGTGATGTACATGTCCGGGCTGGTCGTCGTGGCTGCCGGTCCGGTCGGTGTGACGAGTGCGGCCGGCAGCGGCCAGCAGGCCGCCGGCAGCGGCCAGCAGCTTGGGGGCGGGCAGGCGGTTGGTGTCGTGGGCGGCCAGTTCCATGGCCGATCGTGCCGCCGCGGGGGAGGTGGAGGGCGGGACGGTGAGCAGGTCGACGCGGCGGCCGTCGGCGTAGATCGCGGTGAGCAGTCCGGCGGGCAGGGTGTCGAACCAGCTCAGCCGCACCACCCGGGTGTAGGCCGGGCCGTCGACGCGCAGCCGGCGCGGCCGGCTGTCCCAGTCGTCCGGCCGCAGCATGACATGGGTGATGCGCGCGTGGTCATCGGCAGGCCCGTCTGCCTGCAGCCCGGCTTGCAGGGCCAGGATCAGCCCGGGCAGTTCGGCGACCGGGTCGGTCGAGCGGGGCCACCAGCCGCCGTCCAGCGGCGTCCGGGGCGGACCCGCAGGGCATGAGCGCATCCGCAGCCGGGGTGTCGAGGGCGGCGAGAGGCTGATCGTTGTTCGTCGTTCGGTGATGGTGTGCACGGGGCACAGCCCCTTCCCCCGAGCCGCCGGGTGGCGGTTCGGAGCAGATGGCTACCGGGATGGCCGGCCGGAGGGGCCGGTCGGGTGGGTCAGCGGTGTCCCCGCGGATGCGGGGCGAGGCGGCGCAGCGAGGTGAGCCACGTGGTTCCGGTCACCAGCGTGACCAGGATCGCGCCGGCCACCAGGGTCGTCAGCGCCATGGCCACCGCCATCGGCATGCCGGCCAGAACCAGGAACACGATGAACACGGTCATCGCGGCCAGCGCGATCACAGCGGGCCACACCTTGTCCATCCGGGATGCCGGGCTGTTCGGCATTCTCCCGGGCCGGTCGGGTCGACGAGCGCGGTTCGAGATCGGCATGTGCATCTCCCTTGTCGGGGTGAGCCGGTGTGGCGTGTCACCCTCAGGGTGGGGATGTCGTCGTTGCCGGATATCTTCACTCTACTCCAAGAACTTCCGATATTGCGAAATATCTGAAGTGAACTTCACTGATCTCCAGGGACACCCCAGCCCGGGCTGACTCGCCTGACCCGCTTGGCAAGGCCCGCAGGCGCATGCGTCGCTTGCCCGCGCAACCTGCCTGACTTGGCGTTTGATGATCGCGAGCGCTACGGGGTGGAGACGAGAGCCGGTTGGGTCGGGTCAGAGGTATTGGCCGGTTGTGGTGCTGTCCTTTCCGGACACGCGGACCGAGACGACGTTGGCCAGGTTGATGACCACGGCGTTGGTGTCGGGGTCACGCTTGTAACGAGCCTGGTGCAGGGTCAAGCACCGTTGGTGGTCCAGGGCGCGGGTGATGGCCTCAAGCGCTTGCGCGGGATCGTCGAAGTCGGTGGTGGCGACGGTGACGTCTTCGCCTCCGACCGGGTGGAAGCGGATGATCAGTTCATCGTTGTCTGGCATGACGAAGCCTCTTCCTGTGTCATCGCGGCCATACCCGGTCTCAGAGGGTGATCACCTCTGCTGATGGGCCCTGCTCGGATTGCTGGTTTCTCCTTGGTCGGCCTCAGGCTTGACTGGAACTTGATCGGTTCCGCCACGGCGGGGTGTTCACCGGTGCGGTGCTCGTGCATTGCCATGTTCTGCACGGACATGGGGGCTTGAGGGCGTCCGTGTCCGATATCGACGGCCGGCACCGTGCCGTGAGCGCCTGGACGAAGAAGGCGCCCTGTCCCGGCTGAAGCAGGATCGCGTGCCTTCCCGAGGAGAGCACCATGACCAGAACCGTTGCCGCCGACGCTGCGAGCCAGAGCGCCGCCCGAGGCCGGGACGATGCCAGAGGGACGCCGGCAGGCGGCCGGGGCAGTGACTACGCGGTGTTGTCCCGCGAGGTGAAGCGGGCCGGGCTGCTGGCCAGGCGCCCCGGCTACTATTCGGTCAAGATCGGGGGGAACCTGATCCTGCTGGCCGCCGGCTGGGTGGCGTTCGCGCTGATCGGGTCGTCGTGGTGGCAGCTACTGGTGGCGGTGTACCTGGCGGTGATGTTCACCCAGACCGCCTTCCTCGGGCACGACGCCGGTCACCAGCAGATCTCCGCTTCCAAGCGCGTCAACGACCTGCTCGGCCGCCTGCACGGCAACCTGCTGGTCGGGCTCAGCTACGGCTGGTGGACCTCCAAGCACAACCGCCACCACGCCCACCCCAACCAGGTCGACCGCGACCCCGACATCTCGCCCGGCGCGATCGCCTTCACCCGCGAGCAGGCCCGATCCCGCCGCGGAGTCGGCGCATGGCTCGCCCGCCACCAGGCCTGGCTGTTCTTCCCCATGCTGCTGCTGGAAGGGCTCCACCTGCACATCGCCGGAGTCCGCGCCCTGCTCACCCGTTCCACCGGCTCGCGGGCGGCGAAGCTGGCCGAGACAGGCCTGCTGATCGCCCACCTGGGCGGATACCTCACCGCCCTGCTCTGGGTGTTGTCCCCGGTCCAGGCCGTGTGCTTCCTGCTGGTTCAGCAAGGGCTGTTCGGGGTGTATCTGGGCTGCTCGTTCGCGCCCAACCACAAGGGCATGCCGGTCTTCGCCAGAGAGCACAAGATCGACTACCTGCGGCGGCAGGTGCTGACCTCACGCAACGTCCACGGCGGCCGCCTCACCGACCTCGCCCTCGGCGGGCTGAACTACCAGATCGAACACCATCTCTTCCCCTCCATGCCCCGGCCCAACCTGCATCGCGCCCAGGGGTTGGTGCGCGCCTTCTGCGCTCAGAACGGCATCGCCTACTGCGAGACAGGCTTGTTCCGTTCCTACGCCCAAGTGCTGCAGCATCTGCATGCGGTCGGCGGGTCCCTGCGCCCCCGACTGGAGTACTGAACCGCTCTCAGGCCGACGCTCCGGCCACTGGGCGGGCCGCAGATGACATCACCGGCTACACCTTCGGCGCAGGTCCGAGCCGGCCCTTCGACTCGAAAGGACGGTGGACGATGCCCGTCGCCGCCGGTACCGCTCTCCTCACCGTCGGGGCCATCCTCACCTTCGCCCTGACCGGATCCCTGCGTGGCCTGGACCTGCACACCGTGGGTGTCATCCTGATGCTCGCCGGCGCGGCCGGACTCGTGCTGCCGTTGCTGACAGGCACCAGATCGCGCCCGAACCGGCTACGCAGCTGGCCACCCGGCCGCCCGCCCGCCCGCAGCCGCCAGGACGCCATCGACGACGCCATCGACGACGGCAACGGCGACGGCAACGGCGGCGTCCCACGCACCCGCCTGGTTCCGCGACGCCGAGAACCTTCACACGATGATGGCCGCCGCGCTCGCGACGGCCACCGTCGTTGGAGACGCACTGGCCGACGCTGAACCGAGGAGTGCTCGTCGCCGAGGACGGCGCGTTGGTCGCAGGCCTCGGATCTAGTCATCAGAGGTGGCATCGAGGGGCCCTGGCCGGTCCGCCATCCGATCGGCGGTGGACAGCCAGCCCAGCCTCTGAGACATGGCTCGCGCGCAGCCGACGATGGCCGCTACGTGGTCGGAGTCGTCGCCGACTCGCCAGAGAACCGACCAGGGGTAATAAGAGGTCGGCTGGGTGAGCGGACGCCAGATGGTCCCGGCCAGCGCCGTAAGGCAGGAGGACGGCACGCAGTACAGGCAGCGTCCCTGGGCGACCAGATCGGCGGCCGCGCGAATGCTCTCGACCGTTCCCGCGTACACGGCGGGAGTGAAGCCGGCGGCCCGGCACATCTCCACGGTGAACTGGTTGAACTCCGGCGCCTGGGCGTCTTCGGCGAGCAGCAGCGGCTCCTGGGCGAGCGCGGCGACGGGCACCGCCTCGAGGTCGGCGAACCGGTGACCGTGCGGGATCAGCACCCCGAGAGGGTCGTGGCGGAACAGGTGCGAGGCGATCGCGGTGGGGGCGAGCGCGGCCCGGCCGATCCCGACGTCCAGGCGCCCGTCGACCAGCTGCTGGTACTGCTCGGGCACCCCCGCCTCGACCTGGTGGATGACCAGATCGGGGAAGCGGGCCTGAACCTCGTGCAGGATCTGCGGCATCGAGTCGTAGCTGGGGTCGATGATCCCGACCCGGAGCGCCGGAGAGGCACCGACCGCGCTCCGGGCCACCTGGACGGCCCGGTCCACCTGGGCCAGTATCTGCCGCGCCTCGACCAGGAACAACGCCCCGGCGGTGGTCAGGGCGACATGGTGGGTGCTGCGTTCCAGCAGCCGAACCCCCAGCTCACGCTCCAGCCGCTGCACCTGCTGACTCAACGCCGACTGCACGATGTGCTCGCGGGCCGCCGCCCGGCCGAAGTGCAGTTCCTCGGACAGGGTCACGAAATAGCGCAGCTGGCGCAACTCCACACCGCCACCCCCTGCACACGAGCCCACCGACGCCCGCCACCACACTCGTATCCGCTGGTACCAGGATGGCCTACCCGATCGCGGACCCAGCAGATGGCCGGAGCCGGATGCGCGGGGCGTCAGTGGCGATCCTACTTCGCCACCCGAACCCGCATGAAGGCCCGTAGGACCCGCCCGAGGCGATCGGCCCTGGTGATGGGCCCTGCTCGGCTTGGCCGTTTCCCCCGCGGCCTTGACAGAGTTGACTCAGAGACAAGGATCAGGCCAGTCGTTCGTTCGAGTGCTGAGGAAGGGGGCCGCACATGGGCGCCGGCCGCAAGAGAACCGACCAGAACATGTCCCTGAACATGCCCTCGATCAGCCCGAACGGATCGGCGCCGCGCTGTGAGCACCTCGACGGGCTGGTGCCCGTCGCCCCTCGATCGAACGGATGCCCGGAGTGTCAAGCCCGCGGTGACAACTGGACGAACTTGCGGGTCTGCTTGACCTGCGGGTGGGTGGCTTGTTCCGACGACTCACCCAACCAGCACGCCCGAGCGCACTATCGGGAGACCGACCACCCGCTCGCCGCCGACGTGGAAACCGGATCGCGCCGCCGATGGTGTTACGTCCACCAGCGCCTCGTCTGACCAGAGCGAGGCTGCTCCCATCGCCGCACACGCCCGATTCGCCAGGTCGCCATCCCCGTCCTGGCGGCAACCCGCCTGTTAGCCGTCGCACGTGATAGCCCTGTCGCAGGGCGTGCCCGGTGATCGATGGCGGTGAGGTTGGGCCGGGAGTGGCGGCGGTAACGCCGGTGGAGCATTGCGGCGTGAACAGCTCGGCGGCGTCCAGGCCGCGCAGGAACGCCGGCGCCTATGGCCACCGGCGTCACTGGGGCGTCGGGGTCGGCGCCAAATGACGCTATTGCCCGGCGCAGGTTCCCCAGTCTTCGTCGTCCAGCTCGTCCCAGATCGGCTGGTCTACGGTCGGCCTGTGCAGCCAGTTGGGTTCGTCTCGTGCGGTGGCACGGCCGGGTAGCGGTGGGGGTGGTGGGGCGGCCGGTTCGTCCAGGCGGGGTTTGAGTTGCCGATAGCGTTCCAGGGCTGCTTCGGCGCTGAGACCGAAGATCGCGGCGATCTGGTCAAAGCTCATGCCCGAGGCTTGCGCGGTGTTCAGCAGACGTGCCTCGGTCTGGTCCAGGTTCAGGCGGACCGCACCCAGCACCACGAGTGCCGCGGCGACCTCCACCAGGCCGGGGTGATCAGCTGTGCCTCGTTGAGCTCGGGCGGAGGCGGTGATGATCGCGTCGATGGCGTCGCGGTCGGGCATCGGCCGTTCCCTGGCCTCCCAGAGGACTTCGTCCACCCCGGTGGCGTAGCGGGGGGTCAGGTAGGCCCGCGCCTCCTGTACCCGCGCCGGTACGGGCGCGGGAAGACTGGTGGACGGCAAGGGACCGGCTGGGAGGGGGTGGGCGGCGGCCCTGCGTGAGGTGACTCGCTGCCGTTCTGGGGTGGCTCGGCTCGGGCTGGTCGAAGGGGTGCGGCTGGCCGGTTCACGGTTCGTGGTGGTCATCAGGCTCTTTCTGGTGCACCGGTGCGTGCGGTGTTGCCCGGGTCCACAAGGGCGGGCGTGATGCGGTTTTCTGCGGCTCCTGGCCAGGGCCGTCCGTCGCCCTGAGGCGCGGACGACCCTGGGATATCGGCGCAGCCTCCCCAGCCGTGGCTGCCCACCTCCCAACCAAGACCACCCGCCAGACCACGGAAACCGGCACTTTGCGCAAAGGTCATCACCCAGGCTGATCGCCTCACCTTCACATATGCGGGTGGGTTCAGGCGGTCGCCGTGTCGTGCAATGGTGCGCGCCAAGAGCGTCAGGCGGTGGGGCGCCAGGAGTCGCCCGTCTCGCGTTCGAACGCCGTGCGGGTGGTCACGGTGTCGTAGAAGATGCGCAGTGTCGTGATCAGGCCTTCGTCGTCGAGTTCCAGCATGTCCACGCATTCGAAGCCGGCCGCGGTGCCCGAGGGCAGCGTCCAGTCGAAGCGGAACCAGACGCCGACGAGACGCTCGCCCTGGGTGACGCCACGGAGGTGGAGTTCGGAGCGGCCGGTGTCGGCTAGCAGTCTCGGGTAGAACTCCGCGGCGGGTGACGGCCCGTACAGCGGGGAGTGGACGATCGCCTCAGGGTGGAAGAGCGCCAGTACGCCCTCCAGGTCGCCGCGCTCAAGGGCGGCGAGGTAGGTCGCGGCCAGCGTGCGGGCGGTCATGATCGCTCCTTGATGAGGGCGGCCAGGCCGTCGAGGAGGCGGTCCAGGCCGAAGGCGCGGGCGTTGTCGTCCAGGGCCGGGGTGGGGCCGCTCAGCGCCTCGCTGAGCTCGGGGAACAGGTCCGCTCGGCCGCGGATCAGTTCGGCCATCTCGCTGCCGCCCGACCAGGCCTGGGTACCGGCCGTGGTCATCGACTGGGTGTTGCGGACGTGCCCGAACAGCAGGAACGCGGCGGCCATGCGCTCGTCGCCGGTGAGGCCGGTTCCGGCCAGTGCGGCCACCGCGCTCTCGGTCCATCCGGCCTCGCGGGGGCCCATGACGCGGCTGCCCACGGTGACGGTGGGCAGCCAGGGATGCCGCCGCCAGACCTCGGCGAGCCGCCGGACGAACTCCTCCAGCTTGGCCCGCCAGCCGTCGGGCACCTCGCTGAGGTCGGGCGGTTCTCCCACCGCCGTGTCGATCATGATGCTGAGCAGCTCGGACTTGTTCGAGACGTGGCGGTAGAGCGACATCTTGGTGAAGCCGAGATCGGCGGCGATGCGCTGCATGGAGACCGCCTCGATGCCGTCCCCGTCGGCGATCGCGATGGCCGCGTCGACGATCGCGGACACCGAGAGCGGCATGCGCGGTTTCTTCTCCGGCTGGTCGCGGAGATCCCAGAGCGCCTTCATCTCACCAACCTCTTGTCAACCCGGCCTGGATGTGTCTAGCTTACATCAAGTGTCCGACGGATACATTGCTTCCATTGGATATCACCCTCACGCGAAAGGTCAGGTCAGACCATGACGAGCAACGTCACCTCCGGCAGCCTCGGCACCGCCCAGGCCGCGATGACCGCCGCCCGCACCGTCCCGATGTGGCACGCCGGCCTGTTCGCCTGCGTCGCCGCCGCCGTGGCCACCACCGTCGCCGCCGCCGTCGCCAGGGGCGCGGGGGTGTCCCTGGAGATCGACGGCGAGCCGATCCCGCTGCTCGGATTCACCCAGTTGACACTGCTGTTCAGCGCGATCGGCGTGCTGCTGGCCGTGGCGCTGCGCCGCTGGGCCGCGTCGCCCAAGCGCATGTTCCTCGCGGTCACTTTCGTCCTCACCGCGCTGTCGATCGTGCCCGACCTGCTCATCTCGGCGACGGTCGCGACGAAGCTCACCCTGATCGCCACCCACCTCGTGGCCGCGGCGATCGTCATACCGCTGGTCGCCGGCCGCCTGCCCGCCCGCACCCGTTAGCGACCGGCCGACCGACGCCGCCACCTCCTCGCGGACCGCCCGACGGCGAGGAGGGCGGCCTCGGCGAACCCTGCCAGCTGGGCGGGGAAGCCGAACCGGCCAGTCAGGAAAGGAACCCCGAGCAGTGGGCCGATGGCCACTCCGACGGCTGTCGGGCCACCTTGGTGATGGACAGGAGCGCGGTGGACACATCGGCGAGCATGTCCCTGGACGGCTACATCGCGGGCCCCGGCGAGAGCGGCTTCGACCGCCTCATGCGCCGGCACGACACGGGTGACGTCGAGATCCCCGTGCTCGGAAGAACGTTCCTGGGCAGGATCGCTGATGCTTGACAGGAAGCTCACCGCGAAGGCGACGGAGGTCGCTACGAGGAGGAGAGCAGTGACCAAACGTACGGGCAGGGTGATCTGCGACATCACGATCTCGGCCGACGGGTACTCGGCCGGGCTGAACCAGACCGAGGAACGCCCGTTCGGGGACGACGGCGGCAACGGCTGGGGGGACAAGCTGCACGCCTGGTTCGCCGAAACACCCGAGGAGAACCGGGCCGAGGTCGACTGGATGACCGCTGCCAAAGCATTCATCATGGGGCGCAACATGTTCGGCCCGGTGCGTGGCGAGTGGGATCGGCAGTGGAACGGCTGGTGGGGAGACGATCCGCCGTTCCACGCCCCGGTCTTCGTGCTCACCCACCACGCGCGCGAGCCGCAGCCGATGGACGGCGGTACCACGTACCACTTCGTCACCGACGGAATCGAGTCGGCGCTGGCACAGGCACGCGCGGCGGCCGGCGACGGCGATGTCGCGATCCTGGGCGGCGCGACCACAATCAACCAGTACCTCGCCGTCGGCTTGATCGACGAGCTGCGGCTGCACATTGTGCCGCTCACGCTCGGCGCCGGCACGCGGCTGTTCGAGGGCGTCCCGCCGCTGAAACTCGAGCAGGTGAAGTCGCGGGAAGCGAGACTGGTCACGCACGTGACCTACCGTGTGCTGTCCTGAGCTGGGGGGCGGTGTTGCACGACTCCCACGGGTTGCAGCACCGCGGTGGTCGTCCCTGATGCCGCGTTTCCAAACAGACCGGCCGATCGTGGAGAATCGCCTTCGGGCCCTGGCCCGAGGTGCCCCAAGGCCGCGACCTGGAGTATCGCGCCGCGCACCTGTTCGCGCCGACCCCTGGGCACCCGACCGGCCGCTCGCTGCCGACCCCGACGGCTCCAGAACGACCTGCGTCGTCGCGGTGCGATGATCGTCGGTCACCCACGCGGCGGCCGGGCAACGCTCCTCGCGCAGGCCGCGGCGCTGACAGCGGCAACGCCGACGCGTGGTGGCTGTGGCAGTGGCCGCGTGTGATTTCCGGGCGCAGCGGGCTGTAGGTCGTTGCTGCCTCAGCGGCTCACGGCGGTCTCCCGCTCCACACGCGACAGCTTCTCGGGATTGCGCACGTGGTAGGCGCCGGTGATGTAGCCGTTCTCGACCCGCACCGCCACCACGCCGTCGATCTCCCCATCGACTCGGACGAGCAGCCCCGGGCCACCATTGATCTGTACCACCTCGACCGATCTTTCGGCGTCGCGCTTCCACCAGCCGGCGGCCAGCAAGCGAGCCACCTTGCCGGCCCCCACGATGGGCCGAAGCAGGGCATGTTTGATTCCGCCGCCGTCGCTCAAGGCGACGACGTCCGGCGCCAGGATGTCGAGCAGGCGCTGCAGGTCGCCGGTTTCAACCGCGCGCTGGAAGGCCCCGAGTGCGGCCCGGGTCTCGGCCGGGGAGACGACGCCGCGTGGCCGGCGCGCGGCGACGTGCGCCCGTGCCCGGTAGGCGAGCTGGCGTACCGCCGCCGGGGTCTTGTCGACGGCTTCGGCGATCTCGTCGTAGTCCAGGTCGAACACCTCGCGCAGCACGAACACCGCCCGCTCGACCGGCGCGAGCGTCTCCAGCACCAGCAGCATCGCCATCGACACGCTGTCGGCCAGCTCGACGTCCTCGGCCACATCGGGCGTGGTCAGCAGCGGCTCAGGCAGCCACGGCCCGACGTAGGACTCTTTACGCCGACCGAGCGCACGCAGCCGGTCCAACGCCTGCCGGGTGACGATCCGCACCAGGTAGGCGCGCTTCTCCCGGACGGTGGCCAGATCGACGCCCACCCATCGCAGCCAGGTCTCCTGCAGGACGTCCTCGGCGTCGGCGGCCGAACCGAGCATCTCGTAGGCGACGGTGAACAGCAGGTTGCGATGGGTAACGAACACCTCGGTCGCCGAATCCACGGGGTCCACGCGGTCGGCACGATCGAGCGGCTCGGCTGTGTCCGTCGTTCGTTCGCTGCGCTGGCCCATGCCCGGCTCCTGCCTGTTCAACCTTGGTCCTGCCACACGCACTAGACGCCGCTCCCCACCGCTTTGTAACACCCACGAGCGATGACCCACGTCACACGCCCGCGCTGTTACAGGGCCCGGGTCGCCGGCGTCTTGTGATCGTCAGGACGCCGCGCGAACGATCCGCGCGGCACGCAGCACCACGAGTGAGGACGAAGTCATGGCAACCACGAAGGCGCAGGCCCCGGCGGCCGATTCGCGCCGCTGGGCCGCGCTGTTCTTCATCGGGTTGGCCCAGCTCATGATCGTTCTGGATGGGACGGTCGTGAACATCGCGCTGCCGTCGCTCCAGCGGGATCTGGGGATCTCCGACGGCGACCGCCAGTGGATCATCACCGCGTACACGCTGGCGTTCGGCAGCCTGCTGCTGCTCGGCGGCCGGATCGCCGACCACACCGGCCGCAAGCGGACCTTCCTGATCGGCCTGCTCGGATTCGCCGGCGCGTCGGCGCTCGGCGGCGCGGCGGACGACTTCGAGGTGCTGCTGATCGCCCGTGCCCTGCAGGGCGGGTTCGCCGCGCTGCTCGGTCCGTCCGCGCTGTCGCTGCTGACCGTGACGTTCACTCAGCCCAAGGAGCGCGCCAAGGTGTTCGGGATCTGGGGCGCCATCACCGCCGTGGGCGGCGCGATCGGGCTGCTGGCCGGCGGGGCGCTGACCGACTACCTGGACTGGCGCTGGTGCCTGTACGTCAGCGTCCCGATCGCCCTGATCGCGGTGGTCGGCGGATACGCGATGCTGGCCGAGTCGCGGAGCGGGGGCAGGGCCCGGTTCGACATCCCCGGCGTGCTGCTGGTGACCGGCGGGCTGGTCGCGATCGTGTACGGCACGAGCCAGGCGGAGTCCGACGGCTGGGGCTCGGCGAAGGTCATCGGTCTGCTGGCCGGGGGCGCGGTGCTGCTCGCCGCGTTCGCCTTCGTCGAGAGCCGGGTGTCGCAGCCAATGCTGCCGCCGCGCCTGATCGCCAACCGAACCCGCGGCGGCGCCTATCTGAGCGTGGGACTGGCCATGGTCGGAATGTTCGGGGCGTTCCTCTTCATGACCTACTACTTGCAGGTCGTCAAGGGATACTCGCCGATCAGGACGGGCGTGGCCTTCCTCCCGATGACCGTGGCGGTCCTGATGTCGGCCGGCGGGCTCGCCACCCGGCTGCTGCCCAAGGTCCCGCCGCGGATGCTGATCGTGCCGGGCATGCTGCTCATCGCCTCCGGCATGCTGTGGCTGCGCACCTTGGAGACCGACACCGCCTACGTCGAGGGCGTGCTGGTCTCGGGACTCCTGCTCGGCTTCGGGGCTGGCATGATCATGCCGGCGGCCTTCGACTACGCCACCCACGGCGTCGACCAGCGCGACGCGGGCGTCGCCTCGGCCAGCGTCAACACCGCGCAGCAGATCAGCAGCTCGATCGGAACCGCGCTGCTCAACACCATCGCCACCGGCGCGACCGCGGACTACCTGGCCTCGCATGCCTCGCAGGGCAGGAGCCCGGCCTTCGCCAAGCAGGCGATGCTGGAAGGTTTCGTGACAGCCGGCACCTGGGCCGCGGGGATCCTCCTGGCCGGCGCGCTGATCGTCGCTGTCCTGATGAACACCCCGCGCCCCAGACACCAGGCCGTCACCGAGGACGCCCAGAGCGCGGGAGTCGCCGAGGACGCCGAGCCGGTGCTCGCTCAGCCCTGATCCCTCCGGCGGAGGTCCACTGCGGCGCTCAGCCGCGGGGACGTCGGTATCACCCACCTCACCTGCTGAAACCGCCTGCCGTACGGCCCCGAACCCGAGGCCCGGTGCGCGTCCACGTACCGGCGGCAGACAATCGCATCAGCCGGTCTCCGAAAACCTCTGCCGATCAAGGTAGATATTCGCGACGGAGTGGGGTAGTGTTCCTGTCATTGAAGAGGAACAAGTCCATGAGACGCGGCAGATGACGAACTGCCCGCACAGATGGATGGCGCGGGCCGAACGTGCCGGGGTCAACGCAGTGAAAGGGACCCCGGCAGTCGGCCGCGCACCCGGCGGCCAACGGGCCGTCGGAGGCACGAAGGCAAGTGGCAGCACCACAGAAAACACAGGTAACGCAGGTAGGGAGAACACGGAAGGAGGTCGGCGGCACCATCGGGATCGCCCGTCGCAGGCTCCAGTCACGCCGCGCGGGTACCGCAGCCCCACGGATTGGACGGTGGTCTACGGTCACGCATTCGCGATCCCCGCGCCCCCGCCCCAGGCGGCTGGCGCGGAAGTCAACCGGCCGCAGCGCCGGATAGATGGTGTTGTACCTCATGGCCCCGGCGCCGCCCTTGGCGCCGGGGCCCCGTCGTTTCCCCAGAACGCATCCGGCATCTACCCCCACGACAGTACGGAAGGTTTTGTGACAGCACCCCAGCCGGTTAGACCCGGCACCCACCCAACACACCACGACCCGCACCCCGCCCAGCCCGGTCCGGTGCAGGACGACCGCGACACCAGGCCCGCCGGCAGGCTGGACGACAAGCTGGACGACGAGGACTACCCCGCCTACAGCATGGGCCGGGCCGCCGAACTCCTGGGCGTCACCCCGGGGTTCCTGCGCGGCCTGGACGCCGCCAAGCTGTTCGTTCCGCAACGCTCGACCGGCGGTCACCGCCGCTACTCCCGCTACCAGCTGCACCTGGCCCAACGCGCCCGCGACCTGGTCGACCAGGGCACCGCGCTGGAGGCGGCCTGCCGCATCATCATCCTGGAAGACCAGCTCGCCGAAGCCCAGCGCGTCAACACCCAACTCCAACAGCGCCTCGACCAGGACGCCGAACGGGACTGATCCGCCACGGCCGCCGGCACCGACGCCGACGCCGCTGAGGTACCGGCGCGCCTCCTCCAGCAGCGCAGCACGCCCCGGGCCGGAACTCCGGCCGGGGGCGGCCGTGGCGAGCGGGACCACTCCGGCGGTGACCCCCGAGGGCATCGAGGCGAAGGTCACCTCACTGCCGGCTGGCCTCCGCCTTCCGCCGGCGTTCGCGGGGCGGCCGGTGGTAGCGATCTTCGACCGCCTGATCCGCCCCGGGCGACCAGGCGTTCTGGGACATCATCCACTCCTCAACGGCTACCGGGCGTGCCACTCCGTCCCAGCGCGACACCTGCACCAAGGCTTGCGAGTAATCGGGACGAAATAGGCGGGGGACATACCCGGGCGAACTCATGTTTTCCCAGGTCAAGCGGGGTGGGTCGTGTGGGACCCGGTCAGCACCAGCAGTCCCTCGGAGATGGCGCTTCTTCGTCGAACGTCAGTTGGCTGTCGCGAAGGTCGGTGCCTGAGGTCCGTATGGCACTGGCCCGGGTCGCCGGCATGCCGGGTTGCAGAGACCGAGTCCCGGCGGAGCCGGTGCCCGTCAGCCTTGGGCGACGTCTTCGGACGCTGCCCCGGCGAGGGTGTCCGCCACCGTTGTGCATGCGAGCCGTGCCACGGAGCGCAGTTCGGCGTCCGAGGCGCCGGCACGGCTCAGTACGGCAAGCGACTGGTTGACGGCGACGACGAACGTGGCGAGCTCGTCGAGCGTTTGGGGGGCGGCCGAGGCGTCCGCCAGTGCCGCGTGCACCCGTTGGCGCTGCATGTCGAGCAGGCCGCGCACCTGACTGCTGTTCTCCTCCTTCAGCGTCAGTGACTGCGCGGCGGACTGGGCGATGAGGCACCCCACGGGGACCGCCGGGTCGGCGATACGGCTCAGGATGACGTCGAAGAATGCCTCGACCGCGCGCACCGGATCTCCGGGGTGCGCCGTGAGCGCCTGCTCGTACTGCGCGCCGTAGATCGACGCATAGCGGTCGAGGCACTGGCGGAACAGGGCGTCCTTGTTGCCGAAGGCGCCGTAGAGGGAGCCGCGGCCGAGGCCGGTGGCTGAACCGAGGGCGTCGAGTGAGGCGTCTGCGTACCCGCGCTGCCAGAACACCCGCATCGCCTGGTCCAGGGCCGCACTCATATCGAACTGCTTCCGGCCAGACACAGCGTGTACCTCCGTTTCGCGTTCCTGCTGTGAGTCTACACACATCTTGGACCGATCAGTCAAACTATCTTTGACCGATCGATCCAAGATGGCTGGCGTGGCGGCTTGAGGTTCTCGTACTCGAAAGGCCGCACCATGATCGACAGCATCACGCCAGACGTCCGCGCACAGGCCGTTCCGCCCGTCGACGGGCGCCGGGCGCGCACCGGGTTCTGGCTCGTGGCCGCGGTGTACACCCTGGTCATGCTGGGCGGGACGCTGCCGATTCCGCTTTATGCGCTTTGGGCGCCACAGATGGGCTTCGGGCCCTTCACCACGACGCTGATCTTCGCCGTCTATGCCGTGGGGACCGTGCTCGCGCTGATGGTGTTCGCGTCGCTGTCCGACCGCGTGGGCCGCCGTCCCCTCCTGGCTGCCGCCGTGCTCGCCGCGGCCATGAGCACAGCGCTGTTCCTCCTCGCCGACGATGTCGGAACCCTGCTGGCGGCACGGTTCCTGTGCGGCCTGGGTACCGGTGTCTTCACCGCCACGGCGACCGCGGCGCTGGGTGAGCTCGCCGGAACCGAGCACGCCCGGCGGGCGTCGACCGTCTCCACGGCGGCGAACATGGGCGGGCTGGGGCTGGGCACCGTTGTCGCCGGCCTGTTCGCGCAATACGGGGCGAACCCCACGCACCTGGTGTTCTGGGTCTACCTCGCCAGCCTGGCCCCAGCGTTCCTGGCCGTCATCGTCACCCCGGAGACCATCACGGCCCGGCAGCGTCCTACGTTGTCCGTGCGCCGCCCGACCTTTCCCGACCGGCGGGCAGCGCGGACCGAGTTCCTGCGGGCCGCCACAGCCGTCCTCGCCGCGTTCGCGGTCAGCGGACTGTTCTCGTCGTTGGTGCCTTCCTTCCTCCGTGAACAATTGCACGTCCACAACATCGCAGCTGTCGGCATAGTCGGGCCGTCCGACAAACCCTCACTGCTCAGGGCACGCGAGCCGGGCTCCGGCAACGAAGACCTCGTGGTACGCAGCTATCTCTCCGAGGACTCGGGCGAGGCCGTGTCGGCCTTCCTGAACAACAGGTCTCCGCGCTGGCGCGGTTGCTGACCTGACGCACCACGAAGTTCTCGAAAGGGTGCACGGCCACACCCCATCCGTCACCAGGAGCCGTGATGGTCGCCTGCAGCTCCGAGACGGACCGGCCACGGGTCACCCGGCTGCTCCTTCGCTGGGGCCTGTCGATGACCGTCATCGGGCCGATCGTGACGTGCGGATCGCTGGTGCTTCCCAGCCTCATGTAAGGCGGGCCTGGTGCTGGGGCGTCGCTGTGGGCGACGGTCGTCTCCGCCATCCAAGTCCTGTGGGGGCGGGGACGGCCAGACGAATTTCTCTGCCGCTTCCGGAGCCCGTTTTGTCCGCTGTATCGCTACTTCCGGGCATTTGCCACCCCCTCCCCCTCCGCAAGTGGTCTAGCCACTCAGCCTCTTTGTGTGCTACACCACTGTGAACCGTTCGGTCCCTGCCTTCCGCCACGCCTGGCAGAAGACCGCGGCAGTGAGGTTCAAGGAGGCAGGATGTCACCGGAGTTGCTGTCCATCGCGGCCCTGGCGATCGCGTTCGCGGTCGCCACGACGCTGTCGATCAACATGGGGGTGCTGGCCTTCGCCGCGGCCTTCCTGGTCGGACGGCTGGTGGGTGGCCTCTCGGAGGACGACATTCTCGCGGGGTTCCCCGGTGACCTGTTCGTGGTACTGGTCGGGGTCACGTATCTCTTCGCGATCGCCCGGGCCAACGGGACGACGGACTGGCTGGTGCACCGCGCCGTGCGGCTTGTCGGCGGTCGGATCGCGCTCATCCCCTGGATGATGTTCGGCATCGGCGCGCTGCTCACGGCGATCGGCGCCGTCAGTCCGGCGGCGTGCGCGATCGTGGCCCCCATCGCACTGGGCCTGGCGGCCCGCTACCGGATCAACCCGCTGCTGATGGGCATGTTGGTCGTGCACGGCGCCCAGGCCGGGGCCTTTTCGCCGATCAGCATCTACGGCACGATCGTGAACGGTGTGGTCGACAAGTACCACCTGCCCGGCAGCCCGCTGGTGCTCTTCCTGGGCAGCCTCGTGGTCAACACGGTGATCGCCGGGGTCGTGTTCGTGTTCTTCGGCGGCCTGCGCCTGATGCGGGCCGACAGCGGTACCGAAGTCCGCGACCGCGAGATGTCAACGGCAGGCGCCGTCACCGGTGGCGAGGCCGGAGGGACGCCGCGGGGGACAGGAGGCGCAGGTGGCGGGGAGCCGCCGAAGGCCGGGGAGATCGACGACCGCTCCGGTGCCATCGGCGAACCCGAGGTCTTGCGCCTGGACCGTGACCGGGGCCTGACTCTGCTGGGGCTGGCCGTGCTAGCGATCAGCACGCTCCTCTTCGACCTGGACGTGGGCCTGGTGGCGATCACCGTCGCCGTCGTGTTGAGCATGATCTCGCCCAAGGCGTGCCGCAAGGCCCCCTCCGAAGTTGCCTGGAGCACTGTGCTGCTGGTCTGCGGTGTGCTGACTTACATCGGCGTGCTCCAGGAGATGGGCACCATCGACTACGCGGGCAAGGCGGTCGCGGGCGTCGGGGTACCGCTGCTGGCCGCGCTGTTGCTGTGCTACATCGGCGCCCTCGTCTCGGCCTTCGCCTCCTCCACCGCCCTGATGGGCGCCCTCATCCCCCTGGCGGTGCCGTTCCTGATGCAGGGCAGCATCGGAGCGATCGGCATGGTCGCCGCCCTGGCCGTGTCGGCCACCGTGGTGGACGTCAGCCCGTTCTCCACCAACGGGGCGATCGTCATGGCCAACGCGAAGGACGTCGACCGGGACGCCTTCTACCGCCGGCTGCTGGCCTACGGCGCCGTTGTCGTGGCCGCGGTGCCGCTCATCGTGTGGTTCGTCTTCGTGGTCCTCGGGCTGGTCTGACGGCCGTCGGGGCTTCAGTCGTCCGCGTCGGGCTTCCAGTTCAGCAGCCGTACGGCCCGCACCGTCGCAAGGTGGGCGCGCATGGCGGCGACCGCGGCGTCGGGCTGCCGCGCGCGGACGGCGTCGGCGATCCGCACGTGCTGGGCCAGCGACTGCGCGGGGCGGTCGGGCTGCTGCAGCGACTCGTGGCGGCTCTCGGCGATCTGGTCGGCGATCTCGCGCATGAACTCGGCCAGGAGTTCGCTGTGGGCGGCGGCCGTGACGGCGCCGTGGAAGCGGCGGTCGCCCTCCTCGCCCAATCGGCCGCCTTCGACCTCGGCGCGCATCGCCTCCAGGGCGGCGTCGATGGCCGCGAGATCGTCCTCGGTCCGGCGGAGGGCCGCGAGTTCGGCCAGCTTGGTCTCCAGCGCCTCGCGGGCGTCGAGCACGTCCGGCAGCCGGCGCCGCCGGTCGACCAGTACGGCGACGGGCTCGGCGCGCAGGCTGTCCTGGCGCAGGAAGGTCCCGCCGCCATGGCGGATCTCTACCAGCCCCTGCACTTCGAGTACGACGATGGCCTGCTTGATCGACGCCCGGCTGACGCCGAGCCGCTCGGCGAGCTCTCGCTCGGAGGGCAGCCGGTCTCCGCGCTTCAGCCCGGCCGTCGCGGCGTATTCCCGCAGCTGGGCGACCACCTGCTCGTACAGGCGCAGGCGGGTTACCGGACGCAACGACTCAGAAGTGGACACTCGACTCCCCCTTGACAGGCGCCCGGCCAACATAACAGGATCGCCCACACAGGCCCAATGGATAAGTGGCTCAGCCACTCGGCCACTCTCGTATCTGCTGGAGGCGGAACCCACCATGCACGCATCGGCACAGTCATCGCCGTGGCTCGAACATGACGGCGCCCTTGCCGGGCTCCGCGTGCTCGACCTGTCCCGGATCATGTCCGGCCCCTTCGGCACCATGGCCCTCGCCGATCTCGGCGCCGACGTGATCAAGATCGAGGACCATCGCCACGGGGACGACACCCGAGCGTGGGCCCCGCCCTACCAGGGCGATCAGGCCGCCTACTTCCTCAGCGTCAACCGCAACAAGCGCAGTGTCGCCGTCGACCTCAAGGACCCGGAGTGCCGCGAGCTCGTGCGCGGGCTGGCCCGCACCGCCGACGTGATCGTGGAGAATTTCCGGCCCGGTACCGCGGCCCGGCTCGGATTCGGCTATGAGGAGATCTCGGCCGGCAACCCCGCCGTCGTCTACGCCTCGATCAGCGGCTACGGCCAGACCGGCCCGTTGCGTGACGCGCCCGGCTACGACGCGATCGCCCAGGCCTTGTCCGGGATGATGAGCGTGACGGGCGAGGCGGAAGGTCCGCCCGTCCGCTTCGGCGTGGCCGGCGCGGACCTCGCCGCCGGCATGTGGACCACGATCGGCATACTCGCGGCCCTGCACGAGCGTCGTCGCACAGGCCGCGGACAGTGGGTGGACGTATCGCTGCTCGACGGCCAGATCTCCTGGCTGACGTACGTGGCCTCCGGCTATTTCGCCACCGAGCGGATCCCGGGCCGGTTCGGCTCGGCCCATCCGACGATCGTGCCCTACCAGGCGTTCCCGACCGCCGACGGGCACATCATGATCGCCGTGGGCAACGACGGCCTGTGGCGGCGCTTCGCACCCGCGGTCGGTCTCGGCCACCTCGTGGACGACCCGAGATTCGCCACCAACCCGGACCGGGTCCGCAACCGGGACGAACTCCTCCCCCTGATCGAGAAGGCCCTGGCGGCGCGCTCCGCCGAGGAGTGGAGCGAGGTGCTCTCGACCGCGGCCGTGCCCGCCGGCAGGATCAACACGGTCGAGCAAGCACTGGAACACCCACAGGTCATCGCCCGCGGGATGGTCGTCGAGACCGAGCACGCCACCGCGGGAGCCGTGCGCACCATCACGTCACCGATCAAGCTGTCGGCCAGCCCGCCTCGGGTCCGCACCGCGCCGCCCCGGCACGGCGAGCACACCGGCGACGTCCTGGCCGCACTGGGCGTGGACGCCGCCCGGATGGCCGACCTGCGTACCCGCGGGGCGGTGCGATGACCGCCGGACTCGACCGCCCCGGCACACCCTTCCGGCCCGTCGTCCCGCTCGTCGAGACACGCACCGACGGGCCCGTCGCGAACATCACCATCGGAAGCGGGTCCAGGCGGAACGCCCTGTCCGGCGCGGGCTGGAGCCAGGTGCACGACCGCGTCCGCGAACTCGGGGAGTCCGACGCGATACGGGCGATCGTCATCCGCGGGCGAGGCGGCACCTTCTGCGCCGGGTCGGACATGACCGAGTGGCGGGACACCGAGCCCGAGGCGGTCGAGGACTCCTTCGCCCGGATGGAGTCGGCGTTCCGCGCCGTGGAGGAATGCCCGGTGCCCGTGCTGGCGGAGATCCACGGTGTCGCCGCCGGGGCCGGCTGCCAGCTCGCCCTGTCCTGCGACCTGCGCTTCATGGCCGACTCGGCACGGATCGGCATGCCGATCGCCCGCCTGGGCATCATGGCCAGCCCATCGTTCGCGGCACGCATGGTCGCGGTCGCCGGCCCCTCGGCGGCGCGCGAACTGCTGTACACGGGGCGCCTGCTCGACGCGGAGGCGGCCGTGGCGGCCGGCCTGGCAGACCGGCACCTGCCCGGCCCCGAACTGGCCACGTTCACCGAGCGCACCCTGGCCCGCATCGCCGAACAGCCGCCCGCCGCGGTCCGCGCCGCCAAACGTGCGGTGGGCGCGGCGCTTGCGCCGATCCGGGAGGCGACCCGGAGCAACGACCGGCCGGCGGTCTCCCTTGACGACTTCCGCCTCGGGATCTCCGCATTCCTGGGCTGAGCCCGGGCTCTCGGCGATGCCGGCGAGGAACCGCCGCCCGCCGGTTCAGCGGCCGCTGAACCGAGGGGCGCGTTTCTCCGCGAACGCCCGCGCGCCTTCCTCTGCGTCATCGGACTTCCAGACCGGTGACACCAGGCCGTGCTGGCGTTCCCATGCCTGGTCCGGATCCCAGGACGGCGACGCGGTGAGCACGTCCTTGCTCGCCAGCACACCGAGCGGGGCGTTGCGCGCGATCGCGCGTGCCAGTATGAGCGCCTGATCGAGCGCCTGCCCTGGCTCGGCGACGACGTTGACGAGGCCGAGCTCGTGCAACCGCCCGGGAAGGACCTCGGCACCGGTGAGGGCGATCTCCATCGCGACGTTCGCCGGCAGCCGGCGGGGCATCTGCAGCAGTCCTCCGCCATCGGCGACCAGCCCCCGGCGCACCTCCGGCAACCCCATCCTCGCATCGCGCGAGGCGACCACCAGATCGCAGGCCAGGACGATCTCGAAACCGCCCGCCAGCGCGAACCCCTCGACCGCGGCGACGACCGGTTTGCGGGGCGGTACGCGGGTGATACCGGCGAAACCCCGCTCCGGGTCTTCGCCGACCTCGCCGCGCAGAAAGGCCTTCAGGTCCAGGCCCGCGCTGAAGCCGCCGCCGGCGCCGGTCAGCACGCACACGCGAAGCCGAGGGTCGGCGTCGAAGTCGCGCATGATCGCCGCCGCCGCGGCGGCGAGCGCGTCGTTGACCGCGTTGCGCGCCTCGGGCCGGTTCAAGGTGACCACCAGGACGCCGTCCTCGCCCTTGTCGGCGAGGACCGGTTCGGTCGACGGGTTCATCGGTCTGCTCCGATCAGGACACGGCCGATGGCGAGCCCCGCCGGGGGCCCTCCTTCGGCTTCTACGTGGGCCACTCCGGGCGGCGATCCGGCGCGGACGACGAGGGAGCGCCGCCCCCATGAGATCCGGAGTTCGTCATCGCCGTCCCGGCGCACCGATCCGCCGAGAAGGTCGCCGAACAAGGACGCCGACGCGCCGAGATCGACCGAGTGCAGCACCGTGGGTCCCAGCGTCGCCGTCCGGAGTGGTGCTTCGTCCCAGACGGAGGTCCACCAGCACGGGTCCGCCGCTCCGCGGTTGCTCGGGTATCGGGAGGCGTCACGGTCACGGGAGGCCAGCAACTCCGCATCGCCGGGAAACCGCCGCGTGGTCTGGGCCAGCTGGACGACGACCCCGTGGATCGCGTCCGGAGCGAGGAACGCCTCGCGCCAGGGCGGATGGCCGAGATCGTCGTTGACGACCGCGAGCCCCTGGCGGCGCGCCCGCTCCACGGTCGCCGCGAGGTCGGAGACGATGAAGGTGAGGTGGTGCGGCGCGTCCCCGTGCCGGGCGAGGAATCGTGTGAGGAAGCCGTCGCCCCGGGCGTCCATCAACTCCAGGCGCGCCCCGGCCCGCTCGTCGCCGACATGGAAGAGCAGGTACCGGAATTCGGGCAGTACCTCCCCCGCGATCGGCGTCGCTCCCAGGTCCCGCCTCAACCGGCGCACCCAGTACGCCATATCGCGGACCGCGAAGGAGGTGTGGTCGAACTCCGTGCCGGTCACCCGCTGATCGACTTGAGCCACGCCCTGTCCTCGATGAGGTCACGGCACGTCTCCGCGTGCCGCCACTGGTCGGTCGCGAGGAGGGCGCGGTGGAACGGGATGAGAGTGGCCACGCCCTCGATGCGTTAGTCCTCCAGCGCGGCGAGCATGTTGGCCGTCGCCCGTTCCCGGTTCTCGCCCCACACGACCAGCTTCGCCATCAGCGGGTCGTAGTACGGCAGGACCCGCGTCCCCTTTTCGACTCCGGAATCGATCCGCACGTGCGGCCCTGCGGGTTCTGCGTATTCGGTGATCTCGCCCGGTGCCGGCAGGAACCGCTTGCTCGCGTTCTCGGCGTTGATCCGGCACTCGATCGCGTGCCCGGACAGCCTGATCTCGTCCACCGGGACGGCGAGCGGGAGTCCCGCCGCGACGAGCAACTGCTGCTCGACGATGTCCACTCCGGTCACCATCTCGGTGACTCCGTGTTCGACCTGGATGCGGGTGTTCATCTCCAGGAAGTAGTAGTCCGCCCCCACCAGGAGGCCCTCGACGGTGCCCGCCGAGCGGTAGCCCACGGCGCGTGCGGCGTCGACGGCGATGCGCCCGATCCGTTCCCGCAGTTCCGGTGAGACCTGGGGCGCGGGCGATTCCTCGATGAGCTTCTGGTGGCGGCGCTGCACCGAGCAGTCGCGCTCGAAGAGGTGGATCACGTTGCCGTGGGTGTCGGCCAGGACCTGCACCTCGACATGGCGCGGGTCGTGGAGATAGCGCTCGAGGTAGACGGTGCCGTCGCCGAAGAAGCGCTCGCTCTCACCGCGCGCCTCCTCGATCGCCCGGCCCAGTTCCTCCGGCGAGTTCGCGACACGGAACCCCTTGCCGCCGCCCGCACCCGACGCCTTGACCGCCACGGGATACCCGATGTCCCAGGCGAGCGTCAGCCCATGCTCGAGGTCGCGGACCGGTTCGAGGGAACCGGGCACCACGGGCACGCCGGCCTCGGTCATCACAGCGCGAGCGGAGATCTTCGAGCCCATCGCGCGCGTCGCGGACGGCTTGGGGCCGATGAACACCAGCCCGGCCTGTTCGCATGCCTCGGCGAACTCCGCGCTCTCGGCGAGCAGCCCGTAGCCGGGGTGGATCGCCTCCGCTCCGCTCTCGCGTGCCGCCTCCAGGACGCGGTCGATTCGCAGATAGCTCTCAGCGACAGGTGCGGGACCGATGCACACCGCGCGGTCCGCGGCCTTGACGTGGAGAGCGTCGGCCTCCGCCTCGGAGTACACCGCGACGCTCTCGATGCCCATGCGCCGCAGGGTGCGGAACACCCGGATCGCGATCTCGCCGCGGTTGGCGACGAGGACGCGTGAGAACACGGCCGCGCTCATCCGAGGGTGACCAGCGTGTCGCCGTCGGACACGGCCGCTCCTTCGGCGACGTGCACCGTGACCACGGTTCCGGATTCCTCGGCCTCGATCGGGATCTCCATCTTCATCGACTCGAGGGCGCCATCGTCGACCTTGTCGCCCTCCTTGACGAGGACCTTCCACACGACCGCCGTGGTGTCGGATTCGATAACGCTCATGGCATTTCCTTTCGTGACTTGCGGAGCAGCGCCGGGGGCGGTGTCAGGGCCGGACGCTCCAGCGCCGCCGCTGCGGCCCCAGGCTGGTGCGGACCCTGGCGAGCGAGGCGTTGAGGAAGGCGCACACGATCTCGCGGGTGTCGCGCGGGTCGATCATGCTCTCGACGCCGAACGCCTCGGCGGTGCGCCACGGGTCGGCGAGCGCCAGCATCCGCTCCTCGGCGAGCCTGCGGTATTCGACGGGGTCTTCGGCGGCCTCGATCTCGCGTTTGAAGCCTGCTTCGACGCCGCCCTCCACCGGCAGGTCGCCCCATTCCGCGGTCGGCCAGGCGATGCGCAGGCTCAGGCTGTCGGGGCTCGAGGTGGCCGAGACCGCCATGCCGTAGGCCTTGCGCACCTGGATCGTGACGACCGGGACCTCGGCCTCCACGATGGACTGGATCGCTCGCATGCCCCATCGCACGACATTGCCGCGCTCGGCTTCGGGTCCGACCATGAAGCCGGGGACGTCCACGAAGTAGACGATGGGCAGGTGGAACGTGCTGCACGTGTCGACGACGGCCTGCCCGCGAACTCGGCCAGGCCGCACACGTAGCTGGAGGGAAGTTTGCCGAGGAGCTCGCCCGTGGCGTCGACGTCGTCGTAGGCCGCGAACTCGCCGACCTCGTAGAACGCGCTCGACGCCCGCGCGATCCGTTCACGGATCGTGTAGCGCCCCTGCTCGTGGGCGCGGTCGACGCGCCGCTGCCCGCCCAGCTCTCGGGCTCGCACGCGGCGCCGTTCCAACTCCTCCAGCGCGTCTTTCCAGCTGAAACTCACTACATGACCTTTCTGTCCGCGGCACCATCGCCGGTCCCGCCGCCCGCCGCGGAGGCTTCGCGGGCGAACACGCCCACACCGTGCTGCCGCTGGAAGCGCCGGTCCATCTCGGCGAGCAGCGTTCCCGGTTCGGGGAACACGTCCGCCGGGTCCATCTGGTAGTAGTCGCCGGCACCGAGCGCGGACCCGGCCGACTCGGAGAACGTGGTGCCCCATCCTTCACCGAGGAAGTCGACGAAGGGCTGGGTCATACCGGCGGCCCGCATCTGGGCGGCCATCTTGCCCGCGTCGGCTTGGAACGCCCCGCTCATCAGGACGTCGGGGCGTGCGTTGTTCGCGCGGGTCAGCAGCGTGGAGTATTCGGCGGCCCCGTCGGCGTAGGTCTGCCGCGAGACGCTGGCCACGCCGTTTCTTTTGAAGACATCGTCGAGGCCGCCGTAGTAGGAGTCGAGGAACGAGAAGTCACCGGCGATGCTCGCGACCCTCCTGACCCCGAGAACGGAGGCCGCGAAGTCGGCGGCGACGCGCGCGAAGTTGGAGACCGAGGCCGAGACGATGACGAGATTGTCGGACTGGGCGGTCAGGTAGTCGGCGGACGCGAACGACACGACCGCGCCCAGCTCGTACCGCCGCAGCACGACGCCGGCCGCCTGCGCCTGACCGCTGGTGACGAAGCCGGTGAGCGCGAAGAGGTCGCCGTCGCCCGCGAACTTCGCGGCGATCGTGGTCGCCGCCTCGGTCTCGAGCTGATCGTCGGCCTTCCTGAAGACGATCCGCTTCCCCTTGAACGGGCCGGCCTGGATCCCGCCCTTCTCGTTGAGGTACTGCGCGGCGAGTCTGGCGCCGTTGACCATGTCCCGGCCCGTCTCGGCCGAATCGCCGGTCAGGGGTGCCGCGACAAGGATCCGGATCTCATCGACGTTGCCGCCCTCGCGCTCGAAGGCGCCGCACGCCGCCAGCGTGAGTGAGAGCGCGACCAGGACCGCGGTGCCGACCGACCGCCGTATGCGGTACTTCATAGGCATTCCTTCCGTCCGTACACCCCGGAGGCCCCGGCCGCACGCGGTCGCGAGCCCGAAATCCTCAGGACAGTCGTTCCAGGACCATCGCCATGCCCTGGCCTCCGCCGACGCACATGGCCTCGAGCCCGATCTCCTTGTCGTTCGCCTTCAGCGAGTGCAGGAGAGTCGCCGTGATCCGCGCGCCGGTCGATCCGAAGGGATGGCCGAGCGCGATCGCTCCTCCGTTGACGTTGAGCCGGTCGTCGGGAATTTCCAGCTC
Organism: Actinomadura vinacea; assembly: GCF_039532545.1. Taxonomy (NCBI): domain Bacteria; kingdom Bacillati; phylum Actinomycetota; class Actinomycetes; order Streptosporangiales; family Thermomonosporaceae; genus Actinomadura; species Actinomadura vinacea. The sequence goes on along the minus strand of NZ_BAAARW010000016.1, from coordinate 382,581 downwards.
CCGCTGGCAGGGCAGGACCTGAGCGGCGAAAGCCTCGTTCACCTCGAACTGGTCGACGTCGGCAACGGTCATTCCGGCCAGGGCGAGCGCTCTGCGCGTCGCCTCGACGGGGCCCACGCCCATGATCTCCGGCGACAGCGCGGTCACCGCCGTCGACACGATTCGCGCCAGCGGCCGGATCCCGAGTTCGCGTGCGCGCCTGTCGCTCATGACGACGAGCGCGGCGGCTCCGTCGTTGAGCGGACAGGCGTTGCCCGCGGTGACGCGGCCGTCCGGGCGGAACACGGTGCCAGCGCCGCGAGGCCCTCGGCCGTGGTCCCCGGCCGCGGCGAGTCGTCGGTGGCGACCGTCGTTCCGTCGGCGCGGACGTACGGAGTGATGTCGGCCTGCCAGAACCCCGCCTCGGCGGCGGCGCGGGCGCGCTGCTGGGAGGCGAGCGCATAGGCGTCCATGTCGGCGCGAGTGACGCCGTAGTGGAGCGCGACGTTCTCGGCCGTCTGCCCCATCTCGAGATAGACGTCCGGCATCCGCTTCCACTGTCGCGGATCGTTCCACCCCGTGGAACCGGCGACCTGTGACGCCGAACGCTCACGCGCCTCGTCGAACGCCGGATTCATCGTGCCCGGCCAGGAGTCCGACTCGCCGCGCGCGTAGGCGGAGACCGATTCGACACCGGCCGACACGAACACCTCTCCCTCGCCGGCCCGGATGGCGTGCATGGCCATGCGCGTGGTCTGAAGGCTGGACGCGCAGTACCGCGTCAAGGTCACGCCCGGGATATCGTCGCGGCCGATCAGAACGGAGACGACACGGGCCATGTTGAAGCCCTGCTCGCCACCCGGTGATCCGCACCCCAGGAGCAGATCGTCGACCGGCACGCCCTCCAGCTGGGGCAGCGAGTCCAACACCGCCTGAACGACCTGGGCCGCCATGTCGTCCGGTCGTTCGTCCCGCAACGACCCCTTGTCCGCACGGCCGATCGGCGTCCGCGCCGTGGCCGCGATGACCGCCTCAGACATGGGGCTGCTCCTGCCGCCGCACCGCGGACCACGCAGCGGCGTTGTGCCGCTCGGCGTCCGTGAGGGGTCTGGGTTTGCGCAGGACCCTGTCCCACATGACGGCCGTGACCGCGGCCCGCACGACATCCCTGCCGTCCGGCGTCCGGACGAGTTCGGTCGTCGTCAGGCTGCTCGACCCGACCCGCGTGATGTCGAAAGTGACGTCGATGCGATCGTTCGACCGAACGGTCTCGGCCAGAAAGTCGATCTCGACCCGCGCCACCACGTACTCGTCCGGGGACTCCACACCGACGGCCGCGCGCAGCCACTCGGTCCGCGCCTCGTCCAGGAGCGTCAACATCGTCGCGTGGTAGACGTGGCCCTGGTGGTCGAGATCACGCCACCGCAGCGCCACCGCGACCGAGGCCTGCCCGTCCTGATGCACATGATCTCCGATCTATACATATCGAACGATCCAAAAAAATAGGCACCTCGCAACCGAGACGTCAACCCTTACGAGCAGAGGTTTCTTGAGGTCAGCCCAAGAGAGGGCCTGTTACAGTGGGCGTCGCCCCACCCTCAAGCCTTGTCTATATAGATCAAGTGACATAATTTAGAGCTCGGAAGGAGAGACGGTGCCCAAGGTCGTGGATCATGACCTGCGGAGGTCGGAACTCGCGGACGCGGCGCTGGCCATCGCCGCTGAGCACGGGATCAAGGCCGTGACGACCCGGGCGGTCGCGGAACGGTCAGGCTGGTCGACAGGGGTCCTCAACCATTACTTCAAGTCCCACCGCGACCTGCTCCTGGGCGCGCTGCGCCGCGCCGCCGAGATCCAGGGCCGCATGTTCCGCGAGTTGCGGCTCGACGCGACCACCGATCCCCTGCGGCGCCTGAAGCTCTTCGTCGAAAGCGTCCTCCCCCTGGACGACCGGCGCGTCGCGATGACGAGGATCTTCCTCGTCTTCTATGCCGAGGCCGCCGCCGACCCGGCTGCTCGCGAGGAGGTGGCCGACTACCTCCACAACTGGCGACGGGTGGTCGAGCGCATCATCGTCGAAGCCCAGAAGACGGGGCAGGTCGACCCCGCGCTGTCCGCTTCGCGACTGGCGGTCGAACTGGTGGGCCTCTCGGACGGCCTGGCCATGCACGCCATGCTCGACCCCGACATCCTCGCGCAGCTGACAGCTCACGGGTTCGAACTCACGCTGCTCGACAGACACTGGCGCTTGGCCCCTGCGGGACCGTGACGCCCTGTTTGTGAGGTCCTGCGAGGAGCAACGCCGTCGGGCCTGGCTGACCTGACCGGAGCACAGCTCCGCCGCAACGCACTTTCCACACGAAAGACGACGCGATGACCGACAGCACCAACGACAACCGGGTGAAGGACACCGGCAAGCCCGGCACCACAGAGACCATCGCGGCGATCACGTCCCAGACCGCCGCCTCCGAGACGGCGCCCCCGGACGGTGCCGAGCAGACTCTCACCGAGCCTCGCCAGAGCGTTCTCGCGCCGCAAGACCTCGCGCTCATCGCGCTGTTCGCGGCGGTCATCGCCGTTCTCGGCCTGCCCGGCGCGATCCCCGTCTTCGGCTCGCCCGTGCCGGTCACCGCACAGACCCTCGGCGTCATGCTGGCACCGAGCATCCTGGGCGCACGCCGAGGCGCGCTGGCCGTCATCGCGTTCCTCGTCCTGGTCGCGGCCGGTCTGCCCCTGCTGTCCGGCGGACGCGGCGGGCTGAGCGCCCTCGCGGGGCCGACCGCCGGGTACCTGGTCGGATGGGCCTTCGGCGGGTACGTCACAGGCGTGCTCGTCGACCGGGTCCTCCCCAGGTACCGGTTCTGGACAGGTCTGCTGTTCAACGTCGTCGGCGGTATCGCGGTGATCTACGCGTTCGGCATCCCGGTGACCGCCTGGCGCACCGGGAGCTGGGAGCTGGCGACCCTCTGGAGCGCGATCCAGTACCTCCCCGGCGACGTGGTCAAGGCGGCCTTCGCCGCCGCCATCGCCGCCGGTGTGCACCGCTCGTACCCCGTCCCGCGCGCCGGACGTCCCCAGGGGCGCGCGTGATCGAACTCGCGAACGTCACGCACGGGTACGGCGACCGCCCGGTCCTGCACGACATCTCGCTGCGGCTGACGGAACGGCGGATCGGGCTGATCGGTGCGAACGGCTCGGGCAAGTCGACCCTGGCCAGGCTGCTCAACGGCCTGATCCTGCCCGACTCGGGACAGGTCCTGGTCGACGGCCTGGACACCATGAAGCAGGGCCGGGCCGTACGGCGGAAGGTCGGCTTCGTGTTCCCCGACGCCGGAACTCAGATCATCATGCCGACGGTCGCCGAGGACGTGACGGTCGGCCTGCGAAACCGGGGCCTGTCCAAGGAGGAAGTGGCCGCCCGCGTCACCGACGTCCTGGCCAGGTACGGGCTCGCGGACCACCACGACCATGCGGCGCATCTGCTGTCCGGCGGCCAGAAGCAGATGCTCGCACTGGCGGCGGTCCTGGTCACCGAGCCGGAGATCCTGGTCTGCGACGAGCCGACCACCCTGCTCGACCGGCGGAACGTGCGAACCGTCATGGAGACGCTGCGCACCCTGCCCCAGCAGGTCATCCTGCTCACCCATCAACTGGAGACCTTGGACGACTTCGACCGGGTCCTGGTCGTGGGCGAAGGGCGCGTCGTCTTCGACGGATCCCCCGGCAACGCGATCGACCACTACATCGAGTCGATCGACGCCGGGGCGGTCCCGGTGGGCGACCAGGCCGGCGAGCCGATCCGCGACCTCTGAAGCACGCCGCGCCCCTGACCAGGAACCCTGTGGGGTGCGGAAACCGATGCGGCGACCCCAAACGCATCGGCCCCTACCGGCTGCGCGCCCGTCTGGGCTGACCACTCCGCATATCCCGATCCGACCACTGCCCTTGGGACGTCGTTGGCTACGACAGCTCATCGGCACCGCTGATGCCAGCGCTCTCGCTCGACAAGCCGGCGCCGTGGGGCGCACTACTGGGGATCACTGTGCGCGACCTCGCGGATCGCTTGTCCAGCGGAGCTCACAGCAGTCCGTAGGCGGAGAGCGTCTTGTCCGTGGAAGTCCACAAGCGGACGTCCGAATTACCGATCTTCTCAGACGGTTGTACCCCTTGAAAATTAACTTGTTCGGGGCAAAGTATCACCAGAATGGGGAGTATGGGCACCTTCATGCCGGCGACAGTTTCGACGTGAGTGTAGATGTGCTGTTTGAATTCCTGAAGCGTCCCGAGGTCCGTCTGAGCCTCCCTGCTCGCTTCGTTGCCGTCATTCTTGGCTTTCCACTGCGTCAGTATCAGGGGCTTGTCCGGGGTGATCGGGACATTGGAGGGCAGGTTGTAGGCGATATCGAAGGCTCTTCTCAGGCCCTTGACTTTGAATTCGCGCTGGTAACTCACCGTCGGGCGGCGTGCGGTCTGCCAAAGCAGAAACTGGATGAGCGCCCATTGCTCCCATCCGCCACCCCCCTTGAGGGCGCGGGCGGTTTCGATACTTTGAATTTCCGCATTGATCCATGTCCAGAAGTCGTTGAAGCCTTGCTGGGGGGTGATGGCTTCGGGCATGGATCTTCTCCTGTCAGTGCGTGGACGCTCCTGACTTCACTGCATCCGAGTAGCAGGCGGCAGTCAAGTGAAAGGCGGCATTCGGCCATTGTCCTCGTGTGGCCACTATGTTTGTGCGAATGCCAGGGCGAGGCTCAAACAGGTTTCGAGTCACTTTGCTTCTCTGTCGCATCCTGAGCCACGCCCCACACCGTTCCACGGCCTTACGGATCCGCTGAGATCGCGGGTACGGAGGGTGAGCTGCGGGGCGAAAGGTGCCGGGCCGGTGCACGCCGCCGCGCGTCCGGCGGACCGGCGGTGCCGACCTGGCTGCGTCCCGTGAGCCGCACCACGGACCGGACGTGCCCCGTCTTGACGCGGCTGGTCGGTGGTCCGCTGCACAGAGGCCATACGGCAGTCACCCGTTCAGGGGACCACATATGGCTCGCCCGGGTGACGACATCGAGTGGGCACAGTTCCTAGTCTCTGTCGCGTGTTCGACGCCTCTCCCTTCATAGTTCGACGGTGTCGAGCTGGATCTGGCCGGCAACCACCTGACGATGGCCGACATCGCCAAGACCCGCTCCCGCGGTCTGGGAACCGAGTTGGCCGCACTCGACATGACCGTGGCGGACGTCATCGCCGCCGGGCACGAGTACAAGGTCGTGCAGCGGGAACTCTTCGACCTGTGGACGGAACACCCGGAACTGGCACCGACCGAACGTCCCGATCTGGCCACTGAGGTGCGCCCCGAGCTAGACCGGATCACCGTCGCATTCATCGATCAGCTGGTAGGCACGGTGGAACTACGCAGCTCGCCCCTGCGCTGCAAGGCCTTGCTGAACATTGCCAAGATGAAGGCCAACCATCAATACGGCCTCGACCGGCTGCACCGCCGTGCCCTGCGGGGAGCGATCCAGCCGGTATGCGCGTGATTCCATAACGGTCGCCTCGCCACGCTTCACGTGTCTGTCGCAAGGTCCTGCGTTCTGGAAGAGCCGATCGAGGCCGCCCGCAGATCTGGTGGCCCAGGGGCACTCAGGCCGCGGCGGGTTCAGCGTGTGACCTTGTGGTCGAAGGCCCGGAGTCCGGCGATCAGGCGTGCGGTTTCCCGCGGTGAAGCTGGGACCCACGCGATCACCTGAACCGAATCCGCGATCGACCTGGTCGAATGCGCTCGGCGGCTACGTATTGGAGTCAACCTTTGATGGAGCATGAAGCGGTCATCGGCCGGTCCCGGGACTCGGCCCGGCCGGAGCGCGGGGCGGAGACCGCGCAGGGGGAGTCGCTGCTCGACTTCACTATCGGCAGCGTCAACGAGGGCGGTACGCCCTACATCGGTCACCGCCAGGTCGAGGTCCTGCTGTGCCTGGAGTACCCGCGTACCGAGCAGGCGGCGGAGCTGTTGTTCTACGTCACCGGGAAGACGCAGGAGTTGTTGTTCAAGCTGTTGTTCACCGAGGTCAACTGAGCGCGGGACCTGCTGCTGGACGACCTGCTGGAGCCGGCCTTATGGCGCCTGCGCCGTGCCGTGCACGTCCAGCGGATGCTCACCGCCTCCTGGAAGCGGCTGAGCAAGATCACGCCTGCGGAGTTCGCGGCGCTGCGGGACGAACTGGGGACGGAGTCGGGGGCGCAATCCGCCATGTACCGCTCTTTCAGGTACCGCCGGCTGGAGTTCGCGCTCGGTGGCAAGTCGCCGGAGGTGGCCGCGGCGTTCTCGGCGGTGCCCCGGCTCCACACCTTGATCCAGGCCACGCTGCGGGCGCCGAGCCTGTACGACGCGGTGCTGACGCTGTGCCGCATCGGGGTGCGGACATCCCCGCGGAGTGCGTCGAACGCGACTTCGCCCGGCCGTACGAGCCGCATCCCGCGGTCGAGCAGGCGTGGGCCGGGATCTACCGCGAGGCGGACGGCGAGTTGTACTCACTCGCCGTGGCGCTGAACGAGCTGGACCACGGGTCGGTGGTGTGGAACCAGTCGTAGAACCAGTAGACCGCGCCGGTGAGATCGCGATGAGTGCTGGGCATGGTGCGCCTCAGGGATGCGGGTCCGAGCAGTCGTACGGCCGGCGTCATCGAGAAGCGGGCGCTGGTCTGCACTCGCAGTGGTGAACCGCGTCACAACGTCCGCCCGTTATCCGGGCCACCTGACCGGTGGCCCCCCTTCGGGTCGTTTGGTGGCTGCGGTCCGGTGGTCAGGCAGGGGGAGAGGGTGAGGTGTCCTGGTGGGCAGGCTCGGGGTTTCCGGTCATCCAGCGCAGCAGGCGGAAGGCGCGCTCGCTGGTGGTGCGCGGGCTGAAGACCGCTGCGGTCAGGATGAGTAGAACGACGGCGAGTTCGGCGGTGAAGAGGATGGCCGCGAGTCCGGGGTCGAGGAAGGCGACGGCTGCCGGGACGGCCAGCAGGGTGGCGGCCAGCCCGAATGATGCCTTGCGGCGTGCGGGAGTGGAGTTGGTGGCTGGGGTGGTCATTGCCTCGCTCCGGGAGGGGCCGGCTAGGGGCGCCGGCGGGACAGGTGAGCGGTCCAGCTGCGCACGATGACGGCCGGCGCGTGGACCGAGAAGTCGCGCAGCAGCTCGCGGTGTTCGTCAGGGGCGTGGTCGTGCAGCGCCTCGGCGATGTCGTCCAGCCACCGTTGCCGGGCCTGCGGCGGCATGAGCAGCGAGACGGCCCAGGTCGGCCACCCTCCCACCTCGACGCGGGTGGGGTGCCGTGTGGCCTGGCCCTGGCATCGCTCGCCCCAGTAGGTGATCCCGCCCGTCACCAGACGGCGGGCCCCGTTCTCAACGGGCAGTCCCACGAAGCCGTCGACCAGGCCGTAGAGACGTCGGAAACAACGCCATAGGAAACCCCCGGCTCCGGTGCGGGGAATGGCGAGGGCGATGACATGGCCAGAGGATTGGCTGCTGCCGCCGGTGTGGGGCTCGGTGCCAGCAGCGATCAAGAGGACGAGGGCGAGGCCGGCCCCACCGATCACGCCGGTCAGTATCGACGCGCTGATGATCCCGACGGTGAGGACACGGGCGCCACGGGTGAGTGCGGCGACCATCAGAGGGTGCCGCCTTCTCCGGCCAGGTCGCGCAGGGCGGTGGTGCGGGGGCGGCGGGCTTTGGCCAGGGCGGCGCCGGCCTGGGCGGCGCCGGTGGCGGTGAGCCGGTAGTACCGGCGGGCGGGGCGCCCTTCGGCGTGGGGGTCGATGTCCTCCTTGCGGGAGGTGACCCAGCCGGCCTGCTCCAGGCGGAGCAGGATCGGGTGGGTGGTGCCGGGCATCAGTCCGGTCTCGTCGGCGAGCTGGCGCCCGTACATCTCGTGGGCGGGGTTGCGCAGCAGTGCCCGCAGCACCAGCTGGGTCTGCAACGTCATCCGTGGGGGCATGTCTGAACTCTAACTAGGGTCCAGCTGGATGTCCATCTATGGAATGCCATGTCGCCGGGGCCGATGTCGACGTCTTCGCGGCCGCGCGGAACAGCTTCGACTGCCTGGTCGGACGGCTCGCCGAACGCCTCGGTGACGCCGGTGCCGCGCACGGCCGAGGAACTCCTGGTCATCTTGACCGACGCCAAGGGGATCGTGATGCGGGTGCGCGGTCAGCGGATCATGTAGCCGACGCCGCGTACGGTGTGCAGGATCTGCCGGGGGCCGAGCTTGCGGCGGAGCTGTGCGATCAGTACGTCGAGCACGTTGGAGTTGGGGGGCACGTACTCGTCCCAGACCTCCGCGATCAGGTCGCGCCGGGTGACCGGTTCGCCGGCGGCGGCCACCAGCCGGTGGAGGACCTGGAATTCCTTGGCGGTCAGGATGAGCAGGGTGCCGGCGCGGCGGGCCTCGTGTCGGCCGGTGTCCAGCTCCAGGTCGCCGTGACGCAGGACCGGGAGCGTTACGGTGGTGCCGCCGCGCCGGCAAAGGGCGCCCACGCGGACCAGCAGTTCGGCCATGGCGAACGGTTTCACCAGGTAGTCGTCGCCGGCCCGAAGGCCGTCGGTGCGGTCGCGCACGGTGTCCCGTGCGGTCAGGAAGAGCACCGGTACGGGCCAGCCGCCGCGGCGCCGTTCGATCACGTAGGCGAGCGCGTCGCCGCCGGGCAGCATGCGGTCGAAGACCGCGCCGTCGTAGGCGTTGACGCTGAGCGCCTCGTCCGCCTCGGGCAGGTCGGCCGCGGTGTCCACGGCGTAGCCCGCGCCGCGCAGCGCACCGTCGACCGCGATCCGGAGATTCTCGTCGTCCTCAGTGACGAGTATTCGCACAACCACAGAAGATAGCTCAGCCCCCGGACGAGTGATCCCACGGCCCTCCCGGGGTCATGTGCGGCGGACGCCGTCTATGGCGGTTCGTACGTCGTCGGCGGTCAGAAGGCGGAGCTGGTCGGGGCCGGGCATGTGGCCGAGGCCGCGGAGGCGGCGTGCCTGGGCCGTGCGGGCGCTCTCGAAGAGCTTGCGCGCGTCGCGGGCGTTGCCGAAGTCGGTCTCACGAGAGATCCGCGTGAAGTACGCCCCCAGCTCCGGTGTGCCCGACGGGTCCAGCTCATAGTCACCGGCCCGCACCATCCGCCCGATGATGTCGGTCAACTCCGCCGGCGTGTAGTTCTCGAACTCCACCGTACGGGCGAACCGGGAGGCCAGCCCGGGGTTGGCGGCGAGGAACCGCGCCATCTCGCCGGTGTAGCCGGCCACGATCACCACGATCTCCTCGCGGTGGTCCTCCATCAGCTTGACCAGCGTGTCGATGGCCTCCTGGCCGAAGTCGTTGCCGCCGCCCCCCTGCCGGGACAGCGTGTACGCCTCATCGATGAAGAGGACACCGCCCAAGGACTCCTCGAAGACCTGCGCGGTCTTCTCGGCGGTGTGCCCCACGTACTGGCCGACCAGGTCGCGCCGGGCCACTTCACGGAAACCCCCGCCGGGCAGCACACCGAGTTCGGCGAGGAGGCGGCCGTACGTGCGCGCCACCGTCGTCTTACCGGTGCCGGGCGCGCCGGCGAAGACCAGGTGGTGGCCGATGGTGCCGGTGGCGAGCCCGGCCTGGCGCCGCCAGGCGTTCACACCGATCTCGTCCACCAGGCCCCGTACCTCGGACTTCACGCCGGGCAGCCCGACCATGGCGTCCAGCTCGCCGAGTAGTTCCTCCAGCGTGGTGCCGCCGCCGCGGGTACGCTCCGCGGAATCGCTCACCTTCGTCTCCGAGCCGGGCGCGAGCAAGACGCCCGGCTCGGCGGTGTTGCTCACCTCGCAGGCCTCGACCGCGCCGGCGCAGCCGGCACTGATCTCCACGCCGACGCCGCGGGTGTCGGAGATGCGTGTTTCCCGGAGCACGGGCGCGGCGCGGTGCGCCACCACGACCCCGGCGCCTCCGGTACGCCCGATCGCGCAGCTCTGCAGCACCGGCCGGGCGTGCTGGAAGACGTAAAGCCCACGTTGCCCGCAGCCGGTCACCGTGCAGGAGCGCAGCACCGGATCCGCGCCGAGGCCGATGATCATGCCGTCCCCGGCGACGTTATCCACGATCACGTTCTCCAGGGAACCGGACGCCCCTTCGATCAGCAGCCCGTGCTCGGCGTCGGCGACGGTGGTCTCCCGTACGCTCACCGGCCCGGTACCCCGGATCGCGATGCCCGGCCCCCGTAGGCCCTTCAGCGCGCAGCGCGCCACCGTCACCTCGGCCCCATCGGCCTGCACCCCACCGGCACCCCCGGTCACGGTCAGCCCGTGCAGCCCGATCGAACCGCCGCTGACCCGCAGCACCGGCCGGTCGGCCCCGGAGCCGTCCAGCACCACCTCGGCGCCCTCGAAGGCCCGGAGCGTCACCTCGCGCCGCATCAACTCGAACGTCTCGGCGTACGTGCCGGCGGCTATCAGTACGGTGGTGCCGTCCGCGGCCTCGGCGAGCGCGTCGCCGATGGTCGCGTACGCACCATGCCGCTCCGGGTCCACCAGGACCGACCGGCCCTGGCTCGCGGCCGTCAGCGTCATCGGCTCGCCTCCGCCAGCCAGCCGCGGTCGGCGGCCTTGAGGCCGGCCTGGAAGCGGCTGCGCGCGCCGAGCCGACTCATGATCGCGGCCATGCTGCGCCGCACGGTACGGACCGAGACCTCCAGCCTCGCCGCGACCGCCGCGTCCGTGCAGCCCGCCGCCAGCAGCTTCAGCAGTTCCCTCTCCCGGTCGGACAGCTCCCCGTGCTCATGCGCCCCGCAGGTGCGGATCGGCACGGCGGCCGCCCAGGCCTGGGTGAACAGCCGGGTGATGGCCTCCACCACGCTGGGCAGGCGGAGCAACGCGACCCCGATCGCAGGCTCCTTGCCGCGTTGCTCACCGGGGAGCACCGCCAGCGCCCCGTCGATGATCACGGCATGGCCGGGCACCTCGGGCACGGTCCGTACGTCGGCACCGGCAAGGGCCAGCGCCTTCAGCCGAGTGGCCAGCGCGGGCACGATGCGGGCATGGTCCGGGAAGAGCACCCGGTAGCGCACGCCGCGCCGCAGGTTGTCGAGGTCGACCTGGCGGGGGATGCCGATCGGCTCACCGGTGGCGGCCGACAGCGGGCAGAGCACGACCACCTCGCGGGTGGCCGTGGCCAGCGCCGCGTCGATGCCGGCGTGGGCCGACGGCCGTGGCAGGCGCCGGGGCCGGTCCGGCTGGACCGGGCGGGGGGCGTGGCCGTGGCGGCGGACCGGCGTGGCCGGCGGACGCCGGTGGGCCGGCGGCTTCGTGAGGTGCGTGGTGGTCATGACAGTTCTCCTCCGATCGGCAGGGTGAGCGCGACGGCCGGCCCGTGCAGCCCGTCCAGCCGTTCCAGTCGAATGCGCAGGTCCTTGCTGTGCGCCGCGAGGCGCGCGGCCGCGTTGTCGGCCAGTTCGGGGGTGGTGGCGGCGATCCGCAGCATCCCGGAGAGTCCGGCGGTGTCCGCCGCGACGGCGACGGTGAGCGCGACACCGGGCTCGAGGGTGAGCAGCCGGTGCAGGGCGGCGGCCCGGTCCGCAGGCCCGTCCTCGTGCGCGGAGAGCGCCATGGCGAGCTGGGTGATCGGGCCGGCGTGCCAGTACCGCCACTGCTCGTGCAGGCGGTGGCGGCCCGGCCCGGTGTGGGTGAGTGCGATCAGCGTGGTGTGCAGCTCGTCCTCCGGTACGGCGCACAGAGTCACGCCCAGCCGGCGGGTGCGGCGCAGGATGCGGCGTACCGCGTTGCCCAGCGGGATCGCCACGGCCTCGTCGGAGGCGAAGTCCACGTCGCGCCGGGCCCGTACGGCCAGCCAGGCGCGGGGCACCTGCTGGTTCGGGCCCCGGTGGAGCACCAGCCGCAGCCCCAGGCGGGGGACGCTGTCCTCCGGCTCCGGCAGCAGCGCGTCGGAGAACACGGCGCGGGTGAGCGTCCGCGGGTCGCCCTCAGGCCGCAGCACCGCGACCAGTTCCTCGCGGCGGCTCACGGTGCCCGCGGGCACGCCGCCGAGGTTGGTGGAGCCGGCCCGTGCGCCGTCCGCCAGCCGGGAGAGCAGCGTGGCCGGGCGGTCGGCCGCGGTGGAGAGGTCGTGCGTACGGAAGCGGAGCGCCAGCCGTACCCGCCGTGCCAGGACCGCGGAGAGCCACTGGCGGTTCACCCGCAGGGCGGAGAGGGCGAGGAGCAGGACGGCGGCGCCGGCGAGCGCGACGGCCGGCGGCCACGGGCGCCCGGCCGCGGTGAAGGCGAGCACCAGGGCCAGCTGCCAGCAGATGATCCGGACGATCGGCAGCTCACCGGTCGGCTCCGGCGGCTGCGGCCGCGGGGAAACGGGGGTGGCCGGCGCGGGCAGCCCCACCGCCGCCGCGGCGGCCACCTGGGGTGCGGACTGCGACCGCTCGGCCGCCGCCTTGGGGCGTACGGCGGTGGCCGCCGCCTCGGCGGCCTGCTGCGCGACCTGGAGGGCCTGGGCCGGGGCGGTGTTCGCCCGCGCGGCCTGGACGACGGGGGGAGTGGGGCGAAGGTCGGTGTGCCGGGGCGCGGGCGCCGGAGCCTCCTGCCGCTCGGCCGTGGCCGGGCCGGTCTCCGGGCTGACCGTCTCGCCGGTCTCGCTCATGGGCACTCGTCCTGTTCCTGCCAGTAGCCGCAGCCCCGGTTCGTCGGGGTTAAGCTGCGGCTGCCATCACCGGATGCGATGACCTCGCGACCCCTACGATCCGGCGGGCAACATGAGGTTCCGATGACACGGGGAAAGGCCTGGTTATGCGGGTGCTGGTCGTGGAGGACGACGCGAATCTGCGGTTCGCCGTGACCACGGAGCTGGCCGGCAAGGGCCTCCAGGTGGATCAGGCGGCCGACATCGCGGGCGCGGACGCGTACCTGCGCGCGGGTGCGTACGACTGCGTGGTGTTCGACCGGATGCTCCCGGACGGAGACGCCGTCACGTACGTGCATGCGCGCCGACAGCGGGGCTGGGCGCTCCCGGTGCTCTTCCTGACCGCGCTGGACTCACTGGCTCAGCGGGTGGTCGGGTTCGAGCACGGCGGCGACGACTACCTGGTGAAGCCGTTCGCGATGCCGGAGATGACCGCCAGGGTGCTGGCGCTGGCCCGGCGCTCGGGTGCCAACCGGCCTTCGGTGCTGCGCCTCGCGGACCTGGAGTTGGACTCCGCGCGGCGCGAGGTGCGCCGCGGGGGCGTGATGCTCACCCTGACCAGCAAGGAGTTCGCCGTTCTCGAGTACCTGCTGACCCGGCCGGAGCAGGTCGTCGGCCGGGACGAGCTGATCGAGCACTGCTGGGACTCCAGCACCGACCCCATGTCCAACGTGGTCGACGTGACGGTACGCCGGCTGCGGGGCAAGCTTCGTACGCCTGAGCTGATCCACACCGTGCGCGGCCGCGGCTACCGGCTCGAAGGCTCGGGCGCGTGAGCACCCCCACGACCATCAGGGGCACCAGCGGCTCCGCCTCGGAAGGGTTGCGGCGGCTGCGCTGGTTGCTGACCGGGCTGTTCGCCGCGATGAACGCCGTCGGGCTGATCATCCTCGCCTGGCTCTTCATCGACCAGGACGCACAGGCGCGTGAGCAGGAACTGAACCTGGAGCTGCGCACGGTGACCGCGGTCGTGCAGCGTCTCGTGGTGCAGGACAAGGACGGTTCGCCGGATCTGGAGTTCGTCCCCGCCGACGAGATCGACCGCAAGTGCCCGCAGTTCGCGGTCCTCCCCGGCGGCGCGGGCAGCTTCACGCCGCACTACAGCAAGCAGGCCTGCGTGCCGTTCAAGGGCGTCGACCTCGCCGGCCACGCCGCGGACGCCGTGCGGACCGGAACCGTGAGGAGCGGGCTCGTCGAGGTCCGCGACGGCGACGGCGAGCCGACCGGCCGGTTCGCGGCGATCCGGGTGGAACCGTTCCGTAACGGCAACGGGCAGTTCGCGGGGGCGGTGGCCGCGGTCGCCGACGCCTCGCAATCCGACGACGCCCACGATCTGCTGACACTCACCGTCATCGGCGGCTGTACGCTCCTCATCCTCGCCCTCGTGGGTGCCGGCCACGTCATATCGGGCCGCGCCATCCGCCCCGCGGCGGCGGCATTGGAGCAGCAGGAAGTGCTGCTCGCCGAGACCGCGCACGACCTGCGTACGCCCGTGGCCGCCCTCCGCGCCCTCGCCGAGACCGCCATCACCAACCCCACCATGCGCGACGACCTGCTGTCGCGGACCGTGAAGCTCGCCGCGGACATGGGCGCCATCATCGACGGCCTGCTGGTCCGCGCCCGGCTCGCGGCCGGGGTGGAGCAACTCGCCATCCAGCCCGTCTGGCTCGACCAGCTCGTCACCACGGTGGTGGAGGAGACCCCCGCCGAGGGCGCACGCGTCGCGGTGAGCGCCGCCCCCACCAAGGTCAACGCCGACCCGGTGCTGATGCAGCGGGCCATCCGCAACCTGCTCACCAACGCGCTCCGGCACGGCAAGCGGCCCGGCGCTCCGGTGGCGATCGTGTCCATCACCGTGGCCGGCGGGCGGGTCGTCGTGGCCGACCAGGGGCCGGGCATCGACCCCGAGGCGGCCCGCGAGACCTTCGACCGCTTCACCAGTGGCGACGGCTCCACCGGCAGCGGCCTCGGCCTCTCCATCGTCCGCTGGGTGGCCCAGGCGCACGGCGGCGTGCTCCGCGTCTACAACGCCGAAGAGGGAGGTGCGATCTTCGAGCTGGCGCTGCCCCACGCGGACGGCGCAGGACTGTAGTGGCGCGACCTCCAGGCCGGGCCCCCTCCCGGGGCCGTGGCCATACGGTTGCGGCCGATGCCGGTCAGATTCGAGAAGTGGGACCGATGCTCGTTTACTGTCAGCGCGTGATCGCTTTGCTGCGCCGCGTTCTGTCTCCCCGCACGCGGCGGGATGGCGATGGGCCGGGCCCGCGTCGGCTACCTCTCGTCCTGGTGGCCTGCCTCTGCGCGGTGGCCGTGGCCGCGGCCGTGGTCGCGGGGGTGCGACCCGTCTCCGGTCTGGAGCTGCTGCAGGGCGGTCACTGGGTCTACAACGGCTCCGACGGTTCGATCTACCACGTCAACGGTGCCGCCAAGACGGTGGACGCCGGGCTGAAGCTTCCCGGTCTGGGGGCCGACACCCAGGTCGTGCAGAGCCCGTCGAGCGGTTTCGTGCTCGGCCGGAACCGGGTGACCGAGTTCGGCAAGTCGGACCTGCGGGTGCTGCGGACGTACCAGGCCCCGGCGGCGGACGAGCGCCCGGTCGCCCTAGAAGTCCCCGGCGGCCCCTATGCGGTCTACCGCAAGTCCGGCGTCATCTTCCGCATGAGCGACCCGCCCGCGGTGATCAGGGCCGGCGGCGGCTACCAGCTCGGCGATCCGGTGGTCACCCCCGACGGCTCTCTCTGGCTGCACCGCCTGGGTTCGACGGGGCATTTCTGCAAGCTGAGCCCGAAGGCCACCAAGGTGACCTGCCCGGCCTACGCCCCCGCGGGCCACAAGGGCGCGCTGACCGTGGTCGGCGACCGCCCGGTCTTCGTCGATACCACTTCGGACGAGCTCGTCCCCGTGGAGGCGGGCGAGCTCGGCGAGGGGACGCCGGTCGGCACGGACCTGAGCGACAGTGCGCTGGTGGCGCCCGTGGGCGCCGCCGGCAAGGTGGCTGTGGTGGACCGCGGGCAGCTGCACATGGCGGACGCCTCCACCCTCGGCACGGACCGTGCGGGAAGGGTCAAAAGCGTACGGCTGCCGTCCAGTGGCACTTTCTCCCCGCCCAGCGTGAGCGGCACCTCGGTCGTCCTGTTCGACCAGACGAACAACACGGTCCACGCGTACCGGCCGGACGGCGAGCCGATCCCGGGCGGCCGCATGACGATGCCGCCCGGCAGCGGCGGGCCGGCCGATCCGGCGGCGCCCCGGCTCCACCGCGGCGAGGACCAGCGTGTCTACGTCGACGACCCCAAGGGCCAGCACGTCATGGTGGTCGATCCCAACGGCCGGGTCGGCCAGGTCGACGTGCCCGGCAAGTTCAAGCCGAAGCGCAAGCCCCCGCAGCCCCCGCCCCCCGAGGAGACGGTCACCCCGAGCCCGCCCGAGCCGGAGAGGCCATCCCAGCCGGAGAGCCCGCCCAGGCCGGAGAGGTCGTCCGGGCCGGAGAGGTCGTCCGAGCCTTCCCGACCCCCAGCGCCGCCGCCGGCCAGGCGCGATTCCGTGCCGGCGGGCCCGCCCGGGGCGCCGTCCGTCAAGTACGACCGGCAGGGCGGCACGGTGGTGGTCAACTGGACCGCCCCAGAGGACAACGGTGCTCCGGTGACCGGCTACATCCTCACGTGGAGGGGGGACAAGTCGGGCGAAGCCAAGCTCGGTAAGGGCCGGCGTTCGTACGACCTGGCCCGGCTGACCCCCGGCGAGACCTACACGATCACGGTCCGCGCGAGGAACCGCGCGGGGCTGGGCACGGCGGCCAGAGTCAAGGTCGACACGGGGCCGGTCGTGGTCCTCACCCGCGGCCGGACCGGGGACTACAACGAGAACTGCCAGGCGCCGGAGTGCGCGAAGATGCATATCGAGATGTCCGGCTTCGAGCCGAACACGGAATACCACATCAAGCCCGTCGCTCCCAACGACGATTACTCCAACCCCGGCGCGACAGTGACCACGAACGGCAGCGGCCGCAACGAGACGGACCGCTTCGACTACAACGGCGTGGGCGAGCAGGTCTACATCGTGGTGGAGAAGGGCGGCACCGAGGTGGCCAGGTCCAGGACCATCGTGTGGCCCAACGGCTAGTGAGGACGACAGTGAACGGTGGCAATCCGGCGGAGGTCGCGGCGGCCATAGCGGCCAACGTCCAGCAGGTGATCAAGGGCAAGCCGGAGCTGATCCGGATGGCGCTGGCGGCCCTGCTGGCCGAGGGCCACCTGCTGATCGAGGACGTGCCCGGCCTCGGCAAGACCACGCTCGCCCGCTGTCTGGCCCGCAGCATCGGCGGGCGGTGGAGCCGCATCCAGTTCACCCCGGACCTGCTGCCCGGCGACGTCACCGGCGTCACGGTCTACCACCAGAAAGAGGAGCGGTTCGCGTTCCACCCCGGCGCGGTCTTCGCCAACATCGTGGTGGCCGACGAGATCAACCGCGGCACGCCGAAGACCCAGTCGGCGCTGCTGGAGGTGATGTCCGAGCGGCAGGTGACGGCGGACGCCATGGCCTACCAGGTGCCCCGCCCGTTCCTGGTGGTGGCGACGCAGAACCCGATCGAGATGGAGGGCACGTACCGGCTGCCCGAGGCGCAGCTCGACCGGTTCTTGATGCGGCTCTCGGTGGGCTACCCGGATCTGGCCGCGGAGGTCGAGGTGATCATGGACGACCGGGCCGGGGTGAGCCCGGACGACCTGCCCGAAGTGGTGGGGATCGAGGCCGTCCGGGACGCCGTGACCACCGTACGCGAGGGCCACGTGGATCCGGCCGTCGCCGATTACGCCGCACGGGTGGCGCGGGGTACCCGGGAGCACACGGACGTACGGTACGGCGCCAGCCCGCGGGGCTCCATCGCGCTGGTCCGTGCGGCCCAGGCGCTCGGGGCCGTCCAGGGCCGGCACTTCATCACCCCGGACGACATCAAGGAGGTGGCCGTCCCGGTCCTGGCCCACCGGCTGGTGCTCACTCCGGAGGCCGAGCTCAGCCGGCGGCCCACCCCGGACGTCGTCGGGGAAGTGCTCTCCACCACCCCCGCTCCCATGGCGCGCGCCGGGTCCTGACGAAGTGTCCTGCAGCGTTCGCCTGACCGGGCGTGGGGCCGCACTGCTCGCCTTCGGCGTGCCCATGCTGGGATTCGGGCTCTGGGGTGCGTACCCGTTCATGGCCGCGCTGGGGGCCGCCGCTCTCGGCGCCGTGCTGGCGGCGGTGCTGCTCACCGCGCGCACGCTGCGGGTCGAGGTACGCCGCTCCGTCTATCCGGGCCGCGTGGAGAAGGGCGATCCCGCCATGGCCCGGCTCCGGGTGAACAACTCGGGGCGTCACCGCCTCGCCGCGTTCACCACGACCGACGCGCTGGGGGAGGCCACCCGGACGATCCGCGCACGCCCTCTGCGCCCGGGGGCCGGTGCCTCCTACACCTACGAGATCCCCACCGGCAAACGCGGCCGTCTCACCGTCGGCCCCCTCACCCTGCACCGGGTGGACCCGCTGGAGCTGGCCCGGAGCCGCCACCCCAGCGGCGCCACCGACACGCTCTGGGTGCACCCCCGGCAGTATCCGGCGCGCGCCCTGACCGGCGGCCACCGCCGCCACCACCACGACGGCGCCACCACGGACGACGCGCTCCGCGGCTCGATGGAGTTCGTGGACCTGCGCGAGTACGCCCCCGGCGACGAGTTCCGCCTGTTGCACTGGAAGGCCACCGCCCGGACGGGCCGGCTCATGGTCCGCGAGCTCGCCGACCCCGAACAGCCCCGTTTCACGTTGCTGCTGGACACCCGGACCACCACCTTCGCGGAGGGCCTTTTCGAGGAGGCGGTGGACACCGCGGCCTCGCTGCTGGCGGCCTCCGCCCGCGCGGGGTCCCACAGCCGGCTGATCACCCCCGCCGGGCTGGACGTACCGATGCCGGGCGGCCCGAAGGCGGCGCTGCGCCTCCTGGACGAGCTGGCCCAGGTCGGGCGGGAGGGGGGCCGGAACAGCGCGCTGGTGCCCGCCGCGCTGTCGGCCGGGCGAGGGGCGGGCGGCGTACTGGTGGTGGTGACCTCCGTGACCACGCGTCCCGCGGAGCTGGCCCGGCTCCGGCACCGGTTCCCCGCAATCCACATGATCGTGCTGGCGGAGGAGAAGCCGGTGGCCGTCACGGTTCCAGGGGTGCGGATCCTCGGCGCCGCCGGTGCGGAAGAGGCGGTTCGGCGTTGGAACGAGGTGGCGACGGCATGATCCGGCTCCTCATACGCGCCCGGCCGACGGTCTGTGTGGTGCTGGCGGCCGTCGTCGCCGGCCTGCTGTACGCCGGGGTCTTCGAGTTCAGCGCCCTGCTGGTGCCGGTGTGCGTACCGGCCGTCGTGGTGCTGGCGACGGCGCCGGCCTTCTCGGGGCGGCGGCTGGAGCCGTGGCGGCCGCTCGCCACGGTCGTCGCCGGCGTGATCGCCGTCGGCGTCACCTCCCTCTGGACGACCACGATCTTCGGACTCCCCACGCCACGCACGCTCCAGGCCATGGCCGCGGGAATCACCGACTCCTGGCAGCTCACCCTGCAGTTCACCTGGCCCGCCCGGCCGGAGGCGCCGAACCTGCTCTTCATCCCGATCATGGTCGTCCTCGCCGCCGTGTTCGGCGTGGAGCTCGTCCACCGCCTCCGCGGCCCGCTGCCGGCGCTGCTGCCGAGCCTCGCCATCGCGATCTTCCGCCAGTTCTACGGCCCGCTGGAGGCGGAGCCCGGCGTGGCGGTGCTCGGCTCCCTCGCGTACGCCGCGGCCGCCGCCTCGCTGCTGGCCGCCGTCCGTGCCGGGTCGGCCACCGAGACGGCACGCGCGGAGCGGCAGCCTGGCCTGGCCCTGACGCGGGCCGCGGCGCCCGTGATCCTGGCCATGGCCGTGGCGGTGCCGGCCGGGCTGCTTCCGGGGGCCCGGCCGGAGGCGTACACACTGCGGAACGAGGTCTCCGCACCGGTCACCAACGTCCAGACGACCAGCCCCCTGGACGACCTCGGCGGCCGGCTCACCGCGTCCGGCTCCCCGGTCTTCGAGGTCCTCAGTGGCGGCGCGGGCGTGACCCACTGGCCGCTGGTCGTGCTCGACGAGTACGACGGGGTCAACTGGACCGGCACCCAGGGCGGGTTCCGCCGCCTCGGCTCCGGCATACCGCAGGGCCCGCTGCTCACCGGGCCGGTGAAGCGCCGTACGGCACGGATCGAGGTCGTGGACACCGGCGGCCCGTGGCTGCCGAGCCAGCAATCACCGGCCCAGGTGGACGGTGCCACCCCGTTGATCGATCCGGAGCGCGGCACCCTCCTCCTGCCCGAAGGCTCCGCCGCCGGTGCCGAGTACCTGCTGTCGTGGTGGGAACCCCAGCAGATCAGCAAGGACACCCTCCGCAACGCGGGCCTTGACTGGGACGCTCCGGGCGGCCGCGATCCCCTGGGCGAGGACGTGCCGGCCTGGGTGGCGCCGAAGGCGAAGGAGGCCTCGGGGGACAAGCGCGCCACCCTGGAGACCGCCCTGGCGATGGAGGCGTATTTCCGGGACGACTTCACGCACGTGACCTCGGGGGAGCTGCCGACCGGGCACTCCTGGCTCAAATTGGAGGAGTTCTTCGATGAGCGGAGGGGGACGAGCGAGCAGTTCGCCGCCGCCTACGTGGTGCTGGCCCGGACCAGGGGCATCCCCGCCCGCCTGGTGGTCGGGTACAAGGCCCCGCCCGCGTCCGGTGGGGCTTACACGGTTCGCGGCGGCAACGCCGGCGCCTGGCCCGAGGTGGCGGTGAAGGGAGTCGGCTGGGTGCCGCTCAACCCCGCCGGCACCGCCGAGGCCTCCGGCGCCGGAGGCGGCGGGCTGGCGGAGCCCACCCAGAAGCTGCGCGACGAACTGCCGCCCCCGGAGGACCTCAGCGAGCCGCCCGTACGCCCTGACGCCCCCGCGGGCCGGCGGCGGAACGACGGAGACGCCGGGCTCAGCGTGCCGTGGTCCCTGCTGCTCCTTCTGCCCCCGGGCCTGCTGCTCGCGAGCTGGCTGTTCGGGGTGCCGGCGGCCAAGGCGTTGCGGACCCGGCGGCGTCGGCTCCGGCCCGGCGTGGGCGCGGTGGTGGGGGCCTGGGAGGAGGTCCGCGACCAACTGAGGGCGTACGGCGTCCCGGTCTCCGCCGGCATGACGCTGCGCGACCTCACCACCGAGGTCGCCCGTACCGCCGATCCGCCCACCGTGACCGCCCTCGACCATCTCGCCGACGCCGTCGACGTAGCCCTCTGGGCCGGCAACACCCCCGGAAAACAGGTCGACCGCCAGGCCTGGACCGCCGTGCGCACCGTCCGTCTCGGCCTGGCCCGCCAAGGCCCCTGGCGCCGCCTCCGCGCCACCCTCAACCCGCGCCCCCTACTCCCCCTCCGCAACACTCAGAGGGAAGGCTTTCGGTGGAGAAATCGCAGGTCGCCGCTCCAAAAGTCTTCCCCATAGCGCTTGCCCAGGGTGCGTTCCTCAGAGCCCGATAAGTGCCCCGGACGGCCGGTGGGGCCTCACGATTGGCAGGTGGCTTTGCGGATCGGCTTTGGTGCGCTCGTCCAGTGGCGGCCGCTGCTGTCTATGCCCATGACCTCGAAGCAGTACGCCTTCTCCGGGTCGATCTTCACGACGGACTCCGTGGCCCGAGTGGGCGGGAGCGACTTGGTCTCCTCCGCGGTGGCATAGGTGACGACGAAGTCGATGGACCGGCTGCTGGTCCACTTGAGTTTCACGGAGTTGGCCTGATCCCTGACTTCGACCAGCTCTATCTGGACGTCGGGGCCGGGAGCCGGGGTGGGGGCCTTGCTGGTTTGGGCCGCGCGGGGCGGTGTCTTCGGGTCGGCGAGCCCCTCGGGGCGGTTGACGATGAGCAGTACGGCCACCACGGCGAGGAGCGCGAAGCCGGCTATCGCCACCGGCCCCCATGGCGAACGCCGCTCCTCCTTCGGCCGGTCCTCCGGGGTGAACTCCAAGATCGGCTTGCCCAGCGGCAACGGCTGGGGCTGGGCAAGGGGCGCGCCTGCGGGCAGCGAGGGGGCGGGCGGCTCCGGCGTCGGCGGCGGGGACTGGGCGGGCAGCGGCGGCGGCACGTTCGCCGTCGCGCCCGCAAAGTCGTCGAAGGCATCGCCCGGTTGCGCGGGCCGGTTCTGCCCGGTGACGCCGGCGTGGAGCGCGGTGAGCCGGCCGGCCACCGAGGCCGCGTCGGCTGGACGGGCCGCGGGGTCCTTGGCGAGCAGTCCGGCGACCAGGTCCGCCAGGCCCGGCGGCAGGTCGGGCCGGTCGAGCCGGGGCACCGAGGTGCTGAGCGCCCGTAGTACGCGCTCCTCGGGCGGCTCGCCCGGCGTGCCCGCGTACGGGGAGCGGCCGGCCAGCGCCAGATAGAGGATCCCGCCCAGCCCGTACAGGTCGGAGCTCTGGTCCGCGGAGCCGTCCCGGATGCTCTCCGGCGCCGCGAACTCCGATGGATCCGGTGGGAACACCTGCCGCAGCGTCACCCCGAAGTCCGCCAGAATCGGTTCCCCGGTGGCCCGGAAGAGCACGTTGCCCGGCGTGACGCCGCCGTGCACGATCCCGCTCCGGTGCGCGGTGGCCATCGCCGAGGCGATCGCCGTGCCCAGGGCGAGGGCGTCCGGCACCGAGAGCGGGCCGAACGACCCGATCAACTCCGGCATCGACTGCGGAAACAGCTCCATGCGGAGCGCGTGCCGCCCGTCCGGCATCTCCTCCAGGCGGTCGGCCACCAGGATCGGGGCCTGGCCGCGGAGCGCCGCCAGCCGGGCCAGCTCCTTCTCCACGTCGCCGCGGGTCCGCCGGTCCAGCGGGCCGGGGAGGACCTTGAGGGCGTACGCCTCGCCGGCCGGCGACACGCCGGCGTACACGGTGGCCGTGGGCCCGGTGCCCAGCGGGACGAGCCCGTCGTCACCCGTTCCGGTCGTCACGTGGCTGCCCTCGCGTTTCACTCGCCTGCCCCCATGGGCCCACTGCCGTGTCAGCTACCTGCCGCGTCCGCCCCAGGGCGGGCACGGCGGCCCATCGTAGGAACACCAGAACACACCCCGGAGCCCGTGACAGCAACCTGACGCGGCTCCTCACCAGATGGGAAGGCCGGGATGACGACCACGGGCCTGGTGCGGGTGACCATCGCGGCACCGCGGCGGCGCATCGACCTGGCGCTGCCGGAACGCTCGCCGGTGGCCGAGATCCTTCCGGGGCTGCTCCGCATGGCGGGCGACGGCCTCGCCGACGAGGGGGTGCCGGACGGCGGCTGGATGCTGCGCCGCGCGGACGGCACTGCCGTGGAAGGGGCACGTACGCTCGACGCCCATCAGGTCCGCGACGGCGAGGTCCTGCACCTGGTTCCGCGCCGTACGCAGTGGCCGGAAGCGGAGTACGACGACCTGGTCGACGCGATCGCCGACGGCGCGGGCCGTGCCGGGCGGCCCTGGGGCCCGGTGCACACCCAGAGGGCCGGGCTGGTCACCGCGGGAACGGCGGTGGCCCTGATCCTGTACGCGATCGTCCGCGCGGGGCCACCGTGGCCACTGCCCGGCCTGGTCGCCCTCGCGGTCGCGGTCCTGCTGATGGCCGGTGGGACCGCACTGGCCCGCGCCGGCGGCGACGCCCGGTCCGGCGCGGCGCTGGCCGCCCTGGCCCTCCCGTCCGCCTTCGCCGGCGGTGCGATGCTGCTCGGCGCCGGCCTGCCGCTGACCGAGTACGGCGCCCCGCAACTGCTCAGCGGGAACGCGGCGCTGCTGCTGGCGGCGGTCCTCGGGCACCTCGGCGTGGTCGGCCGTGCGGCGATCTTCGTCGGGGCGGCGGCCGTGGGCCTGCTCGGCGCTCTGGCCTCGTGGGCGGTGACCACGGGGGCGGTCGACGCCACCGGCGCCGCCGCGGTGGTGGCCGGCCTGGTGATGGTCTTCTCGCCGCTGTTCACGCCGGTGGCGGCGCGGCTCGGGCGGCTGCCGCTGCCGGTGCTGCCGCGTACGGCGGCCGACCTGGTACGCGACGACCCGCAGCCGCCCCGCAAGGCGGTGTACGCGGCGGTGCTGCGTACGGACGCCCTGCTCACCGGCCTGGTGGGGGGCGGCGCGCTGGCCGCGATCGTGGCGGAACTGACGATGCTCCGTACCTCCGGCAGGTCGGTGACGATCCTGCTGGCTCTGCTCGCGCTGGGGTTCGGCGTACGGGCGCGGCTCTACCCGGCGATCCGGCAGCGGGTGCCGCTGCTGGCGGCCGGTCTGCTCGCCGCGGCCTGCCTGGCCATGGGTCCGCTGATGGCCGACCGGGAGGACCTGCTGGTGATCGCCGTCCCGCTGCTGGCAGTGACGGCCACCGCCGGCGTGACCGCGGGCCTGGTGTACGCGCGCCGGCCGCCGGGCCCCGTCCTCGGCCGCTACTCCCAGCTGTTCGAAGTGGTGCTGGTGCTGGCCTGCGTACCGGTCGTCTGCGCGGTGCTCGGCCTGTACGGGCTGGTCCGCGGGCTGGGGGGCTGAACCGGTGGCGACCAAGCGCGACCAGCTCCAGGCGTACCGGTTCATCGGCCAGCGGATCTCGTCCGCGCTGGTGAGCCGGGAGACCGACCCCGAGCAGCCCCCGTTCCGCCGGATCACCAACTCGGCCGCCGGCGGCCTGGTGATCAGCGCGATCGCGCTGCTGGTGGTGTACGTCTACGGCATCGTCGTGCCGGGCGGCAACACGTCCTGGCGGGACGGCAGGTCGGTGATCGTGGTCAAGGAGACCGGCACCCGTTACGTCTACCTCAACGGCCGCCTGCACCCCGTGCGGAACTACACCTCGGCCCTGCTGGCCCTGGGCGAGAACGCGGAGACCCTCTCGGTCTCCCGGAACTCGCTGATGGGCGTGGCCCGCGGCCCGGTCATCGGCATCCCCGACGCCCCCGACGCGCTGCCCGGCCCGGAGGAGCTGCTCCGTGCGGGCTGGACGCTCTGCTCCCGCCCCACCGAGGAGTCCTCCGGCACCGCGGCCGAGGACTCCGCGCTGCTGGTCGGCACGGACCCCACCGGCGGCCAGGCCCTCGGCGAGAGGGCGCTGCTGCTGGAGGTGCCGGACAGCAGGGACCACTACCTGGTCTGGCGCGGCTACCGGCACCGCATCGACGAACGGGACACCGTCGACGTGGGGCTGGCACTCGACGCGGAACGGCCCATCCGGGTCGACGCCGGGGTGGTGGACATCCTGCCCGCCGGCGACGAGATCGCGCCGATCAAGGTGCCGGAGGCGGGTGAGCGTTCGACCGCGGTGCCGCGCATGCCGAAGTTGCGCGCCGGGCAGGTGCTGGTGGCGCGTACGAGCGGCCGTGCCCAACACTTCCTGGCCGAGCCGAACCGGCTGCGCCCCATCTCGGAGCTCCAGTACGAGATCCAGCTCGCGTACAAGGGCAACGCCAAAGCCTACGGCGGCGGTGAGCCCGCGGGGGTGGAGCTGGGTTTGGTCGCCCTGTCCGAGGCCGCCCAGAGGTCCGCGCCCGCGCCTTCACGCGGTGCCGCACCGCCCCGCCGCCCGGTGATCGTCGGCGCCGGACGCGAACCGGCCACGGTCTGCGCCACCTTCGACTCCGGCGCGATGGTGCCCCGGCTCCGTCTGGACGGCCGGATGCCGAACGGGCCGATGGCCTCGACCCCGGGCCGTACGGCCGAGGGGCTCCCCGTGGCGGACCACGTGTACGTCCCCCCGGGCCAGGCGGCCCTGGCCCGGGTCATGCCGAGCGGCACGGCCGGCGCGGGCACGCTCCTCCTCGTCACCGACCAGGGCCGCGCCCACGCCCTTGCCGACCGGCAAGTCCTCGGAATCCTCGGCTACCTCCGGGCCAATGCGGTCCTTCTCCCCGTGGGCCTGGTCACCCGAGTCCCCCAAGGCAGCGCACTTTCCCCCGCCGCCGGCCGATCCACCTGACCCCGAGACGTGGGAGCAACCATGATCCAGATCGGGCCCCGGCACCGCTGCGGAGAGCGGGGGCGCTGACCCATGCCCCCCGGAGCGCTGACGCCCGTTCCCGAGCCGACGCATGAGCTTTGGCAGCGGGTGAAGGCACAGGGGGCGCAGTGGCCGCAGCCGGACGAGGCGGGGCTCCAGTCCCTCGCCCAGTCCTGGCGCACGGCCGCCGCGGACTTCGCCGCCACCGGCCGCTACGACACGAGCGGGCTGAACGGCCCCTGGGCCGATGCCGTGGGCGGGCAGTTCGCCGCGCGCGTACAGGGAACCACCGCGCGCGCGGGCGAGACGGCCACCGGCATGGAGGCCGTGGCCGTACGTACCGACGATTTCGCGTACGAGGTCTGGCGCCTCAAGAGCAAGATCGCCGAGACCATCAACGCCAACATCTGGGTCTACGATCTGGCGGCCGCCGATCCCACGGGCATCGCGCAGGCCGGGGTCGTCAACATGGTCGCGTCGATGATCGACGGGCTCGTCCAAGAGGCGGTCGCGCACATATCCGCGTACGGCACGGCGTTGGGCACCGCCCTCGATATCGGCCGGGAGGTTCAGGGGGTCGGGCAGGGCATCGCCGACCACGCGGCCGAGACCGTCCGGGGCCTGCTCGACTTCCCCTCCCTCCAAGAGCTCAAAGAAACCGCCCAGCGGGTCGTAGAGGATCCGGTGGGGGCGGCCCAGGACGTCGCCGAGGGCCTCGTCACCCCGATCGTGGAGGACTGGAACGCCGGCAACGAAGGCGAGGCGATCGGCCGGAGCATCGCCACCCTCGCCGAACTGGTCGGCGGCGGCAAAGGCCTGACCAGGATCAGTGATCTCGTCAACAGGACGGACGGAGGGTCACCGGACCCAGACCCGGCGCCTGCTCCCGCTCCCTCACCAGAGCCGGCCCCCGCCCCCGCCCCGGCCCCGACCCCGGCGCCAGCGCCGGAGCCGGCGCCGGAGCCAGCTCCTGTGCCTGCTCCGGCTCCATCACCCCCAGGCCGGCCTAATCCTGGCCCCGCGCCCGCACCCGGCCCGGACGCCGGTGCCCCGGATCCGGGCACCGGTGCCCCAGGGCCGGACCCGGAGCCCGCACCCGCCACGGACGGTCCCGCCCCGGCTCCCGTTCCGCACGCCCCTGCCCCTCCGACCGCCGGCGCCCCCGGCAACGCCCCCCACCCACCCGCGGGCGCGCCCGGTGGCGGGAACCCCGATGGCCCGGACCCCGACGACGACGGGGGCGGCGGCCCGGACCGACCACTGGCGCCCAGCGAACCCGAGCCCGGGCCCTCCACACCCGAGAGCCGCCCCGCCCAGAGTCCCCCTCCACCACCCACCCCACATGGCGATGGGCCTAGCAGGCCAGACCCGCCGGAGCGATCCAGCGACTCACCGGAGCCCCGCGACGTCGCAGAGCCTCCGGAGGCACGCAAGCCCGAGCTCCCGGATGGGATTCGGGAGGTCCAGGACGGGACCAGGGAGGTTCCGGCGTCGGACGGGATCAGAACGACTCCGGAGTCCGGAGCCCTCGGCTCGCAGCCGACTCCCTTCGGCGGTGCCTTGAATCCGTACGGCAACGCGGCCATACCGGACCTCGGCGGACATGGCGACTCGCCGGGCGACAGGGGGATCACGACGGGCGAGGACTTCCGCGAGCCGGAGCCCGCGCTTGCGCGCACCGGAGGCGACGGTCCCGGGGCCGCCGACGCGGGCAGCGGCGCGAAGGACCCCCTGCCGGTACGGGCCGGGGCCGGCGAGTCGTCACCCAGCCCGATCGCGGGTGACAGCGGACCGGCCACGGACCTCACGTCCGCCAAGTCCGGCAACCCCGCGGACCCCCCGATGCACACCAAGGCCGGGGACGAGCGGATCCCCGCGATGGCACACGGCGAGCCCGGCGGTGGGCCGGGCCTGGCGCCGCCTCCTCACCGGGGCATCGATATGCCACCTCCCGTTCCGCTCCACATCTCACCCGACGCCGACCCGAGTCCGGCGAGAGGCGGCAGACCGGGCGGGGCCCCGGCCCGCAATGAGAGAGGCGGTCTGGACGATCCGCGCGAGCTCGACGATCCGCGGGACCCGAATGAGGAGGATCCGGGGCGGCTCGACGATCCACGGAACCCGAATCAGGAGGACCAGGGAGAACCGGACGAGCCGGATGGCTCACAGGACGAGCAGGACGCCCAAGACCCGGCCAAGCGGGGCCTGCGGAACGAGAACGAGGGGGATTCCCAGGACCAGGGGGGCGACGACGCTTCAGGAGATGCCGGTCCCGACCGCGGTGACAGGCATGACGTGCCCGCCAGGTTCGACGACGGCTTCGAACCGGACGAGAATGAGCCGTTCTTCGACCCCGCCGAGCTGACTCCGGAGCAGAACATCGCCCGCGACCTGCTCAGCAAGCTGGCTTTGTACGGCGGGAATGTCAAAGCTCGCGCGGAGATCGTCGCGAACTTCCTCGCGGATCTCGCGGACACGGCCGACCCGGATCGTGTCGCCCGCGCACACAGGCTCGCCGCCATGGCGGCGGAAGCGGTCCGGGATCTCCCCGCCGTGGTGAAGAGGCTGCTCGGCCAGGTCCTCAGCAACGGGGCGGTCGTACCGGACGAGGTAGAGATAACGAGACCCGGCCTCCTCAACGACGCCGCCCAGGTCGTGGCGGCGGTCGAGGCTCTGGTGAACGAGCACAACAAGGCCGTGGAGGCGACGGAGCGAACGGGTGACCCGCACGACATCGTGAAAGCGGTGGAGAAGCTCGTCCCGGCAGCGGAGGAGGCGCAGAAGAAGATAGACGACTTCGTCGCGTCCGCCTTCAGCCGCCTCGGCGCTGCGGCATTGCGCGACGCACTGTCCGCTGCACGCATTGACCTGTCCAGATACACGCTCTACGGCAACGAGGACACTGGCTTTCTCGCGGCCGCTGCGACATTTGCGGAGTGGTTCATGCGGCGCCCGAGGCTTAAGGGGATCAGGGAGAAATGGAGGCAGGAGGAGCGTGCCGCGGATGACTCCGAGGGGACGGACGATGATGCCGAGCAGGACGATGACGACCCGAGCGACGGCGGGCCGTAGGGGGAACGGTGACCAGGTTCGAGGCCGTGCGCGTCTTACTGCCGGATGAACCACGGCCGTTGGCAGCAACCGGTCACCCGCCTTCGCGCGGCTCCGAATCTCGTCATAATCGAAGGTCATGGCTATCGCCGAAGGCGCATACGGTGGCCATCGAAGGCCGGACACGGCCGCAGGCCTGCGGGGCTCGCTGGACCGCGCGGCGCCGGTCACGACGGCCATCGGTACCGGCCGTGCTGGGAGGTGGATCCGATCATGGCGCCTGACATGGACATGCAGCCGGCCGACGCCGCCGCGAGGATGGAGCAGCTGGCGGCTGAGAGCCGGAGGCTGAACAGCGCCTGGACGGCCAAGCAGGGTGAGATCGGCTCCGGCGCGGCCGCCATCGGCGGGGACCTGTTGAGCGCCGCGTTCAGGCCGGGCTATGACGCGGACTCCCAGGCCGCGAGCGATGCGGCCAACGCGGTGGTCTCGGCGCTGGCCAGGGACGCCCAGGTCGGGAACGCGTGCGTGCAGGACTACATCCAGGGCGACGACCGTGCGCGGGACGCCCTCGCCAACGTCATCCCATCGATTCCGCTCTCGCCGGGCCGACCCTTCTGACACCGGCGAACATATTGGTGTGGAGGGTCACCGGGGAGGCCTTTCGGCGTTGCCGTCCAGGCCATCGCGGTGTCTTTGGATCTCTCCCGGGTTGTCGCCTATCGAGTACTGATCGAAGTACGTGGCGTATTGGTCGTACTCTTGCTCATAGTTGAGGAAGCCCGGCTTTGTCCGCGCTGTCTGTGCGAGCCAGTCGGAGTCCTCGTTGCCCAGCCCGGCCGAATTCTGCACGATCTGGTCGAGGCCCGCTTGGGTGCTCGGCTGCAGCCCCAGCCGCCGCATTGGCCCGGGGATCCCCCGGATCCTCGGCGATCCAGTCGGTCAATCCCGCGACCGCCGCGCCTCGGTCGCTCCACTCGTACCGGTAAAGGGAGTCGAGCAGGCCGCCTTTCTGCGCGGTCAGTTGCCACCGCCGCGGATCGCCCCTTCGCCGGCGCGGTCGCTTTCGACGTACTGATCGGCGGAGGTGTTTCCGACCTGCGCCCAGGCCAGGCAGATGGCGGGGACTTCGTCGGTAGCGATCTTCAGGAACTCGGCCGGGGAACGGTAGACGCCGCTGAACGCCGCGGCGATGGGATCGGTTCCGATCCCCGCCTCGCCCAGCCCGATCGTGACCTTCGCGGCGGCCCATTCGGTGCCGAAGGTCTCGCTCTGCTGGGAGAGCATCCGCATCGCGGTGCGGTCGCCGGTAGCGAAGTGGGCCACGCCGCTCTGGGGCTCAGCCATGGTGGCGGCCTCTTTCCAGAGTGCGGTCGAGTCGGTGGATGAGGGGGTCGAAGCCGAGGTCGGTCTCTTCGCGGCGTACGCCGACGGGAAGGAACGGCTTCAGGAGTTCGAAGAGCTGCTCCTGCGTACGTTCCGCTGCCTGTCGCAACGTCTCGATGATCGCCTCCGCCAGGGGTCGGGGGTCGGTGCCGCGGTAGACGCGCGGATCCAGACGCAGCTCCGTGAGGGAGCCGCGTTCGTCGACGGCCGCGTGGATCAGCCCGTCCGGTGACTCGGCCACCGACCGGACCGCCGCCATACCTTCCCGGAGGTGGAGTACGGACCGGGTGAGCTCCCGATCTTCGCTGGGCAGGGGATCCGGGCGAGGTACCCGGCCTGCGGGAGGCGGGGTGGCGAACACCTCGGCGGCGAGTGCGGCGAGATCCTTGCCCGCCTTCTCCCTCGCCCGGCCGAGCGTTTCACTGATGGTCGCGGCGAGCGCTCGCGAATCCGGGGCGCGGAAGATGCGTACGTCCAGGTCGAGGTGGAGGAGCCGGCCTCGGCTGCCGACGGTCGCCGAGACCAGCCCGTCCTCCGACTCCGCGGTGGCCTGTACGGTATCCGCCCGCTCGCGGATCGTGCGCAGGTCATCGCGGAGTTTCCAGATGTCGACGACGCCGCCGCGGACCGTCATCGGACGGTCCTGCGGGTTTGCGGAGCCTCGACCACGGGCGTCTGCTCTTCGACCTGCCAGAGTTCCTCGACCAGCGGCTGCGAGGTCTCGTTCTCCACTTCGGCATCGCGCTTTGCGGCCGGGCCGTTCGCCGTACCGAGGAACTCGGGCGAGGCATCGAGCCGTCCCGTACGCCCGCGCAACCGCGGTGGCACGCCGGGCACGTTGCGGGGCGACCGGTCGCGGTAGCGGGGGTCGTCGTCACCGGGCTTTGGCGGCCCACCCGAGCTCGAGCCTCCGCCGCGCGGCGGCATCATGGGCGGCGGAACGGCAAGCCCGCGCATGCCCACCCCGCCACCACCGGAACCCGTGGCGGCCGGCCCCGGACCCACCACGCCGGGCGTCACCGGAGTGGCGGCGGTCGACGTGGTCGGACCCGCACCGATCGTTCCCGGGGCGACCCGTGCAGGACGGGCCAGGCCGGCGCCGACAGCGCCGACAGCGCCGATCGGCGCGGTGTACGGCACTCCGCCGGGCGAGGCCGGCGTGGACACCGGGATCGAGGGCGGCGTGGACGCCGGCATCGAGGGCGGTGGCACAGCCATGGGTGGCACTACAGGTGAGGGCGCCGCCGCTACCGGACCACCGGCAAGCGCCGGCCCCGGTGCACCCCCGGCCATCGGTGCGCCCCCGGCCATCGGTGCCCCCTCGGGCGCGCCGCCCGCAGCCCCCGAGGGAGCACCACCCGCGCCCGCTGGGGCCGCTGCCGGAGACCCCGCTGGGGACCCCCCTGGGGCGGCCGCCGGGGCGGCCGGGCCGCCCGCGGATGGGGCGGAACTGGTTTGAGCGCCCGAGCTTGTAGCCGGTCCGTCCCAGGGGGTTCCGTTCGGAGCCCCGGCGATCACCGACCCGACGCGTGCGAACTCGCCGCTCAACGTCCTGATCAGGCCCTCGGCCTCGGCCACGATGGCCGTCATTCGCGCGCGGATCTGCGCCAGCCGTTGAATGATGTACTGGGCCCTGGCCGGAGTCACACCGGCGCTCAGTTCCGCCTGGAGCCGGTCGTACTCCTGCGCGAGCGTCTGGGCCTCCTGGTTCAGCGTTCTGAGCTGCTGGGCGGTGGTCGCAATGACTTGGCTGAGACCTTCGAGCTGGGCCGGGATCCCCGCTGAGCTCAGCTGCTGCGTCCAGGCGCCCACCGACGCCGAGCTGCGGCCCAGACGCTGGCCATAGAGCTCGCCGGCGGCGTCCTGCCAGATGGGTGCGACTTCGCGGGTCTTGGCCTGAAGGTCGTCCCGTGTCTTCTCCATCTCCGCGAGCATCGTCTGCCAACGGGCGATGCTGCTTCTGAGGCGGGGCGTGTGGTCCGCTTCCTGGGCCTCGGCCTGCTTCAGCAACTCCTCCACCCGGGCGGCCAGCGCGGCGACGCTCATCGGGGTTCTGCCCCGGCCTGCGGCAGGGCACCCGGGAAGGACGGCCGCGGGCCCATGCCGCTTTCCTGCAGGGGGAGCGGGAGCTCGTCCTGTGGAGAGTTCCCAGACCTCGGCAGCATGCTGAGATTCAGGGCGCGCTCAACCTCGGCCCGGCCGACATCGTCGCGATTGGCGTAGTCGGTCGCGCTGTCATTCGCGACGGATTGGTAGCCCGCGTATCCCTGCTCGATGGTGTTGAAGTAGGCGCCGAACTGTTCAAGAGCGGTATTGACGCTCTGGATGTAGGTATTGCAGCCGCCGCCCTCGAGGGGCATGCCACAGGGCAGGTTGTCCTGTTTGAGGCCCTCCGCCTCCGCCGCCGCCAGCCTGGCGTTCGCCGGGATCATTCGCCCGGCGAAGCTGCGCAGGTCCCCCGTCGCGTTGTCGACTCCGTCGGATGTCATCGGTTCCTCCCTCGTGCGGTCCTGGTTCTCAGGCAACCTGTTCGTGGCCTGGCGCGGGGGCGTGGGACAGCAAGCTGCCACCGCTCCTCGTGCCTCACTCCTCGGTGGGTGGGAGCCAGGCGAGTTGGAGGAGCCGGGGGTTGTGGCCGCGGGAGATCAGGCGGCCGCGGCCTGGGGGCAGCGGTTCCGGCTTGAGGCCGCCGAGCAGCGGGCCCTCGTCCTTGCTGCCGGAGAGCAAGAGGCCCGGAGAGCCGACGTCCCGTACGCGGGCCAGGAACTGCTCGTAAAGTCCGCGGCCGGCGCCGCCCGTACGCCGGGTGACCACCAGGTGCAGGCCCAGCTCGCGGCCTTGCGCCGTGTACTCCAGGAGCGGCAGGAACGGGTTGTCCACCGGGGTGGCGACCAGGTCGTAGTCGTCGACCAGGACGAACAGCTCGGGCCCGGTCCACCAGTTCCGCCTCCGCAGCTGCTCCGGGGTGATGTCCGGCCCGGGTCTGCGCAGCGCCATCGCGCGGGCGGCCTCGGAGATCAGGTGCCGGGAGCTCTCGGAGTCGGTGCCGTGGCCGAGCAGATACTCGTCCGGGACCTCGCCGAGCAGGCTGCGGCGATGGTCGATGAGCAGGATGCGGGCCTGGGCCGGCGTGCACGCGTCGGTGATCCGCCGCGCCACCAGGCGGAGGAACGCGGTCTTGCCGGCCTGCGCGTCACCCAGGAGCAGGAAGTGCGGGTCGGCGGCGAAGTCGATGGCGACCGGGCCCAGATCCTGCTCGGCGATGCCGACACTGAGCCGGACCTTGCCGTCGGCGACCGTGTCTCGTGCGGGAAGGGAGTTGTAGGGAACCGTCGAGGGGAGCAGTTTCACGCGCGGGGCCGCCTCGCCCCGCCATGCCTCGGAGACCGCCGTCACCAGCCGGTCGGTGGCCTCGCGGAGCCCGTCCTCGGCCTCCACACCGTCGATGCGCGGCAGCGCGAACAGCAGCTGGTGCTTGTCCCCGGTGACGCCGCGGCCGGGGGAGCCCTCGGGGACGCTGAGCGCGGCCATCCGGTCGACGGTGGTGTCGATCGGGTCGCCGAGGCGGAGTTCGGCTTTGCTGCCGAAGAGGTCGCGTACGGCGGGGCGGAGGTCGAAGGCGCGGCTCGCGGTGGCGATCACGTGTACGCCGTAGGCCAGCCCGCGGGTGGCCAGGTCGCCGACGGCCGTCTCGAGGTCCTCGAACTCCTTGCGGAGCGTCTGCCAGCCGTCCACCACCAGGAATACGTCGCCGTACGGGTCGTCGACGAACTCGCCGCGGGCCCGCGCGGCCCGGTATGCGGCGATGCCGTCCACGTCGTGCGCGGCGAAGCGCCGTTCCCGCTCCTCCAGGATGCCCGCGACCTGCGCCACCGTGCGTCGTACGGCACCCGCGTTCTGCCGGCCCGCGATGCCGCCCACGTGCGGCAGGCCGCGGAGTGCCGCCAGGGTGCCGCCGCCGAAGTCCAGACAGTAGAACTGGATCTCGCGTGGGGTGTGGGTGAGGGCCAGGCTGCTGATCACCGTACGCGCCGCGGTGCTCTTGCCACTGCGCGGCCCGCCCAGCACCAGCACGTGACCGGCCGCGGCCGACAGGTCGAACACCAGCGGATCGCGCCGCTGTTCCCGCGGCCGGTCCACGATGCCGGCGATCGCGTGCAGGCTTGCGGCCAGCCCGCGGCCACTCGCGCAGAGGCCGCGCTCCGGGCCGGTGGAGAGCTCGCCGAGGAGCGCGTCCAGCGCCGGCGGCTCGTCCAGCGGCGGCAGCCAGACCTGGTGGGCGGGGGTGCCGCGGCCGCTCAGCCGGTCCACCAGGATGTCCATCAGGCTGTCGACCGTCGGGTCGTCCAGGTCCTCCTCCTTGGCCGGCTCCACCGGGAGGACCGCGGGCGGCAGGTAGCCGGTGCCGTACTCCAGCGGCTCGGCGCCCCCGCCACCCGTGGGGCCGCCACCGGCCTCGGGCCGCCGGTAGGCGCCCGAGACGTACGCGGCGCGGAATCGGATCATGGGCTCCGAGCCGAACTTGAGGAACCCGTGCCCGGGGGCGGTCGGCAACTCGAACGCGTCCGTCACGCCCAGCACGGTCCGGCTGTCGATCGCGGAGAAGGTCCGCAGGCCGATCCGGTAAGCCAGGTGCGTGTCCAGGCCGCGCAGCCGTCCCTCCTCCAGCCGCTGAGAGGCCAGGAGCAGGTGTACGCCGAGCGCCCGGCCGATCCGCCCGATCTGCACGAACGTATCGATCAGGTCGGGCTTGGCGGACAGCAGCTCGCTGAACTCGTCGCAGATGACCAGCAGCGTGGGCACCTCGGGCAGCGGCGCGCCCGCCACGCGGGCCTGCTCGTAGTCGCGGAGTGAGGCGAAGTCGCCGGCGGCGCGGAGCAGCTCCTGGCGGCGGATGAGCTCGCCGTTGATGGCGTCGGTCATCCGATCCACCAGCGCCAGCTCGTCGGCGAGGTTGGTGATGACCGCGCTGGTGTGCGGCAGCCTGTCGAGCCGGGTGAAGGTGGCGCCGCCTTTGAAGTCGATCAGGGCGAAGTTGAGCGAGTTCGGCGGGTGATGGATGGCCAGGGCGAGTACGAGCGTACGGAGCAGCTCCGACTTGCCGGAGCCGGTCGCACCGATCAGCAGCCCGTGCGGGCCCATACCGTCCTGGGCCGACTCTTTGAGATCCACCTCGACCGGCGAGCCGTCCTCCCGGATACCGAACATCACCCGCAGCCGGTCCCGGTTCGGCCGCTTCACCCACGTGGACGTGGGATCGAAAGCGTACGGGTCGCCGAGGTCGAGCAGCTCGGCCAGGCCCAGATCGTTGCCGAGCGCTTCCCCGCTCACACCACTGGTGAGCCGGAGCGGCGCCAGGACACGGGCCAGCCCCTCTGCCTCGGCCACCTCCAGCATGTCGGCCCGGCCCAGCCCGGTCTCGCCGTCGAAGGTGGCGGCGGCCAGCGCGCCGTCGGCGGCCACGTCCAGCACGAGGGTCGTACGGTCCAGCGTGCGTGGCGGCGGGGTGGTGAGGTCGATGACCGTCACTCCCTCCAAGCCCGGGGGTGATGGCGGGGTGCCGGCCATCAGGTGGTCGGACCCGGCGACGGCGCCGCCGTCGATGATCACGACGAGGTGGGGGAGGGAGCCGCGCCGCGCGTCCGGGTCGAAGCGGGGACGGGAGCCGAGCAGGTCCTCCAGCATCGCCTCGATGCCGGGCACGGCCGGCGCCACCAGCCGCAGCGGGCCGGCGGCGTCGGACTTCTCCGGGTGCAGGGCGTGCGGCAGCCACTTCACCCAGTCCCAGTCCGCGGTCTCCCGGGGGCCGGCGCAGACGGCGATCCGCAGGTCGTCGGGTGCGTGCACGGTGGCGAGCTGCGCGACCATGGCGCGGAGGAGGCCGAGCGCGGCCGTACGGTCGCCGCGGACGTGCAGCCGCGCGAAACCGGTGAGCGCCACCGCCAGCGGCAGATCGCCGATGGCGCTGTAGGTGGTGAGGAAACGGCGGAGTGCCAGCGCCGACAGCGGCTCGAGCTGCTCCAGCGGTTTGGTGTCCGGCGGGATCAGCCGTGTTGCCGGGCTCTGCGGGCCGGTCCCGACCCGCACGACGGCGAAGTCGGCGTCCTCGGGCCTGCGTTCCCAGAGCCGGTGACTGGCCGCGACCGACCATAGGGCGCCCGGCTCCGGGTGCAGGTACATCAGGGCGTCCCGCTGCCTGGCGACCGAGCGGCGCATCCGCATCCGGTGCTGGGCGAGCCCGCGCATGTAGAGCCGCCTGCCGGTGTCCATCTCCTGTCTGCTCGGGCCCGAGCTCCGCATGATCGCGAAGATCACGATCGCCACGACGATGACGACGAGTACCGCGAGGACGACGTTGCG
Organism: Actinomadura vinacea; assembly: GCF_039532545.1. Lineage (NCBI taxonomy): Bacteria > Bacillati > Actinomycetota > Actinomycetes > Streptosporangiales > Thermomonosporaceae > Actinomadura > Actinomadura vinacea. The sequence goes on along the minus strand of NZ_BAAARW010000016.1, from coordinate 346,163 downwards.
CAGGGCGGGCGACAAGCGGCTGGAGGAGTTCAGCAGCACCATGCCCATGATCCCGACCATGGGCAGCAGGAAGAGCATCTGCGTCCACTGCCGGGCGCCGGGCAGCGGGATCTCCGGCGGCGCCTCCAGCACCAACTCCCCGGAGGGCAGCGCCGGGCCGGGTTTGCGTGCGTGGCGCCGTACGACCTCGGTGCCCACGGTGTTCCTCCTGGCGTCGACGGCTCGTCTCAGCGGACTGGCCTATCGTCACCCGGTGGTCGTACGGCGTGCGGGTGCTGGCAGGAAGGTGACGGTCGCCAGGGCCGTCCGGGGCTGGCAGGAAGCGGACCGAGCCCGCCAAGGAGGCGTACGCGCATTTACGTTTCCGAGGACTTCCCGCGTCCGGCGGGGACGACAGTGAAAGGAGGGAGCGCATGACGGAGCAGCTGCATGGCGTGATCGGAACGCTCGACCGGGCGGCCGTCATGGCCGGCAACGTGGCGGGCAACATCGAGGGCCACCGGGCCTCGCTGCAGCCCGTCGTGGCCGCGCTGCAGGGCCAGTGGGTCGGGCAGGCGCCGATCGCCTTCACCCAGGCCCACGCGAACTGGGAGCAGGGCATCACCCGGCTCGTCGCGGCCTTGAACAACCTGGGCGAGAACACCCGGTTCTCGTCGGCCCAGTACGTGACGGCCGACGAGACCGGCACCGCGGCGGTCAACCAGGCCGCCGGTGGGGCGCCGTTCAACGGTGCGCTCGCCTAGGAGAGGAGGAATGCTCACATGACCGAAGTGATCAGAGGCAACTTCGGCCAGCTGGACGACCTCGCCCAGCAGATCATGAACGCGGTCGGGCGCGTCCAGGAGGAGATGGACACCTGGCGCAGCACCTCCGGTGCGACCGAGGCGGACTGGATGGACGCGGCCGGTGGCCAGTTCGCGGAGGTCAGCGCAGCCTGGCAGCAGGTGTCCACCGCGCAGCAGCAGATGCTCGACGCGCTGCGCGGGGGTGTCATCACCGCCAACGGTGAGCTCCAGCAGGCGCTCTCGGCGGCGGTCGCGCGGGTCGGCAGCACCACGATCTGACCCGCAACGCAGAGAGGGAGCAGCGTGGGCTGTTCCCTCTCTGCACTCGGGGGTCAGCGTTCGGGGGAGGGCGGGTCGAGGAGGAAGACCTGGTCCGGGGGTTCCTCGCGGCCCGGCGCGGGCGGCAGGGCTTCGGCGGGGCGCGGGCGCCAGCCGGTGCGGCGGCCTCCGGCGAAGATCACCGCCATGATCAGCATGAGCGGGGCGACCCCGGCGGTGGCGATCAACACGGTCTGGGCGGAGTCGTCTCGCCGCTCCCACCAGGCCTCCGTACGCTCCCGCTTCGGGTCGGCGACGGCGGGCCGCACGGTCGGCGGTGGGGCGGGGGCGGCCGTGGTCATCCCGTCGATGACGGCGCGGTACGGGTTGATCAGCCCGGCGCCGTACGCAGGGCCGCCCGGGCCCCCAGGTGTGGGTGTCGCGGTCGCCTTGAGACGTTTCGCGACCTCGTCGGCGGAGAGTTCCGGCCGGCGTGCGCGGACCAGTGCCGCGGCGCCCGAGGCGAAAGCCGCGGCGACACTGGTCCCGTCCCAGTACCGGTGCCCACCCGCGCGTACGGCGGCGAGCACGTCCCCACCCGGCGCGACCAGGTCCACGTGCGGCCCGGTCTGCGACCCGGAGAGCAGCACGCCGCTCTGGCCCACCGCCCCGACCCCGATCACCCCCGGATAGGCGGCCGGGTACGCGGGCCCACTCCCGCCCTGCCGGGCGTTGCCCGCGGCCGCGAGCACCAGAACGTCCTTGGAGCGGGCTTCTCTGATGGCGTCCTCCACGTAGTGGTCCTTCGCCGTGCCGGCCAGGGACAGGTTGATCACCTTGGCCCCGGACTTGACCGCGTACCAGATGCCACGGGCCAGAACCTTGGAGTCGATCCGCTCCGCATCACCGTTCGCGCCGACTTCCCGGTCGCTCACCCGTACGGGCAGGATGCGCGCTTCCGGCGCCAGCCCGGCGAAGCCGACGCCCGAGGACCGGCGGGCCGCGATGATGCTCGCCACGGCGGTGCCGTGTGAGGTGCAGTCGAAGTTGCCGGGGTAGTCGCCTTGGAGGTAGAAGTCCTCGCCGCGCAGTACCGCGCCGTCCCGCATCTGCGGGTGGTCCGAGTCCACTCCGGAGTCGATCACGGCAACGGTCACACCCTTGCCTGTGCTGTGCGGCCAGACCGACTTCGGGTCCAGCATGCGCTGCGCCCACGGCAGCTCCTTGATCGCTGGCAGTGCCTCGTCCGGGTTGGTGCAGACTCCCGCGGGCGGCTCCGCCGCGGCGGCCATCGGCGCGAACGCCACGGCGCCCACCGCGACCACCGCCGAGACGAGCGCCCGGCCGATCGTAGGCTTCATGCCCGCAACATAGATTCGCCGCCGGGACCGACGGCGGCGCTGGCACGTTCCTGCCGGGCCGGTCAGAAAGCGCGGCCCCCAGCCGGGCGAGCCCCGCTGGCTTGCTCCGATGCCGGGGGCAGATGGTGTTGGCAGTGTTCAGGCCGGCTGGGCCGCGACAGGCCGCGGTGGCCCGGTCACCTGAGCGTGCCGCGCAAGAGACCCCACGTGACCCGACCCGACGAACCGGCACCATCCGCCATCGCCGGCCAGTGAACCTCAACGGCGGCCGCAGTTCCGAGCCGCCGATCCGCCCAGCCAGATGTCCGGTTTGAATGGATACGGGCGGTACTCGGGGACCAAGATCGTCCCCGGTTCGGCCCCGCGAGCCAACATGGAACCAACGTGGGGACGAATCGGGATGGAACCGGCGGTGGGCAAAGCGGGGCATTTTCGCGTTTGCCCAGGTCAAACGTGGTGGGTCGCGTGGGGCTCGAACCCACAACCTACGGATTAAAAGTGCCCAGGGACCATATTAATCCGGAGCTTTCAGTGCCGGGCAATGCCATTCTGTCCACGTCCAGCCCGATTTCCGTACTGGGCAGTGCCGTCGTATGACGGCCGGTACCGATTCCGCCGAGCCAACAACGAGCCAACATGGTCGCTGTTGACCGTGGCCTGTGAACGTCAGCACCCTCGCTACCGTTTGCCGGTTCGCGCTGCTGCGCCTCGGTGGTGGCGGGATGTGTCAGGGGCGTAGGCCGGCCCGGTCGAGTTTGGCGATGAACGAGGTCTTGCGTTTGTGTCGGTCACGGAAGTCGGTCAGGTACAGCGGGAAGCGTGCTTCGTCGCCGGACCGTCGATAGACCTCGCCGAGCCGAGCGATCATCTTGATCGCCTTGTTGTAGCGGTACTTGTCGCTGGTGTTCTGCAGTCGAAGCTCGATGAGGTCCTGATAGGGCGCCCGCACGTCGCCGGGATGATCGACTTCGCGGAGTTCGATGAGCTGGAGCCAGTGTGATTCGTGGAGTTCGTTTGAGTGTGTGATGGCGAGTTCCCATGCCTCGTCCAGCAGGTTCTCGTCGATCAACACGTTGAGCAGTTCGGTCACGTACCGTCGGTCGACCCCGGCCCTGCCCCGTATCACGCTCAGCGCCTGGGCTCGCTCCTGTCGCCATCGGCCGATCCGCTCAGCCGTGCGGCGCAGCGCCGTGTAGTCGCGGTGCATTGTGCGCTGCTCCAACGCCGAACGCCGCAGTTCTAGTGCCTCTTCGCCGCGATCGTTGTCCAGCAGCAGGTCCACGAGTCGGTCGCGCAACTCGTCGGCCTGGTGTCCCGCCACATCCAGTGACAGGCCCTTGCGTGCCCACAACTCTGCGTCCTGGGCGCGTCCGGCCGCGTGAAGCACTTTCACGATCTCGGTGTAGCGGTAGGTTCCGCGCAGGTCCTCGGCCAATATCGCGACGTGTGCGTCGACGTCGCCGGACACCGCGGCCAACTGCTCCCGCAGATCCCGTACGCCCACAGTGGCCGTCCAGGAGTCCGGGTCTTCGGTGATGCGGCGTTCGGTCACAAGGCGGGCGAGTTCGGCCAGGCCACGTCCTCCCAGCGCGTCCTTGAACTCCGATAGCCGGACGTCTGGCCAGCCAGGCCCGTCCAGCCGCGTCTTGACCAACCATGCGGCCAGCCGTTTGGGGTCCGGTGGTGCCGCCATGCACGCCTTGGCGTAAAGGGACATCAGTTCGTGCAGCGGGTCGCCCACGATGCCCGATGAATCGTCCAGGTACAGCAGCGCCGCGGTGACTCGCTCTACCGCACGCCGGGCCAGCGGCACCGCCTGCGCCGCCTGCCCGTGCTCGATCAGGCTATCGATCTGCGCCGCGACCTCATCGGCCCGTGTTGCATACTCCCGACGCCCCTTGGAGGGGTGTCGGCGGCGGTCCCACCGCAGCCCGTCGATCAACCTCCGCACCTCATCGACCTGCGTGTTCGTCATCAGACCATTCAAGCGGAACGACCGGCCCCGACCGGCGGCGCATTGGCAGTGTCTTTCACTACGCTGATGGGCGTGGCGGAACCGGCCAAGGCCGATCTGGACGCGTTGGTGGCGCAGGCGATCGTGGACGCCTACGACGAGCACGAGCAGCGCACCGGTTTCCACGTCATGATCGAGGACGGTCTGGACGTCCCCTTCCAGACCTCCGTCCTGGGTATGACGCCTACCGGCACTGGGTCGGCTGACCGGAAGCCCCGACGAGCGAATACCAGTACTACGAGTTCCTCGCCGTCGACGAGCCCTTGGAAGAGCAGCGGCAGGCCGAGGTCCGTTGCGCTGTCGACCCGGGCCCGCATCACCGCCACCAGTTTCACCAACGAGTACCACTGGGGCGATTTCCGGGGCGATCCGCGCAGGATGATGCAGCGTTATTACGACGCTCACCTGTACGTCGCCAACTGGGGGACCCATCGGGTCATGCTGCGCCTGCCCCGTGCGCTCCTGGCGTGCCACGCGCCCGGTCAACGAACTCACGGTGCCGATGGGCATGGACGCTGACTAACCGTCCCCGCATTTCCTTCCATGCCTTCATCGCCTGGTTGGTCGGGACGAGCACGCGCCGCCAAAGGCCAGCCCGCAGTGAGATCTTCAGCTCGAGGGCAGGGACCGGGGGTGGGGAGCCGGGCAGCGCGTCCAGCAGTCGTGCGGCTTGGGGGTGGCCGCTGGCCCGAACCGCTTGGGTCGAGGTCGCCGTCGAGAGTGTCGAGGAGGGTGTAACGTGCCTCGGCCGGGCCGTACCGGTCGAGCGCGCCCAGGGCCCGGTCGACGGTGGTCCAGGCGAGATCGGCGGTTCCGGGCGGGTGCCTTGCCCGAGGTAGGCGATGGCACACCGGGCGTGCGCCGCGAGCATGGGATGCCCGGTGGCTTCCGGCGAGCGCGCCTCCGTGCGGGGACCTGATGGAACGGTTCTCCGCCGCAGACGTGACGATCAAGGTGCTCGACCTGACGGCCCAAGCCAACGCGGTGCCCTGCTCCGCCGCCGTCATCTGGTCAGCCGACTACCCGCTGCTCTCCCACGGCTTCGGGCCCACTCGGACCCCGTGGTCGCGCTCGCCCGCGCGCTGACCGAAGCGGCCCAGAGCCGGTTGACGAGCATCAGCGGGCGTTTCAGCGCAGTTGATCACTACGGCGCGCATGGGCGCCCGTCCCGGCTGCACAGCGCGGGCGCGGCGGTGCGCACGACCGCCGGTAGGGGACGCCGGCACCGCGCTGCACCCGGCTCGGGAGGGAGGCGATCCGTTGACGGCCATGCCGGGCTCGGGTACAGGCCGTGTCGGGGGCGACCGGGAGATCGCCGAGCGTCTCGACGTCGCCAAGATTTCCTACGAGCGGCTGGACGACCTGGCCCTCGCTGCCCGAGTTCGGCGAGGGTGCGAGCTGTGGCGCTGGCCCGGTTCTGGCCGCCACATGCTCGCCCTGCAGGGCGAGCAGATCGGCGACGCCGAGCACGCCGGGTTCTCCGCGCAGTGGAAGGACTCCACCATGGCCGGCGTTGCCATCACCGTTGATGCCTCCCGCCGGGGCGCCTAGGCCACCCGGCGCCTAGGCCACCCGCAAGCAAGCCCTGGCCCAGATCGTCCTAGCGCACAGAGCGTGTGCAAGAACCGCCGGGGACGCTGACGCCCGAACCTGTGCAGACCAAGCGCCGTCCCGCCGGGTTCCACGCGGGGCGGCGCTTCGGCCGTTTGGCGGTGGCGTCTCGGTAAGGGCGTGCCGCGATCGGCCGTCAGGGCCCTCCGCTCAGGTCGGTGTCTCGGGCGCAAAGCAGCTCTGCGTGGTTGACGTCACGCACCGGCGGTAGATAATCGCATCAGTCAGTCTCCGAAAATCTCTGCCGATCAAGGTAGATATTCGCGGCGGACTGGGGTAGTGTTCCTCCCATCGAAGAGGAACAAGTCCATGAGACGCGGCAGATGACGAACTGCCCGCACAGATGGATGGCGCGGGCCGGACGTGCCGGGGTCAACGCAGTGAAAGGGACCCCGGCAGCCGGCCGCGCACCCGGCGGCCAACGGGCCGCCGACGGCAAGGTAAGTGGCAACACCTCAGAAGACACAGTTAACGCAGGTAGGGAAAATACGGAAGGAGGGTGTCGGCACCATCGGGATCGCCCGTCGCAGGCTCCAGTCACGCCGCGCGGGTACCGCAGCCCCACAGATTGGACGGTGGTCTACGGTCACGCATCCGCGATCCCCGCGCCCCCGCCCCAAGCGGTCGGCGCGGAAGTCAACCGGCCGCAGCGCCGGATAGATGGTGTTGTACCTCATGGCCCCGGCGCCGTCTTTGGCGCCGGGGCCCGTCGCTTCCCAGAACGCATCCGGTACCTACACCCACGACAGTACGGAAGGTTTTGTGACAGCACCTCAGCCGGTTAGGCCCGGCACTCAGCCCGCACACCGCGACCCGGACCCCGCCGAGCCCGGTCCGGTGCAGGACAACCGGGCTCGACAACGAGTCCGCCAGCGGGCTGGACGACAAGCTGGAAGACGAGGACTACCCCGCCTACAGCATGGGCCGGGCCGCCGAACTCCTGGGCGTCACCCCGGGGTTCCTGCGCGGCCTGGACGCCGCCAAGCTGTTCGTTCCGCAACGCTCGACCGGCGGTCACCGCCGCTACTCCCGCTACCAGCTGCGCCTGGCCCAACGCGCCCGCGACCTGGTCGACCAGGGCACGGCGCTGGAGGCGGCCTGCCGCATCATCGTCCTGGAAGACCAGCTCGCCGAAGCCCAGCGCATCAACACCCAACTCCAACAGCGCATCAACCAGAACGCCGAACGTAACTGATCCGCCAAGGCCGCCGGCACCGACACCTCCACCAACATTGACGCTGAGGTCCTGGCGCACCTCCCCCGGCAGCGCAGCACGCCCCCGGCCGGAACTCAGGCCGGGGGCGTGCCGTGGCGAGCGGGACCACTCCGGCTGGATGCTGCACTTGCCGAGAGCCACGTCCGTGCAGGGAAAGGGCGTAGGGTCTGGGGGCTCTGGCGCCGACCTTGATCAGTCGCGGAGCAGGTCACGGCAAAGCGTGGCCGCGGGCAGGGCGAGCGGCTGTGCTGTTGCGACTGGCCTACTTGACCGTGGCGAACACGTTCGCGGTACTGCGTCTTCTTCCGATGACCGATCAGGAGAAGGACGCCGAGATTCGTGTGCCACGAACGTTGATGGAGGTTGCGATGTAGAAGGTCGTGATTTCTGGATGCGGTGCTGTGTCGGTGATGGAGGTGGGCCCTCCGGGATCGCTCTGCAGGGGGAGATCTCAAACCACCGCAAGCTGCTGCGGTTAAGAGCCGTGGTGGTGAGCGTTGCGGAAAAGGCGCACAAGATGCGTCAGGTGTGAACCGAGAAGGCGAACGTGAGTGAACCGCTGATGAAGTGTCGAAAGCGTTCAGGTGGCATCGAAACCGGAGTCGGAATCTTGCTCCGGGATGAGTCTGGCGGGTGCCTGCTGATTGGCCAGATGGTGTCCGGCATGAAGGTGGCGCGAGCTCGGTTCAGGCGCTGGCATGGAACGTGGGAACCTGTCGCCCCGGCGATGTCGGCCGGGTGTTGGACCGGCCGGCCGAAGGGAGTACCCCAAGCAGCTGAAACTGCAAGGGGCCGAGTACCGGTGCGGGGCACAGGGGCGGACCGGTTCGTAGTAGCGGTGATGCCCGGTAATGCGGGCGGAGCGAAGGGATCGGGTTGCCCGGGTTCGTTCGACGACCAACCGGAATGCCCGGGAGGAGTCGGGTGAGCGGACCGAAGTCGCAGGACAAGCCGTTTGTGATCGACAAGATCGTGGTGTGGGAGGCCTTTGGGAGGGTCAAGAGCAACAAGGGTGCGGCGGGAGTCGACGAGGAGTCGATCGGGGAGTTCGAGGCGGATCGGGACCGGAATCTGTACAAGATCTGGAATCGGCTTTCCTCGGGTTCTTACTTCCCGCCGCCGGTGAAGGCGGTGGAGATCCCCAAGGCAGATGGCAAAGGGGTGCGTGTCCTGGGCATTCCGACGGTCGCTGATCGGATCGCCCAGACGGTGGTGCGGATGTATCTGGAGCCGGAGGTCGAACCGATCTTCCATCCCGATTCCTACGGCTACCGGCCTGGCAGGTCCGCGTTGGACGCGGTCGGGACGTGCCGTCGGCGGTGCTGGCGGGCGGACTGGGTGATCGATATGGACATCCGGGCGTTCTTCGACACCGTGCCCTGGGATCTGATGCTCAAGGCGGTCGCCCACCATATTTCGCCGGACCGCCGGTGGATCCTGCTGTATGTGGAGCGGTGGCTCAAAGCACCGCTCCGGCAGCGGGATGGCACCGTGGTCGCCCGGGAACGCGGAACCCCGCAGGGATCGGCGATCTCACCGTTGCTGGCGAACCTGTTCATGCATTACGCGTTCGACGCATGGATGGTCCGGGAGTTCCCCGCCGTCCAGTTCGAACGATATTGCGATGATGTGGTGGTGCATTGCCGCAGTGAAATGCAGGCCCGGCAGATTCGGGCTGCGATCGCTGCGCGCTTGGCGCAGGTCGGTCTGGAACTGCACCCGGACAAGACCCGGATCGTCTACTGCAAGGACGCGAACCGGGAGGGCATCTTCGCGCTTACCCAGTTCACGTTTCTGGGGTATACGTTCCGTCCTCGGCTGGCGCAGAGCAGGCACGGCAGGTATTTCGTGTCGTTCCTGCCCGCGGTCAGCAAGGAAGCGGTGACGCGGATAGGCCGGGAGATTCGTTCCTGGCATGTCAGCACACGCAGTGACAAGTCCCTCGGCGACCTGGCCAGGATGTTCAACAACGTTCTGCAAGGGTGGATCAACTACTACGGGCGCTTCTACAAGTCTGTGTTGGTCCGCCTCCTGCGTAGGCTCAACCGGCATCTGGCATGGTGGGCCTGCCAAAAGTACAAACGGCTGCGCCGTCGACGCAGGCGCGCGATGGCATGGCTGGCCGAGGTCGCTCAACGCGCACCCGGCCTATTCGCGCACTGGCGCTTTGGCGCACGTCCTGGCGGCCGGGTAATGGGAGCCGGATGAGCTGAGAGGCTCACGTCCGGTTCTACGAGAGCCGGGAGGTGAAATTCCTCCCGGCTACTCACCTGGTGCTGCGGCATCAGATCACGGTGCTGGAGCGGCAACTCGACGGGACGAGGGTGCGGTTTACCAGTCCGGACCGAGCACTGCTCGCGGCGCTGCTGCACCGGTTGCCTCCCGTGGCACTGCGGCGGATGCGGCTCCTGGTACGGCCGGACACGGTGCTGCGCTGGCACCGAGACCTGATCGCAGGTCGGCACGCCGCCCGATCCAAACCCAAACGGCCAGGCCGCCCACCCACCGTCCGCTCCATCCGGCTGCTCGTACTTCGCATGGTTCGCGAGAACCCGAGCTGGGGCTACCGGCGGGTGCACGGCGAGTTGCTGGTGCTCGGCATCCAGGTGGCCGCATCCACGGTCTGGGAAATCCTCAGGGACGCTGGCATCGACCCGACACCTCAGCGTTCCTCCGCCACCTGGGCCGGCTTTCTGCGCTCGCAGGCCGAGGCGCTGCTGGCGTGTGACTTCCTGGAGACCGTCACGCTCACGGGTACGCGCATGTACGTGCTGGCGGTGATCGAGCATCACATCCGCCGGATCCGCGTCCTGGGCGCCACCGCCCACCCGACCGCGCCGTGGGTGACGCAGGCGGCCAAGAACCTGGTCATGGACCTGGAAGACGCCGACTGCCGGGCGCGCTTCCTGATCCGTGACCACGACGGCAAGTTCCCCGACCTGTTCGACGCCGTCCTGGCCGATGTGGGTATCCGGGTGGTGCTGACCGGGGTGCGGATGCCGAGGATGAACGCGGTCATGGAACGGTGGGTGCAGACCTGTCGCCGTGAACTCCTCGACCGCACGCTGATCTGGAACCAGCGTCACCTGCTCCACACACTTCGCGAGTTCGAGACCTTCTACAACCTGCATCGGCTGCACCAGGGCATCGCCAACGCACGCCCGACGAAGCTGCTGCCTCCACCGATCACCGGACCGGACGAGATCGCCCACCTGAACATCCGGAGAGCGCAACGTCTGGGCGGAATCCTCAACGAGTACGAGCATGCCGCTTGACCTGCGCATGCCGTCTGGCTCGTCCGAAATCGGGCGAGCCAGACGGCATCTCCGGACCCATGACGGCCCGATTACCCAGGCGCAGTGCAACAGCAACACCGACGACAACCAGTTGTGGAACCTGGAGAAGAAGTACGGCATTGCAGGGCCCCGGCGGGACGCCCCTCTTCCAGATCCGCAACGTCATGGACTCCAAGTGCCTGGACCTCGGCGGATACGGAGGCAGCCCGAGCGGCACGAAGGTGCAGGAGTTCCCGTGCAACGGCACGACCGCGGACAACCAGCTGTGGTGGCTGGACGAGCGGGCGGACGGCACGTACTGGATCCGCAACTTCGCCAGCGACAGCAAGTGCCTGGACCCCTACGCGAAGAACGACGACAACAGGAACCTGATCATCTGGCCCAGCGCGCCGGAGAACCGCAACAACCACGCGTGGATCTTCACCCGCAAGTGACGCCGTCACCAGCGAGCCCGTGAGCCCTCACCGCGTGGCCCCGGCGGCTTCCCGCCGGGGCCGCCGTCGTGGCATCAGGCCCCTTCCTCGGTTCCCGGGGCCGTCGCGATATCGGGCAGGTCCGTGATGAGGCCCGGCCGGTCCCCGGCGGTTTCGGGCTCGGGCCAGCCACTGAACGTGCCGGGCACGGGCCACTCGTCCGCGGCCTGTGCCTCGTACCGCTCCAGATCGGCCTTGCTCTGCCGCAGCGCACTCACCTCGACAAGCTGCGCCACCGGCGCGGAGGAGCTGAGAAACAGCACTTCCTTCCCCTCGGGGACCAGCAGCACGGGCTGCTCGGCGGACAAACCCACGGGGGCGTGGTCAGATCCGCGAGCTTGATGTCGCGGGCGGGGTCCAACGGCGGCAGGCCGGCGTCCGGCACATCGGCCTCGGTCACCCGTCCGACGGCCCAGCCACGCAGGCCCCCCTCGGTCACCGGCGGCTCCACGTCGGCCTCCTCCGGGGCGCGGGCCTACGCCGGTCATTCGTAGGATCGGTGAGCCCGAGGACTCCGGGTATGGCAGTCAGCTTGTCGCCGCTCGATGGCTGAAAAAACTTGGCCGCCGCCGCGCTCAAGTGCGTCTACATGGCGTTGATGAGCCTGGACCCGACCGGCAAGGGGCGCAAGAGGTGGACCATGCGCTGGAAGGCACCCCTGAACGCCTTCCAGATCGCCTTCGAAGGCCGCCTCACCCCAGCCAGCCACTGACATCCAACGACCAAGATCAGCCGTTAAATTGACACACCCCTGCTCGTCGAAGGCGTCGCCGGGTGCTTGACCCACGTGATCCAGGACGGCTCAGGGGAAAGCCCAAGGACTTCCGTTCCATCCGGGAGTTACCGGCAAGGGAAAGACCGGACGGGTGAAGAATATGAACTCCCGATGATGACTCGTGATCCCAAGCCCTGACGATGGAATGCGCGAGTGGGGTGTATGGCTAGCCGTTGAGAAGCGGCAGGCGCTGGCTGGTAGAGGTCACTCCGGCCAGGTGGACACCGCCGTCTCGGGGTAAAGGGAGCACCCACCCCGGTCGTATCTCATTCGTGTGGAACGTGGAAACCCCGTTGGGGTCCGGGCTGTTCCGGCTCGGTCAGCCGACCGCGAGGAAGGCTTAACTCCCCAGTGGGAACAGGACGGCCCAACAAGCGAACGCCGGAAGCCGAAAGGAAGCGGGAACCCGGGGCGTCATGACCGGCCTCTCCGCCGGTTGCCCCGCATAACCGTCCGGATACGGGCCCGCTGCCCGAACCCGAAAGGGTGCTGACGTGGGCCGGGTGAGCCTGTGCAGAATCACTGGATAAAGGCGACGGAACCGAGGGGAAAGTTGGACACCACGCTGATAACGGACGAGGCGGCTTCGGCCCTTCCGGCTGCATCTGCTTCGGTGAACGGACCCGAGGGCGAAGACTTGGACTGGACGTCGATTGACTGGCGACGGGTCGAAGAAGACGTGCGGCGTCTGCGGCAGAGAATCTTCACGGCATCGCAGGCAGGGGATCTGAAGAAGGTCCGCAATTTGCAGAAGCTGATGCTCCGGTCCCGCGCGAACACGCTCCTGAGCGTGCGACGGGTCACGAGATCAACGCTGGACGCGCGACGGCGGGAGTCGACGGAAAAGTCGTGCTGTTCTCCCAGTCCAAGGCCGCATTGGCCAACTGGGTCCAGCAGCGCGCCCGACCGTGGACTCCCAAGCCCGTCAAGCGGGTGTTCATCCCCAAACCGGGGACCATGAAGAAGCGCGGACTCGGAATTCCTGTGTTGTTGACCGGTGCCTACAAGCTGTGGCATTGGGAGCATTGGAGCCCGAGTGGGAAGCGCGGTTCGAGCCGAAGTCGTACGGCTTCCGGCCCGGCCGCGGCTGTCACGACGCGATCGGGGCCATCTACTCCACGCTCAACGGGAAGAACCCACAGCGGGTGTGGGTACTCGACGCGGACCTGACGGCGGCGTTCGACCGCATCGACCACGCCCGGCTCATGGCCGCTCTCGGCACCTTCCCCGCCCGGGGACTGGTCCGACAGTGGTTGAGGGCCGGGGTCGTGGATCGGGGTCGGTTCGCCCCGACCGATGAGGGGACCCCGCGGGGCGGGGTGATCAGTCCGTTGCTCTTCAACGTGGCCCTGCACGGAATGGAGAAAGTACCCGACCGGGGCGTGGGCGGTGCAGCAGGCCCGCAACCTGGCCATGGACCTGGGCAAACGCGTCGGTGAGCTGCGCGTGGTGATCCACGATCGCGACCCGCTTTTCACCGCCGCGTTCGCAGAAGTGTTCAAGGCCGAGGGGGTGCGGACCATCACCACGTTGCCCCGGACGCCGCGGATGAATGCGGTTTGCGAGCGGGTCATCGGCACCCTCCGCCGCGAGCTGCTGGATCGGATCCTGATCCTCGGTGAGCGGCACCTGTCGCTGGTGCTGGGCGAGTACATGGTCCACTACAACGGTCACCGGCCGCACCAGTCCCGACACCAACGACCTCCGGACGTCGACACCGGGGCGGTCCCGGAGACCACCGACCTTGCCGACTTGCTATCCATCCGGCGAAGACCTGTGGTTGGAAGCGTGATCAACGAATATCACCACGCCGCATAACCGCAGCTCAGATCTCGCAACTCAATGTTCGAGCGGTACAGGGTCTGGCTGTGCCCCCTGGGGTTGGAACAGCATTGTCCAGGGCCATCCTCGACGGCCGGGCCGTACTCGCGGTCTTCGGCAACGCCTGAACTCCGGCGAGGTCGCGGTGGTGGCCGGTCATTCAGGCACGGCGTACTGCTTTCCGTGAGTTGACGATGTGCTCTGACCTGGTAAGGGGCGCCCGTCAGGGGCGCGAGGTCCGGCCCGCTCGTGGACGTGGTCGTTGATTGACGACGCCGCCTGACTGACGGACGTCCTGACCGAGTTCTTGCACGCCAGATGACTGACTGACGGAGTTCGAGCAGATTCGTCCCTACTAGTGACTGAAGTTGCGCATGGGTGTTAGGTTCCCCGCGTGACCTCAAGCAAGCGACGTGCGCACATCGTGTCTTCGGTGCGTACCAAGGGAGCGGCGTCGGTTCGGGAGCTGGCCGAGAGCCTTCAGGTGAGCGAGTCCACGATCCGCCGTGATCTGGACGTGCTGGACCGCAACGGCGAGCTCGTGCGCACGTACGGTGGGGCGGCTCAGTCACCGCAGTCGTCGGTGTCCGAGATCTCCTTCGGGGCGTCGGCGGAGCAGGACCCCGCGGCTAAGGAGGCGGTGGCCGAGCGTGCCGCCGCGATGGTCGAGGACGACATGGTGGTCGTGCTGGACATCGGCACCAGCACCCGGCAGATCGCCCGGCGGCTGCGCGGCCGGCCCATCACCGTCATCACCGCCAACCTCGCCGTCTTCGACGAGCTGCGTGACGACGACGCCGTCCGGCTGTGCCTGCTCGGCGGTGTCGTGCGGCGCAACTACCTCTCGCTCGTCGGGTCGCTCACGGAGACGGCGCTTCGTCAGGTCAGCGCGGACCTGGTGTTCCTCAGCTGCACCGGCGTCCGGCCGAACGGCCATGTCGTGGACGACATGGAGGTCGAGACGCAGATCAAACGGGCGATGATCGAGGCCTCCGACCGGGTGGTGCTGGTCGCTTCCGAGGCGAAGTTCCCCGGTACCGGATCGTTGCGGGTCTGCTCGCTGGACCAGATCGACACGCTGGTCACCACGTCCGGTGCCGATCCCCAGACTCTCGAGCTCTGCCGGCAGGCGGGCGGAAAGGTGTTCATCGCATGAAACTGGCCATTCTCGGCGGTGGCGGGTTCCGGGTGCCGTACGTGTACCAGGCTTTGCTGCATGACCAGGGCTCTCCGCGCATCGAGGAGGTCTGGCTGCAGGATTTCGACCCCGGACGCCTGGAGGCCATGGCCACGGTCCTCGCGACGTTCGCCGAGGGGGTTCCGGAGGCGCCAAGGGTCCACATCTCCACCGAGCTGGACAAGGCGCTGGAGGGGGCGGACTTCGTGTTCGCGGCCATCCGGGTCGGTGGGCTCGCCGGGCGGGTGTGCGATGAGCGGGTCGCCCTGGACCTGAACGTGCTGGGCCAGGAGACCACCGGGCCCGGCGGCCTGGCATACGGGCTGCGCACGATCCCGGTCATGGTCGACATCGCGCGCCGGGTGAAGGAGCTGGCGCCGGACGCCTACGTCATCAACTTCACCAACCCCGCCGGCATGATCACCGAGGCGATGCAGGGGGTGCTCGGCGACCGGGTGCTCGGCATCTGCGACACCCCGTCCGGGCTCGGCACGCGGGTCGCCGCGGCGCTCGGCCTGGACCCCGGACGCGTCCAGCTCGACTACGTCGGGCTCAACCACCTCGGCTGGATGCGGCGCATCCTGCACGACGGCGTGGACGTCATGCCCGGCCTGCTCGCCGACGACGACCTGCTCGGCGGGCTGGAGGAGGGCGTGGTGTTCGGCCGTGACTGGCTGCGCGACCTCGGGACGATCCCCAACGAGTACCTGTATTACTACTACTTCAACCGTGAAGCGGTGCGCGCCACGTTGGACGTTCCCCAGACCCGCGGAGAGTTCCTGCTCAAGCAGCAGGCCGCGTTCTATGAGCGGATCGCCGAGGCATCGGGTGGCGCCGCCATGGAGCTGTGGCGCGAGACGGTCGCCTCCCGCAGCGCCAGCTACATGGCCGAGATGAAGGGCGCCGGGACTGGCGAGGCCCTCGACGACCACGCCGGGGTCGACCCCGTGGACCAGGGGTACGCGGGGGTCGCGCTGAACGTGATGGGCGCGATCAGCCGCAACGAGCACGCCACCATGATCCTCAACGTGCGGAACGGCTCGACCGTGACCGCGCTGCCGCCGGACGCGGTGGTCGAGGTCCCGGTCATGGTGGACGCGCACGGCGTCCACCCGCTGTCCCTCACACAGCCCGATCTGCATCAGACGGGGCTGATGCAGCAGGTCAAGGCCGTGGAACGACTGACCATCAACGCCGCACTCACCGGCTCGCGGGCCGACGCCGCCAAGGCGTTCGCGCTGCATCCGCTGGTCGACTCCGTGCCGGTCGGGCGGCGGTTGCTGGACGGCTACATCGACCGCATCCCCGAGGTGGCGGCCGTCTTCGCGGCGGACCGCCGGTTGTGATCCCCCGACAGGAGCGTAAGGAATGACCAGACAGCCACCGAGTGTCCGAAGAATCGCGAGTGTGCTCGCCGGAGCGCTGGTGATGGCGCTGCTCGTGGGCGTCCTACCTGCCCATGCCGCGCCGGGCGGCCAGGCCCGTGCGCGCGCCCGGGCGACCGCGGCCGTGGACGCGATGATGAAGTTCTACGACCCCGCCTCGGGACGCTGGGATCCGGAGGCGCCGTGGTGGCAGTCGGGGAACGCGCTGCAGGCCCTGCTCGACTACATGGCCAAGACCGGCTCGACCCGTTACATGCCCCAGGTGAAGAACACCATCAATGAGCAGCGCAAGCCGCTGCCGTGGTGGCCGGAGGGCGGCGGCGAGTTCCGGGCGGACTCCACCGACGACACGGGGTGGTGGGCCCTCGCCATGATCCGGATGTACGACGTCACGCGGGACAAGCAGTACCTCGACATCGCCAAGACCGGCGCGGAGTACATCCACAAGTACTGGGACGACATGTGCGGCGGCGGTGTCTGGTGGGACATCCCCAACAAGTCCTACAAGAACGCCATCAGCCTGGAGCTCCACTTCAAGCTGCTCGCGTCCCTGCACAATCGTGTTCCCGGTGACCGCACCTACCTGGAACGTGCCAAGCAAGCCTGGCGGTGGTTCGCCGGCAGCGGCATGATCAATAGCGCGGGCCTGGTCAACGACGGCCTGCAAACCCAGAGCGGGAGCTGCGCCAGCAACCACGGCACGACCTGGACCTACAACCAGGGCGTCGTTCTCGGCGGGCTCGCCGAGCTGTACAAGGCGACCGGTGACCGCAGCCTGCTGACCTCCGCGCGCCGCATTGCCGACGCCGTGATCGCGAGCCCGGAGCTGTCGCCGAAGGGCATCCTCACCGAGCCCTGCGAGCCCGACGGCACCTGCAACTCCGATCAGGCCGCGTTCAAGGGGATCTTCGCCCGCAATCTCGACGAGCTGGACCGGGTCGTGCCCGGCCACCCGTACCGCGGCTACCTGCGCGCCCAGGCCGATTCCCTGTACGCCCACGGGCGCGACGGCCAGAACCAGTACGGGCTGAGCTGGAAGGGCCCGTTCGACCGCGCCGACATCTCCCGCCAGGACTCCGCAGTGTCGCTGTTCGTCGCCGTCCTCTGACCCGCCGCGACCCCGTAGACCGAACAGACCTTCACGTCATCACTGACGGCCTGTGAGGAGGTGCCATGACAGCAGAGACTCTGAACGAGGCACGGGCCGCGGCTTCCGGTGAGCCGCCCGCGCCGTCGCTGACCGATCCGTGCGCCGAGCGCGGGCTGGTCGGCGACCGGCTGCGGCAGGCCCAGGACGCCGGTGACCCCGGCGCGGTCCCCGACCTGGACGTCTTCCTGACCGGCCAGGTCTTCATGGACATGATCTTCACCGGCCTGCCGGGGCTGCCGCCGCCCGGCACCGAACTGTTCACTGACGGGCTCGGCTCGGCACCGGGCGGCATCGCCAACATCGCGGTGGCGATGAGCCGGCTCGGCCTGCGCGTCGGCCTGGCCGCGCCGTTCGGGGACGACCTCTTCGGTTCGTACCTGTGGCGGACGCTCGCCGAGCAGGAGGGCGTCGACCTTGGCCAGTCCCGGCGGGTGACGGGCTGGGCCACACCGGTCACGGTGTCGCTGGCCTACGACTCCGACCGCAGCATGGTCACCTACGCCCGGCCCCTGCCGGACCTCGGTGTGAGCGCCGAGGCCACCGCACCCGAAGCCACCGCGGCGGACGGTGACATGCGGGGGCTGGTCGGCTCCTCGCCGCCATCGGCGCGGGCGTGCTTCGTCGACATCGAACGGCCGGTGCCCGGTTGGGCGAAGGAGATGCGGCGCGCGGGCACCACGGTGTTCGCCGACCTCGGCTGGGATGAGACCGAGACCTGGTCGAGCGAGGTCCTGGACCGGCTGGAGCACGTGGACGTGTTTCTGCCGAACGCGGTGGAGGCCATGGCCTACACCCGTACGGACTCGCCCGAGAAGGCCGCCCGTGCGCTGTCGGAGCGGGTCCCGATCGTGGTGGTCAAGCGCGGCGGGGACGGTGCCATCGCCATCGACTCGACCACGGGCGAGGTCGCCGAGACCGACGCGTTGCCGGTCGAGGTGCTCGACGCCACCGGCGCGGGCGATGTGTTCGCCGCCGGGTTCATCTTCGGAACACTCGCCGGGCTGCCGCTGGCAGAACGGCTGAGGTTCGCCAACCTGTGCGCGGGCCTGTCGGTCCGGCACCGCAGCGGCTCGCTCGGGGCGCCCTGCTGGGCGGAGATCGCGGCGTTCGGTGAGTCGGGTGAGGTGCCCGACTCCGTGCTTGAGGGCTACTCGTTCGTCGTCCCCTTCATCCCCGATTCGACGACCGAGAACGTTGTCCGAGCCGGGCCCACGTTGCGGGCCGACCTGGAGCAGCCCTCCTGATCCCCAATCCGTACGCAGAAGGAGCCGCTGGAAATGCCGAAACCAATGAGACGAGGGGCGACCGCGGCGGTCGCGGCCCTCGTGACCGTCCTCGCCGCCGCCTGTGCCCCGGGCTCGTCGAACGACAAGCCTGACAGCACGGTGCCGGCGGCCGTCAGCACCGACGTCGCCGAGGCCGGAAACGTCACGCTCACCGTCTGGGACCAGGAGGTTCAGGGCGGGGCGAAGGAGCAGATCGAGAAGCTCAACGACCAGTTCGAGGCCAAGTACCCGAACGTGAAGATCAACCGGGTGTCCCGGTCGTTCACCGACCTGCAGAAGACGCTGCGGCTCGCGCTTTCGGGCAACAATCCGCCCGACGTGGTGGAGGCCAACCAGGGCTACGCGTCGATGGCGCAGTTCGTCAAGGCGGGGATGTTGCTGCCGCTGGACTCCTACGACGCGGTGTACGGGTGGAAGAAGCGCTACCCCAAGGGTCTGACGGATCTCAACAGCGTCACCAAGGACGGCAAGCTCATCGGGTCCGGCAACCTGTACGGGGTCTCGCTGAACGGTGAGATCGTCGGTCTGTACTACAACAAGGAGAAGCTGGCGAAGCTGGGCATCCAGCCGCCCAAGACCTGGGCGGACTTCGACCAGGCGCTCGCTACGGCCAAGAGCAAGGGCGAGGTCCCGATCGCGTTCGGGAACGTGGAGAAGCTGCCCGCCATGCAGCTCTACGGGGTCCTCCAGGACGGTCAGCTCGACAAGGAGTCCGTCCGCAAACTGGTGTTCGGCGGCGGCGGGTCGTGGACGGACGCGCCGAACGTCCAGGCGGCGCAGAAGCTGTCCGACTGGGCCAAGAACGGCTACCTCACCAAGGACGCCAACTCCATCAAGTGGGACGACACCCCGGTGAACTTCGCCAAGGGGCAGGGCGTGTTCATGTTCGGCGGCACGTGGTGGGCCCCAGACCTCAACGACCGGATGAAGGACAAGGTCGGCTTCATGCTGCCGCCGCCGTCCCAGGCCGGGACGCCCACGGCGACCATGGGTGGCGAGAGCCTGCCGTGGTCGATCACCGCCAAGTCCAAGCACCCCGATGTCGCCGCGGCCTACATCAACTTCATCACCTCGCCGGAGGCGATGGACGTCGCGGTCGAGACCGGGAGCCTGCCGGTGCTTCAGGCGCCGTCCAAGCAGCCCACCAAGCCGTTGATGAAGGAGGTGTCGACGGCCTGGGCCGCGCTCAGCCAGAACGACGGCACCACCCCGTACCTCGACTACGCGACGCCGACCTTCACCGACGAGTTCGGCGGTCCGCTGCAGAAGCTCATCACCGGTAGGGCGACGCCACAGGAAGTCATGCAGGCGGCTCAGGACGACTACGCCGCGTTCCAGAAGAAGAAGTAGGAATCACCCCGGTGTCCGTCACCGGCCGCGCGGCGGCCGGTGACGGACACGGGTTGACGACCGATGCAAGGGAGCCCGCACATGACGACTGTCGCGCGGCACAAGACCCCGGAGGCCGGGCGAGGGGGGGCAGCCAAGCGCCAGGCGCGATCCCAGAGTGGACGGGATGGGTCCCGTCCACCGGGGCAGCCCCGCCAGATCGGTTGGTTGTACGTCCTGCCCGCACTGCTGGTGTACGGGGGATTCCTGCTGTGGCCGCTGGCGCGCGGGGTGCAGTTCTCCCTGTTCGAGTGGGACGGTCTCGGCACGGCGACGTGGGTGGGGATCTCCAACTACACCAGCACGTGGTCGGATCCGGAGCTGCGTGGCGCGTTCGGGCACCTGCTGATCCTGGTGGTGTTCTACGCCGTCCTGCCGTGCTGTATCGCGTTCGTGCTGGTCGCCGCGATGTCGCGCACGAAGATCCGCGGCCTGACGTTCTTCCGCACCGTGCTGTTCCTGCCGCAGGTCATCGCGATGGTGGCGGTGGCCGTGGCGTGGCAGTGGGTGTACTCCGCCGACGGACCGGTCAACACGGTGCTGGGGTGGCTGCACGCGATGGGCCTGCCGGATTGGCGGCACGGCTGGCTGGGCGACTTCACCTTCGCGCTGCCCGCCGTCGGGGTCATCGGCACGTGGGGCGGGATCGGGCTCGCGCTGGTGCTGTTCCTGGCCGGGGTGCAGAAGATCCCGACGGAGCTGTACGAGGCGGCGCGGATCGACGGTGCTGGTCCGGTCCGCGAGTTCTTCGCGGTCACGCTGCCGGGGCTGCGGCGTGAGCTTGCGGTGGCGCTGACGCTGACCACGATCATGGCGATCCGCAACTTCGACCTGATCTACATGGCCACCAGCGGCGGTCCGGGCAACTCCACGTCGGTGCCCGCCTACGAGGTCTACAACCGCACGTTCAACACCGGCGAGGTCGGCCTGGGCTGCGCCATCGGCGTGACGCTGGCCGTGCTGGCGTTCGGCGTCACCGCCGGCATCGGCCGCCTGGCGGAAGGGAGAGGCGAATGACCACGCGGGGCGAGCGGCTCTTCAACCACGCGTTGCTGGTCGTCTTCGCGTTGATCGCGGTGTTCCCGATGATCGGCATCGTGGTGCAGGCGCTGAAGCTGCCCGATGATCTGGACTTCTCGTCGTTCGAGGTGGCGTGGCGGGAGGGGCACTTCGCCACGTACCTGCGCAACAGTGTGATCGTCACAGTGATCACCGTCGTCGTGGCCACCACCCTGTCGATCATGGCGGGGTACGCGCTGGGCACCATGCGCTTCCGCGGCGCGTCGGTGGTGTTCCTGCTGTTCCTGGCGGGGCTGACGATCCCGACCGAGGCCATCGTGGTGCCGCTGTACTTCGACCTGCGCTCGATGGGGCTCGACAACACCTACGCCGGGCTGATCCTGCCGCAGGTCGCCATGTCGGTCGCGTTCGGGACGTTCTGGATGCGCGCCTACTTCCGCAGCGTGCCGCCGTCGCTGGTGGAGGCGGCGCGGATGGACGGCGCCTCGAGCTGGACGACGTTGTGGCGGGTGCTGGTGCCGATGGGCCGTCCGGCCATCCTCACCATGGTCGTGCTGACCACGATGTGGACCTGGAACGAGTTCCTGCTGCCACTGGTGATCGTCAACTCCGACGAGGCGCTGCGCACCGCGCCGCTCGGCCTGTCGTTCTTCCAGGGTGCGCACAAGACCGACTACTCACTGCTCATGGCGGGCGCGCTGATCATCGCCGCGCCCATCGTGATCGTCTATGTCTTCCTGCAACGCCAGTTCATCGCAGGAATGCTCTCAGGGGCCATCAAGGAGTAGGGCGTCCGGGGCCTCGCATCGGGCGGGCCCCGGACGGCAGGGACAACCGAACATGGGAGACTTCATGCGAAGACTCGCCCTACCCGCCGTCCTGTCCGCCGCGCTGGCGGCCTCGGCCATCGCCATGGCCGCACCGCCCGCGTCGGCGGGGGCGGCGCCACCGGCCGGCAAGGGGGGCCTGGACGTCCTGTTCGTCGGCGCTCATCCCGACGACGAGGCGGGCGCGCTCTCGACCTTCGGCCAGTGGAACGAGTTCGGCAACGCCAAGACCGGCGTCCTCACCGTCACCCGCGGCGAGGGTGGCGGGAACGCCTCCGGAAACGAGGAGGGGCCGCCGCTCGGCCTGCTGCGCGAGAAGGAGGAGCGCGGCGCGGTCGGCAAGGCGGGTGTCACCGACGTTCACTACTTGGACAAGGTCGACTTCTACTACACGGTGAGCGCGCCGCTCACCGCCGGCACCTGGGGCCACGACAAGGCGCTCGAGAAGATCGTCCGGCTGGTCCGCGAGACGCGGCCCAAGGTCATCGTGACCATGGAGCCCGCGCCGCTGCCCGGCCAGCACGGCAACCACCAGGAAGCGGCGCGGCTGGCGGCCGAGGCGTACTTCGCCGCGGCCGACCCGGGCGCCTACTCCTCCCAGCTCGGCAAGGAGGGGCTGCGAGCCTGGGCTCCCGGACGGCTGTTCAGCACGGGCGGCGCGTCCGGGCCGACCGGGGCCGCGTGCGCCAAGGACCTCACGCCCGCCGCCCAGGGCGCGCTCTCCTACGGCGTCTGGGGCGGCCGCGCGTCCGCCCGCAACGGCGGCAAGACGTGGGCGCAAATCGAACGCGAGGCGCAGCGGACATATGTGAGCCAGGGCTGGGGCGGTTTCCCCGACGTTCCGTCCGACCCGGCCAAGATCGGTTGTGACTACTTCACGCAGATCCACAGCCGGGTGCCCTTCACGCTCGGCGACAGCGACCCGATCGCGATGCTGGAAGGCGCGCTGACGCCCGCGAAGGGTGGCCTCGCGCTGGGGAGCCGGTTCTACCTGACGACCGAGTCGTACGGCGTGACGGCGGGCCGCGCGTTCAAGGTGACCGCGCACGCCGGCTCGCCCAAGGCCCTGCGCGGTGTGAAGGCCGCGCTGTCGGTGCCGTCCGGTTGGACGGTCACGGGCTCCGGTGACCTTGGGAAGGTCGGGTCGAAGGAGCGCACCACGGCGTTCACCGTCACGCCCCCGGCCGATGCCGGGAACGGGCGCGTGCGTCTCGCCGCGACGCTCACCGCGAGCAAGGCCACGGGCCAGACGGCGACGGTGGCCGAGGTGCGACCGGCCGTCACCGGCGTCCAGGAACCGCTGCCGCGCGTCGCGGACTTCGACGACTGGGCAGGGAAGACAGGTGTTCCGGCCCTGACCGGCAGGGTGAAGCGGGTGCTCACCCTCGCCTCCGGCGCGTCCCGCAAGGTGCGCGTGGACCTGACCAACACGACCGCGTCCCCCCAGAAGGGAACGGTCCAAATCGGCCTGCCGACGGGCCTCGCCGCCGACTCCGCCACCAAGCCGTACGAGCTGGCGGCCGGAGCGAAGGGCTCGGCGACCTTCACCGTCACCAACACCGACGCCTCCCTGCCCACCTCCAACCAGGGCGGCACCAACGGCGACTACGAGATGACCATCACCACGACCTCCGGTTCCGGCACCGACGTGCAGAAGGGCGGCTTGGAACTCGTTCCGGCCGCCGAACTGCCGAAGGCATCGTCCGCCCCGGCGGTGGACGGCAAGGAGGCGCCTGGCGAGTACCCGGGCAAGGAGCTTGACTTGTCGCGCCTCTGGGAGGGGACGGCCTGCGAGTCGGCGGCCGACTGCTCGGCCACCGGCAAGGTGACCTGGACCGACGACGCGCTCAACGTCCTGGTCAAGGTCCGCGACGACAAGCCCGGCACGACCCTGGGCGCCGACGACTGCAAGCGGCACTGGCGCACCGACTCCGTCGAGATCGCCATCGACCCGCGCGGCGACTCCGAGAACACCTCCACCACATTCAAGACCGGCATCTTCCCTCGCATGTCCGACGGCAAGCCGTGCTTCCAGCGCGACGCCGACGCCCACCAGGGCGGGCCGGAGACCGCGCCCGGCATGCAGGTCGCCTCGATGGTGAACGAGCCGTACGACGGTTACACGATCGAGGCGAAGATCCCGTTCAAGGCCATGCCGAGCGCCGTGGACCCGGCGCGGATGGGCCTGAACATCTTCGTGTACGACTCCGACACCCAGGACAAGATCGGCCAGACCCGGATCGGCTGGTCCACGTGGGGCGGCGTGCAAGGCGACCCATACCGCTGGGGTCTGGTCTCGCTGCCAGGCCACACCCCGCCGTCCGGCATGCCGACCACGCCTCCGCCGCCGGTGATGCCGACGGCCGCGGCCGCCTCGGTGAACTCGCCCGAGTCCATCATCCAGTCGGTGCGCACGGGGATCCCGCTGGCCGCGGGACTGGCCGCGCCGCCGTCGGACACGGCGCACATCCACGGGAAGCCGGTCGTCTCCGGCGGATCGGTGACGTTCAAGCTGCACGCCACCGGGCCGGGCACCGCGTACGTCCACGTATGGGACGGCAAGGTCCTCGGCACCACGAAGGTCACCGTCACGGGCGCGGGCACCAGGACCGTGACCGTGCCGGGCACGAGCGGCGTCCTGGCCGTCGCCTTCGAGGCGAAGAAGGGAGGGACAGCGAGCAGCGTCGCCCGGCTGTCCGGCTGACGGCCGCTCCATGGAAGAGATGACACCGCACAAGAGATGACACACCGCCGCGCTGAGCGCCGGACTCGGCGCGGCGGTGACAGAACCGGAGTGGACGCAGGAATTGGGGAGGGCGGTATGAGGATCGGGCTGGCAGGGGTCGGACGGATCGGTGCCGGGCATGCCGAGACGCTGAGGGGTCTCGCCGAGGTCGAGGAAGTCGTGGTCGCCGACGCCGACCCGGGACGGGCGCGCGAGGTGGCGGGCAAGCTGGGTGTCCGCTCGGTGGACGAGGTCGACGCGCTGTTCACGGCGGGGCTGGACGGTCTGGTCGTCGCCACGCCGACCGCCGCGCACGCGCCGCTGGTGATCGCGGCCGCGGCGGCGGGGGCCGCGGTGTTCGTGGAGAAACCGGTGGCCTCGGACATAGATGGAACGCTCCAAGTGCTGGCCGCGATCCGCGGGTCCGGCGTGCCCGTCCAGGTCGGCTTCCAGCGGCGCTTCGACCGGGGCCACCTCGCCGCGCGGGAGGCCGTGCGGTCCGGGCGGCTCGGCCGTGTGCACACGGTGCGCGCGTGCACGCTCGATCCCGTTCCGCCGCCGGACGCCTACATCCCCACCTCGGGCGGGTTGTTCCGCGACTGCTCCGTGCACGACTTCGACGGCGTCCGGTTCGTCACGGGCCGGGAGGTCGTCGAGGTGAGCGCGACCGGGGCGAACCAAGGCTCTTCGGTGTTCGCCGAGTCCGGCGACGTCGACACCGGTGCCGCGGTGCTCACCCTGGACGACGGCACCCTCGCGGTCGTTTCCGCGACCCGCTACAACGCCGCGGGCTACGACGTCCGGCTGGAGGTGCTCGGCTTCCGCGGCAGCGTCGTCGCCGGGCTGGACGACCGGACGCCACTGACCTCGGCGGGCGACGGGTTCCATCCGGCGGGGCCGCCGCACACCGCGTTCCTCGAACGGTTCGCCGAGGCCTACGAGGCCGAGCTGCGCGCATTCGTCGACGTCGTGGCGGGACGCACGGACAACCCGTGCCCCCCCGAGGAGGGATTGGAGGCGTTCTACGTGGCCGAGGCATGTGAGATCTCCCGGCGCGAGAAGCGCACCATCACGATCGAGGAGGTCCGCAGGTGACCCGCGCCGTCCCCGCCGGCCGCGTGGCGGCGGCCCCGATCTCGTGGGGTGTCTGCGAGGTGCCGGGCTGGGGCCACCAGCTCGATGCCGGACGGGTGCTCGCCGAGATGCGTGACCTGGGCGTCGTCGCGACCGAGTCCGGTCCCGACGGGTTCCTGCCCGCGGGGCCGGGCGAACGGTCCGCGCTGCTCGGCCTGCACGGGCTGCGGCCGATCGGTGGCTTCGTCCCGCTGGTCCTGCACGACCCCGACCGCGACCCGCTGCCGGACGCCGCGCGTGCGCTCGAGGCGTTCGGGGACACCCCCGGGACGGTCGTGCTCGCCGCCGTCACGGGCCTGGACGGCTACGACGAGCGGCCCGCACTCGGTGCGCGGCACTGGGCGGCCCTGTTCGGCAACCTCGGCCGCGTGGCCGCCCACGCCGCCGAGCGGGGCCACCGGGCCGTGCTGCACCCCCACGTCGGAACGGTCGTCGAACGACGCGAGGAGGTCGACCGGGTGCTCAACGGCTCGGACGTCCCGCTCTGCCTGGACACCGGCCATCTGCTCATCGGCGGCACCGATCCGCTGAGCCTGGCGCGTACGGCGGCCGACCGGATCGCCCACGTCCACCTCAAGGACGTCGATGCCGCGCTGGCCGAGGCGGTACGGGCCGGGCGCACCGGTTACACCGAGGCGGTGCGGCGGGGGATCTACCGCCCGCTCGGCCGGGGCGACATCGACATCACCGGCATCATCGACGCCCTCGAGGGCACGGGCTACGACGGCTGGTACGTCCTGGAGCAGGACACCGTCCTGACCGCGGAGCCAGCGCCGGACGCCGGGCCGTCCGAGGACGTCCGCGCGAGCATGGCGTTTCTCAGAGGGGAGGCGGCGTGAGCGAGTCTCAGAGGCGAGGCGGCGTGAGCGAGCGAAGCGGGCGCACGCCGCGCATGGTTCCGGGCGACGGCATGGCGCACGACGTCGTTACCATGGGACGGGTCAGCGTGGACCTCTACCCGCTGCAGGTGGGGGTCCCCCTGGACGAGGTCGAGTCGTTCGGCAAGTACCTCGGCGGGAGCCCGACCAACGTGGCGGTGGCCGCGGCGCGGTACGGGCACCGGACCGCCGTGATCACGCGGACGGGCGCCGACCCGTTCGGGCGGTTCGTCCACCGGGCGCTGGGGGAGTACGGCGTGGACGACCGGTTCGTCACCGACGTCCCGGGCCTGCCGACGCCGCTGGCGTTCTGCGAGATGTTCCCGCCCGACCATTTCCCGCTGTACTTCTACCGGTATCCGAAGGCGCCCGACCTGGAGATCTACCCGAACGAGCTGGACCTGGACGCGATCGGGAAGGCGCGGATCTTCTGGGCGACGGTCACCGGGCTGGCGCGGGAGCCCAGCCACGAGGCGACGCTTGACGCGCTCGCGGCGCAGCCGGGCACGACCGTGCTGGACCTGGACTGGCGGCCGATGTTCTGGGAGTCGCCCGAGCAGGCGCGGGCGCGGGTCGGGAAGGCCCTGGAGCACGCGACCGTGGCGGTCGGCAACCTGGAGGAGTGCGGGGTCGCGGTCGGCGAGCGGGAACCGCGTGCCGCCGCCCGCGCCCTGCTGGACAGGGGCGTGTCCATGGCGATCGTCAAGCAGGGCCCGCGCGGCGTCCTGGCAGCCACCCCGGACACGATGGTGGAGGTCCCGCCCACGCCGGTGAAGGTCGTCAACGGGCTCGGTGCCGGTGACGCGTTCGGCGGGGCCGTCTGCCACGGCCTGCTGCTGGGCTGGGACCTCGAACGGATCGTCGCCTTCGCCAGCGCCGCCGGGGCGATCGTCGCCTCGCGGCTGTCGTGCGCGGACGCCATGCCGACGTCGGCCGAGGTCGAGGCCATGCTCGCGGGAGAGCCCACGACCGGAGACATCGAGAACACCGAGAAGAAAGCCATCCGATGAGCACGAGCACGTTCGCCGAACGCCTTGCCGCCCTGGTCGAGACGAGGGCGGTGCGGCCGGAGGCCGTCGCCGAGGCCGCGGCCAGGCGCACCCGGTTCGAGGGGGTGCCCCGCAACCGGCTGATGATCGTCGCTGCCGACCATCCGGCGCGCGGGGCGCTGCGCGCTGGGACCGCCCCGCTGGCGATGGGCGACCGCGGTGACCTCCTCGAACGGATCTGTGTCGCGCTGGCCAGGCCCGGCGTGCAGGGCGTCCTCGGCACCCCCGACATCATCGAGGACCTCCTGCTGCTCGGCGCGCTGGAGGGCAAGCTCGTCTTCGGCTCGATGAACCGCGGCGGCCTCGCCGGCGCCTCGTTCGAGATCGACGACCGGTTCACCGCCTACACCGCGCCGGCGATCGCGGCCGCCGGTCTGGACGGCGGCAAGATGTTGCTGCGCGTCGAGCCGGACGACCCCGAGACCGCCCGCACGCTGGAGTCCTGCGCGCACGCAGTCACAGGCCTGGCCGAACGCGGGCTGACGGCGATGGTCGAGCCGTTCATGTCGACCCGGAGCGGTGGCAAGGTCACCAACGTGCTGACACCCGAGGCCGTGATCCGAGCGGTGTCGATCGCCTCCGGGCTCGGCTCCACCTCCGCGCGCACCTGGCTGAAGGTCCCGGTCGTGGACCGGATGGAGGAGGTCATGGCGGCCTCGACGCTGCCCGCCCTCCTGCTCGGCGGCGAGGTGCCCGACGATCCGGACGCCGCGCTGGCCGGCTGGCAGAAGGCGCTCGCGCTGCCCACCGTCCGCGGCCTGGTCATCGGCCGGAGCTTGCTTTACCCGCGCGGCGGCGACGTCGCCGCGGCCGTCGACGCCGCGGTGGGGCTGCTGTGAACGGCGCGACCCATGTCACCCCGGAGAACGCGGGCTGGACGTACTCGGGTCTGCGCGTCCTGACACTCGGACCCGGTGAGGAGATCACCCTGGAGACCGGCGAGGCCGAGACGCTGGTACTCCCGCTCGCCGGCTCGTGCATGGTGACGGTCGGCGTTCCGGCCGACGAGGTCGCGGTGACCTTCGACCTACGGGGCCGCCGGGACGTGTTCTCCTGGGTGACCGACTTCGCCTACGCGCCGCGCGACGCCACCCTGATGATCTTCTCCCGCGAGGGCGGCCGGTTCGCGCTGCCGTGCGCCCGTTGCGACAACCGCCTGCCGCCCCGCTACGGTCCCGCCGACAAGGTGCCGGTCGAACTGCGCGGCGCCGGGCAGGCCGCCCGCCAGGTCAACAACTTCTGCACGCCCGAGGCGTTCGAGGCGGACCGGCTGATCGCGTGCGAGGTCCTGACGCCCGGCGGCAACTGGTCGTCCTACCCGCCGCACAAGCACGACGAGCCGACCGCGACCGAGGCCGTCCTGGAGGAGATCTACTACTTCGAGGTCGCCGCGAACCCGGGCGGCGGACCGGGAATGGCTTACCAGCGGGTGTACGGGACTCCCGACCGGCCCATCGACATCCTCGAAGAGGTGCGGACCGGCGACACGGTGCTGATACCGCACGGCTGGCACGGCCCGTCCATGGCCGTCCCGGGCCACGACCTCTACTACCTGAACGTGAGGGCCGGGCCCGGAGCCGAACGGGCCTGGCTGATCTGCGACGATCCGGCGCACGCCTGGATCCGCGACACCTGGCTGGGACAGCCGGCCGACCCGAGGCTGCCGATGACCTCGGCCGCCGGATGCGAGGGGGAACGATGACCGCGACCCAGCGGCTGACCGTCGGGCAGGCCATCGTGGTCTTCCTGGCCAACCAGTGGACCGAACGCGACGGGGAACGGCGCCGCTTCTTCGCGGGCTGCTTCGGGATCTTCGGCCACGGCAACGTCGCGGGCCTCGGCCAGGCGCTTCTGGAGCGCGCCGATGACCTGCCGTACCGCTCCGCGCGCAACGAACAGGCCATGGTCCACGCGGCCGTCGGCTACGCCCGGATGAACGACCGGCTCAGCGCGTACGCCTGCACGACCTCCGTCGGGCCCGGCGCGACCAACATGGTGACCGGCGCGGCACTCGCAACGATCAACCGGATTCCGGTGCTGCTGCTCCCGGGCGACATCTTCGCCACCCGCACCGCCAACCCCGTTCTCCAGGAACTCGAGGACGCGCGTTCCTACGACGTCTCGGTGAACGACTGCTTCAAACCCGTCTCCAAGTACTGGGATCGCGTCAACCGGCCCGAACAACTCCCGGCCGCGCTCCTCGCCGCGATGCGGGTGCTGACCGACCCGGCCGAGACAGGCGCGGTGACGCTGGCGCTGCCCCAGGACGTCCAGGCCGAGGCCTACGACTGGCCGGCGGAACTGTTCACCGAACGGATCTGGCGAATCCCGCGCCAGGTCGCCGAGCCCCCTGTCCTCGCGGAAGCCGCCGCGCTCCTGCGGGACGCCCGGCGCCCCCTGATCGTCGCGGGCGGCGGCGTCATCTACTCGGGCGCGACAGAGGAGCTGAGCGCGTTCGCCTCGGAAACCGGCATCCCGGTGGCCGAGACGCAGGCGGGCAAGGGCTCCCTCCCCTGGGACCACCCGGCCTCGGTCGGCGCGATCGGCGCGACGGGCACCACTGCCGCGAACGCGCTCGCCCGCGACGCCGACGTGATCCTCGGGATCGGCACCCGGTACAGCGACTTCACCACCGCCTCACGCACCCTCTTCGCCAACCCGGGCGTTCGTTTCGTCAACCTGAACGTCGCGACGCTGGACGCCGTCAAGCACTCGGGCGTCCCCCTGACCGCCGACGCCCGCGCCGGTCTCGCGGACCTCCGCACCGCGCTGGCCGGTCACACGGTGGCGGCGTCCTACCGGCGAGAGGGCGCGGCGTTGACCGCCCGGTGGAACGACGCCGTCGACCGTGCCCAGGCCGCCGGGCACGGGCCCATCCCGTCCCAGCCAGAGCTCATCGGCATCGTCAACGAGGTGAGCGAGCCACGCGACGTCGTGGTCTGCGCGGCTGGCTCGTTGCCGGGCGACCTGCACAAGCTGTGGCGGACCCGTGACCCCAAGGGCTACCACGTCGAGTACGGCTACTCCTGCATGGGCTACGAGATCGCCGGCGGCCTCGGGGCGAAGCTCGCCGACCCGTCCCGCGAGGTGTTCGTCCTGGTCGGGGACGGCTCGTACCTGATGATGGCGCAGGAACTGGTCACCGCCGTGGCCGACGAAGTCAAGCTCGTCGTCGTCCTCGTTCAGAACCACGGTTTCGCCTCCATCGGCAACCTGTCGGAGTCGGTCGGCGCGCAACGCTTCGGCACGAGCTTCCGCCTGCCCGGCGACCTGGCCGCGAGTGCCGCCGCGACGGGCGCCGACGTGCTGCGCGCCACCACCGCCGCAGAGTTCCGTGCCGCGCTGTGCAAGGCCCGCGACGCTGCCCACACGACCGTTGTCCACGTCGAGACGGACCCACTCGTCCAGGCGCCCGGCAGTGAGGCCTGGTGGGACGTCCCGGTCGCGGAGGTCTCCACCCTGGAATCCACCGCACAGGCCCGCTCCCGCTACGCCGAAGCCAAGAAGGCGCAGCGTTCCCTGCTCTGACACCCGTCGCGAGAGCGGAGCCGGGTTCTTCCGGGTCAGCGGATCGACCCGGAGGAACCCGTGACCTCCAGGGCAGACCTTGGGCCACGTCTGCAGATGCCGCACGATCGACCGAAGAACAGGCCGCGGGTCTGGCGCGAGCCCGGCCGCATCTCGTTGCGGATCTGACCAGACCTTCGGTGTAACTGATCTGATGGTTTCCACTTGATGTCTGTCGCCCTGGCCCATTGATCCGCTGGTGCTGCGGATCATTTGGTGCTCCCGGATCGACTGAGCTGCCCCGGCTTCCATGACGGACTTCAAGCCAGCCTTCTGGGTTGCTGAGACGCCGGAGCCCCACGGCCTCAGCGAGTTCGGTTCTGTGGTGCTTTCGAGATAGCGGCGGCGCTTCGTCGCGCCCACGATGAGCTCATGGGAAGAGCGAGGAGCGCCGGTGGGGTGTACCGGCGATGCGGCTGTGAGGATCTGCAGACCGGCCGCCCGGTGGGCAGCAGGTGTCTGCGGCTGGCAGCGGAGCGGAGCCACGGCAGTTGGTATCTGCGGTTGGAGTTGGGGTCGGGGGTGGACGGTCGCCGACGCCGCGTCCGCCGGGGTGGTTTCCCGACCCGCAAGTCCGCGCAGGAGGCGTTGGTGCGGTTGCGTGGTCCGGCGGGGAGCCCGCTCACGGTGTCGGAGTGGCTGCGGCGGTGGCTGGAGAATCACCCGGGTGCGCCGTCGACGGTGGGCGGTTATGCCGATCACGTCCGGCGGTATCTGAACCCGCTGTTGGGTCATCTCCTGCTGGCGGAACTGTCGGTCGTGCACGTGGAGGAGATGTTCGCGGTGATCGCTCGCGAGCATGAGCAGGCCGGGCGGCGGTTGACGGCAGCGACTCTGGACCGGATCCGCGCGACCCTGCGTGCGGCGTTGAATGCTGCACTGCGCCAAGGGCTACTGGAGGAGAACCCGGCGTCGCTGGTGGCGCTGCCGCCGACGCGGCGGCCCCGTGCGGTGGTGTGGACCGCCACCCGGGTCGAGCACTGGCGCAAGACCGGCGAGCGGCCTGCGGTGGCGGTGTGGACCGCGGCGCAGACTGCCCGGTTCCTGGACGCGATCGCGGCGCACCGTCTGTACGCGGCCTTTCACCTGATCGCGTTGCGGGGGCTGCGGCGTGGTGAGGCGGCGGGGCTGCGGTGGTGTGATGTCGACCTGGACGAGGGCACCGCGGTGATCTGTCGGCAGCTCCAACCGCGCGACGGGCGGCTGACGGTGTGCCCGCCCAAGACCGCGCACAGCACCCGGACGATCGCGTTGGATCGCACCACGGTCGCTGCTCTGCGTGCGCACCGTTCCCGGCAGCAGGCGGAGGCGGACGCCTACGGCGAGGGTTACCGCGACAGCGGGCACGTGTTCACCAACCTCAACGGTGACCCGGTCGCCCCGGGGCGGCTCACGCACGTGTTCCAGAAGCTGATCGCTGAGCACGGGGTTCCGCCGATCCGGTTGCACGACCTGCGGCACGGCGCGGCCACCCTCGCCCTGGCCGCTGGGGTGGAGTTGAAGGTGGTGCAGGAGATGCTGGGGCATTCCAGCATCGTGTTGACTGCCGATACCTACACCTCGGTGCTGCCCGAGGTCGCGCACCGCGCGGCGGAGCAGACCGCCGCGCACCTGCTGCGCGCCGCGGGTGTCGTGCCGGGGACCGCTCGGCGCCGTGGCCGCGCCCCGGCTCGCCGTCGACGCCTCGCGGCGAGCCACACCTGGGTGGGCCTGGTGCGGCGCCGGAGGAGCAGCCTGCGTCCCGAACCGGCCCGGCCTCGCACCCGTGCACGGTCGCCCGGTCCTGTCCGCACGCGAACCGCGGCACCAGCGGCGTGATCGAGAGCAACCGCTCCCTGTCCCTGCCTGACGACCTGCGAAAGGACTAACCGCGCACCGGCTGCGCACCGGTCCGATCAGGTCGGTGCGGGGATACGGTCTTGCTGGCATTCTTCCCAGCGGGAGGAACGACGCGTGGTGCCAGTGTGTGCGGTGTCCCGGCCCCAGGGTGGCCTCAGGCCGGCCCCAGACATGATCGCCGGGATGCTCGGCTGGGTGTGTTTGCCCAGGTCAAACGTGGTGGGTCGCGTGGGACTCGAACCCACAACCTACGGATTAAAAGTCCGGAGCTCTGCCAATTGAGCTAGCGACCCGCAGGGACAGGGTATCGAGATCGTCGGTCGGTTCGCATCGGGGTTGTTTGGGGCGGCTCAGCGGGAGATGTGGAGGGGGAGGTGCTTGAGGCCGTTCTGGAAGTTGGAGGCCAGGCGGATCGCGGGGGCGGTGCGGACGATCTTGAGGGGGAGGAGCTCGCGGAAGATGGCGCGCATCTGGACGCGGGCCAGGTGGGCGCCCAGGCAGAAGTGCGGGCCGAAGCCGAAGCTGACGTGGTCGTTCGGGGTGCGGGTGATGTCGAAGGCGTCGGGGGAGCGGAACACGGTCTCGTCGCGGTTGGCGGAGGCGTGGTAGACGACGACCTTGTCGCCCGCCTCGATCTTCTGGCCGGACAGTTCCAGGTCGGCGGCGGCGGTGCGGCGGAAGTCCATGACCGGGGGCCAGTAGCGGAGCATCTCCTCGATGGCGGTGGGGAGCAGGGACGGGTCGTCGCGGAGCCGGGCGTGTTGGTCGGGGTGCTCCAGGAGGGTGAGAAGGCCGCCGGGGATGCCGTTGCGGAGGGTCTCGTTCCCGGCGACGGCGAAAAGGAAGAACATGTTCTCGAATTCGGCGTCGGTGAGGCCGCCGGTGAGCATGCGGGACATGACGTCGTCGCCCGGGTCCTTGCGTTTGGCGTCGGCCAGGGCGTGGGCGTAGGCGAACATGTCGCGCAGGGCGGCACGGGAGCGGGGGTTCATGGGACGGCCGTCACGGCGCAGGGTGGGTTTCCGCTGGACGGCGGCGCGGCCCATGGGGCTCAGGGAGGCGGCGTCGGCCGTGGCGAGGCCGGCGTACTCGGCGTCCTGGTAGCCGATCACCCGGGACGCCCAGTCGTACAGGAGGCGGCGGTCCTCGGACGGGACGCCCATGATGTGGGCGAGCGTCCAGACGGGCAGGTCGGCGGCGACCTCGACGAAGTCGATCTCGCCGTCGGCGGCGGCGACGAGGGTGCGGGCGCGGTCCGCGATGGTGGACTCCAGGGCCCGGACGGCGCGGGGGGTGAACGCGGCGGCGACGATGCGGCGCAGGCGGGAGTGGCCGGGCGGGTCCTGGTTGAGCATCATCGCGCGGACGAACTCCAGGTCCTCCGGCGTGTCGGGGTCGCGGATCTGGGTGGCGCCGCGGTTGGAGGAGAACAGTTCCGGCGTGCGGAGCACGTGCTTGACGTCGGCGTGCCGGAAGACCGCCCA
The DNA here is from genome assembly GCF_039532545.1 of Actinomadura vinacea. Classification (NCBI taxonomy): domain Bacteria; kingdom Bacillati; phylum Actinomycetota; class Actinomycetes; order Streptosporangiales; family Thermomonosporaceae; genus Actinomadura; species Actinomadura vinacea. The sequence goes on along the minus strand of NZ_BAAARW010000016.1, from coordinate 311,643 downwards.
GTAGCCGGGGCCGGCGGGCCAGGGGCCGACGGGGGGTTCGGGGATCCGGCAGACCGGGGACTGCGCGCGGAGCCGCCGGTATGTCCCGTAGGGGACGCCCGAGGCGTAAGTGGCGGGCAGAAAGATCTCCTCACGCATGGCTCCAGCGTGCATCATGGCGGGGTGACGGTGAAGCCCGAGGACGGCGACAGGATTCTCCGCGACAACTTCGCACCGTGGGTGCTGGATCTGGGCCTGCGGGTCGAGGAGGTGGGGGAGCGGCGCGCGGTGCTGCGGCTGCCCTGGTCGGACCGGCTGGCCCGGGAGGGCGGCGGGATGTCCGGCCAGGCGCTCATGGCGGCCGCCGACACCGCCATGGTGATCGCGGTGTCGGGGGCGCGGGACGGGTTCGTGCCGATGACGACCGTGCAGCAGAACACCACGTTCCAGCGGCCGATCGTGGGCCGGGACGTGCTGGTCGCGGTGCGGATCACCAAGCTGGGCCGGACGCTGGCCTTCGCGGACGTTACGATGACGGCGGAGGGCGAGGAGGAGCCCGCCGCCCACGCCACCACCGTTTACGCGGTCATGGGTTGATCAGGAGAGTCATGTCGACACGTACGGTCGTCGTTCCGGACGGCGAGTTCGCGCTGCGCGTCTGGGGGACGGAAGGGCCGGGGATCCTGCTGGTGCAGGAGATCTACGGCGTGGGCGCCTACATGGAGGCGGTGGCCGAGGACCTGGCCGCGCTGGGGTACGTGGTGGCGGCGCCCGACCTGTTCTGGCGGATTCGTCCAGGGTGGGCGGCCGCGCACGACGAGGAAGGCCTGAAGGCGTCGCTGGAGCTGGCGTCGCAGTTCGACGCCGAGAAGGGGCTCGACGACCTGGAGGCGTCGCTGGAGGCCTTGCGTGGGCTTACGACGGGTGGCGTTGGCCTACTGGGCTTCTGCTTCGGGGGGACGTTCGCGTACCTTCTCGGCGCGCGCGCAGACGACCTGTCCGCAGTGGTGTCGTTCTACGGGTCGGGCGTCCCAGACCAACTGGGGTTGCTTGACCAGATCGAGTGCCCGCTGCAGTTCCACTTCGGTGGGTCCGACCCTTACATCGCTCGCGAGAAGGTCGCGGCCGTGGAGAAGGCTGTGGAGGGACGCGCGAACGTGGAAATGCACGTTGAGGAGGACGCGGGCCACGCGTTCCACAACCGCAAGGCGCCCATGTTCTACAACCCTGAGGCCGCTGCTCGTGCGTGGCGTCTCACTGAGGAGTTCCTGGCCCGTCACCTGCCCACGAAGTAGCCACCCAGGAGGGGAGCGGCTCGCACGCCTCAAGCCATCTGGGGGGCAGGTCGGTGCGGGTGGCGACTATGCCACCGACTATCGCGCAGGTGGTGTCGACGTCTCCGCCTGCTGCGGAGGTCGTCCAGAAGGCGTTCTCGTAGTCGTCCAGGTGCCGGGCAGCGGCCCACAGGGTGTAGGGGACGGTGTCGTGGGAGGCGACCTGCCTCCCGTTGCCGAGCACTGCGGCCGCCGAGCCGGGGTCGCGGATGGTCAGGAGTTTCCTGGCCTCCAGGATTCCTTGGCGGACCTGGGTCGCCGGTACATGTTCCAGCACCCGGTCTAGGAAGACGCCCGGGGCGAGCCGTTCAGGGGTTGATGCGGCGATCGCTGTGGCCACGGCAACGGCGATCGCTCCCGCCACGGCCTCCGGGTGTGGATGCGTAACGGAGGCGGACAATTCTGCTTGCCGGGCCGCTTCGCCTAGGTCGTCCGCGTACCAGGCTCCCAGTGGCGCCACGCGCATTGCCGCGCCGTTCCCCCAGGAGCCCTGCCCGTCGAACGGTTCGCGCGCGAGTTCACGCCAGTCGCCGCCCTCCCGGACGAGCCGCAGGAGGCGGTTCGTGGACGGCCCGTACCCGCGGTCGAAGTCATGGCGGTGGGCGAAGCCGGCGGCCAGGGCGTCCTGGTCGATGGTTCCGTGCCGGGCGAGGACGAGCAGCACCGAACAGGCCATCTCAGTGTCGTCGGTCCACTGCCAGGGCGCGGGTGGGAGTTCTCGCGTCTCGAACGCGGCACGGTTGGCGGGGACGAAGAACTGCGAGCCGAGCGCGTCCCCCAGCGCCAGGCCGAGAAGCGAGGCGCGGGCGCGCTCGATGCGGTCAGATGTCATTGCCCGCAATTGTGCCCGGCCCGCTCTATGTTCCGCGCAGCCGCGACAGCTCCCTGCGGGAGGACACGCCCAGTTTCGGATACGCCTTGTAGAGGTGGTACTCGACCGTGCGCGGGCTGAGGAACAGCTGGGCGGCGATCTCCCGGCTGCTCACGCCGTCCGCGGCCAGCCGCACCACCTGCAGTTCCTGCGGCGTGAGCCGGTCGAGCAGGCCGGGCCCCTGGCCTGCGCCGGCGCCCTCGCCGGTCGCGCGCAGCTCGGCGCGGGCCCGGTCGGTCCACGGGACGGCGCGGAGCCGTTCGAAGATCTCCAGTGCGGAGCGCAGCGGGACCCGGGCCTCGGACCGCTGCCGCGCCCGCCGCAGCCACTCCCCGTACAGCAGCTCGGTGCGGGCCTTCTCGAACGGCCGGCCGCCGGGGCCGGCCTCCCGCGCCGCACGCTCGTGCAGCTCCAGTGCCCGCTCGTACGCCGTGCGCGCCGCTTCCTCGGTGTCGTCCAGGAGCGCCTGGCAGCGCAGCGCGACGGCGTGCGCCCAGGTCTGCCGGCCGGCCTCGGCCCAGGCACGGAGCCGGTCTGCGGCGGGCCGGGCACTATCCGGCCGGCCCGCGCGCACGGCCGCCTCCACCTGGTCGGCGGCCGAGAGCATGACGTCGGCGGTGGGCCGGTGCGGGTCGCGGCCGATCTCCTCCAGCCGCCGCAGCGCCTCGTCGTACCGGCCCAGGCCCAGGTCCAGCAGGGCGAGGGCGCCCGCGGCGAGGGCGCCCGCGGCGAGGGCGTCGGACGGGCCGGGCGCGGTGCCGGTGAGCTCGCGCAGCCGGGCCTCGTCGCCCTCGATCGCCGCGATCCTGGTCAGGACGAGGCCGAGCCGTCCGGCGCGCCGTTCGAAGCCGGTGGCGCGGGCCAGGCCCATCGCCTCGGCCACGGTCGCCTCGGCGTCCTGATGCAGTCCGGCGGCGATCTGCGCCTGCGCGAGGGCCTCCAGGACGCTGGGCAGCGCACCGACCAGGCCGTGCCGGCGGTAGTGGGCGGCCTCGGCGGAGGCCAGGCGCAGGGCGCTCGCGTCGTCCCCGATGATCAGGGCGGCCAGGGTGACCTGGACGGCGTGCGCGTGGTCGTCCACGGAGGTGCGGGAGGCGGCCGGGGCCGCGGCCGCGGCGGGCCGGGCGGCGGCGACGACCTCGGCGAGCAGCGGGAGCCCTGCGGCGTACTCGCCGTCGACGAGCCGGGCCATGCCCTGGACGGCCCGGTCCGGGGCCGGCAGCAGCTTCGCGGCCTGGCACAGTACTGATGTCTCACCGCCCATCCAGGCATAGGCGGCGGCGGTGCGCAGCAGGGCGGCGTGGTCACCGTCGGCCCCGCCCGGTGCGTGCGCGACGTGGTCGGCGAGCATCCGTGCCGCGGCACGGGGGTCGCCGCGTTCGAACTCGACCGCCGCGCGGACCCGTACGAGCCGGTCGTACTCGGCGGGGTCGTCGGTGAGCCGCTCGGCCGCGCGGACCAGGTCCTCGGCGTCCCCGACGGCGCCGGCCTGGAGCGCCGCGGCCGCCGCCGCGCCCAGCCGGCGGGCCTGCGCGGCGGGAGCGGGGGTGAGGTCGGCGGCCTGCCGGAAGAGCCGGGACGCGGTGCCGTAGCCGGTGCGGTCGCAGGCCCGCTCCGCCGCGCGCTCCAGCCCGGCGGCGATCTCCTCGTCGGGCCGGGTCGCCGCGGCCGCCCGGTGCAGCGCGTTGCAATCGGGCTCGTGGGAGGCCGCGGCCAGCGCCCGGTGGGCCTCCAGCCGCTGGGTCAGCGGCGCGCCCTGGTACACGGCGGAACCGATCAGCGGGTGCCGGAACAGGATGGAACGGCCGGTGATCTGCACCAGGCGGGCCCGTTCGGCCTCGTCCAGGTCGTCCAGACTCACGCCGAGACGCTCGGCGGCGGCCAGCGCGTTGGCCATGTCGCCGCGCCCTTCGGCGGCCACGATCAGCAGCATCCGCCGGGTCGGTTCGGGCAGCCGGGCGATCCGGTCCTGGAACGCGGAGGTGACGCGGTCGGCCAGCGGCAGCGGCCCGGTCACGGCGGATCCCCGCGCCCGGGCCGCGCCGAACTCGATCACCGCGAGCGGGTTGCCCGCCGATTCGCGGACGACGCGGTCGCGGAGCGGGGGCGGCACGTCCTGGTGCCGGGCCAGGACCCGTTCGGCGTCGGCGGGCCTGAGCCGTTCCAGGCGCAGTTCGTCAAGGCCGCCTGCTGTGAAGCCCTCGTCGCGTGCGGCGAACAGCATCACCACGCCTTCGGCCGCCAGCCGCCGGGCCGCGAACAGCAGCGCCTCCGTGGACGCGGGGTCGAGCCACTGCGCGTCGTCGACGAGGCACAGCACCGGCCCCGTTTCGGCGAGGTCTGCCAGGAGGGTGAGGACGGCCAGCCCAACGGTGAAGCGGTCTCGCCCGCGCGCGCTTGGCCCGTTGGGAGGCGGGGTGAGGCCGAGGGCGCCGCGTAGTGCGGAGCCTTGGGGCTCAGGCAGATTGTCCAGGCGGTCTCGTACGGGCCACAGCAGTTGGCTGAGGCCGGCGAAGACGATGTTCCCCTCGGCCTCATAACCCGTGGCGCGCAGCAATAGTGCGGCGTCGTGCCGCATCGGCGGGGTCCGGAAACTCGACCAGGGCCCCTCTTCGACGATCCAGTCGAGCAGCGCGGACTTGCCGATGCCGGTCTCGCCGCGGATGACCAGGGCACGGCTGCGCCTCGACTCGCGCGCCTCGCCGATCAGCCGCGCGAGCCGCTCCTGTTCTGCGTCACGCCCGTAGAGCACCCCTCCAAACTACGGGGCCCAGTACCGAAACCTTACGGATTCGGTGGGCTCGTCCCTGTTCGTACGTTCATGCCAGGTACGTGAGCTACGACCTTTGGACCGGGAGCGTGTGATGAAGGAACTGTTCGAGCCGGTGAACGTCGGGAAGCTGGAGCTGCCCAACCGGATCCTCATGGCCCCGATGACGCGGAGCAGGGCGCCCGAGGCAGGCCAGGTGACCGACCTGACGGCGGAGTACTACACGCAGCGCGCCGGGGCCGGGTTGATCATCGCGGAGGCCACCCAGCCGAGCGAGCTCGGCCAGGGCTACATATGGACGCCCGGCCTGCACTCCGACGGACAGGTCGCCGCCTGGCGGAAGGTCACCGACGCCGTGCACGCCGAGGGCGGGCGCATCTTCGTCCAGCTGATGCATGCCGGACGGATCGGCCACCCGAGCCTCTACCCGGACGGAGCGCTGCCGCTGGCCCCCTCGCCGATCGCCTCCGGCGAGCAGCTGTTCACCCCCGAGGGCATGCTGGACCACCCGGAGCCCCGGGAGATGACCCTGGACGACATCGCGCAGGCGATCGAGGACTACGTCGCCGCGGCGCGCAACGCCATCGACGCGGGCTTCGACGGCGTCGAGGTGCACGGCGCGAACGGCTATCTGATCAGCCAGTTCCTGGCGGACGGCACCAACCGGCGCACCGACGCCTACGGAGGCGGCATCCCCAATCGGATCCGCTTCGGCGTCGAGGTGGCGCGGGCGGTCGGCGAGGCCATCGGCCCGGAACGGGTCGGCTTCCGCGTCTCCCCCGGAACCACCGCCAACGGCGTCTCCGAAAGCGACCCGGAGGAGCTCTACACGGCACTGCTGCGCGCGCTCGGCCCACTGGGTCTGGCGTACGTCCACATCATGGAAATGGGCGACCGGGAGCTGACCAGGCGACTGCGCGCGGAGTGGCCCGGCACGCTGCTGCTCAACCCGCACCCGAGGCCGGACGCGTTTCCGGCCCGTCCCGAGTACGGGGTGGACGCTTTGCGTGAAGGCGTGGCCGATGCCGTGGTCTTCGGCCAGCTGTGGCTGGCCAACCCGGACCTGCCCGCCCGCATCAAGGCCGGCGGCCCCTACAACGAGGCCGACCAGTCCACCTTTTACGGAGGAGACCACACCGGCTACACCGACTACCCGTCCCTAGAAAGCTGACCCGACGTGCGGACCGAAAGCCGAAGCGACGACCACGTCGTCAAGCCGACGGATACTCCGCTGCTGCGCCGTGCGGCCCGCGGTGCGGCCGAACCCACCGGCGGCGACGAACCCTGAGTGGCACTGGGGCGGCGAGCTCGTCCCGCTCACCCCGGCCGAACTGCGGCTGCCGCTGGGGGAGACCGTGGCCGAGTCCGCCGCACCCTGCGAGTGCGCGCCGTGGGCCCCGGCATGGCCCGGGCCCACGGCGCGGTCGTCCGCGCGTCTGCGGGGGGATGCGTGCTACGCGGCTCGGCGTACTCAGTAGCCGGGGCGGACGCCCCCCTTGAAGTTCCGCTTGTAGTCGCGGTTGAGCTTGATCTTCTTGACCTTCTTGCCCGAGCTGGGCGCGTGGATCATGTAGCCCTTTCCGACGTAGATGCCCATGTGGCTCTTGCCGGAGTAGAAGAACAGCAGGTCACCCTTGACGGCGCCCTTCCAGGACACCTTGTGCTTCACGGCCTTGTAGATCTGCGTGGTGGTGCGCGGCAGCTTCACGCCCGCCTTGCGCCACGAGCCGCCGGCCAGTCCGGAGCAGTCCCACGAGCCGGGGCCGGTGCCGCCGTAGCGGTACCGGTCGCCGATCTGCTTGTAGGCGTAGTTGACGGCCTTGGCCGCGCGCTGCTTCTGCTTGGCCTTCCGCGACTGGGAGATCTTGGCCTGCGCGCTCACCAGCGTCATCTGCGCCTGCTGCCGCGGAGCCGCGGCAGGGGCGGGGGCCGCGGGTGAGGTGCGGGGCGCGGCGATCGCGTTCACGGGCCCGGCCGCCAGGAGCGAGGCTCCGAGTGCGGCCGTCCCGCCGAGTACGGCGACGCCTCCGGTGAACGGCGCGAACTTTCGGGGGACTTCGGTCTTCGAGGGGTTACGGGACGTACTCAGGACGGCTCCTGACCTCGCGGGTGGTGCCTACCGGGCAGCGCGCACCGCGGGCGGGGACTCCGCTCGGCGGTGGGGCTGCCGCGCTTTCCGGCACAGCGGGGCCCCAGGGGTCGTGGAGGGGGGCGCCGATGGCCTTGGGCGCTTTCCGGCTCCGTGCTTCTCGTCTGCACGGACGCGGCGGCCGGACGCGCGGAGGGGGTGCATCGCGGCGGATGGGGCAGGCGAGCCCTGGAGGGACAGGCGTGCCTCGCCGTGACCGCGCGTCGGCTGAATGTTCTGTTATCTGGGCGGCTTCTGTGCCGCTACGGAACGGCTTGAAGGTAGCCACGGATCTCGGCGCCCGGCAAACCCCGTGGTGATCGAACCGGGTGGACGGGGGTCCGCGGAAATGGTCCTCGCTGGGCGCTGCCAGCGCTTTTCCGGTAAACGATCGAGAAAAAGTGATGTGGGTCACTATTGGCGTCGGAGTGCTATTTCGCCCCCCGCGGGGCTGCTTTCCCGTGTCGGGTTTGACGGAGAATGGCGGTGATTCGTCGCCCTTTGGGGTCGAGTCATCATCACTTGGCGTTATTGTCGCGACACATTCCGATAATGCGTATTTAGCGTTTTGTGATCATCGGCACATTGGCATCTCGAGGCCGAAGGTGGGCGTGCGGACGTTTCCGGGGGTGCGTGAAGGCGGAGGTCTGGCCGGATCCGGCCATCGCCCCGTCCTTGACGGGAGCCTCTCCCCCACCTGTTATCCGAATAATCTTCACGTTTGCTCCGGGAGGGAGACACCGTGTTCGGAAGGGCCGGTCGACCGCGCACCTCGCACGCACGTTCCGTCCTCGCCCACCTCGTGTCCGCCACACTGACGGCGACCGCCGTCCTGGCGGCGACGTCGCCCGCCGCCGGCGCCGCGCCACCGCCCCCCGCCGTGGCCAAGTTCCCCGCCGGCTTCATGTGGGGCGTGTCCACCTCCGGCTTCCAGGCGGAGGGCTCGTTCCCCGACAGCAACTGGACCAGGTACGCCGAGAAGAAGGACCCTTACAACGACTCGGTGGACTTCCGGAACCGCTACCCCGGCGACGTCAAGCTGGCCCGCGGACTCGGCGCGAACGTCTTCCGCACCTCCCTCGAATGGGCGCGGATCGAACCGCGGCGCGGCGTCCGGGACGAGCGGGAGCTGGCCTACTACGACGATCTCGTGCGCCGGATCAAGGCCGCCGGCATGCGTCCCATGCTCACCCTCGACCACTGGGTCTATCCAGGCTGGGTGGCCGACCAGGGCGCCTGGGACGACCCGCGCACCTCGTCCGACTGGCTGCGGCATGCCCGGTTCATGGTCGAGCGCTACCGCGGCCAGGGCGTCATCTGGATCACCTTCAACGAGGCGAGCCAGTACATCTTCAACGAGACGGTGTCCCGTCCGATGAACCCGGCACAGCTGTTCACCATGCGGGACGCGCTGATCCGGACCCATCGCGCCGCCTACGACATGATCCACGAGGTCGATCCGGGCGCTCCGGTGTCCAGCAACGTGGCCTACGGCTCGATCGTCAACGGCCTGTTCGACGCCGCGCTGTTCAACGAGGTGACCGACAAGATCGACTTCATCGGGATCGACTACTACTACGGCGCGAGCCTGGAGAACATCAGCGCCGTCCACGCGCTGACCGGGGAGTTCTGGAAGATCGACCCGGAGCCGGACGGACTCTACTACGTCTTGAAGAACTACCAGCGCAGGCTACCCCACCTCCCGGTCTACATCGTGGAGAACGGCATGGCGACCGACGACGGCAAGGCCCGTCCCGATGGCTACGGCAGGGCCGACCACCTCCGCGACCACCTCTACTGGGTGCAGCGGGCGATCGCCGACGGGGTGAAGGTGATCGGCTACAACCACTGGAGCCTGACCGACAACTACGAGTGGGGCAGCTACCGGCCGCGGTTCGGCCTCTACCGGGTGGACGTCCTGGGCGACCCGTCGCTGGAGCGCAAGCCGACCGAGGGCGTGGCCGCCTACCGATCGGTGATCGCGAACCGCGGAGTGCCGTCCGGGTACGTGCCGGTGCGCAGGCCCGCGTGGTGCTCGGTCGAGGACCCGGTGGCGACCTGCTTCGGCCGCACCCCCACCCCGCCCGCACCGTATCGCGCCCTCTACTGACGGGAACGGGCGGGAATCTCCCACTTCCACGCTATGGAATGAATATCATTTTCGTGCGAGCCTGGTCCCTGACCGACCACACGGAACGGTGAGAGGGGAGAACGGTCATGTCCTTGACTGTCGACGGCCGGCTGCTGGAGCAGGCGCAGCGAGGGGAGGTGGACGACGCCGCGTTCGTGGCGTGCGTGCGCGACTCGCTGCCGTACGCCTGGCAGGTCATCGGCGAGGTCGCCGCCCGGACCCGGGCCTCCGGCGACGGCTTCGCCGACAACCGGACGCCGCCGCCTGACGAGCGGTCGCGCGGGGAACTGCTGCGAGCGCTTGCCAGCGACGCGATGCGCGGCGCACTTGAACGCCACTTCGGTGTCCGCTTGGCGTTCCAGAACTGTCACCGCGTCGCGGCGTTCGCGCCGGACGCCCCGGGCACCGCCGAGCGCTACGCGGAGTTCGTGTCGCCTCGCGCGCAACTGCTCAACCAGTCCCCGGAACTCGTGGACTGCTGATCGTCCGGCCCGCACGTGCCGTCCGGCCCGGCCAGCGTCGCCGGTCCGGACGGCACCCGGCCGTCCCCTGAACCGGTGGGCCGGACGCCGCCGGTCCGAACGGCACCCGGCTGCCCCCTGAGCCGCCGGGCTGGACGGTATCTGGCCGTTCCCTGAGCCGGAGGCCGACGTCCTTCATCGAGGACGTGCGGCGTCGTCCCGGCTGGCACCGGCCCGCTGTCCGCGTGGCGCCGCGTCCCCGGCCGGGCTGTGTCTTGCCGCTCTCGGGTTCTGATCGCCCCGCTGTTCGGCCTCACCCACCGCCGCGCTCCCTCCGACGCGTCGCCAGGGAGACGTCCTACTCCCCGTACGCCTACGCGTTCCTCACGTTGCCGGTGAGGCTCGGCTCCATCGAAGGGGGGATTGTTGTGAATGCCCCGTCCACCAGGTCAGGGCGATCCGAGAATTCGGGCCATCCGGTCACCCCGGCCGCTGCGAATACTCCGGGGGACCAGGCACGGTTCCCCACCCCGCGCGTCGACGTCCGAGGAGCGGCGCCGCGTCCGCGGGATCGCGGCTGCAGGAGGGGGCGATCCCGCGGACGGTTCATCCGGCCCGGCGGAGCAGGTTGGGAACTGCGTGCTCCGCCGGGCCGCCCGCGTGTCCGCGCGCGTCCTGGGTAGGGCCGACTCTGTGCGGGCGGTTCGAGGGGTGAACGTGACCCGTACGGTGACGCCTGGGTAACATCGCCCCGAACCACATTCGGTCCCTCACGTAAGGTGCTGCGCATGGACCTGAACGGAGTTTCCGCCGTCGTATCCGGCGGTGCGAGCGGGCTCGGCGAGGCCACCGTCCGCGCCCTGGCCGCCGACGGTGTCAAGGTGGTGGTCGCCGACCTCAACGAGGACAAGGGCAAGGCGCTCGCCGACGAGGTCGGCGGCGTCTTCGTCAAGACCGACGTCACCGACGAGGCCCAGGTGCAGGCCGCCGTCCAGGCCGCAGTCGACACCGGCGCCCCGCTGCGCGTCATCGTCAACAGCGCCGGCATCGGCTGGGCCTCCCGCACCGTCGGCCGCGACGGCGCCCCGCACGACCTGGGCTCGTTCGAGACCGTCATCCGGGTCAACCTGATCGGCACCTTCAACCTCATGCGGATCGGCGCGGCCGCGGTCGCCAAGACCGACCCCGCCGACGAGGACGGCCTGCGCGGCGTGGTGATCAACACCGCGTCGGTGGCCGCGCTGGAGGGCCAGACCGGGCAGGTCGCCTACTCGGCGTCCAAGGGCGGCATCGTCGGCATGACGCTGCCCGCCGCCCGCGACCTGGCCGCCGTCGGCGTCCGCGTCAACACCATCTGCCCCGGCATCATCGACACCCCGATCTACGGCCAGGGCGAGGCCGCCGACGCGTTCAAGGCCAAGCTGTCGGCGCCGGTGCCGTTCCCCAAGCGGATGGGCCGGGCGGACGAGTTCGCCCACCTGGTGAAGTCGCTGATCGAGAACGACTACATGAACGGCGAGACCATCCGGTTCGACGGCGGCATCCGCTTCCAGCCGAAGTGAGGCATTCATGACCGACGCGGTTCTCACCGAAGAGGACGGCGCCGTCCTCGTCATCACCATCAACCGTCCGGAGGCCAAGAACGCCATCAACGGCGTGGTCGCGCAGAGCATCGCGGCCGCGATGGACGAGCTGGACTCCCGCAAGGACCTGTCGATCGGCGTGCTCACCGGCGCCGGCGGCAGCTTCAGCGCGGGCATGGACCTAAAGGGCTTCCTGACCGGGGACAACCCGATCGTGGAGGGCCGCGGATTCGGCGGGATCGTGGAGCGCCCCTCGGCCAAGCCGCTGATCGCCGCGGTCGAGGGCTACGCGCTGGCCGGCGGCTGCGAGGTCGCGCTGAGCTGCGACATGGTCGTGGCCTCCCGGGACGCCCAGTTCGGGCTGCCCGAGCCCAAGCGCGGGCTGGTCGCGGCGGGCGGCGGGCTGCTGCGGCTGCCGCAGCGGATCCCTTTCCACATCGCCATGGAGATGGCGCTCACCGGTGACAAGTATCCGGCCGAGCGGATGGCCGAACTGGGTTTCGTCAACCGGCTCACCGAACCGGGCCAGGCGCTGGCCGCCGCCAAGGATCTGGCGCTCAAGGTCGCCGAGAACGCCCCGCTGGCACTGGCCGCAACCAAGAAGATCATCGTCGAGTCCCCGGACTGGGACACCGCGGAGGCGTGGAAGAAGCAGGGCGAGATCACCCTGCCCGTCTTCACCTCCAAGGACGCCCAGGAGGGCCCGGCCGCCTTCGCCGAGAAGCGCAGGCCGGTCTGGAAGGGCGAGTAACGATCGAGGACGCCCGGAGCCGCGAGGTCTCCGGGCGTCCCCTTCCGAACGCACCGCTAGTCGGCTCACAACTTGTGCAACGCGGCTTGCAGTGCCGCGGCTACCCGGCCGGTGTCGGTTTCGGTGGTCTGCCAGTTGCTGAAGGCGGCTCGCAGTGCGGGCACGCCGTCGAGGACGGTGGGAGTGAGGAAGGCCTCGTCGGCCATCTGCTCGGTTAGTGCGGTGAGCCGTTCGGCGGTGGGGTCGTCCGCGAGGGTGAAGCAGACGACGTTCAGGCGGACCGGTGCCAGGAGCCGCAGGCCGGGGATGCCGTCGACGGCGTCGCCCAGGGCGCGTGCACATCCGATGCACCTTTCGGTGATCTCGCGGTGGCCGTCCCGCCCGTAGGCCCGCAGGGTGAACCACGTGGCGAGGGCGCGCAGGCGACGGGAGTTCTCCGGGGTGAGGTGGGCCATGTCGGGGGTGTCTCCGAGCGGGCCGAGGTAGGCCGCCGCGTTCTGGAAGACGCTCGTCTGCAGGTCCGGGCGGCGGGTGAACTGCACGGCGCTGTCGTAGGGGACGTTCAGCCATTTGTGCAGGTCGACGCATATCGAGTCGGCCAGGTCGAGGCCGTCGACCAGGTGCGCGTGGTCGGGGGACAGGGCGGCGAAGGCGCCGAAGGCGGCGTCCACGTGCAGCCAGAAGGGGTAGCGCTCGCGCAGCGCGGCGATGCCGCGCAGGTCGTCGAAGTCGACGGTGTTGACGGTGCCCGCGTTGGCGACCACGATGCACGGGCCGTCGGCCTCGCCCTCGGCAAGCGCGTGCTCCAGCGCCGGCAGGTCGACGGCTTCCCGTCCGGGTCGGGTCGGCACACTGACCATGGCCCGGCGTCCCAGGCCGAGCATCGACAGGCCCTTGGGCACGCTCGAATGCGCCGCTCCCGACAGCACCCGTACTGCGCCGAGCGAGCCGGCTCCGTGCTCGGCCGGTGAGACGCCCCGCTGTTCTCCGAGCCATTCGCGGGCGATGGCGAGCCCGACCGTGTTGGACATGGTGGCGCCGCTGACGAAGGTTCCGTGCTGCCGGTCGGACAGGCCGAACAGGGAACGCAGCCAGCCGATCGTCTCGCGCTCCAGGTGCTGTCCCGCTCCGTCCAGGGACGAGAAGGCGTTCTGGTCCCACGTCGAGGTCAGCCAGTCGCCGGCCAGCGCGGCCGGCGTCACCCCGCCGGTGACGAATCCGAGATAGCGCGGTCCGGCACTGGCCGACAGCACCGGCTCCCAGCGAGCGGCGAACTCGTCCAGCGCCGCCTGCAGCCCTGCCCCCTGCACGGAGAGGGAGGCCGGCTCCGGCAATGGCGCCGCGGGGACGACCTCCTGTTCGGCGATCCGGGCGAGCACGTCGGCGGCGTGCTGCCGGACGGTCTCCAGCAGGTGCGGCAATCCGTCGCGGTCAGTGGCGAGTCGCGGGTGCATGGCATGCCTCCGTTCGTGTCGTGTGATCACGACCGTATGGAGCCTGCCGGTCCGGTGCCTGGTCCAATCCTGGGAAACTGGACCAGTGCGAATGGGAGACGACCAGCTGGTGCAGGCCCTCGGGCCCTGGCGGAATACCGGGGCGCCGCTCAGCGCGGCGCTGGCCCGTGCGATACGGGAGGCGCTGCTCGACGGCCGCATCCGCGCCGGGAGCGAGCTGCCCGCCGAACGCCGTCTGGCCGCCGCGCTGGGGGTGAGCCGTGGCACGGTGACGGCCGCCCTGGAGCGGCTGCGCGATGCCGGATGGGTCCGCACCCGGCACGGCAGCGCCAGCACGGTGCGGCTCCCCGCGGCCGCGGCGGAACGGATCGCCCCCCTCTCGGCGACCGGGGAGACCGGCTCCCTGGTCGACCTGCGCCGGGCCGTTCCAGCCGCGCCGCAAGAGCTCTACCTGGAGGCGACGAGGCGAGCCGTCGAGCGGGCTGGTCCCTTGCTGGCCGAGCATGGCGAACCAGGGCCGGGCATCGCGGAGCTGCGTGCCGCGATCGCTGCGAAATACAGCCGTGAGGGCATCGCGACACTGCCCGAGCAGATTCTCGTCACCAGCGGCACACGGGCCGCACTGGCCCTGCTCGCGGCACACCTGCGGCCCCGCGTGGCGGTGGTGGAGGTCCCCACGTACTTCGATGCGCTCCGGGTGCTGCGCGCTTCCGGAACGAGGCTGGTGGGCTGCGGGGTCGGCACCGACGGCTGGGACCTGGACCAACTGCGGGACGCCTTCGCGGCCGCGCGCGGCCATCTCGCCTACCTGGTGCCCGACTTCCACAACCCGACGGGAGCGCTGATGCCCCCGCACACCCGCCGGGCCGTGGCCCGGCTCGCAGCCGAGCATCGGGTGACCCTCGTCGTGGACGAGACCATGCGCGACCTCGATCTGCGCGACCGGCCGGACCCCGCGCCCCGGATACGCGGCGCGCTGCTGATCGGCTCGACCAGCAAGTCCATCTGGGGCGGCCTGCGCATCGGCTGGATCCGGGGCCCTGCCTCGTTCGTCAGGGAACTGCAGGACCATCCTCTGGCCGGGCCACTGTCCGCGCCCCCGATGCAGCAGCTCGTCGCCACCGAACTGCTCGGTGACCTGGAACCGGTGCTCAGACGACGCCGACAAGAGTTGCGCCACCAGCGCGACCATCTCGGCGACCTGCTCGCCGCCGACGGCCGTTGGCACTTCACCCTCCCGGCCGGCGGGCTCGCCCTGTGGCTGCGGCTGACCACCGCCCTCGCCGACACCATCGTCGAACGAGCCGGCAGGAACGGGGTCGCACTCGCGGCAGGCCCGCGCTTCGCGGCCGACGCCACCCTCGTCCACCATCTGCGCGTGCCCTACACCCCGCCCCACCGCGTACTCGATCAGATCGCCGCCGTCCTCGACGACGCCTGCCGAGACCGAGCACCGTGACACCTCCTCAGAGTGCGGTCGGGCGGTGGTTCAGGAGGACGTCGACGATCTCTTCGGATGAGGCCGACTCCAGCTCGGGGGATGGCCAGAAGATCAGATCGGTCGGTGCCGGATGGATCGTGTTGGTCTTCAGAACCAGCACATACCAGTCCTGGTCCGGGGGCGGGCATGTGCGGATCCGGTGGACGATCTCCACGAGCTCGTCCCGCGTGATGTCCGGAACCCGCGGATGCCTCGGCCGCGCCGCCCGGGTGGCGGCCGCCTCGCGCGACTCCGCGCCCCAGTACTCGAAGAATTCCCCGTAGTCGTGGCCGGTGGCCTGCTGGAACGCGGCCATGGCCGCTCGGGCGTCGTCCCCCCTCAGAGCTGCGATCCTGTCGATCTCACGGCCCAGGTCCTCGATGTGCCGGGCGCTGACTCGCGGGGGCAGCAGTTCAGGACGCAACTCCATTCGCGCATCCTCTCAAGGGTCGGCGTTACGGCGGGTGGGGGTGAGGGCATGTTGGTGCTCACTGGCAGGCTTTCTTAACCGCCGCCACGTTGATGGCGATCACTCCCGGGGCCAATCAGCTGCTCTCGTTGCGTAACGCACTGCCGCAGGGCGCGGCGGACGCGCTGGGAGTTGACTCGCCAGGAGTTCTGGGTGGCCCTGACCAACCCGAAGGGGGCGGAAGGCGCGGTCCCGGCGCAACTGCTGGTACTGGGCGGCCTGTGCCAGGAGGTCGAGGCCCTGGCCGATCTCATCGGCCTCTGTCCAGACCGGCCAGGCCTGCTGGACGGGTCCCGCGCCGGCGGTCGGGACGGTGTCGGTGGTGTAGATGGGGATCACCGGCCCATCATCGGGCCGAGGGCCGAGGGCCGAGGGTGGCCAACGTTCGTGGCGTGCGCGCCGCGGCAGGGGTTCAGGATGTAGGCTGATCATGTCGGCGAGTGGGGAAGCTCGTTCGGCCGGGGCGGCCCGTTCTCTTCGGAGGACGGGCCGCTTCGTCGTTGCTAGGGAAGGCTCAGTGGGTATTCAGGAGGCTTTCAGGAAAAGGTGGCAGCCTCTAGGAGTATGGCGGAGGGGGACTGGGCCTTGGCGGAACGTACGGTGCAGGCCAGGAAGGCGTCGGAGGGGTTGCTGCTCGTCGTGGAGGACGAGCCCAACATCCTGGAGCTGCTGGCCGGCAGCCTGCGCTTCACCGGCTTCGAGGTGATCACGGCGACGAACGGTGCGGACGCCGTGCAGGCCGCGCGGCGGCGCCGGCCCGACCTGATCGTGCTGGACGTCATGCTGCCCGACATCGACGGTTTCGACGTGGCCCGGCGGCTGCGGTCGGGCGGTGATCACACGCCCGTGCTGTTCCTCACGGCGCGGGACGCCGTCCAGGACCGGATCAAGGGGCTGACGATCGGCGGTGACGACTACGTCACCAAGCCGTTCAGCCTGGAGGAGGTCATCGCGCGGATCCGCGCGGTGCTGCGGCGGTTCCGCGGCGGCGCGCAGGAGCCCACGCCGCGGATGGTGTTCGCCGACATCGAGCTGGACGAGGACAGCCACGAGGTGTGGCGCGGCGGGAAGCCGATCCAGCTGTCGCCGACCGAGTTCAAGCTGCTGCGGTACCTGATGGCCAACGCGGGGCGGGTGCTGTCGAAGCCGCAGATCCTCGACCACGTGTGGAACTACGACTTCGGCGGGGATGTCGGGATCGTCGAGTCCTACGTGTCGGCGCTGCGGCGCAAGGTCGACAACGCCGAGCCGAGACTGATCCACACCCTGCGCGGTGTCGGCTACGTGCTGCGATTGCCGCCGGGCTGATGGCCTTCCAGGCGTTGCGCGCTCTCCCCGGGCGTACACCGCTGCGGCTCAAGCTGATCGCGGGCATGCTCGTGCTGGTCGCGCTGGGCATGACGGTCATGAGCGGGGCCGGGGTGTCGGTGCTCAGCCAGTACCTGGTGGGACGTTCCGACGCGCAGCTCCAGGACACCATGGAGCAGGTGGTCAAGCAGGTCGTCCCGCAGATCGGCAGGACCGACATCCTCCGGCTGCGGCTGCCCGGTGAGATGTACGTGCTGGTGCAGGGCGCGGACGGGCGGGGGCGGCAGAGCATCGGGGCGCTCAACGAGACCGGCAGCCCGAAGGTGCCCGCCGACCTGGAGAGGCGGCCGGGCGAGCCGTTCACCGTGCCGGGCCGCGGCGGTTCGGGCGCGGACTGGCGGATCCTCGCGCAGCCGCTGCCCGGCGGCGGGATCCTCGTCCTCGGGCTGAGCCTGGACGAGGTGCGCCGCACCGTGAACCAGCTGGTGGTGATCGACGTGATCGTGGGCCTGCTCGTGGTGACCATGCTCGCCGCCGTCGGGGTCTGGGTGGTGCGGGCCAGCCTGCGCCCGCTGGCGGCGATCGAGCAGACGGCCGGTGCGATCGCGGCCGGCGACCTGGCGCGGCGGGTGCCCGAGGCGGATCCGCGCACCGAGGTGGGGCGGCTCGGCCGTTCGCTCAACAGCATGCTCGCGCAGATCGAGTCGGCGTTCGGCGCGCGTGCCGAGTCGGAGGCGGCGGCGCGGCGGTCGGAGGAGACCGCGCTGCGCTCGGAGGAGCGGATGCGGCGGTTCGTCGCCGACGCCAGCCACGAGCTGCGCACCCCGCTGACCGCGATCCGCGGCTTCGCCGAGTTCTACCGGCAAGGCGCCGCGCGGACCCCGGAAGAGGTGGACCGGCTGATCGGCCGCATCGAGGAGATGGCCGAACGGATGGGCCTGCTCGTGGAGGACCTGCTGCTGCTCGCCCGGCTCGACCAGCAGCGGCCCATCGAGAAGCGGCCCGTGGACCTGCTGGCCGTGGCGGCGGAGGCCGTCCAGGAGACCCGGGTGGTCGCGCCCGACCGCTCGATCGAGCTGGAGGTCGAGGGCGGCGTGGCGTACCAGGTGGTGGGGGACGAGCCGCGGCTGCGCCAGGTGCTCGGCAACCTGCTCACCAACGCGATCACGCACACCCCGGAGGGGACGTCGGTGACGGTGCGGCTGAAGCCCGGTTCGCTGGGCGAGGCTCCCGCGGTGGTGTGCGAGGTGGCCGACGAGGGGCCCGGCCTGTCGCCGGAGCAGGCGGAACGGGTCTTCGAGCGGTTCTACCGGGCCAACCCGTCCCGTTCGCGTGAGGACGGCAGCACCGGGCTCGGCCTGGCGATCGTGGCCGCGCTGGTGGGCGCGCACGAGGGGAAGGTCGAGGTGGACTCGGCCCCGGGCGAGGGCGCGGTGTTCCGGGTGATCCTTCCGCTCGCCGGCTGAAACGTGCGGGGAGCCTTGATCACGGATTCAGGGGCCTCTCAGGTTCGTGGGTTCGACTGATCGGCACAGGGCGCCCCCCGGGCTCGCGCGGGGGCGGGCGCCCTGGCCAGCCTCTCGGTCATTTCCGGCATTCAGGGGACTTTCAGGTTGGTTCCAGGTCGGTTGCAGATCCGCTGGACATTCTGAGGGTGAGAGATTCAGGGGGTCCGAATGAACGCCGAGCAGCCGAACCAGAACCCGTACGGGAACCGGCACCCTTGGCAGGCGGGGCCGGGGCCGGAGGACGTCAGAGTCGCGGGCGCTCCGGGAGCGGGAGTACCGGGCGCCTCGGGGGCGCCCGGTGCTCCGGGCGCCGCGCCTGGAGGGTACGGCGGGTGGCCGCCGCCCCCGCGGCCCGGCGACCCGTACCTGCCTGCGCGGACGGGCTGGTCGGTGCGCCGCAAGATCGCCGCGGCGGGGGCGGTGGTGGCGCTCGCGCTGGGGGCCGGGAGCGTCGGCGCCCTGGCCGCGGTGGAACTGGCGGGTGCGGAGGCCGGGACGTCGTCCCCGACGGCGGTGTCCGGGGTGGGCACGGGCGCCACGGTCGCGCAGGTGGCGGCCGCCGTGCAGCCGAGCGTGGTGTCGGTCGAGACGCGGGCGCAGGCGGGTGAGGGCGGGGGCTCGGGCGTGATCCTGCGTTCGGACGGCACGATCCTCACCAACGCGCACGTCGTGCAGAACTCGGACCAGATCACGGTGCGGTTCAGCGACGGCAGGACCGCCCCGGCGACCGTGCTGGGCGCCGACCGGTCCAAGGACGTGGCCGTGATCAGGGCGTCCGGGGTGTCCGGGCTCAAGCCCGCCACGCTCGGGAACAGCGGCTCGCTCGCCGTCGGCGACACCGTGCTGGCGGTGGGCAGCCCGCTCGGCCTGGAGGGCTCGGTGACCTCGGGGATCGTCAGCGCGCTGGGCCGGGAGATCCAGGAGGGCGGGCAGCAGCCCGACTCGCAGCTGCCGCCGTACCTGCGCGAGCGGGTCTCGGCGCAGCAGAGCACGGTGATCAAGAACGCGATCCAGACCGATGCCGCGATCAACCCCGGCAACTCCGGCGGGGCGCTGGTGAACGGGTCGGGGCAGGTGATCGGGGTCAGCACCGCGATCCTGACCTCGGGCAGCGGCTCGGGCAACATCGGGCTCGGCTTCGCGATCCCGATCAACGACGCGAAGCGGGCGGCCGACTCGATCATCGCAGGCGACGGTCTCTGACGGCCCGTCCCGGGCGGCCGGGACGGACCGCAGGGGCGAATGAACCCGCTGGTGGCGGGGCCGCGGTAAAGGCCGGAGGGGGTGTGCCGCGGCGGTCAGGGGAGGCGGCGGCCCGGTGATCTCCAGGGGGTGGGATCACCGGGCCGCCGCCATTCGCCGTTCCGGAGGGCTTGCACGGCTAACGCCGTTAGCCTTACCGTAAGGCTAACGCTGTTAGCCAGGAGGTTTCGACATGCCGCTCCGTGCCACCCTCATCGTGATCCTTGTCGTGCTGGTCGCGCTGCCCGCCGCCGTGTACATCAAGACGCTGGTCTCCCCGCGACGGCTGCGGCACGAGATCGAGATCGACGCCGCCCCCGACCGGGTCTGGGCGGTCCTGGCCGACCTGCGCGCCTACCCCGAGTGGAACCCGTTCATCATCAGCTCCGAGGGCGAGGTCCGGAAGGGCGGCAAGCTCACCAACAAGCTGTCGAACAAGGGCGGCACCATGACCTTCTCGCCCACGGTCCGCGTCGCCGAGCCGGGACGGGAACTGCGCTGGCTCGGCCGCTTCGGGGTCCCCGGCGTGGTGGACGGCGAGCACTACTTCACGCTGGAGCCGATCGGCGACGGGACCCGTACGCGGCTGGTCCAGGGCGAGACGTTCACCGGCGTGCTGGTGCCCTTCGCCGGAAAGGCCCTGGACGTCCAGGACGGTTTCGCGGCAATGAACGCGGCCCTGAAGGCGAGGGTTGAGAAGATGGGCCGGTGACCAAACGTCAACCGGCGCTCACGCCGCTGACACCGCGGGCGGCCGAGATCGTCTCGGCCGCCCGCGACCTCGTGGAGGAGAGCGGCCCGGAGGCCCTGACCATGCGGGTCCTGGCCGAGCGCATCGGCATCCGCGCGCCCTCGCTCTACAAGCACTTCCCGGACAAGACGGCCGTCGAGGCGGCCCTCATCGAGCGGGGCCTGGCCGAGCTCGGTGCCGCCATGCGCGCCGCCCTCGCCGCCGAACGGCCCGTCCTGGAGCTGCTGCGCACCTACCGCGCGCAGGCCCTCGCCAACCCCAACCTCTACCGGTTGAGCACCAAGGGGCCGCTGCCCCGCGAGCGCCTGGCCCCGGGCCTGGAGGACTGGGCGGGCGAGCCGTTCTTCCTCGCGGTGGGCGAACCGTACCTGGCCCAGGCGCTGTTCGCGTTCGCGCACGGCATGGTGATCCTGGAGATCGACCGCCGCTTTCCCGAGGGCTCGGACCTGGACCGCACCTGGGCCGAGGGCGCCCGCGCCTTCACCGCCGGCTCCTGAGGAAAACGATGCGACATGATCGCGCGACGGCAGGGATAATCGGGGCATGCCCGGCGACATCCATGTGCGCGGCTCGGTCTCCATCCCGGAGTCCGAGCTGGGCTGGCGTTTCTCCCGTTCCTCGGGGCCGGGCGGCCAGCACGTCAACACCAGCGCCACGGCGGCCGAGCTGTCGTTCGACGTCGCGAACTCTCCGTCGCTGCCCGAGCCCTACCGGCGGCGCGCGCTGGAACGGCTGGCAGGACGCCTCAACGACGGCGTCCTGACGATCCGGGCCGAGGAGTACCGGTCCCAGGCGCGCAACCGTGACGCCGCCCGCGCGCGCTTGGCCGCGATCCTCTCCGAAGCCATCGCGCCACCGCCCAAGAAGCGCATCCCCAAGAAGATCCCGCGCGGCATCAACGAGCGCCGCCTGGAGAACAAGCGCCGCCGTTCCGACATCAAGAAGCAGCGCTCGAACCGCTGGCACTGACGCTCCCGGTCGAGGCCCTGTTCCGGTCACTCTCAGCGCGGTGGGAGGGGCCAGGCCCCAGGACGGGCGGCTCGACCAGCAACCGCGGTCCATGTAGCGGGGCGACGGATCCCTCTACAGCTTCGCGGTGCGGATGGCTCGCATGGCCTCGCGGCGGGCTTCGCCTGAGAGAACGTCGATGTAGACCTCGCCCCGCAAGTGGCCGCACTCGTGCTGGAGGCAGCGGGCGAAGTAACCGGTGCCCTCGACGCGGACCGGCTCGCCCTGGATGTCGACGCCCTCGACCACCGCGAGGGCGTGGCGCGCGGTGGTGAAGTGGTGGCCGGGCAGGGACAGGCAGCCCTCCGGCTCCTCGAGGAGTTCGCCGTCGGCGGCGACGAGCGCGGGGTTGGCGACGTGGCCCACGTGGCGGCGGCCCTTGTCGTCCTTGCAGTCGTAGACGAACAGCTGGAGCGGGACGCCGATCTGGTTGGCGGCGAGGCCGGCGCCCTGCGCCTCGTACATCGACGTGAACATGTCGTCGACGAGCCGTTCCAGAGAGGCGTCGAACGAGCGGACCGGATCGCACTCGGTGCGCAGGACGGGATCGCCCAGCATTCGGATCGGCCGTGGGGTGCCGCGCCGTTCCCGAACCGCCTCGCTCATGGCCGAGATCCTACAAAGCGAGTGCGGTGCCCGGCGAACCGCCGGGCACCGCACTCGGATGCCAACGAACCTCCGTGCCGGACGCTCAGCCGGGCTCGCCCGGGCCGCGCCCGGACGGCGGCAGCGGGCCGTCGGACGGCTCGTCCAGGTCAGCGGCCTTGGGCTGGGACGGCGCCGCGGGCGCCGGCTTGTCGACCATGGTGGGCTCGGGCTCGGGCTTCTTGACCGCCGGGTGCGGCTGGCCGGGTCCCGAGGGCGGCGCCCCCGGACCGGTGGCGGGCGCGGACGGTGCGGACGGCGCGGGGCCGGCGACGGACGGTGCGCCCGGCGTCGGGGCGGCGTGCTTGGGCGCCGAAGGCGCGGCGGGTGCGGCGGGTGCGGCGGGTGCGGCGGGCTTGGAGGCGCCGACCGGGGTGGACATCGGGGCCGGTGCTCCGGCGGGCTTGGCGGGAGCCGGAGCGGCCGGAGCCGGGGCCGGAGCCGGGGCCGGAGCCGGGGCCTGGGCGGGAGCCGGGGCCTTGGCGGCGGGGGCCGGCGACGGTGCGGGCGCGGGCTGCTTGCGCTGCGGGGCCGGGGCGGGCTGGACGGGGCCGGAGTGCTGCTTGACCGCGTCCTCGACCATCTTCTCCAGCGGCCCGGCCTCGTTCTCGGCCGTCAGCAGCCGGTGCAGGGTCTCGCTGATCTCGGTCAGCCGCTGCAGCGACTGGGTGTGGTTCTTGGTGAGCTGGGTGAGCCGCTGGGTGGCGCCCTCGTTGATCACGCTGGCCCGGCGCTCGGACGCGGTGAGGGTGCGCTCGGCCTCCAGCCGGGCGCTGGTCACCGTCTGCTCGGCCTCCTGGGTGGCCGCGCTGAGGACGCTGTCGGACTCCTTCTTGGCCGCCGCCAGGACCTGCTCGGCCTTCTGCTCGGCCTGGGACAGGTCCTTGTCGGCGTGCGAGCGGGCCTCGTCGATGATCCGCTTGGACTCCTGCTCGGCGTCCTTGCGGATCTGCGCGCCCTTGGACTCGGCCTCGGCCACCTTCTCCTTGGCCTCGTCCTCCGCCAGGTTGATGATCTGGCGGAGCCGGTCGCTGAGGTCGTCTCCGGTGGGCTTGCGCGCCTCGCGGACCTCGGCCATCTCGCGGCGGGTGCGCTCGACGTCGTCGAGCGCGCGGGCGAGCCGGGTCTCCAGCTCGCGGATCTGGTTCTGGCTGCGGGCGATGTACTCGTCGACCTGGCGGCGGTTGTAGCCGCGCATGACGATCTCGAAGGTCTCCTCGCGGAGGAGGTTCGGCAGGATTTCTGCTTCGTTGCTCATGGTGCCTTGGGGGTCGTTGGCGGGGGTGATCACCCCGTCAGGGTCGGAGACAGCACAGCTCGTGCATCCTCGCCCGCGTGCCACGGCGGCGCGCGCCACGGTGGGCTGCACATCATCGGAAACGTCCAGGGTCGACTCTTGTCCGGTCCACCCCATTCGCGCAAGCGGAATGCCTGTTCCCGCTGCAGTTTCTTCGTCCACAGTGGGCCGTCAAGTCACCAGATTTCAGGAAATTTCGTGTCTGTCGCTGTGCGGCGGCCGACTCACTCCGCGGCCCGCGACGTCCGGTTTCCCGACCCGCCGCCGCGCCGTTCCGCCGGCCGGTCATACCATCGGCGCCATGAGCTATGTCGGGTCTTTGGGCGAGAACGGGCCGCGCATCCATCCCGAGGCGTGGGTCGCGCCGGGCGCGGTGGTGGTCGGCAGGGTGACGCTGGGCCGGGCCTCCAGCGTCTGGTACGGCTCGGTGCTGCGCGGCGACGACGAGGAGATCATCGTCGGGGACGAGTGCAACATCCAGGACCTGAGCTGCCTGCACGCCGACCCGGGCACCCCCGCGGTCCTGGAGGACCGGGTCAGCCTCGGCCACAAGGCCATGGTGCACGGCGCCCACGTGGAGACCGGTTCGCTGATCGGGATCGGCGCGATCGTGATGAACGGCGCCCGCGTCGGCGCCGGGACCCTCGTCGCCGCCGGCGCCCTCGTCACGCAGGGCAAGAAGATCCCCTCGGGCGTGCTGGTGGCCGGGGTCCCCGGGAAGGTCGTCCGGGAGCTCACCGACGCCGACCGCCTCATCCTGGAGCACACCGTGCCCAGCTACGTGGAAAAGGCCCGGCGCCACGCGAACGCGGAGTGGCGAACCACTTGAGGCGTCCGGGCGTCTAAGGGCGCCTGCGAAGCCCGGGGCGGAGGCCTTCCTTTGGGACATCGCGGATCCCTTTGGAAAGAAGGGCTTTGACCTGCACGTACGCGAATTTGTCGTGCTCGCGGGGAGTTCGGTCGGTCTTGGGCTGACTACGATGACCACGTGGTGTGGGGACCGGGCTATGGCAGTGCTCAGCCGCCCAGCCCCCCGAGGGGGGAAGATCCGTTCTCGGCGGCAGAGCGGGACACGCGCGCGATGGTGGCGGCCGGATGGTGGCCGTCGGCGCCGCCTCAGCAGCGCCAGCACGCGATCGGGGGACGGCTCCTCGTCCTGCCCGACGGCACCTGGTGGGTATTCGGGGCGTGGGCCAGGTGGTACCGGCTGCACCCCTCCGACGGCCAGTGGTACCTGTGCCCTCCGCCCAGCGCGCCGCAGGTCCGCATGGCGGCCCGGCCCGCCGCCCAGGGCGGCGGGCAGGCGCCCACGCTGCCGCCACATGTCGTCCCTGCGGGCCCGGACTTCTCCTTCGACCCGCCCGCGGCACGGCCGTTCGTTGGGCGCGGGTTCGACAACGACCTGAGCCTGCGCGTGCGCGCGACCGTGGATTCGGCCGCGGCGCTGTCCGTGCAGGAGTACCCGCACTGGTCGTCGCAGTTCAACCCGCAAACGCCCTCGACCGTGGTCGCCTCTTGGGGCGTGATGCAGTGGTGCTGCGCGGCCCCGGTGTTCGACTCGCGCTTCGACGCGCAGATGCTCGACCACTGGAAGCAGTACTTGGCCAAGCCGCTGCCCGATGTGGACGGGCCGCGCTGGCTCACCCCTCCTCCTCTGGAAACCCTGGTCGCGCTTTACGCCGAACGGCTGCGCGCCAGCCGCGTCGACGCGGCAGTGGTCGTGCTGCGGACGATGTGGGCCGTCGCAAGCGCGCTTCGCGAGGACACCCGGTTCCAGATTCGCGCCGACGCCCTGCTGGCCATGCTCAGCGCGACCCTCAGCAACCCGACCGTCGACTACGGGGCGCTGCCCTACGGCGACCAGGCGATCGTGCAGCAGTGGCTCACCCGATGCCCGCCCCACCTGGTGCCCGCGCTGCGGAACGAAAGCTCACCCGGCGATAACTTCCGGCACGCCTTCTACTCTCTCTCTGAAGAGGTCGCGCGTCACGTAGGAGACCCCAGCGACCCCTCCTACATCGAGCCGCGCCTCGTGGCCGCCGCGCTGCTGGCGTCCGACCTGGCCGTCGTCCGGAAGGACGTGGCGGCCAACGTCGTTCCGTGGCTCGACCCAGAGGTTCGCTACACGGTCCAGGCCGTGCTGCACCAGAACGGGCATCCTCTACGGCGCCTATGGCCGGAGGACCTGCGGCTGCCAAGGCCCCTGGGATCGGTCTCTGGAAAGGGCGCCGAGACTCTTCTGGCGACGATGTACGAGCTGGACCTGGCCTGGTGCAAGCTCGCCGGGGGCATGCCCGCGCGGCCCAGGGGCTTCCCCGTCCCGAACGCGGTCGTGGCGGGTCTCATGGGCCGCAGCCGGGTCCGGGCCGCCGCCGGGGCTCCCACCATGGCCCCTTCGTCGCCTGGACGCTCCCAGCAAGCCTCACCACCGCCGCCGCCATACGGCGCCCAGTCGCAGCCCGGGTTCCCTCCAGGGGCTCGTCCGCCGTCGCAGCCTCCGGCGGAGCCGGACCGGCCCTTCGTGCAGCCTCCGGCTCAGCCCCCGGCAGGGCAGCCGGCCGCGTTCGCGCCACCGGACCCTCAGATGGCCAGGTTCTCCGGTTCCGACGGGGAACAGAAGGCGGAGAGCGTCGTTCCGCCGTATACCCAGCTCGGGTTGAACCGGCCCGGCGCGGCGCCTGCCCCCGGGCCTGCGCAGCAGGTGCCGCCTCCGGGGGCCGCTTTCGGCATGCCCGGCGCTCCGAACGCCCCGAACGTTCCGCAGGCACCGCCCAACCCGGAACCGCCGCAGCCGCCCCAGCCGGCGTACAGCCCACCGGCCCCACCGGCCCCGAGCCCGAGCCCACCGGCCCCGAGCCCGCAGGGGTACGCACCGCCTCCAGACTTCCCTTCCCACGAGGAGGAGAAGGCGGAGGAGGACGTCGTTCCTCCCTACACGATGCTCGGATACCAGCCGTCCGGGGCTCCGCAGGCACCCCCCGCTCCGCTTCAGCAGCCTCCTGGGCCGCCGCAGCCCGTCCAGCCCCCGCCCCCAGGGCCGGGTGGCCAGCCGCCTATGCAACAGCCCCCCGCGCAGCAGCCGCAGCAGCCGCCGATGCCGCCGATGCCGCCGATGCCGCAGCAGCCGGCCGCGCATCAGCAGGAGGCCCCGCCGCCCGTCCCCCCGGCCCAGCCCGACAACCATCCCCGCACGCGGGTGCTCGGTGCCGGCGATCTGGAAGAGGCCGCGTCCGAGCAGCAGGCTCCCGGCCCGCCCCCGCCACCGGCCCCTGCCGGAGGCGGCGGCGCCGGTCCGGGGACGCGGATCATGTCCGAGACCATGGTCGGGAACTTCGACTTCCTCGACGACACCCCGTCCCCCGAGACGCCCGTCCA
The DNA here is from genome assembly GCF_039532545.1 of Actinomadura vinacea. Lineage (NCBI taxonomy): Bacteria > Bacillati > Actinomycetota > Actinomycetes > Streptosporangiales > Thermomonosporaceae > Actinomadura > Actinomadura vinacea. The sequence continues at coordinate 285,098 of NZ_BAAARW010000016.1, read as the reverse complement.
CCAGATCCCGCCGCCCAAGGACCGGTCCGAGCGGCGCTCCGTGGAGCGGTTCGGCATCAGCTTCGTCTCCGGTACGCAGGACGCGGGCGAACTGCTCGACGGCCTGCGCGTCCAGGCCGAGCAGTGGAGCCCCCCAGGGGGCGGCGAGGCCATGGAGCAGACCCGGGTGGACGGCGGGCCCGGCCCCGCCACCCGCCTGGACTCCGGCCCCGCGACCATGCTGGACGGCGCCGGCGGCGCCGGCGGGGCGGCCGGTGTGGGCGACGCGACCCGTATCGACCAGGGCCCGTCCCCGAACTCCGGCGTGCCCAACGTGCTGATCGTCGGCGCCCCGCACAGCGGCCAGCGGCGGCTGGCCCGGCTGATCGCCCTGACGCTGGCCGACGCCGGGCTCGGCGACGGCGCGATCCGCGCCCACGACGCCGACGACGTCCGCGACGCCGCCGCCGAGCGGCTGCCGGGCATCCTCACCCGGTCCGGCCCCGCCATCCTGTTCGAACGGCTCGACGTCGCGATCACCGGCGCGGGCGATCCGGTGGCCGCCGCCACCGCGGTGCGCCGGGCCCGCCGCGGCCCCGCCGCCACCGCGCCCCTGATCGCCACCTGCGAGCCGCGCGCGTACAAGCGGCTGCTGCAGGACCATCCGCGCCTGATCGAGGGGTTCCGGGTCTACCGGCTGCCCGACTTCAGCGATCTCGACCGCCGGATGACGCTGCTGCACCTGCTCGCCGACGAGCGGCGGGTCACCATCGGGTCCTCCGCGCTGGAGGCCGCCCGCGCGGACCTCGACCGCCTGCGCGGGCCCGGCGACCTGGTGAACGCCCGGCTCGTGGAGGCCTACCTCGACCAGTCCTGCCAGCGGCATCTCGAGCGGGCCGGCGGCGCGTCCCGGGACCGGCTCGTCCTCACCCCCGACGACCTGGCCGGCGTCGCCGAGGGCATCGAGCCCGCGCTGCGCCCGCCCGGCGACATCGACGGCTACCTGCGCCAGCTCGACCAGCTCACCGGCCTGCGCGAGGTCAAGCAGGCGGTGCGGGAGCTGGCGGAGGAGGCCGGGCTGGCCGCCGACCGGGCCCGGCACGGCGTGGGCGGCGGGGAACCGCTCCACCTGGTCTTCGTCGGCCCGTCCGGTACCGGCAAGACCACGGTGGCCGGGCTGCTCGGCGGCATCTACGCCGCGCTCGGCCTGCTGGACTCCGGGCACGTGGTGGCCTGCCGGCCGGTCCATCTGGCCGGACGCGACCGGATCGACACCGAGGGCCGGGTCGCGAGCATGGTCGAGCAGGCGCTCGGCGGCGTGATGCTGATCCAGGAGGGCTACCGGCTCGACCGCACGCCCGAGGTGGTGGACGAGTTGCGGCGGTGCATGCGCGAGCGCGGCCGCAGGCTCATGGTGGTCTGCTCCGGCCTGGCCCCCGAGATGGAGGGCTTCCTGGCGGGCAACCCCTCGTTCGGCTCCGAGTTCGGCCGGACGCTGGAGTTCGAGGGCATGGGCGACCGCGACCTGGTCGGGCTGTTCCAGACCTATGCCGAGCGCGACCTGTACATCCTGGACGAGGAGCTGCGGGTGGAGTTGCTGGCCCGCTTCGCGGGGCTGCGGGAGGACCCGCAGTTCGCCTTCGCCCGCACCGTCCGGCAGTTGTTCGAGCAGACCGTCGCCCGGCAGGCCGCACGGCTCGCCGGCGCCGACGTCAACGCGGCCACCGTCGCCCGTCTCACCGCCCGCGACCTGCCCGAGTCGCCCCTGGAGCAGATGATGGGAGATTTCCGGGAGCGCGGGTGACCATCGGCGGATAGTCCGCATCCATTCCCCGCGACCGGGAAGACCGGTCATGAGAGTGGCCCGTGAATGGTCCTCTTGGGTCATGTGCCCGCGATGTGCGGGCGCGTAGCCTCGATACGGGTGTGGGGAACGAACGGAGGTGGACGCGGTGCACGCTTTTGACCTGCGTGTCCACGACCGGGTCGCGCTGGACGAGATCGAACTCTATGCCGAGATGCTCAGCGCGGTGGCGGCGGCCGAGCGGCCGCTGACGCTGGCCGAGATCGACATGGTGCTCGGGGTCCGTTCCGTTGAGGCCGGTCGTCGCGAGCTGACGTCACAGGACCGATAGTTCCGTTACGGGCCGGGGTCGCCCCTGAGGCGGTGCACCCCGGCTCTCGCTTTGCTCGACCCCGGCTCCCGCTTTGCCCGGTTTGGCTCCTGTGCGGCCCACTTTTAACACTCCTGTCTCTTCTGTCGTGTTAGTTACCTCACGTCCCACTCGACTACACTTCGTGACCCTATGGTCGCGCAGCATGTTTCCGTTCGGCAAACCGGCCCGCTCCGGGCCGATAGGGGCCTGTCGCGGGCGTGTGCATTGTTGTTCAAGGGGCAATCTTGTAGGTGAGAGGATGGCGGACGGCAGCCGAAGGTGAGGCAAAGGTTCTTTTTACGCCTGGTTGCGCCTACGATCCTCAGCGGACCGTTACGGCACTTCAGGAGTACGAACGTGCGCTTGCGTCTCACGCCGCGTGAGGACAGCTTCTACGACATGTTCGCCGACTCGGCGAACAACCTGGTCACCGGCGCCAGGCTGCTCGTGGAGCTCATCAGCGACGGCGCCGACCGGGAAGCGATCGCGGAGAAGATGCGCGCGTGCGAGCACGCGGGCGACGAGGCGACTCACGCGATCATGCGCCGGCTGAACGAAACCTTCATCACGCCCTTCGACCGCGAGGACATCTACCGGCTGGCCTCCACGATCGACGACGTGATGGACGAGATGGAGGAGGCCGCCGACCTCGTCGTGCTGTACAAGATCGACGAGTTCCCCAAGGGCATCGTGCAAATGGTCGAGGTACTCGAGCGGGCCGCCGAGCTGACCGCCGAGGCGATGCCCCGGCTGCGCTCGATGAAGGAGCTCAACGAGTACTGGATCGAGATCAACCGGCTGGAGAACCAGGGTGACCAGGCCTACCGCAAGCTGCTGGCGCACCTGTTCGGCGGTCAGTACGACGCGCTGACGGTGATGAAGCTCAAGGAGGTCATCGACCGGCTGGAGGAGGCCACGGACGCCTTCGAGCACGTGGCCAACACGGTCGAGACCATCGCGGTCAAAGAGTCATGAGTTCCTCGGGCGAGGTGAGGACCTCCGCGGACGCCGCGGACGCCCCCGTGACCGGCCGCGCCACCGAGGACGACGACAAGGCCGCCCCAGCCCCTGCCCCCGCCGCCGCCGGCTCCGGCGGCGCGGCCGGGCTCGCCGCCAAGACGCCGGTCAAGGACCAGCCGCCGGGCGCCACGCCGACGCTGGCCGAGCAAGCCCGCCGCGGCCCGGTCAGGTTCTGGCCGGTGCTGCTGGTCGGCGTGCTGCTGGTCATGGCGGCGGGCGCGGCCGGGCTGCGTTCGGACGCGCAGACCGCGGTGCTGGTCCTGGTCGTGCTGGTCGCGCTGGTCTTCGACTACACCAACGGCTTCCACGACGCGGCCAACGCGATCGCCACCTCGGTGTCCACCCGGGCGCTGACGCCCCGGGCGGCGCTGCTGATGGCGGCCGTGATGAACATGATCGGCGCGCTGCTGGGCGTCGAGGTGGCCAAGACGGTCAGCGAGGTGATCACCCCGCCGACCGGGCTGCACGGCCTCACCGTGGTCGCCGCGGGCGTGCTGGGCGCGATCACCTGGAACCTGATCACCTGGTACTTCGGGCTGCCCTCGTCGTCCTCGCACGCGCTGATCGGCGGTGTGGTGGGCGCCGGTCTCGCCTCGGCGTCCCAGGTCAGCTGGGACAAGGTGGTCGACAAGGTGGCCATCCCGATGGTGGTCTCCCCGGTCGTCGGGTTCTTCCTGGCCTACCTGGTGATGGTGGGCCTCCTGTGGACGTTCCGGCGCGCCCATCCGAGCCGGGTCGGCCGCCGGTTCCGGATCGCGCAGTCGCTGTCGGCCGCTTCGATGGCGTTGGGGCACGGGCTGCAGGACGCCCAGAAGACCATGGGCATCATCGTGCTGGCCCTGGTCACCACCGGGCACTCCGACGGCGGCACCGTCCCGCTGTGGGTGATCGTCTCCTGTGCCGGGGCGCTGTCGCTGGGCACCTACGCGGGCGGCTGGCGGATCATGCGGACGCTGGGCCGGAAGGTGATCGAACTGGATCCGCCCAAGGGGTTCGCCGCCGAGGCGACGGCCTCCGTCATTCTTTACGCGGCCGCCTACATCTGGCACGCTCCAATCTCCACCACCCACACGATCACCTCGTCGATCATGGGGGTGGGGGCGACCAAGCGGCTGTCCGCGGTCCGCTGGGGCGTGGCCGGCAACATCGTGATCGCCTGGGTGCTGACGATGCCGATGGCCGCCGCCGTGGCCGCCGTCGTCTACTGGCTCGTCCACCTCTTCGGCGCCTGACCGGCGGCGGTTGACCGGCGTGCCAGTCGACGATCCGCTCGACCCCGCGGGACGGCGAGAACAACATCTGGTACCGCGCGCTCCCGGCGGGCTGCCGCGAGGCCGACAGCGTGCGCGTCACCAAGACCGCGCCCTGAACGCCGCGTCCTGAAAAGCAGTGCCCTGAGAACGCTGGTGGCCGGTGAGGACGAGCCCCACCGGCCACCGTTCCCGCCGGTCCTCTACTGACCGGAGATGCGGTTCAGGGCGGGCGGCGCGACCGGGGAGTTCGCGCCGAAGTACGCGACGAACGCGTCCAGGTCGATCGGCCCGAGCACCTGGTCCTTCCCCTCGGTGAACGTCGTGAAGCCGTCCCCGCCGCCGAGCAGGAAGTTGTTGGCGGCGACCTTGTAGGCCGCGGCCGGGTCCACGGCCGCGCCGTCCACCGTGATGCCCGAGACGCGGTCCCCGACCGGCTTGCTCCGGTCGATGGTGAAGCGCAGCGTGGCCGAGGGCTGCAGGATCTTCTCGCCCGAGCCGGTCCACTGCTGCTCCAGCAGCTTGTCGAGCTGCGCGCCGGTCAGCGACACCACGCCCATGACGTTGTTGAACGGCTGCACCGCGAACGCCTCGCCGTAGGTGACGACGCCGTCGCCCTCGGAGCCGGACGCCTTGTGCACCAGGTCGGTCCGCACGCCGCCGGGGTTCATCAGCGCGATCCGCGCGCCGTGCTCCTTCATCGACGCCAGCTGCGCGTCGGCGATCACGTCTCCGAGCGCGGTCTCACCGGAGGGCGAGGCGGCCCGGGTCAGATCGGCGGTGATGTTGCCGATCGGCTTGTTCGCGATCGCCGAGACCCGGTCCTTCCACGTCTGGACGAACCGCTCGGTGGACGGGTCCGCCGGAACGTCCCGGGTGACCACGTGGTTGTCGCCCTTCAGGGACGACCGCACGACGTCGCCGCTGCGCCGGTCCACCTTGAAGTCGACCTGGCTGACGACCCGTCCGAACGACGACCCGGACGAGTACAGCCGGGGCCGTCCCGCGGGGTCGGTCACCGAGCACATGTACTGCTGGTGGGTGTGCCCGGACAGCACCGCGTCGATCTCGGGGTCGGCGTCCTTGGCGATGCGGGTCCCGGCGCCGGGGACGACCCCGCACGCGTCGGGCCGCTGCCCGGCCGGCGTCTGGTCGCCCTCGTGGACGAGCACGACCATCGACCGGACGCCCCGCTTCTTGAGCTCCTTGGCCGCGCGGTCGGCCGACGCGACCTCGTCGTCGAAGGTGAGCCCCTTGATGCCGTCGGCGCTGACGATCGACGGGGTGGTCTTGGTGACCAGCCCGATGAACCCGACCCGGACCCCGTTGATCTTTCGGATCGTCCAGGGCTTGACGGCCGGCTTCTTGTCCTGCTCCGTCAGCACGTTCGCGCCGAGGTAGTCGAACTTGGCGCCCTTCCACTCGCCCGCCGGGGAGCAGCCGTCGACCGGGTGGCAGCCGCCGTTCTGGATCCGCTGCAGCTCCCGGTAGCCCTCGTCGAACTCGTGGTTGCCGACCGCCGACGCGGTGACGCCCACCTTGCCGAGGAACTCCACGGTCGGCTCGTCGTGGTACGCGGCGGAGATCAGCGGCGTGCCGCCGATCATGTCGCCCTGCGCCACGGTCAGCGTGTCCCGGTTGGCCAGCCGCTTGAGGTGGGTGGCCACGTAGGCCGCGCCGCCCGCGGGGACGGACGCGCCGTTCTCGTCGATGGCGGTGCCCGAGCCGCCGGACGGCGGCTCCAGGTTGCCGTGGAAGTCGTTCAGTGACAGCAGCCGGACGGACGCGGTGGGGGCGGGCCCTGCCGCGGCCGGCTGTGCGGCCACCGCCACCGCGGCGGCCGCCGCGGTGGCACACGCCAGGATGATTCGTCTTCGAGTCATGCGGGCACCGTAGGAGAACGCGGCGTCTCCTTGCCTGCGCCTCCATGACGTTTGCATGTCGGTTTGATCAGACGGTCGGGAACGGTTGACGGGCGCGGCCGCATAGGCTGGCGATCATGAGCGAGGCACGGCTGACCGGATCCGAGATCACCCAGGTGCTCGCCCTGGTGGAGGCCGCCACGGCGGCCGACGGGGTGGGGCCCCTCTCCGAGCACGCGCTGCTGCGCCTGCGCGACGGCGGCCACGGCCTGACGGTCGGGTCCGGCGGGATCGTCGGGTACGCCCATCTGGACCCGGCGACCGAGGACGAGAGCGCCTCCGCCGAACTGGTCGTCCACCCCGCCCATCGCCGCCAGGGCCACGGCCGCGCCCTCCTGCGCCGCGTCCGGGACGAGGCCGCGGGCCCGGTCCGCGTGTGGGCGCACGGCGATCTTCCCGCGGCCGCCGGGCTCGCCGGATCCGAGGGCCTCGCGCGCGTCCGGGCCCTGTTCCAGCTGCGCCGCCCCGCCGCCGCCCCGCTGCCCGAGCTCAAGGTCGCCGACTCGGTGCGGCTGCGCACCTTCGTCCCGGGCCGGGACGAGGAGGCCTGGCTGGAGGTCAACCGCCGCGCCTTCGCCGACCACCCGGAGCAGGGCGCGTGGACGCTCGACGACGTCCGCCGGCGCGAGGGCGAGCCGTGGTTCGACCCGCTCGGCTTCTTCCTCGCCGAGAACGACCGGGGCCTGCTCGGCTTCCACTGGACCAAGATCCACCCGGACGGGCTGGGCGAGGTCTACGTGGTGGGCGTCGACCCGGACGCCCAGGGCCTGGGCCTGGGCCGCACCCTCACGCTCGCGGGCCTGCACCACCTGCGGCGCGAGGGCGTCCCGCAGATCCTGCTGTACGTGGACGAGTCCAACACCTCGGCCGTCCGCCTCTACGAATCGCTGGGCTTCACCCGCCACACCGTCGACGTCATGTACGGCACTCCCTGACGGGTTCGCAGGCGGTCTTCAGCAGGCCGGCCACGGTCAGCAGATCGCGGACGCGGAAGTACTCGGCGTCCGCGAACCCGGACGGACGGTTCCGCAGACGGCGTTCCAGCTCCTCACGGCAGACCTGGAGGGTCTCTCGATCCGCCGGGGCGAGTCCGCCCTCGGACGCGAGGCAGGCCGCCACGCAAGCGGCCAGGGCCCGTGCCGTCTGGTCCTTGCGGGTGAGGAGGGCCGGCAGTTGGCTGCCCTGCCAGTACCGGACGGCATGTAGGGCGGCCTCCTGCGGGGCGCCGTACCAAATGGTGGGGCTGAACGGCCCTGACCAGCGTGGCTTGCGGTGCCCCTCGCGCTTGGCGTCGCGGCGGGCCTGGTCGTACTCCCGGATCGCGGCGTGCCAGGCGGCGCGGCTGGACTCGATGAGGGCCAGGGCGCGGAGCAGCGCCGCCTCGTCGCGTTCGAACGGGCCGGCCTTGGCCTCCAGGTAGTCGAGCGTCGCGTGGAAGCCGATCGGCCGGTAGAGCTGGACGCAGGAGCGGAGCGCCGATGCGCGCCAGGCCTGTGGTAGTGAGGGGTCGCGGACCTTGCGGGCATGGACGGTGAAGCTCATGGTCCTCCGTGAACGCTCAACTGTCCGAAACGCCAGGTATGCCCCACCTTGAAGTGGCATGTGACCTGCGCTGTTTACCCGCTGTCTATGCCCCGGTGAGGCAACCTTCGCAGCGTCTGTGCTTCACGTTCATTCTCCGTTCACCTGGATCGGGGTGGCTGGTCACCTCCCGTGCCTACCGTCGCAGACGACGGTGGCCCCCTTACCTGGACAAACCTATCCAGCGCCCCCGCTCGGGACACCCTTACCGAACTTTAGAGGAGACCTACCGGTGAAGAACGGTTCTCGGCTTGCCGCCCTCGGCGGTGTGGTCGTTGCGGGCGCGCTCGCGCTCAGTGCCTGCGGGAGCGACAGCAACCAGGGCGGCAACACGGCCAACGTGCCCGCCGGCGACATCGACTGCGCCAAGGCCACGGTGAACTCCGCCGGGTCCAGCGCGCAGAAGAACGCCATCGAGGAGTGGACCAAGATCTACTCGCAGAAGTGCGCGGGCGCGAACCTCAACTACAACCCGAGCGGATCGGGCGCGGGCATCGAGGCGTTCACCCAGGGCCAGGTGGCGTTCGCCGGCTCGGACTCGGCCCTCAAGCCCGACGAGGTCACCGCCGCCAAGCAGCGTTGCCAGGGCAACAACGCCGTCAACCTGCCGATGGTGGTCGGCCCGGTCGCGGTGATCTACAACGTGCAGGGTGTGAACGGGCTCCAGTTGTCCCCGGAGACCATCGCCAACATCTTCTCCGGGAAGATCAAGACCTGGAACGATCCGGCGATCGCCAAGGAGAACTCGGGCGCCCAGCTGCCCAGCACCCCGATCAAGCCGGTCTACCGCTCCGACGAGTCCGGCACCACCGAGAACTTCACCAAGTACCTCAAGGCCACCGCGCCCAAGGCGTGGACCTTCGAGCCGGCCAAGAAGTGGGCCGCCTCGGCCGGACAGGGCGCCGCCAAGTCCGACGGCGTCACCGCCCAGGTGAAGAACACCGCGGGGACCATCTCCTACGTGGAGATGTCCTACGCGGAGACCAACAAGCTGTCCACCGCCAAGGTCAAGAACGGTGCGGGCGAGTACACCGCGCTGTCCGCCGACAGCGCGTCCAAGGCCGTGGCCGGAGCCAAGGTCGTCGGCACCGGCAACGACGTCGCCCTGGAGATCGACTACGCCACCAAGGAGGCGGGTGCCTACCCGATCGTCCTGGTGACCTACGAGATCGCCTGCGAGAAGGGGCTGCCGTCCGAGCAGGCCCAGTTCGTCAAGTCCTTCCTGACCTACACCGCCAGCGCGGACGGCCAGAAGGTCCTGACCAACATCGGTTACGCCCCGGTGCCCGCCCAGGTCCTGACCAAGGTGCAGGGCTCGATCAAGGCGCTGTCCTGACGCACGATCCCGACGACGACCGCCCCGCCACCGCTCAGTCCGGTGGCGGGGCCGCCGCGGGTTCCGACGAAGCCGCAGTCATCCGAGGAGGCTCTCCCGTGACCACCGAGACCGGCGTCAAGACGGCCGCCGGCGCCAAACATCGCGCCCTCGACCGGCGCATGAGCACCGGACGCGCCGGAGACAAGATCTTCGTCGGCGCGGCGCGCGGCTCGGGCATCATCGTGCTGGTGATCATGGCCGCCATCGCGGTGTTCCTGATCTGGAAGGCGATCCCGGCGCTGCGCGACAACCAGGCGAACTTCCTGACCTCGGAGGCCTGGGACCCCAACGCCCAGCCGCCCAAGTTCGGGATCGCGCAGCTGGCGTTCGGAACCGTGGTCTCCTCACTGCTGGCGATGCTGATCGCCACCCCGGTCGCGATCGGGATCGCGCTGTTCATCTCCTTCTACTCGCCGCGCCGGGTCGCGTCCGGGCTCGGCTACCTGGTCGACCTGCTCGCGGCCGTGCCCAGCATCGTGTACGGCCTGTGGGGCCTGATCTTCCTCTCCAAGCACATGGAGGGGATCAGCGGCTTCCTCAACAGCGTGCTCGGCTGGATCCCGCTGCTCGGCGGCGACAGCCCCGGCAAGAACTCGATCTTCACCGCGTCCGTGGTGCTGGCCATCATGATCCTGCCGATCATCTCCTCGATCTCCCGGGAGGTGTTCCTGCAGGTGCCGCAGTCGCACATCGAGGCGTCGCTGGCGCTGGGCGCCACCCGCTGGGAGATGATCCGGATGTCGGTGCTGCCCTACGGCCGCTCCGGCATGATCGGCGCCTCGATGCTCGGCCTGGGCCGCGCGATGGGCGAGACCATCGCGGTCGCGATGGTGCTGACCTTCGTGCCCGGCATCAACTGGCACATCCTCGAGGACGGCGGCGCCACCTTCGCCGCCAACATCGCCAACAGCTTCGCCGAGGCCTCCCGCACCGGCCAGGGCGCCCTCATCGCCTCCGGCCTCGTCCTGTTCGTGATCACCCTGCTCGTCAACATGGCCGCGCGCGCCGTCGTCGCGCGCCGCAAGGAGTTCGTGTGACCTCCGTGTCGACCGCCCCGCACAAGAGGGGCTCGCAGCTGACCTCAGTCTCCACCGGCCGCAAGGTCAAGGACCGGGTCGTCCAGGTCCTGGTGTACTGCGCGTTCGCGCTGGCCGTCATCCCCTTGCTGTCGGTGCTGTGGACCGTGATCACCAACGGCCTGGCCCGGCTGGACGGCACGTTCTTCTCGTTCTCCATGAACGGGCTGAGCGGCCGCGACGCGGGCGGCGGCGCCTACCACGCGATCATCGGCACCCTCGAGCAGGTCGTCATCACCAGCGTGATCGCCGTGCCGATCGCCATCCTCACCGCCATCTACCTGGTCGAGTACGGCAACGGCGGCCGCCTGGCCCGCACCATCAGCTTCTTCGTCGACGTCATGACCGGCATCCCGTCGATCGTCGCCGGCCTGTTCATCCTCGCCCTCTGGCTGCTCACCTTCGGGTTCGAGTACTCCGGATTCGCCGGCGCCCTCGCGCTGACCATCCTGATGATCCCCACCGTGGTCCGGGCCACCGAGGAGATGCTCAAGCTGGTGCCCAACGACCTGCGCGAAGCCTCCTACGCGCTGGGCGTCCCGCGCTGGCGGACGGTCTGCTTCGTCGTGCTCCCCACCGCGCTCACCGGCATCGTCACCGGCGTCATGCTGGCCGTCGCCCGCGTCATGGGAGAGACCGCCCCGCTACTGCTGACCATCTTCTTCACCAAGGCGATCAACACCAACCCGCTCGAGGGGCCGCAGGGCTCCCTGCCCACCTTCATCTGGGAGCAGGCGTCCGACCCCAACCAGAACTCCATCGACCGGGCCTGGGCCGGCGCCCTGGTGCTCATCCTGATCATCATGCTGCTGAACCTGGGCGCACGCCTGGTCGCCCGGTTCTACCGCCCCGCCGGCGGACGCTGACCGAACCTCGACAAGGAGCATTCACCCCATGGCCAAGCGGATCGAAGTCTCCGGGCTGCACGCCTACTACGGCGGCGTCCACGCCATCGAGGACATCTCGATGACGGTCGAGCCCCGCTCGGTGACCGCGTTCATCGGACCTTCGGGCTGCGGCAAGTCCACCTTCCTGCGCACCCTCAACCGCATGCACGAGGTCATCCCCGGCGCCCGCGTCCAGGGCAAGGTCATGCTGGACGACGAGGACCTCTACGCGCCCGCCGTCGACCCCGTCGCCGTCCGCCGCGTCGTCGGCATGGTCTTCCAGCGTCCCAACCCGTTCCCCACCATGTCGATCTACGACAACGTGGCGGCCGGGCTGAAGCTGAACGGCGTCCGCAAGAAGTCCCGGCTCGACGAGATCGTCGAGGAGTCGCTGCAGGGCGCCAACCTGTGGAACGAGGTGAAGGACCGCCTCTCCAAGCCCGGCGCCGGCCTGTCCGGCGGCCAGCAGCAGCGCCTCTGCATCGCCCGCGCCATCGCCGTCCAGCCCCAGGTCCTCCTGATGGACGAGCCCTGCTCGGCCCTCGACCCGATCTCCACCCTGGCGATCGAGGACCTCATCGCCAAGCTGAAGAGCCAGTACACGATCGTGATCGTGACCCACAACATGCAGCAGGCCGCCCGCGTCAGCGACCGCACCGCCTTCTTCAACATCGCCGGCACCGGCCAGCCCGGCAAACTCATCGAGATCGATGACACCAGCAACATCTTCACCAACCCGGAGCAGAAGGCCACCGAGGACTACATCACCGGCCGCTTCGGCTGAGCAGTATTTACCTGGGGGCCACCCCCAGACCCCAGGCGGGGCGAACGGCCCCCTCCGGTCGCTGGCGCTCCCTCCAGGGTCCGCCCACCCCGGCAGGGGGCCAGCCCCCCGCACCCCCCGGCAGGGCTCCGCCCCACACCCCGAATCGGTCCTCGCTCCGCTCGGGCCGCGCCCACTGGGCTCCCGCGAGGGCAGGGGGCTCCGCCCCCCAAAAAACTGCCTTGGCCGTTGTGAAAGCAGCGGGCTTCAAGGAACTCGGGCGTTGCGGTGCATGACCCACTGCTGGGCTGCGTTCAGAACGGCCTTGGCCCAGGGGTTGGTCAGGTTCCAGAATGCGTGCAGCCAGGCCGTGGCGACGGTACGGGCGTAGTAGTCGAGGTCGAGGGGATCGGCGTGCTGCCAGGCGGGAAGGTCGGCGACGACCGCTTCGGCCTGGCGCGGCGGGTGGCCTGAAGCGATCAGGCAGATGACGAAGTCGGCGGGATTGACGAACCGTGCGCCGCCAGTTGGCGCGGGCGCCATCGACCCAGTCGAAGGCCAGCAGGCGCCATCCACCGGCCTCGACCGCGTGTAGCAGTTCGGGGGCGATCGCGGTGACGTGCGGTGCGACGGCCTGCTCGCGGGCCAGTTGCAAGCCGGCGCGGGTGCCGTCATCGGGGGCGGCCTTGACGAACAGGCGGTTCCCCGCCCGGGTGGTGAACGCGGTGACCAGCGGTGTACGCCGGCCCTCCACGATCGTCTCCACCTTGGCCGGGGGACCGACTTGGTCGGCAACGGCCTCGCGCAAGGCGAGCGGCAGGCCCTCCCAGTCGACGCGTGCGGTGCGATTGAAGTCGGCCATGTGCGAGAGCCTGCCAGGTGATCAGGCCGTGGCGGGAGCGGACGCGCTCGCGGTCATGGCCGCTTGGTTCTCCCGCCGCTGCGGGTTGGGCTGGGTGGGTTTGACCATGCACGGGTCGGGTGGGCAGCAGCCGTAGCCGGGGCCGTCCCAGAACGCCTCGTCCACCAGGTAGCCGGTGGCGTACAGCGCGGGCAGCGTCGCGTCAATCTCCTCGGCCGTCATGCGCTGCCCGGGCGCCGTGCTAACCGGCCACAATGCCCCGGTGGCCCGCCCATTCCTGGGCTGCCACCAGCATCGCCTTCAGCCACGTCGTGTCAGGATTCCGTTCCACACGTTCCCGCCACATCCGCTGCGTGGCTGCGGCGAACGCATCGACCGCGGCTGGGTCGGCGGCCTTCCACGCTCGGCACTCGCTCACCCACGTCTCGGCGGCCTCAGCATCGTGCCCACTGGCGATCAGCTGCATCACCAGGAGTGCCGGGTCGATAAACGCTGCTCCCCGGGTGGGCCATGACCAATCGACCGCCCAGGTGTCACGATCCCCGATCAGCAGGTTGCTCTCGTGGATGTCGGTGTAGAGCAGCGCGTCGCCGCGGAACAGGTCGGCATCGCCGTCCTCGGCATATCGGTCCCAGCGGGTCTCCAGCCAATCGTGAGCGATGTCCGGCAATGCCAGCTGCCCGATGCTGTTGAGGATTTCGACGATTGCGGGCAGATCCGATGAGCCGGGGGTGAAGTCTGAGGGGCGGCCGTTGATGACTTCGAAGCCCAGCGCCACCCAGGCCTCATCCTCCGCACGCCACCGCAGAGCTGGTGAGATGGGCTGAACGAACCGGTTGACCAGGCCTTCCCGAATCAGAGAGTCGCGGCGTCCGCCCGGCCGATTGGGAACGGCCTTGACGAAGAACGGCCCCTGGGAGCACTCGACCATCCCCGTGAACGCGGAACCATTCCCGCGCGCGGTGGGGCGGATATCGGCAAGGTCGCCGGTGTGGGGACGGATCAGCGCCTCGAATCCTGGTCCGGGAAGGCTGGTCATCGCTTCCTTCAGGTCCTCGGGTTGCACTCACTCCCGGGGTGGCCGGGGGAGCACTCTCCATCGGGATCGCACGCCTGCGAGCGGGCGACGGTTCGGATCGAGGCGTTGGCCTCGGCCATGGCGGTGCCGGCGAGGATATCGGCCAGCGCTTGCTCGTGGACGTTCCCCACGCTCATCCAACTGGACATGATGCACGGGGACACCGAGCCGGACGGGCCGATGGCCGCCTTGCCGTTGCCGCACCGGCCGCACAGGCCGGCCTTGTCCGGGGCCTGGCCGTCGGCACCGCGGCCGAAGGGGCGGACATGGTCGACGTCGATCCTGTCGACCCCGATGACTTCCAGTTCGCGGCGCGTCTCCTGCACGCGCTGGGCGTTGCCCGTGTCGATGATCCCGATGCGGATCGGGATGCCGCGGCTGACCGCTCGCTGGATGTTGGCGTGGGTGCGAGCGTGCGGGGTGAAGGGTCGGCTCGCCGCCGATGAGCTGGATGCGCTCGATGCGGCAGGCGGCGGCCTGGTCCAGGACACGCTTCCAGTCCTGAGCGGTCATGGTGCCGTGGTCACCGTCGGGGCCCGAGGAGTGTAGCAGTGCGAGCAGGACAGCTGGCACTTGCGAGTCAGGTCGAGCCAGAGCATCCGGGTTCTGGTCTGCTCGATCGTCCGGTCGGCTGTGATGGTCATGCTCTTTCTCCGTTCGTGAACGGTGAATGGGGGTGGAGCTGTTGGGAGCCTCCTTCCGGTGTGGTGGCCCGTCCAGGGCACAGTCGGGTGTCGGCCGGGTCGTACGGGCGTGGCGGGTCGCGGCGCTGAGGGGGCAGTGCACCCCGCGACCCGCCACGCGATCGACGCACGGCCGCCCGATGAGTCCACGGGGAGGGAAGAACGGCCATACGACGTTGGTCACCCGCGGCCCGCAGGTGCGCGCCACAACCTGCGGGCCGCGGGCCGTCTACACGGGCGCTCGCCCCCGCACGAGCGCGCCCAACTCCCGCTCGACGTAGGCGACGGCGCGCGGAATGTCGTCGCACCAGGCCATGAGCTCGAGCGTGGACGAGCGGAACCACGGCCCCGACCGATGGGACATCACACGCACGGTCTCGCCGAAGCCCGGCATGGACGGGTGGAAGACCCGCAGCCGCACGGGACCGTCGTCATGCAAGGGAACGACACACCAACCCTCGCCGACGAGCGCCAGGCCGAGGGCCTCTAGGAGTTCGGCGTCGCTCATGTGCCGCTCCCGACGCCGGTCTCGTCGGGGTCGGGCTGGGTGCAGCGGCCGAGACAGGCGCCGGCGCCGATCTGGGCCACACAGGCACACGGCTCCGCGGGCGACGGCTCGGGGGAGTCGATCTCCCGCAGCTTCGCGCGCAGCTGCTCAGGAGCGTCCGCGATGATCTCCGTGACGTCGTTGCCTCGCCACCCCGGCTCCACGTCCGGGCGCCGCAGTGCCCACCAGCGGCCCGTGTCGCGCGCGTGGATGATCGACCAGTTGGGGAACTCACGGGCGAGCGCGCGCCTGGCCTCCACGGCGCCGGCCGATGTTGTCTGCGTCACACGCCAAGACTCGCCCCACCTGCAACAGCGAAGGGACAGGATTCCTGTCCCCTACACCAACAGACCGATCCTGTCCGCCAGCTCCCGCGCCGGGCGACGGAGCGCGCCCTTGCCTTGCGCGATCTCCCGGGTCATGCGGTGGGCATAGCTGTTGTAGCGGATCGTCTCCGGCGCGGCCTTGTAGGCGTCGTCCAACGTCCCGAGCGTCGCGGCCTCGTCACCGGCCAACTGCCACGCGCGAGCAACCTCGATCAGGTGACGGCCCCTGCGGGGTTGCGACGGGATCGCCGCGGTTGCTGCCCGCTTCGCCTGTTTGCGTGCCTCGCCGCCCTGTCGCAGTTCGACCGCAACTGTGACGGCGTGAGCGCCCATGATGACCCGGGAGAACGACGTCATCGGCTCGTAGTAGGCGGTCGGCAACTGCTGGGCGATCTTGTCGGCCTTGTCCCACCATCGCCACGCAGTGCCCTTCTCCCCCGCCCGCGCGGCTGTGTACGCCAGCTCGTGGTGCAGCGCCCCCCACAGCGCCCGCAGCCTTGTCCCGGCCTGCTCGACGTGCGGGGCCACGAGGTCGATTCCTTCGAGGTTCACGGCCTCGGCCGCGGCGAAGTCGTTCACGTCCCGATGCGCCTGCGTGGCAAGCCAAACCGCGCCGGCGAACGCGCGGGGGTCCTCCGACTCTTCGGCCGCCATGATGGACCGCTCGACCACGCGCCACAGCAGGTCCGCTGACGGCTGATAGGCGACGAAGAACTGGGCAAGGTTATAGATCTGCGCGAGTAGGGACAGGGCTCGGCGTCGCTCGGCACCCTCGTAGGCGCGGGCGGCGTGTTTGGCGTCCCGGATCAGCTCGGGCAGCAGCGAGCCCAGGACGGTGCGATGGTCGGGGGAGGCGTGCCGCGCGCGCCACGCCGCGTCGAGGCGGGCCTGGAGATGATCCAGGGGGGAGGGAGGCCCGGTCATCGACCCGGTGACCGAGTTGATCGCGTCGCGGACGCCGGCGAGCGCAGGGTGACCAGGGCTGCGGAACATCTCCGTGGGCAACGACCGGCTGCCGGTGAGGCGCGCGACGTCGGACAACTTGAGGGCCGCGGCAATGCTCAGCAGCATCGGGAGTTTCGGCTCGCCGATCTCTCCGCGCTCAACCGCCTTGACCCACCGGGTGCTCTTGCCGACGAGGCCGCCGAGGACCTCGCGGGACATTCCGCGCTTCTCCCGGTAATACTGGACGCGCTGCCCGACAGACAGGTCCGGGTCGGCGGGATCAGGTGTACGGTCGTTCATAGGCCCTGCACCTTCCTGAGGACGTCGCATTCCCAGGGTAAGGCGTAGGGCCGAAATACGTCATGGGCCTGGGCGCGGTCGGTGACCGTACGTGGCTCCCAGGGGCAAGACCCGAGTGACCAGGTGGCCTTCTAGCGGTTCTTGAGGGCTTGTCTTCTGCCTTGGGGCTGGGGCGGGAGCCCCAGTGAGTGCAGCCCGAGCGGAGCGAGGACCGAATTACCTGGGAGGCCTCGGTGAAGAGCCGGTTCTGCGGGCCCCTAGAGACTTTCGCTGAGGACCGCGGCGAGG
This sequence comes from Actinomadura vinacea, assembly GCF_039532545.1. Taxonomy (NCBI): domain Bacteria; kingdom Bacillati; phylum Actinomycetota; class Actinomycetes; order Streptosporangiales; family Thermomonosporaceae; genus Actinomadura; species Actinomadura vinacea. Next base: position 268,057 of record NZ_BAAARW010000016.1, on the reverse strand, counting down.
TCGCGAGGGTTCTCGGGGCCGAGGTGAGGCGCGGGCACTGAGCGGGTGGTGAACCGGTTGCGCGGGGTGGCCGCGTCCGCTTCGGCGATCATGCGGTCCTGGAGGGGCAGGGGGATGGCCCGGTCGCGGGTGTAGCGGACGTAGGTGCGCGGGACGCGGCCCCAGGTCGCGGGGTTCCCGCGGGCGTCGTCGGTGGAGACGGCGGCCGCTTCGTCGGGTTCGAAGGTGTTGAGCGCCGCGAGGAAGGCCGCGTCGCTGTAGCCGGCGGCCAGGGCGGCCTTGGCGGCGGCGATGAACTTGCCGTCGGCCGAGCGCCAGTTGGTGCGGCCGACGCCCAGGTGCTCGGGGGTGGGCACGGCGGGGATCAGCGGCAGCAGCGTGGTGGCGGCCTGCGGGGTGAGGTAGCAGTCCAGGACGCTGCGGAGCCGGACGCAGCAGAACGCCGACAGGTACACCAGCCGTTCGATCAGGTCGGGTACGTGGTCGGCCACGCGGGTGATGGTGGCGCCGCCCATGCTGTGGCCGACCAGGACGACCGGCCCGTTGCGGGCGACGCGGCGCACGGTGCCGACCACGTGCCGGACGTTGTCGTCCAGCGAGGTCTTGCCCAGTATCGGTGAGGGGGCGGCGGCGAAGGCGGCCAGGTCTTGGGGTGCCTGGTAGGAGCGCGGGAAGTTGCCGGCCGGGCCGTGGCCGGGCAGATCCACCGCCAGCGCGCGATGGCCCGCCTCGGCCAGTGCGGCCACCAGCGGAGCGAAGGAGTAGGCGTTGCCGTTGGCGCCGTGAACGATCACGAAGGTCGGTTGCCTGCCGCGGTCGGCGGGACGAGCCGTGGCCGGGCCGCTGGCGGCGGTGGCGACGAGTGCGCTCGCGCCACCGGTCCCGGCCAGCGCGACGGCCGCCCGCAGCAGCCGCCGGCGCTCGGGTCGGCGCGGCGCCTTGGTGTGCGCAGTGCCGTTGTGGGCGGTGTCGTGTCCCGGCTCAACCATGGGCCCGCTCCCGCCCGCCTGCGTGGTGCCAGGCCAGCGCCCAGATGAGCAGCACGGTCCCGGTGGTGCCGAGCAGCAGGTCGGTCCACTGCGGCAGACCGGCGGCGCGCAGCAGGGCGGCCACGCCGAAGCTGGTGTCCCACAGCGACTGGGTGATGGCCGACCCGAAGCCCTGGACCAGAAGCAGTGTGCCCAGGATCCAGCGGGCGCTCTGCCCGCCCGAGCCCGTTCGTCGTTGCGCCATGCGGATGTCTCCGTCCTCCGATGCGCACCGACCGTTCCGATGCGCTTGCATCGGAACGTAGCATCGTTTCGATGCAAGCGCATCACTTAGACTCGGGCTGTGCCCAGACAGGTGGATCACGACAGCCGGCGCCGCCAGATCGCGCAGGCGGTCTTCGACCTCATCAGCGAGCGCGGCATGGAAGGCGCCACCCTGCGCGACGCCGCGCAACGGGCCGGGGTGTCCATGGGGGCCGTGCAGCGCTGCTTCTCCACCAAGGAGCAGATGGTCGCCTTCGTGATGGAGTACATGAACCAGCGCATCACCGAACGCGTCCAGGCGCAGATCCCCGACACCGCCGACCCCGCGGCGGCAATGACGACGCTGGAGCACACCCTCGCCGCGACCCTGGCACTCGACCCTCCGAGCCAAGCCGAAACCAGGGTCTGGCTGGCCTTCACCGCCCAGGCCGCCATCGATCCGGCCCTGGCCACCGTCCAACGCAACCAATACACCGGCCTGGCCGACCTCATCGCCCTGCTCATCGGCGCCGCACAAACCCACGGCCACGCCCGCCCAGACCTCGACCCCGTCCAGGAAGCCGAAGCACTGATCACCCTCACCGACGGGCTGAACATCCAATTACTACTAGGACGACACACCCCCGAATCCGCCCGCACCGCACTGCACCACCGGCTCGAGGCCCTCCGCACCCGATGACCTCCGCGAGGGGGTTGCCCTCCAAGCGGGAATGTTTACCGAGTTTGCGGACCGATGACGTTGTCGGCCGAATCGAGCCAAATGTGTTGACCCTGCGGCGTGACGGTCACGCCGTAGCGGTCGCGTCCAGGCTCACCTGCGTCTCGCCACCACTGGTAGGCACCGGTCACCTCGTCCCACAACCGGCGGGCGCCGTACTGGTCCACGGCGTAGGTGTCGTGTCCGGGCACGTATTCGACCACGGCCCACGAACCGGCGCCGCGTCCCCGGTCGGTTTCGATCAGCCAGTACGTCGCCTCGCCCGAGCCGTCGTCGGCCTCCCGGAGACGGGCCTGGCAGCCAGGCACCTTTGCGCCGATGCCCAGTTCCGCCCCGTACCCGGCTTGACCGATCGTGCGGGGGTCGATCGTGGTCCGCGTCCTGTCCGCGTCGTCTTCATGGTGGAGGTACGACCCCAGAGGGCGCGGGTCGTACCGCTGGCGACGAAGCATCATGAAGCTTGCGGCGTGCGGGAACCGGCCGGTCGCGGTCCCGTCGCCGGAGACTTCCAGCCGGGTGAGGTGCCCGTCTCCGTCGCTGAACTCGTTGATGCACGGGACGACGATGATGCCGCCCGGGCGGGTCTGTTCCACCCATGCGTAAGGAATGCGGGTGACCGAGCACGTGATGTGCACCCGGTCATACGGGGCCGCGTCCGGTAGTCCGGTCTCGCCGTCTCCGACGACCAGATGCGGGACGTACCCGGCTGCCTTGAGGTTCTCAGCGGCCTGAGCGGCGAGAGTCCGGTCGATCTCAATGGTGGCGACGTTGTCCGGCCCGAGCCGGGACGACAGAAGACCAGCGGTCCAACCGGTCCCGGTCCCGACTTCCAGAACCCGGTTACCGTCCTGCACCGACAGGGATTCCAGGAACTCGACCACCAGACTCGGAGCGGAGTTGGAAGAGGTGGGCCTCTTCCCACCGGAGGCAAGATCGCTCGCCCCGTCGTCGTACTGGGTGATCAGAACCGTGTCGCTGTAGACGGCATCCCACCAGGCGGCCGGACTGGCCTTGCGGTTCACCAGGTACGGCGGTTCTGAGCCACCAGGGGAAGCCCAGGCGACATCTGGCACGAACAGATGCCGGGGAACATCGCTGAGCGCTTCCCGCCAACGGGCCCCGGTGAGTGCGCCGTCAAGGGACAAGCGCCGGGTCAGACGCTCGATATAGGCGGCGATTTCACCGGGCGTAGGGTCGCGGTCGCTCATTTGCTCGACTTACCGTCGTCCTTGTTGTCCTTGGTGGAGTCGCCTGAGCCGCGCCGTCCGCCTTGAGGGGAACTGCCATCGGTCGGGGTCTTGCCGTCACTGTCCTCGCTACCGTGCTTGGCCATGTCCGAATCCTTTCCTGAGAGGGACTGTCAAGGCGTGACCTCCGGGCGATCCCTTGTCTCCCGACGGCCACATGTTCATGAATGCGCTGTCCGATCGCCCCGGTTTCGTCCAGGGCGCTGAGGACGCTCACCGGCTCACCTCGCCCAACTCGTGCGCGATCACATCGGCTGTGCCCGTGACGTCCCCGACCTGCGCGATCATTCGACCGTCTGTCAGCCACACGAACCACCACCCGCCCCTGCGGAAGTCGCACCCGACGTCGACCTTCCGGTGCGGTGACCCGTCACGGACGACGTACAGCCGCACCACGCCACGCCGCTCGACGAGCCGGCCCCCAATGCCGGGGTGCGCGTTGACCCCTGCCCAAAGCTTGGCCAGGTGCTCGCGCCGGTCGTTGTGCGGCTGGGGCTTGTCGACAGTTGCCGCATGCCGTCCCCTGCCGAAGCTCATCGGAACCCATCCCGCTTGCCCTTGGCCCGTTCGGCTTCCTTGAGCAGCGCGGCGCGCAGTTCCTCGGCCGTGGGCCACATGACGGTCGGGTCGACTCCCGCGCGCGGGTCGTGCAGCGAGGCGACCCACTCGCCGAGCAGACCGTCAGAACGGATCGCCCGAAATATCCGGTGACCGGTGAATTCCTCGCGAAGACGCGCGAGGGCTTGATCATCTGGATGTGTACGCGTGTCCATGACAGAGAACCTTCATGTTCGGCCTGCGTGGAGAAATGTTGTGACCAGACTCACGCGTTTGGCTACGCTCAGCTATAGCCCCAGCACACCCCAGATGGCACCCCACATCGGCAGGGACACCCCCATGGCCCAGGACGACGGCGGTTACACGCGAGATCCTTTGCTCCGGAGCTTCGGCGCGGTGCTTCGCGCCCATCGCGAAGCGGCGGGGTTGTCGCGGCCCCAGCTTGCCGAGGCGCTCGGGTGTCGGCCCGGATGGATCGAGAAGCTGGAAACCGCCCAGAAACCACCGTCCGAGGCCACGGCTGACGACCTCGATGTCTTTTTCAACACCGGCCCGGGACGTACCTTCTGGACCATGTGGCGAGAGATCAAGCGCGAGGGCAAGAATCTCGCCGCACCGCCCGGATTCGACAAGTACACGGAGTTGGAAGCCGAGGCAGGGGCTATTCGCAAGTTCGACCCTCAGGTGGTGTCCGGACTCCTTCAAACACCCGCCTACGCGCGGGCGACCCTGATAACAGGGCAACCACTGGATGAGGTGGAGGGACACGTTGCGACTCGCATGGAGCGACAAGAGCACCTCGCTTGCAACAAGAATCCGCGCAAGTGGTTCGTCCTTGACGAGGCCGCGCTACGACGGCCCGTAGGCGGCGCGGCCGTCATGAGGGATCAGCTCGAGCGGTTGATCGTGGTGGCCACCTCGGACCCCCGGACGGAGATCCGCGTGCTGCCGTTCAGCTCGGTGACTTATGCCGGGCTCGACGGCTCCTTTACCGTGCTGACCCTCGTCGGAGGCGTAGACGTCGCCTATCACGAGGGTCCCGAGATCAGCCAGGTGATTGAGGACGGAGCCACGGTGGCGGAGTTCAGAGTACGCTTTGACCTGGTGATGGGAGAGGCGCTGCGTAACGATGAGTCTCTCGCATTGATCAGGAAGATCCTGGAGGACTACACGTGAGCAACCCGGATCTGTCGGCCGTTCGGTGGCGCAAGAGCAGTCACAGCACTGGGCAGGGTGGCGATTGCGTTGAGGTCGCGAACATCGCACCTGCGATCGCTGTCCGGGATTCTAAGGACCCGGACGGCCCCAAGTTGATTCTCGATGCTGCCGATTGGCGTGTGCTCGCGCGCCGGATCAGGGCGAGCGAACGCGACTCGGCCTGACTGCACGCACTCGACGAGCCCTCGACCTGGTGGCCCAGGTCGGGGGCTTTATTTCGTGAGGCGACGTTCCGCAGGCAAGAGCGGTGGATTTCGCGGTGCAGGGGGCGTCGTTCCCACTAGGACGGGACGGCGGTGGGTTCTTCTTGGCCGCCTGGGCGGTGGTCTGGGACGAAGCGGTAGCCGACGTTGCGGACCGTGCCGATGAGGGACTCGTATTCGGCGCCCAGCTTGGCGCGGAGGCGCCGGACGTGGACGTCCACGGTGCGGGTGCCGCCGAAGTAGTCGTAGCCCCAGACCTCCTGGAGGAGCTGGGCGCGGGTGAAGACCCGGCCGGGGTGCTGGGCCAGGTATTTGAGGAGTTCGAACTCCTTGAAGGTGAGGTCGAGGACGCGGCCGCGCAGGCGGGCGGTGTAGGTGGCCTCGTCGATGGTGAGTTCGCCGCTGCGGATCTCTCCGGGGACGTCGTCGGCTTCGGCGACGGCGGCGGCGCGGCCGACGGCGAGGCGGAGCCTGGCTTCGACCTCGGCGGGGCCCGCGGTCTGGAGCAGTACGTCGTCCAGGCCCCATTCGGGGCTGAGGGCGGCCAGGCCGCCTTCGGTGACGATGCCCAGGAGGGGGCAGTCCAGGCCGGTGGTGCGCAGCAGACGGCACAGGCTCTTGGACTGGACCAGCTCGCGGCGGGCGTCGACGAGGACGACGTCGGCCGGTGGCGCGTCGATCAGCGCGGACGCCTCGGCCGGTGCCACCCGTACCGAGTGCAGCAGGAGGCCCAGCGCGGGCAGGACCTCGTCGGAAGGTTCCAAAGCGTTGGTCAGCAGGAGCAAGCTGCTCAAGTGCCGCCTCCTCGCCTGAAAAAAGACGTAGGACCCAGGCGGTCCATCGTCGAGCCCGGCCAGGCCGACGGCTCGCGACGTGGTGCTGGGTCTTCGGATGAACTCCCTGGCCCCATCGCCCGGATCCCTCTTCGGAGAGCATATCCGAGGTGCGGTTCGGGGCAATGGGGGCATCCTGGCGGCCACGAAGATGAGACTCTGGGGTTATGGCCAAGGGAACGATCAGATACTGGGCGGCCGCGAAGGCCGCCGCGGGGGTCGATGAGGAGCCGTACGACGCGGCGACCCTGGCCGACGCGCTGGCCCGGGCGGCCCTCCTGGACGGGCGGGGCGCGGATTTCGGCCAGGTCGTCGCGCGCAGTTCGTTCCTTGTCGACGGCGCCCCCGTCGGGACGCGGCCACACGAGGCCATCGACTTGCCGGAGGGTGGCGTGGTCGAGGTGCTGCCGCCGTTCGCGGGTGGCTGAGATCACACGATTTATCCAATTCTTTGAAGTGAGCGTCTAGGGTGTGGCCGTCCGCGCCGTCACCTCGAGGAGAGCCATGCGGAAGGTACTGGTCGTTTTGCTGGTCCTGGTGATCGGCGGTGTCGTGGCCGCGGACCGGCTCGGCGTCCGGTTCGCCCAGGACGAGATCGGCCGCCAGGTGGCGACGCAGTACAACCTGCGGCAGCAGCCCGAGGTGAAGATCCACGGTTTCCCGTTCCTGACCCAGGCGGTCGGCGGTGAGTACGACCAGATCGACGTGACGATCGCCGACTGGACCCAGGCCGGGGTGACCCTCCGGGACGTGAAGGTCGAGATGCGGGGGATCGGCGCCCCGCTGGGCGATGTCATGTCGGGCAACGTCAACAACGTCACCGTCCGGACCGCGACGGCCTCCGTGGTGGTTCCGTACGAGGTGCTCCAGCAGCGCGCCCCCAAGGAGGTGCGCAAGATCGGGCCCAAGGGCGACGACCTGCAGGTGGACCTGTCCGGGCAGGTCCTGGGCTTTCCGGTGTCGGGCAACGCGGTGGTGTCGGTGAAGGCGACCGGCAAGGGCATCGCGATCACTCCGGTGTCGGCGAACTCCGGGCAGATCCCGCTCAGCGCCCTGCGGAGCCGGCTCACCTGGACGGTGCCCCTCACCAACCTGCCCGTCGGCTCGAAGATCAACGAGATCCGGCCCACCCCCGAGGGGCTGCGCGTGTCCGCGACCGCGAACGATCTGCGCATGAGCAACCTGCGCGGCACCTGACCGCCGCCCCCGTGAACCGGAACGGGCTCGCGTTCCGATGAGGGGGTGTGAGCGAGGTAGACGACGGCGCGCTGGTGCGGGCCGCCGCCGATGGTGATCGGCGGGCTTTCGAGGAGCTGTACCGCCGGTACGCGCCCTGGCTGGTGGCCCGGCTGCGCGGGCGGTGCGCCGACCCCGCGATCGTCGACGACGTCGTCCAGGAGACCTTCCTGGCGGTGTGGCGCGGCACCGCCCGCTACCGGCACGACGGCGATGTCGCCGGGTGGCTGTGGCGGATCGGCTCGCGGCGGCTGATCGACGCGTTGCGCGGTGACGGGGCGCGCGGGCGGCTGCGGCAGGCCCTGGCGCGGTTGCGGCATCGGGACGAGCGGTCGGCCGAGGAGCACGTGCTGGCGCGCGTCGAGCACGGTGATCTGGCCGGTTCGCTGGCCCGGCTGTCGCCCGAGTTGCGCGCGGTCATCCAGGCGACCGTGATCGACGGGCTGACCACCAAGGAGGCCGCCGCGCTGCTCGGCGTGCCCGCCGGCACCGTCAAGACGCGGGCGATGCGGGCCCGCAAGATACTGCGGCAGGAGTTGGCATGACGTGGCATCTGCCCGAGGAGGATCTGCGGGCGTACGCGGCGGGCGGGCTGGAGCCGCCCCGGCTGTGGTCCGCGGATCGGCACCTGATGGCGTGCGGCGAGTGCCGTGCCGGGCTCGGGGCGGCGTTCGAACCGGCGGACCTGGAGGCGGGCTGGGACCGGATCCAGGACGAGATGGACGCGCCGCGCCCCGGCCCGGTGGAGTCGCTGCTGCTCCGGGTCGGGGTTCCGGACCACACTGCGCGGCTGCTGGCCGCCACGCCCGTGCTGCGCGGGTCGTGGGTGCTGGCGGTGGTCATCGTCCTGGCGCTGTCGGCGCTGGTGGGACGGACGGCGACGCCGCTGCTGCTGCTGGCGACGGCGCCGTTGCTGCCGCTGGCGGGCGTGACGCTGTCGTTCGGGCCCGGGCTGGATCCGACGTACGAGATGGCGGTTGTGGCGCCGCTGCACACATTCCGGCTGCTGATGCTGCGGGCGGTGGCGGTGCTGGCGACCACGTTGCCGGTCGCGCTGGCGGTGAGCCTGGCGGTGCCGTCGTTCGCGGTGGTCACGGCGGGCTGGCTGCTGCCGGCGCTGGCGCTGACCGCGTTGGGGCTGGCGCTGATGCCGTGGCTGGGGCCGGTCGCGGCGCCCGCGCTGGTCGGCGGCGGCTGGATGGCGGCGCTGGTGCTCAACAAGCTGCTCGTCGAGGACGTGCTGTTCCCGTTCACCCCTGCGGGCCGGGCCGCCGGGACGCTGGCGGCGCTGGCGGCCGGCGTGCTGCTGGTGGTCGTGCGCGACCGCTTCGACCGCGTCCGTCGCCTCGATCTCAACCCTTCCTTCCGATTCGCGGCCAGGAGGCTGTCATGAGTACCCCTGAGCCGGTCGTCTCGGCGACCGGCCTGACCCTGTCCTATCGCGGTACGCGCGCGGTCGACGACGTGTCGCTCGACCTCGACCGGGGCGTGGTGGGGCTGCTGGGTCCCAACGGCGCGGGCAAGACCACCCTGCTGCGGATCCTGGCGACCGCGACGCCCCCGGACCGGGGTTCGCTGCGGGTGCTGGGACATGACCCGGGCACCGTGCGGGGCCGTACCGAGGCGCGCCGGGTGCTGGGCTACCTGCCGCAGAACCCCGGTTTGCACCCTGGATTCACGGCGTTCGAGTTCGTCGACTACGTGGCGATCCTCAAGGAGATGACCGATCGCCGGGCCCGGCACGCGGAGGTGCGGCGCGTCCTGGACGGCGTCGGGCTGGCCGAGGTGCGCGGCAAGCGGATCCGGGCGCTGTCGGGCGGCATGCGGCAGCGGGTGGCGCTGGCGGCGGCGCTGGTCGGCGATCCGGGGTTCCTGGTGCTGGACGAGCCGACCGTGGGCCTGGACCCCGAGCAGCGGATGCGGTTCCGGGAGCTGATCGCCGAGGCGGGCGCGGGCCGGACCGTGCTGCTGTCCACGCACCAGACCGAGGACGTGGCGATGCTGTGCCGCCGGGTGATCGTCATGGACCGGGGGCGGGTGCGGTTCGACGGCACGCCGCAGAAGCTGGCGGCGCTGGCGGGCGGCCGGGTATGGGCGAGCGCGGAGCGATCGTCCGGCGCGCTGGCCGGGTGGCTGACCGGTGCGGGCGAGTTCCGCAACGTCGGCGACCCGCCCACGGGAGCCCGCCTGGTCGAACCGACGCTGGAGGACGGCTACCTGCTGGCCCTCGACGAGAAGGGCGTAGCGGCATGACCGAGCGAAGCGAGGGCTTGAGCGCTGTTCTTGCCGGGGGGTGTGGGGGGTCGTCCCTCCACGGTGGATCGTCCCCCCACGAGGAGGAGGCATGACGGTTTTGGAGAGGCCGGTGGAGGCGGCGCCGGAGACCGGGGCGCCGGTGCGGGCGATGATGGCGCTGGCGCGGATCGAGGCGCGGCGGTTGCTCCTGCACCCGCTGGTGGTTCTCGCCGTGGTCGGGTACATGGTGCTGCTGCTGTGGCCGGGTGGGGGCTCCGAGTCGTATCCCGTCCTGCACGAGGTGGACCGCGAGTCGCAGCTCGGGCCGTTGCTGATCGGGCTGGCGGGCCTGCTGGCGGTGAACGCGGCGGTGCTGCGCTCGCGCCGGCACGGGACCGAGACGCACTTCGGGGTGCTGCTCCTGCCGCCGTGGTGGCGGACGGCCGCGCACGCGCTGTCGGTGGTGTCGCTGGTGCTGGTCGCCTCGGTGATCGTGGCCGGGGGGTTCGCGCTGGAGGCGGCCCGGGCCGGGGCCGTCGGGCAGGCTTCGTTCGCGGAGCTGGCGACCGGGCCGCTGATCGTGCTGTTCCTCGGTGCGGTGGGGGTGCTGCTGGCGCGGCTGGTCCCGTCGGTGCTCGTGGGGCCGCTGGCGGTGGTCGTGGTCCTGGCGCTCACGTTCGTGTTCGTCGGGCGCGGAGGGCCGTGGCGGTGGCTGGCGCCCCTGGTGGCCGACGAGGGGGTGCGGCCGCTGCCGTCCGATCTGCTGGGCAGGGCCGCGGGCTGGCATGCGCTGTACCTCGTCGCGGCCGCGGCCCTGGCGGCCCTGGCCGCCGTCTGGGCGGCGGGCGCGCGTAGGGCGGCCCTTCACGTCGCGGCGGCCGGTGCGCTGGCCGGCACCGTCGCGGCCGGGGTGATGCAGGGCGCGGGGCCGTCCGACGAGCTGGTCGCCGCGCGGGAGCGCGCCACCCGGGAGCCCGCCGCCGTGCAGGACTGCACGCGGCACGGCCTCACGACGTACTGCGCGTTCGGCGACTTCAAGCCCTGGATCGGCGAGTGGCGGAAGGTCGCGGACGGCGTGCGCGCGCTGGCCGGGCCGGCCGCCGCGACGCGGCCGCTCACCGTGCGGCAGCGGGTGAACGCGCTCAAGGGCCCCTCCGGCATGGACGAGCCGCCCCCGGCGCCCGGCGGCGAGGTGACCGTCGGCACCGCCTGGGACGGCGAGCGGCGGCTGGAACTCTCCGCGAGCGTCGCCCGGGGGTTCGTGGTGGGCTCCGAAAGCCACGACGGCGTCTTCTGCGACGCGCGCGGCATCCTCACCTTCTGGCTGGCGATCAAGGGCATCCCGGACGGCGAGGCGCGGTACCGGGAGGTCCAGTCCCAGATGGGCGGGGGCGGTGGCACGATCTGGGCGCCGGTGAATCTGCTGTCGGTGCGGGACCGCGAGTACGCCGTCGTCAAGGCCCTGCTCGCCCGGCCGGACGCCGAGGTTGCGGGACGGGTCAAGGCGTCCTGGGCCGAGCTCGTCCGGAAGGGCACCACCACCGACCGGGCGGCCGCCCTGCTCGGGGTGACCGCCCCGGCGGAGACGGCCGCCGACCGCGAATGGAACTGCGGATGACGCGAGGAACGGCCTGGGCGCTGCTGCGCCCAGTGACAAGAACGCTGCCGTGGACGGCGCTGGCGGGCGGAGGCGCCCTCGGCCTGCTGCTGTTGTCGGTGCCGATCGCCCTTTCGCTCGACCCCGACGTGGATTTCGCGCTCTACCTGCTGCGGATGGCGGCCCTCGCCGGGGCGCTGGGGGCGGCGTTCGTCCTGGACGACCCCGCCCGGTCCACCACCGAGGTGCTGCCCGTCCGGCGGCTGCCGCGGCAGGGCCTGCGGCTCGCGCTCGTCCTGCCGCCGGTCGCGGCGTGGTGGGCGGCGGCGTGCGCACTGGCCCGCGCGGGGGCGGGGCCGGACGGCGCGGAGATCCCCTTCGGCGCCGCGACGGTGGAGGCGGCGGCATTGTTCGCCGTGGCCCTCGGAGTGGCGGCGGGGACGGTGCGGTTCACCGGGGCCACCTCGCCGGGCCTCGCGGCGGGCGGCGCGGTGCTCGCGTTGGCCGTCGCGGCCGCCGTGCTCCCCGCCGACCTGGCGCTGGTGGTCCCGACCGAGCACGACCGGTGGGAGGAGGCGCACCGCGTGTGGGCGGGGGTGCTGGCCCTGGCCCTCGTCACCTGGACGATCTTCGCCCGGGAGCCCGCCGGCAGGCGTCCGGTCTGAAGAAGATCTGGAAAACCGTGTGAACCGGACGGGGCGCGCGTACGTGTGAACGGTGTGGGTCCGACCGCGGATGAAGGGTTGCTGCGCGCTCTCTACAACGAGCACGGCGGTCCTCTCCTCGGCTACGTCCTGCGCCTGACCGGCGGCGATCGTCCTCAGGCCGAGGATGTCGTCCAGGAGACGCTGCTGCGTGCCTGGCGGCATCCCGAGGCGCTCGACGGGCGCCCCGTCCGGCCCTGGCTGTTCACGGTGGCGCGCAACCTGGTGGTGGACGCGCACCGGGCCCGCCGCGCCCGGCCGCCCGAGACCGGCATCGACGAGCATCTGGTGATGACCGAGGCCGGGCCGGACGACATCGACCGGGCCCTGGAGTCCTGGACCGTCGCCGAGGCGCTGGCCGACCTCAGCCCGCAGCACCGGGCCGTGCTGGTCGAGACCTACTACCAGGGACGATCGGTGGCGGAGGCGGCCAAAACGCTCGGCGTTCCACCCGGCACCGTGAAGTCCCGCACCTATTACGCCCTTCGGGCGCTCAAGCTCGCATTGGAAGAGCGGGGGTTGGCCCCGTGAACGACTGCGCGGAGGTGCGCGCCTCGCTGGGCGTTTACGTCGTCGGCGCGATCGACCCCGCCGATCGCGCCAGGCTGGAGGCCCACCTGGACGGCTGCCCGGCGTGCCGGGACGAGCTGGCCGGGCTCGCGGGCCTGCCCGCCCTGCTGGGACGGGTGAACCAGGCGCAGCTCACGCAGGTGGCGGGGCCGCCTCCGGAACTGCTCGACTCCCTGCTCGCGCGGGCGGTGGAACGGCGGCGCGGCGTCCGCGGGCTGCTCGGACGGCTCGCGGGCGGCGGCAGGTCCGGCACCGGACGGCTGTGGTGGACGCCGGCCGCCCTCGCCGCGTGCGCGCTCCTGCTGGCCGGGGCGCTCGCCGGCGGCCTGGTGACCGAGCTGGCCCGGGACGGCCGGCCGGTCGCGCGTCCCACCGCCACTCCGGCCTCACCACCGGTCCCCGCCGAGCCCGGAGGCGAACGGCTCAACGCCGCCAACGCGTCCAACCAGGTGAAGGCCGTGCTGGTCCTCTACAAGAAAAAGTGGGGCACGAAGGTCGAGCTGCAACTGGCGGGCGCGCCGTTCGGAGGGCATTGCCGCTGGTACGCGGTGGCGCGGAACGGGCAGAAGGACATGCTCGGGAGCTGGTACGTGGCGTACCGGAAGGGCTACGGCGTCTACGAGAGCTCCACCATGTTCCAGCGCGAGCAGCTCTACTCCTTCGAAGTCGTCACCCTCGACGGCCAGCCGATCCTCAGCATCCCCGCCTAGGGCTGTTCGCGCGACGCTCTGGCACGCACGTGGACGCCGCTCGCGGCAGACAAGATCTACAAGGCGCGTGCTGGGAAGAGTCGGCGGCCGGGCATGGTTGCATCGAGGCGTGGAAGGCACACTCGTCGCGGTCGTGGTCATCGCGGTCGCCACCGTGTTCGGTCTCGTCCGGCGGCGACTCGACGGCAGGCTGCGCGTACACCGGAAGGGGAGTGCCGGCGTGACCGGTGCGGCGGACGACGGCGGCGGGCTCGAGGCGGCCGATCTGGGGGCCGACCTCGGCGAACGCGCCACCCTGGTGCAGTTCTCCACCGCGTTCTGCGCCCCCTGCCGGGCGACGCGCAAGATCCTCGGCGAGATCGCCGGGATGATCGACGGCGTGGCGCACGTGGAGATCGACGCCGAGTCCCGGCTCGATCTGGTCCGCAGGCTGGACGTGCTGCGGACTCCGACCGTCCTGATCTTGGACGCGCGGGGGCGGATCGTCCGCCGGGCCGCCGGACAGCCCCGCAAGGCCGACGTCATCGCGGCTCTGGGCATGGTCATCCAATGATCCGGACCCCGCTGACCTGCGCGAAAGGTAATGTCACTGTCTCGAAAGGCGAGACAGATGTGACAGCGCCACGGAAGTCGGCTTACCATCGGACCGTGCGTTACCGGACAGAGCAGCTGCTCACGAAGCGACGCGCGGTCGATTTCTGCCGCGTGTCCGCCGCGCTCTGTCGCCCGGCCTGAAGGCGCCGAGCCGCCTGACCCGTTCTGACGGGTAGCCGTTCCCGAGCATTCCGACGATTCAGCTCGTACGCACAGACTCCCTCCGCCAGGAGCACCCCGATGCAGGTTGATCCGCGTGGGCAGCGTTGGGCCGCGGCCATCACGACGGTGGTCCTCATCGCGGTCCTGGTGACGGGAAGCTGGGTACTGCTCGCCGTACAGGCCGCGGTTTTCGCGATCGCGACCGTCTGCGGCGTCCGGTACGCACCGTACGGGCTGATCTACCAGGCCCTCATCCGCCCCCGCCTCGGTCCGTCCGGGGAACTGGAGGACGCGGCCCCGCCGCGGGTCGCCCAGGGGGTCGGCTTCGGATTCGCCCTGGTCGGCACGGTCGGTTACGCCTTGGAACTGACCTGGCTCGGCATCGGTGCCACCGCCTTCGCGCTGGGGGCGGCGTTCCTGAACGCGGTGTTCGGGTTCTGCCTCGGCTGCGAGATGTACCTGCTGATCCGCCGCATCACCAAGAAGATCCGCTCCGACAGGGAGGTTCCCGCATGAGCCGCTCCGACGTCCTGGTGGACGCCGAATGGGTCGAGTCCCACCTCGACGATCCCGGCCTCGTTCTCGTCGAGGTCGACGAGGACGTCTCGGCCTACGACAAGGGCCACATCCGTGGCGCCGTGAAGATCGACTGGAAGACCGAGCTGCAGGACCCGGTCCGCCGCGACTTCGTCGACCGGACCGGCTTCGAGCAGCTGCTGTCGGCCAAGGGCATCGCCAACGACGACCTGGTGATCCTGTACGGCGGCAACAACAACTGGTTCGCCGCCTACGCGTACTGGTACTTCAAGCTGTACGGCCACAACAAGGTCCAGCTGCTCGACGGCGGCCGCAAGAAGTGGGAGCTGGACTCCCGCGAGCTGGTCACCGACGTGCCCGAGCGTCCCGGCACCGAGTACAAGGCCAAGGACCAGGACCTGGCCATCCGCGCCTTCCGCGACGAGGTCGTCGACGCCATCGGCAAGGACAACCTCATCGACGTGCGCTCGCCCGACGAGTTCAGCGGCAAGCTGCTGGCCCCGGCGCACCTGCCGCAGGAGCAGGCGCAGCGGGCCGGTCACGTCCCGACCGCGCGCAGCATCCCGTGGTCGAAGGCGGCCAACGACGACGGCACGTTCAAGTCCGACGAGGAACTGCGCGAGCTCTACACCGAGGCGGGCGTCGACCTGAACAAGCCGACCATCGCCTACTGCCGGATCGGTGAGCGCTCCTCGCACACCTGGTTCGCGCTGCGCGAGCTGCTCGGCCTCCCGGACGTGAAGAACTACGACGGTTCCTGGACCGAGTACGGCTCGCTGGTGGGCGTGCCGATCGAGCTCGGCGAACCCAAGTAACACGGCTCGGCCAGGCCGAGCGAGCCATCCGAACGACCAGACGACATCCGCCCGGCCGGCGGACGAGCTTTACCGTGAAAACGGAGATGGAGGAATCATGACCCAGGGCTGCGCAGCGCCCGCGCAGACGGCGCACCTTCCGGCGACCGTCGACCTGGCCAACGAGGCCGTCATCCAGGGCACCGTCACCCGTGACGGCACCCCGGTGTCCAGCGCCTATGCCCGCCTGCTCGACTCGACCGGCGAGTTCACCGCCGAGGTCGTCACCGGTGACGAGGGAGTGTTCCGGTTCTTCGCCGCCGACGGCGACTGGACCGTGCGCGTCCTGGCCGCCGGCGGCGTGAGCGTCGACAGCACCGTCAGCGCCAAGACCGGCGAGGTCGCCGCCCTCGAGGTCGCGATCTGATCCATCCGGACTCCACCGGTGCCGCCCGGCACCGGACCGAGCCCAGACCCCGGCCCCGCCGTCCGCCCCGCGCGGACAGCGGGGCCGGCTCTTTCCCGGGAGCCGACGCCTTTTCCGGGCGGCCCTCCTTGTCCGCCCTCCGAGAGAAGGCGGGTGGAGGCGATCGGCGGGCCGCCGGTGGCGGCACTTCAGTGGGTCGTCCCTTAGGGATCGACGTTCTGTTGCGCGCCGCCCAGGCACGCACCTCGCCGCGTTGTCGTCGGCCGACAGCCGAACCCGGGCGGGTGCGGCGCGGTTGGTGGGGCGGCCGGCTGGAGCGATCGTGCATGCCCGCGGCGCCCAGCTGCCGGTAACGGTCCGCTCAGCGGGCAGCGGTGGGACACGAGGGCCTCCTGCAGATGTCGCAATTTCACACCGAACCCGGCAGGCCCTCACCTGTTCAAGCACCCAGTCCGCGTGCCCGGAACAGCACACCTAGGCCGTTCTTGTGGTCGAGTTGGTCCAGCGCTTGTTGGTGTCGTTGACGTTCGCTTCGGTGGAGGTGAGTTCCACCTTGAACGGGATGCCGGGGCGGCCGCCGACCTTGACGAGGAACTTGCCGCGGCCGGGGGGCTCGCTGTCCTGGTTGAGGCTGGGATCCCAGGAGGGCGGCGACGACCAGTCCACGATCATCTTCTGCTCGGTGGACGACAGCCGGACCACTTCGTTCACCATGGGCATCTCCGACTGCGGCAGCCCGCCGCAGATCACCATGCCGGCGCGTTCGGCGAAGCCCTTGGCCTTGAGCTGGTCGGCGTGGTCGGCCAAGGCCAGGAGGTCGGCCATGGTGTGCGTGACCATCGCCTGCCCCAGGCCGCGTTGCCGGTTGAGGCGGGTGAGGGCGTCGACCCGGTCCACCAGGCCGCGTCCGGACCGCAGCACCCGCCACAGCTCGTCGAGGACGACGAAGAAGTGCCGCTGGGGCGCCAGGCCCTCGTCGGCCAGGGCGTGGGCGGCCTCCACCGCGCCGAACCCGTCCGACCAGCACGCCAGCAGGACGGCGGCCTGGAGTTCGGCGTCGGCGTCGTCGATCCCGCTGATGTCGATGCAGACCCCGCCCGGGTTGTCCAACTGGATCGCGGTGGTGGTGGGGTGCGCGAACGTGTCTCCCATGGGGCCGTCCAGCAGACCGAGCAGCGAGGCGTGCAACGGGTCGACGGCCTTGCGGTAGCGCTTCTCGTCGCCGCGGGACAGGGTGACCGAGCGGAGCCGGTACGGTCCCTCGTCGATCACGCGGATGAGGTCGGGGAGCACGGGCACGCCAGGGTGGCGTTCGTCCAGCACTCGCAGGGCGGCGTTGAGAATGGTGCGCTCGGTGTCGGCGACGGGGGCCGAGCGCAGGATGGTGATCAGCGCGGCGACCATGTTCAGCCGGCGGCCGTGCGCGTCGGCGACCAGCTTGGCGCGGGCCTGCTCCGGAAGCCTGGCCGCCACGGAGGCCGTCGCGCCGGGGTCGAGCACGTTCAGCGAACCCAGCCCGCGGCCCAGTTTGATGATCTGCCCGCCCATCGCCTGGATCAGGTCGACGTAGTCGGGCTTGAGGTCGCCGAGCACCATCGGGAACACGCCGTACCCGGCCATCCCCACCACCATCCGGCGGATCAGGGTTGACTTGCCCAGGCCGGGTTTGCCCAGCACCAGGACGGACGGGTTGTGGATCAGGTTGGCGCGCTGGAACCAGGAGATCGGATCGCAGCACAGTGTGGCACCGGAGGTCAGTTCCCGGCCGAGCGGCACACCCACCATCGGCGTCCCCGACCCCGCCCCGAACGGCCACAGCCCGCACAGCTGGACGGTGGTTCCGCGCACTTCCGGAGGCGTCTCCACGTAGGAGACCCGGCCGCCGCCGCGCCCGCCGAAACCCCGGTATCCGGGCATGCGCGCGGCTTTGTCGGGCTCCTTCGTTTTCTTCTGCTTGCCCTTGGCGCCGACGTCCAGGGCGGATGCTTCAGCGTCCGCGGCGTCGAAGAACGGTTCCAGCGGCCTGTTCACAGGGCCTCCCTTACCACTGAAGGCACCTGAAGATGATCGGGAAGGACGAGGCCCAGCGGCAGGGCCGCCGTGAACGCGGATGCCTGGGAGCCGTACATGCGGCGCAACCGCACGCGCGCGGGGGGCGCGAGCGTGTCGACGGCGGCCGCGGCGAGCTCGAGTTCCTGGGCCGAGCGGACGGTGGCGGTGACGAGCATGGTGAACCGGGTCAGCCCCGCGCCCTTGGCCTCCTCGATGGCCGACTGATCGCTGTTGACGACGGCGATCTCGTCCCGGGCGGCGGAGTTGGCGCCGGTGAGGCGGAAACGCGCGTCTTTGCGGTCCCGTTCCACGATGGTGGTGGCGGCGGCCGGATCGTAGGGACGGTAGAGGAAGGTGACGCGTTTACGGGCGATGTCGCGGTGCGGCGATACCAGCCCGGTCATCACGTTGGAGAGGACCTCGCCGCGAGGCGCCTCCGCCATGCCCCAGGTGATGGAATGGCCGCTGTCGTGCACATAGTGATCCCAGAATTCCTGCGCCGCGACCGGCCCGGCATTCTCCCAACGCGGTTCCTGGCCCTCCGCGGCCTCCAGGGCCGACTGCGCGTCCGGATCGTAGGCCATCCGCACGGCCGTGGCGAGCTGGCCGGCGGTCATCGGGCGAGCGGCTCCGGCACCGGTCATGCCCAGTTCGGAGGCCAGCCCGGCGACGCGGGTACCGATCTCCCGAACGATCTCGTCCTGGCTGCGGCGCTTGACCCCGGGGCGCGCCGCGGCCGAATAGGTGAGGGCGATCCGGGTGGAGACCCGGGCGCTCCCCTCCGGGTAGTTCCGGAGGATCTCTTGCAGGGCCGCCCGGGCCATGTCCGGGGCGTTCGGATCGGTGTTGGCGGTGACCTCCTCCCGCAGGCGGTACCCGAGGTCCGGGGCCGTCTCGATGGTCACGCTCGCGGCGGCCAGACCCGGTTCGAAGGCCAGCGCGCCCAGCCAGTGCCCCCAGTGGTCCACCCAGGTGTCGATCTGCTCCTGATCGACCAGCGAGGCGCCGTCGGCGCTGCATTCGAGCACCACGGTGTAGTGCTCGGTGGACGGGACCACGACCAAGGCGAACGGGCGCCCGTAGGAGTCCTGCGCCTCGACCAGCCGGGACGCGGCGAGCAGCCCCGGAAGCCGGTGGGAGCCGAAAGCGGTGATGCCCAGCGGTCCCGAACGGTAAAGGTGCCAGCCCTGGGAGCGGCCTGACCACCAGGCCATCCGGGCCGTCATCGCCTGGAGCCCGTTCCGGCCGTACCGGTCCTGGATCGTCAGCGGCAACATGACCAGCCCCATCACCGCTGCGCTGATCAGGCCGGCCAGGAGCGACACCATCGCGATCAACGTGACGACGACCATCCCGGCCATCAGGATCACGGTGCCGATCAGGCCGAGCCGCCAGATCCCCGGTGAGACCGGCTTGCGCCAGTTTCCGTAAGTATTGGGTTCACGATAGTTGGTTGCCATCAAGCACGCCCTATTCCTTTGGCATTCCGGTTCGTGCCGGCCTGCTCGCCCTTCCTGCTAACGCTGTGCTCCCAACGGGCCATCACAGTCGCAAGGGGATGGGCCTGGTTGATCGCCGTATCTCATCGACGGGCCAGGGCAGGTTCAGGTTCCAGCGGCATGGACCCTATTTTCCCTTCTGGGTCCACTTGAAGAATCTGGAGATGACTTCGGGCTTGAAGCCATGGACGTTCGCGGCCGTGCTCCCCACTACGAGGTGGCCGGCGGTACGTGCGTTACCGGCGACGCTGTGGCCGACGCTGTTGACTTCCGTGATCCAGGGCACGAATACACGCATGGTCGCGGGAAGTGCGAATACTGCTCCAGAGATGAGAAACAGGGCCATCATGGAGTCGACAAAGCTCTCACTGCGCAGCATGTGGAAGGCCCCAGCGTAGATTGTCGCGGCAATGGGCTTGTAAAAGGAGAACGCGAACGTCCAGGCGAGCGCCTTCTTGTAGGCTTGGTTCCCATGCGAGGTGAATCTCGCTGCGGCGAGCAGCGGAGCCACCCCGACCAGCACCACGATGATCGCGTTCCGGAACATCATCAGTGCGAACTGAATCATTGACGATATGAGCGACGTGAGCATCAGGCCACCGAGGATCATCCACTCTATGCCCTGCTGATTGCTGGCGGTCCCCAATAGCCGAAATCCCCGCGAAAGGGCGATGGCCCAGTTTCCCTCGCCCGGCTCTGCCGATTTTAGAATCCACGTTGAATACGCATCGCCGGCTGAATTGAGCAGGTTCACGCCGGCGGCCAGGGCGAATACGATCACGACGAGGTTGACGAGATCCTGAAATGCCGCTCGAAAGGGCTCGCCCTTACGCTGGATAGCTACTCTTCCGGCCGCCACAAGCAGACCGATCAACGCCGTGAAAGCGGTCAACCATCCAGTGCGCTCGCGCAGGAAAGTGAGCGTGCCTCCCGGGCGATCCGAGAGTGGGAGCGTAGGTATGTCCAGCCAAAATGTCATCAGCATCTGGAGCATTTGAACGGCGGACTTTGTGAGCTCCCCCATGAACCAATCTCTGAGGGCGTTGAAGATGGGATCGTACAAGAGGTTCATCAAGTCGCCCCGTCATCTAGGGTGGGTGTGCAGGGGTCGATCTCTGCCTCCCGGAATGTCGTCATGATCTCTGCTTGGAGAATCGTGTCGATCGGGCAGTGGATGCCGGCAATGAATCGCGCAGATCGCCTGCCCGAACCAGCAAAATTGCGCGGGCGTGCAATGCCGTATGGAGGTCCGACATTTTGGCCGAGGTCAGCGACTGAATCGGTGGGTGAAGTGCAGAAGTGCTCACACTCCTCCCCAGAGAATGTAGCCGTCCAATGACGGAATGGTGCGCCCCTGAGCATCGGTGCTCCCGTTCGACGAGAATTCGAGTTGCCAGTCGCTCCCGGACCATTTCACGGTCAGCGCGTTCGCCGACATTCGCCCTGTGAAAAAGCGCATGACGAGCTCGATCTCCGCCGCATGCTGACTGTAGGAGATGAACTTGAAACCTGCGATCTGCCCAAGACTGCCCGGCTTGATGGAATTTCCGGGACGCGTCCTCCCGAACTCCTTGATAAAGGCGTCCCTTCCTGGGCCTGGTACCACCTGCCGCTCGGTAACGGCACGCCATTCGTCGGAGAAGGCGGACCGGGTGCTGATCTGCGCAGCGGCAATGAGCGCCCCTGCGGGGGTCGGTGCATAGCAGCGCGCGATCTCCCCTTCGAGGACGAGAGGGCCGGCAGTACGCGAGTACGGCAACGCCACCGTCTTGTATATCTGCCAGGCCACCCCGGCAGGCGCTTTCCGGGGGACGAGCCGCCTGGCGTCCGTGGGACGGCAGGTAGGGGTAGAGCCGTTCGAATTCCCCGCCGATGGCTGCTGGGGCCGGCTCGTCGCCGATCCGCGGGGCTCCGCCTGCTGCGTGCCGGAATCGCGGATGAGGATGCCCACGGGGAGGAGGGCGACGACGGCGAGGAATCCGGCGGACAAGGTGAAGGTGGGCCCGCGGAACGGACTCTGTTTCTCTTCGGAGGTCATAGGGCGGAATGTTTCATTTTCGTTACCCCAGAACGCCGCCGATGATGGCCGATGCGGAACCGGCGACGGCGCAGGCGGTCATAACCCAGCCCAGGCCGGTCATGTGTGCGCCGGCCTCGCCGTTCTTATGCTTGATCGCCATCTGTGCGGCCACGATGAGCACTCCCCCGACACACAGCGCGAAAACACACCATGCTATCCATTCCAGGATTGTTGTCAGCGGGCGGGAGACGCCTTCATCGACCTGTTGCAAATCCGGCGGAGGGATGTTGGTCGGTAGCGGACCACCGGGCCTTTGAGCCGGCGTTGGAACGCTCGGTACTTTCGGCTTCTCAGTCGGTATCTCAGGATTGGACACGGCGATTGGGGAGATTGTGCCGGACATTTTCAGATCCGTAGTCGTCCTGCGGTGGAGCGCAGGACCGGCTGGAACGCCGGTGGTTGCGGGCCGCGAGAGGTGAACGGACATGCTGTCGGCCGCCCGGGAGCGTCCTGCCGGATGCTTGCTTGGAACGTTCCAAACCGCTTCGCCAACGGAGCCGTGGTGAACAGGGTTCGAGGGCCGGCCATGAGCGAACCCGATCGCGCCCAAGCCGGCGACCCCCACGACTGCGAGCAGAGTGATGAATCCTGCCGATGCGACGGAGACACGCCGTCGTCGCAGCCCCGAACATTCACGGCGCCTTCCGGAGACAGCGCGGGCGGGCGAGCTCATCATTCTTGGACGCTCAGGATTCCGGTGACGAGGAGCGACGCGGATGCGGCGAGGATGCAGGCGGTCAGCACCCAGACCAGGCTTGATGCGTGAGCGCCGCCCTGACCGCTCTGGTGTTTGATCGCCATCCGACCGGCGACGATGAGTACGCCTGCCACGCACAATCCGAAGACGATCCAGGCCATCCACGACAGCATCGCTTCCAGCTTTCTGAATCCCGGAGGAGGCGTGCCCCCACCGGGGGTGGGGACGACCTGGCCAGGGGTGAGGGCTCCCCCGATGTCCGAGAGGGGCATGTGTGCTGTGCCCTGAACCAGGTGTGCGGCGTTCTGAAGCAGCTCGCTCATCCACGGGATCATCACTTCAAGCATGTGCTTCCTCTGAGACTGTTCGGCGCAGGTCATTGGCCAGTTTTGAGTAGGCGGACGGCAGTTTGATCTGGGTCGGGGGTTCGCCGAGACGGAGGGCTTCCACCCAGGGAAGCTCCCACACCTGGGGGAGACCTCCGGCGATCAGACGCACTAGATCGTTGAGCGGTTTCGGTCTTTTTCCGGGTGCGTCGGCGACCACTGCCAACCCCAGCAGCCGCACGTTCGGGAGTACGCCCGCGGCCCACTGCCGGGTGGCGGCCTGAGCCGCGAGAAGCCCGGCGGCGTGGTCGCGCGCCACCAGAACCACTCGGGCCTGACCAGGGGCGTCGAGCGCCGGCCAATACTGACCGCTGCTCATTCCGGCGGGAATGAGAGTGATCAACGTGGTGATGCCGGATCCCCCGTGGCATGAAGAGAACCAGAGTGCCGGTCCAGGACCGGTGTAACTGGCCAGCCCCAGCGGGCTCGTGGGCGATGGCAGCAAATGCGCCGGCGTGATCGCTTTGCCGCGGAGTCGCCCGCGCTGGGTGGCAGCCTCCTGGTGGAGGGCGTTCGGCGCTGCGGCCGACGTGCTCGGCAGGCCCCCCGGGCCGGACGCTTGGCGTGGCCGGGCATCCGTCGGAACATGCATACTCATGTACTCCTCGTCGAGCAGATGATCGAATGTAACGTTCCAGAATGAGGATGTTCAGGCTGGAGTCAGCGGCAAGCATGGTATAGCGTGACCGTCCGCATGTATAGCGTGACAACGTACATCGATAGCGAAACGGGTGAAATGCGGTTGATCAGTGGCTGGACCGGTGGTTAGCCTCACCCGCTGCCGCGTTGTTGCTCAACCAGGTCGGGCGGGTCGTGAGTGCGGACCAATCAGATGATCAACGCCAGGGCGTGGATGACGACCCTGGCTTCCACTTCTGCGCGAGACGGGCGGTGGCCCTTGCCCCTGAGGTCGAACAGGCGTTCGGTCAGGAGCGAAGTGTGGTGAGTGTACATGGCATCGCGCGGGCTTGGCGACAGCGATGGCGACGGCTGCGGCGACGCGGTGCGGGCGTGCGCGACCAAGGCGCCGCTTCAGTGGGAGTCATGGCGGGACTCGGCTGCCTTGGCGGCATCGTCGCCGTCGTCATGGTGCCGTTCCTCATCGGCGGGGTATTGTCGGCCGTTCTTTCTTTGGGCGGCGGCTCTGGTGGCATGCCCATATGCAGCACGTCCGTCGTGACGGGTGCACAGCAGCCGAAGGCGTCCGGGGCGGCGAACTCCATACCCCGGAACTACTTTGATCTGTACCAGCGGGCGGCCGCAGAATGGAACGTTCCATGGACGGTGCTCGCCGGCATCGGATCGGTGGAGACCCACCACGGCACCTTGAAAGCGGCCGGCGTTCTATCCGGTGAGAACCATATGGGCGCCGGCGGGCCGATGCAGTTCCTGCAAGGCACGTTCGAGCGGGCAAAGGTGGACGGGAACGGGGATGGCGTAACAAGCCGGTATGACCCGGCTGACGCGATCTTCAGTGCGGCCAAGCTGCTCAAGCTCCATATTGTTCGCGGCGGTAGTCCGCGCAGGGATGATGGCGGCCTTAAAGAGCGGACGCTCACGCCGGAGGAGCTGCGCAGGTCGATCCATCGATACAATCCCACCCCGGACTACAGCTACCTCAACAAGGTGCTGGCGGCGCAGAACGGCTACGCCGAGGGCTACAACCTGGGGCCGGACAACGATGCAGGTCAGGGCTGTTCGCCGCTGGGTGTGGCCGCCGCTCAAGCGGGGCCTTTCGGTCAGCGGATCATCAATTCCGCGGTATTTTATGCGAGGCGGGATCCGGGTAAGCCGAATCCGCCTAATTGGATCGGCAGGCTAATTCCCTATTCGTGGGGCGGCGGAAACGGCAAGGGGCCTAGTCGCGGTATCCGTTCAGACGGCAATGACGGGACCATGACCGTTGGTTTCGACTGCTCTGGACTTGCGCTGCACGCCGTTTACCAGGCGTCCAACGGGCAGGTCACGATGCCCCGCACGGCGGGGGCGATGTTCCACAGCAACAAGGGGGTCAGGGTGCCCCGAAATCAGTTGGCGCCCGGGGACCTGGTCTTCTTCAACGGTTATGAGGACCCGGGGCACATGGCCATCTTCTACGGCGAGTTCGCTGGCAAGCGCTGGATGGTCGAAGCCCCTCAGGCCGGTGACTTCGTAAAGTTCAGCGAATTCGACACCAGATCGAACTATGTGGGATCCCTTCGGGTCGCCCCGCCTCCTGGCCTGGAAAGCCCGCGGCCTCCAGGCCCGCGGGGCGCTCTTTCCGGAGCGGGCGTCGGCGGAAGCGGTGCGATGTGACCGGTCTGTTGGCGGCCGGCGCCCGTTCCGCGTTCTGTGCCGTGTCGGCAGCCGTCCTTGCGGCCGGGTGCAGCGGCGGCGAGGGGGCGCAGTCGGGCGGGCGGTCGTCCGCACCGGGCGAGGCGACCGTCATTCCGACGGTCAGCGGCGGTACGCCTTTTCCGTCGCGGAGTCCTCGGATCCCCGGTGGTCTGCCGGATCCGGGCCGGGTCGACCAGAAGGATGCGACGGCGCTGTCGCGGGCGGCGCTGACGGTCATGTATTCGGTCGACAGCACCGTGGATGCGGGGTTGCTGAACGCGAAGCTGCGGGCGGTGGGCTACCTGGCCCCGGCCTACGCCGCCGAAGTCAGGGCGGAGCCCGTGCAGTACGTCCCCGAGGAATGGCGGCGTCACCGGGCCTATCTCGCGGTGCGGCTCCGACCGATCGAACGGGATGCGGGCGCGCCGAAGGACGGACCGACCGCGGCCTACCGCCAGTGGCGGTTGATCACGACCCCCACGGGGCGGGACGGCTGGCGCGGCCGTCCCAGTGAATTTGTCGTCTTCATGTCGCTTACCAGGTCGTCCAAGCGTGATCCCTGGCGGATCTCGGACACCACCTCCACGAACGGAGGGTAGCCGCGTGAACACTGGAGCGGCCGAAGCCGGATTGGAAATCGGAGGGAGGAGCCTTCGTGAGTAACGACGATGACGACCAGGTCTATGCCCTCTTCTTTGGCATCGCCAATGTGATCGTCCTGGCGGGCGCGGCGTTCAGTTTCCTGACCTGGCTGGCGGGTCAACTGTCCGGCGTGCTCGCGGGCGGCGGCTGGCCGGATTCCAGCCCGAAGGACTGCCTGAGGATCGCCTACAACTTCGTGCGGGATCCCGGTGATCCGCACGGTGCGTGGCCGCCCGCGGCGGCGGCCGCGCTGGGACCGGCCTCGGTGTTCTTCGTGTTCCTGATCCTGCTCCTCGCCGTGGCGACGGTGGGGATCTACTTCCTGGTACGGCTGTTGCTGAACGCGCGGCGTCACCGGCCGGTCCGGCGGATGCGCCTGGGCTTCGCGTCCGGCTGGGAGGTCCGCAAGCTGCTCAGCGACCGGACCGTCCTCAGCAAAGCCCGGCAAGTACGGCCGTCCACCGCGACCCGGCCCGCACGCGAGGTGAAGCCCGAGGACGTGGGCTTCTACATCGGGCGGGACATCAGGTCGCGGCGGAAGCTGTACGCCTCGATCGAGGACACCGCGATCATCGTCGCTCCGCCGCGGCAGGGGAAGGACGTGCACTTCGTCACGCCTTTCACCATCGATGCGCCCGGTCCGTGCATCGTGACCTCGACCCGGCGGGAGACGTTCGTCAACACCGCGAAAGTCCGGGCGCAGTTCGGTGAGGTGTTCGTGTTCGATCCCTTCAACTGGACCGGGTGGCCGAACCGGATGCGCTGGTCGCCGTTGCAGGGATGCGAGGACCCGAACGTGTGCGCGGTCCGCTCGGCGACGCTCGTCCAGTCCAGCCATCTGGAGATCAAGCGCGAGGGGGCCCACCTCACCGGGGTTTTGACCATCATCCGCTGCCTGCTGCACGCCGGCGCGATCGGCAAGGTCAACTTCCGGGAGGTGATGGGCTGGATCTACGAGGCCAACGCCGACGAGGCATTGGCCATCCTGCGTGAGAACGCGGAGAGGGCGGCCCCGGGGTATGCGGCGCAGTTGGAGTTCCAGAGGAGGGACGAGAACGTCTGGTCGACGGTGATCCAGGTGATGCACTGCTTCTCGCACCCGAACGTGCTGGAGGACTGCTCGCCGCCGCCCGGTGAGGAGTTCGACTTCATCAACTTCCTCAAGGGACGCAACACCCTCTACTTCGTCGGCAAGCAGCAGCCCGACTGGGGCGGGATCGCGCCGGTGGTCACCACGATCATCGAGCAGTACTTCCGGTCCGCCCGCGGCACGGCGATGAAGAACCCGACCGGGCGCCTCGACCCGCCGCTGACCTTCGAGCTGAACCAGGTGACCGACATCTGCCCGTTGGGCGGTCTTCCGGTGTACATGGGAGAGTCGGGCGGCTACTCCATCGCGGTCCACGTCTACATCACCTCCCTGGCCGACGCGCGTGCCAGATGGGGCAGCGACGGCGCCGCACGCCTGTGGGAGAACTCAGCGGTCAAAATCGTCTCGGGCGGCAGCGGAAGCGCCAAGGACCTGGACGAGCTCTCCAGCCTCGTGGGCAAGGAGAACGGGAAGCAGGTGCTGCCTCCCGAAGAGCTCAGGACCATGCCCTTCGGCCGCGCGGCAGTTGTCGCGGGCACGGCGCGTCCCGTCGAGATGTGGCTCACCCCTTGGTGGAAGCGCAAGGACCGGGACGCCATCGCCCAAGGCAAGGAGGCGGTCGAACACTTGATCAAGCAGCAGAACCTCCCGGTCCAGGACCCGGATCCGGAGGAAGAGGAGCCCAAGCCCGCGACCTGAGGCGCGTTCGGAAACGCTGGACAGGCCGGGATGGACCTGATGGGCCGCCGGTTCGAGTCCGGTGAGCGGCGCGACCAGCTTGGAGACCCCTTCCGGCAGTGCCGGAAGGGGTCTCCGCACCTGCGGCTGGGCGCGGCGACAACGTCTCCTGGAATGCGAACCGGCGGGGGAGGGGGAGGTCGGAAGCACGGCGGATGCCCGGTTTGTGGGCCGCCCTCGCGCTCGCGCTGCTGCGCATGGGGGCGCCGGGGAGCACCGGCTCAGCCTGATGAAGGGGCCGGTGGCCAGCGTGGCGTCGCTGCTCACCGTCAGCCTGCTGGTGATGCTCGCACTTCAGGGTGGCCCCGTGGGCGATGGGCAACGACGAGTCGGTGACCGGCGCGATGAGCCGGGCCGTGCTGCCCTTCGTGGTGTTCTACCTGGCCTGGGGGGAATGCAGGTCGACGACGCCCGGGAGTCCGCGGCCGTGGCGCCGCGGCTTCGCCGCGGGCGGATTGGAGGGGCAGGTTCAGGGGCTGGAGGAACAGCATCTGGGCCTGGCCATCGGCCTCAGCGTCGGGTTCCCGGCGCTCAAGCTCCTCGCGGAATGGGTGCTGCAGAAACGGCTGGTCCAACATCACAATGTGGAACAAAGCCCCAAATTGGAATGCCCGGCGCTCGTATGCTCGCTCGGGGTGCCGGCGGCCGTGTGCCGCGGTGCCGGGGAGACCAAGGGAGGGACAACCGGTTTGACGGAGTTCTCGGAGGCGGACCTGGATCGCGTGCTGGGCGAGGCCCGCGCGACGCTGGAGTCGATCCGCGCCCGCCGGCCGGAGGCCGCGGCCGGCGGAACGGAGGCGCCCGCGGGCGCCGGCACCGCCGCGGACGGCCGGATCAAGGTGACCGCCGCGCCGACCGGACGGCTGACGGAGGTGGAACTGGATCCCGAGGCGATGCGTCTGTCCTCTGACGAGTTCGGCCGGCAACTGGTCCTGGCGGTGAACGCGGCGCTCGACGACGCGCGCGCCAGGAGCGCCGCCGCGACCGTGGCGTCGGCCGGTACCGCGGGGAAGACGAAGAAGAAGCCGAAGGGCGCGAAGAGCGCCAAGGGCGCGACCGGCGAGGACGGGACGGAGGACGGTACCGAGCAGGATCCCGGGCTCCGGCAGATGGCGCTCCTCACCCAGGCGATCAACGAGGCGCTCGCCAGGATCGGCTGAGCCGCCGGCTCGCGCTGCCCGCTACGGCTTCATGATCGCCGTCCGCGACGATACCGGGACGGATGGTGCCGGTAATGTGCTCATATCGGATCTTGCGATGGCTCTCTGGAACCGGTCCGCGGGAGGGGTGGCATGAGGCGAGCACGATGGGCGGCGCTCACGTCCGCGCTGGGGGTCGGGCTCGTGTGCGCCCCGCCGCTGCCGCTCGCGCACGCGGCCGCGCCGGTCCAGCGGGCGGCCCCCTGCCCCCAGCCGCGTGAGGCCGGGCAGCCCAGGGCGCAGCTCCCGGCCCAGCTCTGGCCGCAGGAGCAGCTCAACTTCACCGAGGCGTGGGAGCTCACCCGCGGCCGCGGAGTGAAGGTCGCGGTCATCGACAGCGGCGTCGACGCCACCCATCCGCAGCTGCGCGGCAAGGTCAAGCAGCTCGACGTCACCAAGACCGGCACCGAGGACTGCGTCGGGCACGGCACCGAGGTCGCCGGGATCATCGGCGCGACCGACATGCGCCGCCAGGGCATCCCGTTCCTCGGGGTGGCGCCCGGCGTCCAGCTGATCTCGATCAAGGCCGCGGTCGGCGGCGAGCAGAACGACCCCAAGTGGGCGCCCGCGGCGATCCGGCGCGCGGTCGACCTCGGGGCCAAGGTCATCAACATGTCGTCCCAGTCCCCCGACTACGCCGAGCTGCGCGCCGCGGTGCAGTACGCACTGCAGAAGGACGTGGTCATCGTGGCGGCCGCGGGCAACCTGAAGGACCAGAGCCAGACCGCCCGCAACGCCTACCCGGCCAGCTACCAGGGCGTGATCGCGGTGGGCGCGCTCAACAAGGACGGCTCGCTGGCGACGTTCTCCAACCAGACCACTCCGGTCACCGTGACGGCGCCCGGGCAGTCGGTGGTGAGCACCTGGCCGCAGGGCACTTACCACGTGGCGGACGGCACCAGTCAGGCCGCGCCGTTCGTGGCGGGCACCGCGGCGCTGATTCGCTCGTACCATCCGAAGATGAACCGGGAGCAGGTCAAGCGGCAGATCGAGCTGACCGCCGACGGCTCCCGGGGGCAGGGCACGGGCTCCGGGGTGGTCAACCCGCTGCGCGCGGTGACCACGGTGGCGCGCGGCCAGGCCGCGGTGGCCAACGGCCCGCAGAAGGTGAAGCTCGACCAGCCGCCGCCGGACGACCCGGTCGGCCGCATGATCGCGCTGTCCATCGCCGGCGTGACGCTCACCGCGGCCGCGGGCGTGGCCGTCGGCTCGGTCGTCATCCCGGCCGGCCGTCGCCGCGGCTGGCGCGCCGAAAGCTGATCCACCCCGGCCACGGCTCCCGGCCGGTCGGCGCCGCGGCTGGCGCGCCGAAAGCTGATACCAGCCCGACCGCGACGGCGGCAAGGTGAACAGGGCGTTGATTCGGGAAGTCTTGATCTTTACGTCACGGCAGCCTTACTCTCAACGGCAAGATGACCGTTGTCGGTCGTTCGGGTACACGGTTCGGTCTTGAACGGCCGAGCATCTGGGGGTAAGGAGGCGCGCATGGCGCCCGAAGTCGAGAACAACCGGGAGTTCATCAGGCGGCACGGGGATGACATCGAGCAGCGGGTGAAGGCCAAACTCACAGAGGCCAAGCAGCTGTTCAGCGCCGACACTCACGGAAATTACATCGGCCTGTTCTGGTGGAGCGTCTGCGGCGTGGCCACCGCCGCCGCTTATCCGGGCGCGGCCGAGTTCGTCGAGTTGCACACCCAGAGCCAAATCGACTTCACCCGCTCGGTCGGCGTCGCACTGGACAATGTGGCGAAGACCTGGAAGGGCGCCGATGATGCCAGCGAGGTCCGCGGCGGTTGACGTTCGGGGTGCGCACGGTTACGGGCGGTCAGTCCGCGGAAGGGTCGGTTAAGTAATGTCGAAAATCGGAGATGCCGCCGATTTCACCGTGAAAAACGGATTTGAAATGACGATGGCGGCCAACATCCTGGCCTGGTACGCCGCCGCCGTCATCCCGAGTGCCGCGACCGCGGCGGCCGCCATCGGAAACGGCACCGGGTCCTCCGCGGACGTCAACCGGGTCGCGGCGCAGAAGTGGCTGCCGACCGCGGATCTCATCCGGGAGGCGCAGCAAGAACTCCAGGGCCTGGTCGACAGAATTCCCAAGGAGATGTGGAGTGGCGCCGACAAGGACGCCTACGCCGAGCGGATAAAGAACTACAGCGATCAGCTCGACGCCTTCGAGAGCTACGTCAAGATCTGCGGCTACACCATGGTCGTGGCGTCGTACGCGCTCGCCGCGTTCGCCGCGCTCAGCATGGCCATCGGCACTTTCCTCGCCGCGATCGCGACCATCGCACTCGCCGTCGCCGCGTTGCCGATCGCCGGTCAGGCGTATTACTCCTTCTGCGTCGCCGCGGCCGGCGTCTGCGGCACGATCATGACCGTGGCCTGCAAGGTCCTGCTGGCCCTCTTGAGCGCGGTGGCGGTGGTCCTGCAGGGCGGCGCGCTCGTGGAGGTCGGCGTCGAAATGGTCAACGGCTCGGACACCGCGTGGAACGACTTCAAGCACGCCGACGCCCTGCATTGGCGGGACTCGCTCCAGGCGATCATGGTCGGCGGAGTGTCCTTCGCGGGCCTCAAGGGGGCCGGAAGCACGGTCCGGGGCGGCACCAAGATCACTCCTGGCGGCATCAAGAACCCGCCCGGGACGCCCTGACCGGGCCTTCAAACGAGCTGAACGACCAGGCCGAGGCAGTAGGTGAGCGCGAGGCACAGCGGGCTCACCAGCAGGATCAGAATCCGCACCAGGGCCTTTTCGCTCCGTACTTCGTCAATCGGAGCGACGAGCGTCAGGAGAAAGTTCCCGGACGGCGGCTTCTCCAGCACGAGGCCGCCCTCGCTCATTCGCAGTATGCCCCGGATGTAGACGTCGGCGCCCTTGGGCAGGATCCATTCCTCGCGCCGCCAACCGCCGACGCCCCGCTTACGGAAACGGCGGTTCTTGTCGAATTCGTCCACGGTCTTGACGAGCCGGTCCGCGCGGATCTCATCAAGCTGCGATGCGGGGGACGACCCCAGAGTGAGTCCATCGGGAGATACCGCGACCTCGCCGGACGAGTCACGCAACACGAACGGGGCGGATGACCGTTGCCAGTCGGGGCGTCCCGAGGCCTTCGGTGACGGAGGCCCCCAGAAGGACGGGCCGTATTCGACGGTCCGGGACGTGAACCACACGCACTCGCTCCCGGAGAGCCGCGACTTCACCGGCCCGGCGGCGCCGGGTGCGGCGGAGCCGCGTATCCACACCTCCCGGCCGACGTGGTCCGCCCCGGCGCCGCAGCTCAGGACCGAAGGATCGCCGATGGCCCGGATCCTGCGCCGGCTGCGAAGGACGCCCCATGTCACCAGCGCCCCGTCCACCAGCAGCGCGATCGCCACAAGCATCAGCGGCGACGTGAGGTCCAGGCCCTCGCCGGCGGCGAGCGCGCCGCTCACCTCGTGTCCGGGTCTTCCAGCGACCGCAGCAGCCGCTGCATCGATTCGCTGGCCTGGCCCATCGACTGGGTGAACCGCTCTCGGGCGTCCTGGATCTTCTCGCGTGCCAGTTCGGGATTCTCGAGGTATTCGTCGGGGTTCGCCGCAATGCCGAGTTCCGCCACGACCTCGTTGAACTTGGTCTGCAGGTTCTGTATGGCCGCGTTCGTCGTCCGCTTGATGCTCGCCGCGAGATCTTCCGACGGAAGGCGCAGCGCACGCGGATTGATCTCGAGGACCGAGACGCCCGTGGTGCCGTACTCGACCCTGATGTACCCGTCCTCCGATTCCGCGACGCCCACTTGGGTTTTCCCCGCCTCGGCCAGGATGCCCAGATGTCTGAGCTTCTCGTCCATGTCGCCGAACATCTGGCGCATCTCGGATTCGGTGTATCCGGTGAACCGGCTCGGGTCGCTGAACTCCTCGGAAAAGTCCGTCAAGACCGGTCCTCCTCGATGCATCCGCACACAGGTTTTTCTGTTGTGCGCATCCTTAATGAGGGTTTCGAGTTCGGTGGATAATTCCGCCTCTTCGATCCTCACTTGATCAAGAACTATGGGTAAGGTGTGCGAGCTTATAGGTATGTCAAGGTTCTGTCCAGATGTGGCGATCCCGGGGCACCCGGCCATCGCACTGGACCGTTTATGCGCGAAGGTCCCGCACCCCCGATGAGGGCGCGGGACCTTCGCGGTGGACGGACCTGGATCAGTGCTGGATCTCCTCGGTGAAGACGGTCTGGATCAGGCGGGTGCCGGTGCGGCGGTCGACGTGGTAGCCGCGCCCGACCGGCAGCTTCTCCGGCTTGACGTTGCCGAGCAGGATGCCCTCCTCCTTGCTGCCCGACATCACCAGTCCCGGCGAGCCCATCTCCTTGACACGCGTGAGGGCCTGGTCGAACATGCCGCGTCCGGCACCGCCCATCGCCCGCGCAAGGATGATGTGCAGCCCGATGTCGCGCGACTGCGGCAGCAGCTCCACCAGCGGCCGCAGCGGGTTGTCGGACGTGGCGACCATCTCGTAGTCGTCGATGATCAGGAACAGGTCGGCGCCCGTCCACCACGACCGCGAGCGCAGCTGGTCCGGGGTCAGGTCGGCCGGCGGGAGCCGCTCCATCATCGCGCCGCGGATGTCGTTCACCAGCGAGGTCGCGGCCGGCGCGGACGCGGCGAACCCGATCTGGTGCTCGGTGGTCGCCACGTCCAGCAGCGACCGGCCGTAGTCGATGAAGATGATCCGCGCCTGCTCGGGCGTGTACCGGTCGGTGATACCGGTCGTGATGTGCCGCAGCAGGTTGGACTTGCCGCACTCGGTGTCGCCCACCATCAGGAAGTGCGGGTCGCTGGAGAAGTCGAGGTAGACCGGCGACAGCGTCTCCTCGTCGATGCCGATCGGGATCCGCAGCCCGGTCTCGGCCGGGGTCGGCAGCTGCGTGGCGGGCAGCACGTCCGGCAGCATCCGCACCTGCGGCGCCCGCGGTCCCTGCCAGTTCTGCGCGACCGCCTCGCACATCTTCATCACGCCGTCGTTCAGCGACTCGTCGGCGCCACCGCCGTCGATCCGGGGCAGCGCGGTGAGGAAGTGGAAGCCGTCCCGCGACAGGCCGCGGCCGGGCCGCCCCTCCGGCACGTTGCCCGCCATCTTCCGGTCCATCTCCGACTCGTACGGGTCGCCCAGCCGCAGCTCCAGCTTGGTGCCCAGCAGGTCGCGCACGTTGGTGCGGAACTCGGACCACTTGTTGGTCGCGGCGACGATGTGGATCCCGTAGCCCAGCCCGCGCGCGGCCAACTGGGTGACGGTCTCCGCCACCGCCTCGTAGTCCTGGCGCAGCGTCAGCCAGTTGTCCACGACGAGGAACACGTCGCCGTAGCCGTCGCCGTGGTACTCGCCCGCGGCCCGCATCCGCCGGTACGTGGCGATGCCGTCGATGCCCCGCTCGGCGAACTCCCGCTCCCGCTGCTCCAGCAGCGCCCCGACCTCCGCGACCGTACGGCGCACCCGGTCGGCGTCCAGCCGGGTCGCGATCCCGCCCATGTGCGGCAGGTCGGCCAGCGCGGCCAACGCACCGCCACCGAAGTCCAGGCAGTAGAACTGGACCTCGGCCGCCGTGTGCGTGAGGGCCAGTGAGGCGATCAGCGTGCGGAGCGCGGTCGACTTGCCGCTCTGCGGACCGCCCGCGATGCCGACGTGGCCCCCGCTGCCCGACAGGTCGAGCCAGTACGGGTCGCGCCGCTGGTGGAACGGCTTGTCGACGATCCCCGCCATCGCGTACAGCTTCCCGCGGCCTTCCCACCCCGCGGTGGTCAGGCCGTGCTGCTGGGTCACCGACAGCTGGGGGAGCATCTCGTTCAGCGGCGGCGCGTCGTCCAGCGGCGGCAGCCAGATCTGGTGCGCCTTCGCGCCGTGCCCGGCGAGCTGCCCGACCACCACGTCGAACAGGGACGCCTTGTTCTTGTTCTCCTCCGGCTGCGGCTCCGGCCGCCCCGGCTCCTCGATCACCTGCGGCCGGATGTAGCCCGACATGTACGGCACCACCTGGGCCGCTATCTGGCTTCCGGTATCTCCGCCGCCGCTCTGGACGGCCGTCTCGTCGACCGGGCCGGAGACGTAGGCGGCCTTGAACCGCACCATCGGCTCGGTCGCGAACTTCAGGTAGCCGTTGCCGGGAGCGGGCGGCAGCTCGTAGGCGTCCGGCACGCCCAGCACGACCCGCGACTCCATCGCCGAGAACGTCCGCAGGCCGATCCGGTACGACAGGTGGGTGTCCAGCCCTCGCAGCTTGCCCTCTTCCAGGCGCTGCGAGGCCAGCAGCAGGTGCACGCCCAGCGACCGGCCCAGCCGGCCGATCATCACGAACAGCTCGGCGAAGTCGGGCTTGGCCGACAGCAGCTCGGAGAACTCGTCCAGCACCAGGAACAGCGTCGGCATCGGCGGCAGGTTCGCGCCGTCCAGCCGGGCCTTCTCGTAGTCGCGCAGCGAGGCGTAGTTGCCCATCTGCCGCAGGTACTCCTGGCGCCGCACCATCTCGCCGTGCAGTGCGTCGTACATGCGGTCGACCAGGGGGAGCTCGTCCTCCAGGTTGGTGATGATCGCCGAGACGTGCTCGAGGCCGTCCATGCCCAGGAACGTCGCGCCGCCCTTGAAGTCGACGAGGACGAAGTTGAGGATGTCCGGCGGGTGCGTCATCGCCAGGCCCAGCACCAGCGTGCGCAGCAGCTCCGACTTACCGGAACCGGTGGCGCCGATGCACAGGCCGTGCGGGCCCATGCCGCCCTGCGCGGACTCCTTGATGTCCAGCTCGATCGGACGGCCGTCGGCGTCCAGGCCGATCGGCACCCGGAACCGGTTGCGCTGCGCCCGCGGCCGCCACACCTGCGCCGGGTCGACCGCGTACGGGTTGTCCACGCCCAGCAGCGAGGTCAGCGTCATGTTGCCCGACAGGACGTCGTCCTCGACCTCGGTGTCGGTGGCGCTGCTGCGGAACGGCGACAGCTGCCGCGACAGGCCCTCCGACTGCGCGATCGAGACGTCGTCCGGCTTGCCGATCGCGGTCGGGACGTCCTTGCCGGTGCGGTCCTTCTTCAGCATGTGGACGCGGTCGGGCGCCACGTTCAGCCGCAGCGTGCCCGCCTCGGTGGTGCCGCCGACGGTCTGCGACAGGTCGATCACGCAGACGCCCTCGATGCCGTCGGCGGCCAGCTGCGAGTCGTAGGAGGCCATCCCGCCGTCCACCACGACCACGTGCAGCGGCAGCTCGCCGGACGACCGCCCCGCCACGAACCGGGCCCGGTCCTTGACCTCCTGGCCGAGCATGATCTCCAGCTCGGCCATGGTCGGCGCGATCAGCCGCACCTGGCCGGCGGCGTCGTACTCGGTGGGGTGCAGGGCGTGCGGCAGCCACTTCATCCAGTCCCAGTAGGGCAGCTGCTCCTGCGAGGTGCAGACGCTGATCCGCACGTCGTCGGGGGTGTGGAAGGTGGCCAGCTGCATCAGCATCGCGCGGACCATCGCGCGGGCCGCCTCGCCGTCGCCGGACAGGAAGATCCGGGAGAAGGAGCGCAGGTTGATCGCCACCGGCAGGGCGGGGACGGTGGAGTGGGTGCGCACGAACCGGCGCAGCGCGCCCGCGCTCATCGGCTCCAGGTCCTCCACCGGCTTGGTCTCCGGCGGGATCAGCTGCACGCCCAGCTTCTGCGGGCCGGCGCCGACCCGGACCTGCCCGAAGTCGCCGTCCTCGGGACGCCGCTCCCACAGCCGGGCGCTCATCACCAGCGACCACAACCGGGACGGGTCGGGGTTGTACCACTCCAGCGCCTCGCGCTGCTGCGAGGCCGCCTTGCGGACCTTGGCGCGGACCTGGCCGAGGTAGCGCAGGTAGTCGCGCCGGTCGCCGTTCAGCTTGGACTTGCGTTCACCGCTGCGCTGCCCGACCTGCTGGAACATCATGCCGAACATCGACAGGCCCATCATCCCGCCCGCGATCATCTGGATCGGGTTGGAGTTGGGATTGAGGAACATGAACGCCATGGCGCCCGACCCCGCCGCCATCGGCAGGAACGTCAGCACGTTCCGGAACCCGTCGGTGATGACCTCGGGCAGCTCGGGCGGGGACTCCAACAGGATCTCGCCGCGCGGCATCTCCGGCGGCCTGCGGCGTTCCTTGCGCCGGACCACAACGGTGCTCACTGGCTCAGGCTCCCCTCATCGCTCGCGCGACAGTTCACGCGTGGTCATCTTACGGACGGGTCCTTGAGCGGTGGCATGCCGTGATCGTCACGATCGCGACACCCGCGCCACTCTCCGCGCTCCATGCGTGAGATGTCGCACGCCCCTTGAACGTTCCCTACTTGGCGATTTGTCATGTTCCCGCGCGCCTGGCAGGGCATTTCGAGGACATCAGGGCATCACCGCCCTGTCGTCGCGGTCCTGCAGTCGCGGCCCGAGCCGGGCCGCGGCCGTCGTCCGGAAGGGTTCATGACCTGGGCGGGACGGTATGACGAATTCCATGGAACGCCCGGGAGTCGGCCGCCCAAGCAAAGATCGAATACCCGCGCTCTCCGTGGCGGCGCACTTGTCCTCCCATATCTAAAGGGGGCAACCTAAAGATCGACGACACCGGCGGATGGGGGTGGTGCGTCAGATCGTGCGTGAGCCGTGCGCACGACGGCGGCGACAGGTCGGGTACCTCCTGACGCCCAGCCTCACAGGCTGTCGCGCGTGGATCGACTCACCGTTTATGTTGTTACGGTTTCCGCCGTGTCGGACTGCCCAGGGCGGCCCGTGCGAACAAAGTGAGGGAGATCAGTGGCTACAGTCACGGGGGCGGAGTTGTGCCGGGTCACGGTCGTGGCCCCCAAACGCCGCATCGACATCTCGCTGCCGGCACACGTCCCGTTCGCCCAGCTCTTCCCGGCGATCCTGCACTACTCGGGCAACCAGATGGCGGACGCCGGGCTGGCGCACGGCGGCTGGGTCCTGCAACGCCTCGACGAGGCCCCGTTCGGCGGCGGCACCACGCCCGCCCAGGCCGGCCTGCGCGACGGCGAGGTGCTCTACCTGCGGCCGGGGATGTCGCAGCTGCCCGAACTCGCCTTCGACGACGTCGCGGACGTGGTCGCGACCGCGCTCAAGGACCGGCGCGACCGCTGGCGCCCGGAATGGACGCGCAACTACTCGCTCGGCGTCGGTGCCGGCGGCTCCGGGGTCGCCGCGGTGATGCTGCTGCTGGCCGGACCGTCCTGGATCGTCCCGGCGATCTGCGCGGGCGTGATCGCGCTGCTGCTGGTGGTCGCGGCCGTGTCGGTCTCCCGCGCGGCGGGCGACACCCAGGCCGGCACCGTCCTCGGCTTCGCCGCCATGCCGCACGCGTTCCTGGCCGGGCTGCTGGGTCCCGCCCGCGACACCGCGTTCGGCGACTTCGACGCCCTGAACGTGCTGGCGGGCTTCGGCGCCGTGGTCCTGGTCGCGATGATCTGCGCCGCGGCCGTGTCCGACGGCCTGTCGGTCTTCTGGGGGACGGTCGTCGGCGGCCTGCTCGCCTCGATCGGCTCCGGGGCGGCGCTGCTGTTCGACGATCTCGATCCGGCCGGCATCGCCGCGTTCGTGGTCGTGGTCGCGATGATGCTGACCCCGCTCACCCCGACGCTGGCGTTCCGGTTCTCCAAGGTGACGCTGCCGCCCGTCCCGCAGAGCGCGGAGGACCTGCGGCGCGACACCATCATGGTGGACGGCCGGCAGGTGCTCACCCGCACCGCGCAGGCCGACCGGTTCGTCACCGGCTTCACCGTCGGGCTCGGGCTGACCGCGTTCCTCGGGCTGATCCCCTCGGCGTTCGACGACGGCTGGCTCGGCCCCGTCACCGCCGGCGTCATCTCGCTGCTGATGCTGCTGCGCTCCCGGCTGTTCCGCGGCCGCACGCAGCGGCTGGCGCTGCTGGTCCCCGGCATGGCCGGGCTGGGCGTGCTGGCGATCGCGATCGCCTGGGACGGCTCCATGCTCACGATGGTGGCCGCGGGCCTGGTCCCGGTGCTGGCGCTGACCGCGACCGTGGTCGGCGTCGGGCTGTGGCTGCCCGGCCGGCGCCCCTCGCCGTTCTGGGGCCGCGCCGGCGACATCCTCGAACTGCTCATGCTGATCGCGCTGGTCCCGCTGGCGGCGGGTGAGTGCGGGCTGTTCTCGTTCATGCGCGGGCTGGCCGGTTAGGAGCTCGTCGTGCAGACACGCAAGGACCTGCTGCAGGCCCATCGGCTGATGACCCAGCGCGCCTCGCTCGCGCTGATCTCCGGTGAGCCCGACAACCCCGAGCTGCCGCTGCGCCGGATGAACATCGGCGCGTTCAGCGGCGTCATGATCGCGATCCTGGTGTGCGCGGCGTTCGGCATCTTCGGGATCATCCGGCCGGGCGGTGCCAAGGGCCTCGACAAGCCCGGCATGCTGCTGGTCGAGAAGGAGACCGGGGCCCGCTTCATCTGGTGCGAGGGCAAGCTGTGCCCGGTGGCGAACTACGTCTCCGCCCGGCTGGTCGCGGGCAAGGACAAGAAGAGCCGCCGCACGGTCTCCACCGGCTCGCTCAGCAAGTTCGAGCGCGGCCCGCTGATCGGCATCCAGGGCGCGCCGAACACCCTGCCCGAGCCGAAGAAGCTCACCAAGGCGCCCTGGTCGGTGTGCGTGCGCACGGCGAACAGCACCTCGTCCGGCCGCCAGTCGCTGGTCACGCTGGTGGCCGGACGCAAGGTGGGCGGCACCCCGGTGCGCGACGACCAGGCGCTGGCCGTCGCGGCCGACGGGCAGAACTGGCTGCTGTGGCGCAACACGCGGCTGCGCCTGCCGCCGTACGCGCTGCCCACGCTCGGTGCCACCCCCGCCCAGATCTCCGGCAAGTGGTTCGACTCGGTGTCGCAGGGTCCCGACTACGCCGCGCCGCAGATCCCGGAACTGGGCCGGCCCGCGCAGGGGCCGACCGGGAAGGCGCAGGTCGGCCAGGTGTTCAGCGTCAGCACCTCGTCGGGCGGGGCGTCGTCGTACGTGCTGCTGGCCGACGGCCTGGCGCCCATCACCCCGATCCAGCGCGACCTGCTCGTCGCCGACCCGCGCACCCGTGCCGCGTACGGCGACCAGCAGGCCCAGGCGATCCAGGTGGACGCCGGGCGGGTCAACTCGATGCCGCAGTCG
Source organism: Actinomadura vinacea (assembly GCF_039532545.1). Taxonomy (NCBI): domain Bacteria; kingdom Bacillati; phylum Actinomycetota; class Actinomycetes; order Streptosporangiales; family Thermomonosporaceae; genus Actinomadura; species Actinomadura vinacea. Next base: position 228,620 of record NZ_BAAARW010000016.1, on the reverse strand, counting down.
CGGCAGCAGGTGCGCGACGCGCGGCTGGACGGGCAGGCGCCAAAGATGGCGCCGTACCAGGAGACCAGCGCGCTGTGCGCGGTGTACGACGACCCGAGCGGCAACTCCGACGCCAAGCTGACCCTCGGCGGCACGCTGCCGTCCCCGCCCGGCGGGCAGCAGCCGGTGGGCGCGGACCAGCTGGTGTTCCCGCCCGGCAGCGCGGCGCTGGCCGGCCGGGTGCCGAGTCCGGGCAAGGCGAACGAAGTCAATACCTACTACCTGGTGGCCGAGGGCAAGCGATTCCCGATCAAGGACCCGCAGGCGGCGGAGAGCCTGGGATACGCGCTCCCCGGAAACGCCGCCAAAGTCCCGGCGGGCGTGCTGGACCTGATCGCACAAGGGCCGGTGCTGGATCCGTCGGCGGTCTCCACGACCGTTCCTCTGAACGCTCAACAGGCAAACTGATCAATCTTTTCGGATCGGGTCGAACTGGACGTGATCTGGATGCGTCTAAGTAAGTGAGTAAATGAAGGATCGGGCTGGAGAAGTGAGACGTCTGTCTCGGAAGGTAAGGGATGGACATATCACGATCAAGCCCCTAGCCTGGAGTTGAAGTGTGTGCTGTGGTACGCGACTCCCCGCCAAGATCATTCAAAGGGGTTTTCGTGCCGCGGAAACCGGGGGCCTATGGCGCGTTGACCCGGGCGCCTCTGCCCTGCCGATCCCCACGGGTCTCGGTATCAAGATCGCTGGAGGTGACGGATGGGGCAGAACTCTGCCGCCGACAGAGCAGCAATGCAGCAGGCCGCCGAGGACATCGACGCGTCGGCGAACATCATCAAGGGCCTGAAGGTCCAGCTCTTGCAGCACAAGGACGAGGTCCGCGCGGGGTGGGAGGGTAACGCCTCCATGACCTTCGACAAGGTCTTCACGGCATTCGACCAGGACTTCGGGAAGGTGCTGGCCGCCCTCGAGGGCATGTACACGAGCCTCACCCAGAACAAGATCACGTACGAGTCCAATGAAGAGATGACCGAGCAGGCTGTCAACAAGGTGCAGGACCTGCTGAACAACCGCACCTGATCGGCCCTTCCGACTCGGTTATCGGCACTGGATAAAGGAGAAAGATGGGCGACTACACCAGGGCGAATTTCAATGTCCTGACCGAGGGGGAGGCCCAGTTCACCAGGGCCGCCCGCGCCCTCATGGACGAGCTGAGCGACCTGGAGGGCAAGCTCAAGTCCAAGCTCAACATGTGGGAAGGCCAGGCGCAGGACGAGTACTGGAAGTTCCAGGGGCAGTGGCAGGCCGCCGCCCAGGACATGCAGCGGATCACGGGCGAGCTGGGTGCGGTGATCAGGAACGCGCACGACAACTACCAGGCGGCCGAGAAGAAGAACTACGGCGTCTGGGCCGGCTGAGCGCCGCTTTGGCGAGCAGTACCCGGAGTGCTGGGACGTGGCGGGCCCTGGTCGCATGTGGCCAGGGTCCGTTCCGCCGGTTGGAAGTCCGAACCGAGTGAGCTTCTGAGCCGTCTCATCTCCCGGGCGGCCGATGGGGAATAAGAGGTCGGCAATGGCCGACAGGAGGTAATCAGGGATGGCACCAGCTCCTGAAGGTGGAGGCAGCTACCCCCGGAACCTGCCTCAGGCGGGCCGGGAAATCAAGATGGACCACGATGCCCTGAAGACGATCGCCAACCGTCTCCAGGAAGACCTCGACCGGCTGCGCGACGCGCGCTGGAAGGAGGCCATCGAGGACTACGGCAATCCTGGTCAGGCCGCGATCGGCAACTACTCGGCGGGCACGGGTCTGCACAACACCACGCGGACGGCGCAGACGGCGATCGGCACGACCTTCTCCTCGTTCCTCGACGCCTACCAGAACGTGATCACGGCCCTTCGCGACACGAATACGAACACGCGCGACGCGGACGACGATTCGCAGGCCGGCGCCAACGCCGTCGGCGGTTCCCGGTTCGCCACATGAGCGTCTCGAGTTTTTCACCGAGAGGGGTGAAGTAAGTGTCACCACCACCCGCTCCGAGTGGGGGGCCCGGCGGCCAGCAGCAGATCCGCCAGGACGTCGGCGGCGCCTCCGACGGCATCGGCGGCTGGAACAGCCTCAAGATCTGGGAAGACCAGTTCGACAAGCTCAAGGAGCTGGTCGACGCCATGCGGCCCGGCACCGTGAAGACGGCCGGTGAGAAGTACACCGGCATGAGCAACGCCATGTACGACAGCGTGTCCCTTCTGCACAACCAGTCGTACAAGATCATCGAGGCCTGGGGCGGCGACGACGCCAGGCAGGCGATGGAGCAGATGAACAAGGCCTACCGCGCGGCCCTGGAGGTCTACGAGAAGGGCCGCGCGACCGGGCAGGCGCTGACAACGCACGCGCAGACGCAGACGCAGTGGCAGCAGGCGTACGGCTCGGGCAGCGCGACCGACAGTTGGGTCCGCGAGGTGGCCCGCTGGGGCGCCGGGCCGCTGGTCCCGGCCAGCATGGTCACCAGCTTCCTGGCCAACAACATGGGCGCCGGCGAGGCGATGCACCAGGTGAACGTCGGGACCGAGCAGTCCAACGACAGGTTCCCCGAGGGCATCCGCCAGGACATGCCCCAGACGAACCCGAACGTTCGCGACAACACCCCCGGTCCTCCCGACACCCCGGGCGGGCCCGGTTCGCCGAAGATGCCCGGTGGCGGCCCCGGTGGCGGTCCCGGCGGGATGCCGTCGGGCCCAGAGGCCGGCGATCTCCCCAAGGGCGGCGTGCCCCAGCCTCCGGAGTACCCCGGCGGTCCGGACGGTCCCGGCGGGCCTGACATTCCCGGCGGTCCGGGCGGTGGCCCGGGTGGCATCCCGGGCGGCGGGGGCGTCCCGGGCGGTGGCCCCGGCGGGCTCGGCAGCGACCTGGCCAGCATGCCCGGCGGCGGTCCCGGCGGCGGCGCCGGCGGCGGGCTCGGCGGTGGGGCTCCCGGCGGCATGCCGGGCGGTGGTCCCGGCGGCGGGCTCGGCAGTGCCGGCGGTGGCCCCGGCGCGGTCCCCGCGGGCGCGTTCGGAAAGGGCGGCATGGGCGCCGGCGGCATGCCCATGGGCATGCCCATGGGCGCCGGTGGCGGAGCCGGGGGCAACGACAACGAGCGCGAGCGTTCCACCTGGCTCACCGAGGACGAGGACGTCTGGGGCGGTAACGACGACACCACTCCACCAGTGATCGGCGCCTGACGCCAGACCGGGACGTCGACGACGTGATGACAGTGCGGGCAGGCCAGGAATAGCCTGGCCTGCCCGCGCCTTTCTTGGCGATCGCGGTGCGCGAGGAGTTCTGATGCGGCGTTGGAGCCGGGTTGTGGCCAGGTCGGCGCTGGCCTTGCTCGTGGTCGGAGGGGTGGCGTCACCGGGCTCGGCGGCGGCCGCGGCCAAACCGCTCCCACAGCAGTGGTGGTTCACCAGCTGGGGCGTGCAGGACCGGCTCTGGCCGTCGTCCAAGGGCCAGGGAGTGACGGTGGCGGTCATCGACACCGGCGTGCAGTCCGCTCTTCCCGACCTGTCAGGCGTGGTCCTGCCCGGGATGGACGCGGAGGGCGGCGGCGGTGACGGCAGGACCGACGTCGACCGGACCGAGTCCAACGGCCACGGCACGGCCATGGCCTCGCTGATCGCCGCGCAGGGGCGCGGCACCGGGCTGCTCGGCGTCGCCCCGAACGCGAAGATCCTGCCCGTCGTCGCGCAGAGCAAGCCGGCCTACGCCAAGGGCATCCGGTTCGCGGCCGGCCGCGGGGCGAAGGTCATCAGCCTCTCCCAGGCCGTGGCCGGGCCCTGTCCGGCCGATCTCCAGGAGGCGGTGACGTACGCGCTCGGCAAGGACGCGGTCGTCGTCGCCGGCGCCGGGAACGACGGCAACGGCTCGAACAGCTCGATGTCTCCGGCCAACTGCGCGGGAGTGGTCGCGGTCGGTGCGGTGGACGGTCAGTTCCGGCCGTGGGCGAAATCCCAGCGCCAGTCGTATGTGACCGTGGCCGGGCCCGGTGTCCAGACGAGCGCCATCCTGCGGGACGGGAAGGTCTCCTTCGGTAACGGGACCAGTGACGCGACCGCGTTGACGTCGGCGGCGGTCGCGCTGGTCAGGTCCAAGTTCCCGAACATGTCGAACCGCGAGGTCGTGCAGCAGGTCATCGGATCGGCGATGGACGTCGGCCCGCGGGGCAAGGACGACCAGACCGGTTTCGGATTCATCCGGCCGTACCGCATCTTGAACGGCACGGTGCCGAAGAGCGGGGCGAACCCCGTGTTCGACGCGTACGACCGGATGGCCAAGAACGCGCAGAAGACCGAGGCGCCCGCAGCGGGTGACGGGCCCAAGGGCGGGGCCGATATGGCGAGCGTCATCGTGCTGGCGGCGTGGGCCGGCCTCGGCGCGGTGCTCATCGTCGTCATGCTGTTCGTGGTGATGCGGCGGCGGAAGAAGGGCCGGCCCGCTCCGGTGGGGCCGGTGCCAGGAGCGACGCCGAGCTTCGGGGCTCCGTATCCGCCGCAGGGCCCGGGGCCGCACGGTCCAGGTCCGCAGGGGCCGGGGCCGCAGCCTGGTTATCAGCAGGGCTACCCGCAGCAACCGCCTCAGCCAGGTCCGCCACACGGTCCGCCACACGGTTCTCCGCAGGGGCCCCCGCCAGGTGGGCTTCCGCCGCAGACCTACCAGGACATCCCTCAGCAGCCGCCGCAGTGAAACGCGGAGGCGTTCGTCAACGGGAGACGGTCACAGCGTGAACCAGCGGGGAAGCGGTTCGCGTGCCTCGAGCCATTCCGTCGGGACGCACAGCGCGCCATGGTGGGCGGCGATGACGCCGCCGACGATCGCGGCCATGGTGTCCATGTCGCCGCCGACCAGGGTGCAGGTGCGGATGGCGGTCTCGTAGTCGTCCAGGTGCTCGCCGATCGTCCAGAGGGCGAAGGGGACGGTGTCGGGCGCGCTGATTCTGGAGCCGTTGCCGACCTCGTCCGCGACCTCGGACGCGGGCCGGTCGCGTAGTTCTCCGGCACGCCGGATCCCGTCGTGCACGTCGCCCGCCGGTGTGTGCGCGAGGACGGTCTCGAACAGGTCCGGGACGGCACGTCCGCGGTGGGCGGTGACGTGGGCGGCGGCCACCGCGATGGCGACGCCGCCGGCGATGCCCTCGGGGTGGGCGTGCGTGACCTCGGCGGACGCGGCGCCCTCGGCGGCGGCCTTCCGGAGGTCGTCGTGGAAGTAGGCGCCGAGCGGGGCGACGCGCATGGCGCCGCCGTTGCCCCAGGAGCCGGCGCCGTCGAAGAGCTTGGCGTTGATGGCGCGCCAGCCGCCGCCGTGGAGGACGTGGTCGATGAACTGCAGGGCGCCCATTCCGTAGTCGCGGAACGTCTCGGCGTGTGCGGCGAACGCCTTGGCCAGGGCGTTCTGGTCGACCGTCCCATGGCGGTCGAGGACGTCCAGGAGGGAACAGGCCATCTGGGTGTCGTCCGTCCAGGACCACACTTCGGGCGGGTGGATGGGTGCCCTGACGCGAAGGTGCGGCGGGAAGGCCTGGTTGCCGACCGCGTCCCCGACGGAAAGGCCCGTCAGGGCGTCGATCGCCAGGGCCAGCCGGGTGCGGTCTGTCATGATCAAATTATCGTCCAGGCCGCCATGGAGTGGCAATTAGGTTGTTCATCCGAAAACGGCCGGGAGTCAGCCCCGGCAGGTGGTGCAGGACGCCAGATATTGGACGATCTCCCGCGCGACCGTACCGGCGTCCTGGAGCGCCCGCGCCTGGCCGGTCGCGACCTTCCGGCCGTCCTTCTCGTCCGACATCGCGAAGGAGAAATCGACGAGCGTGTTCCCGGTGCGGACCATGACCAGGACGCTGCCGGACTCGTCCGAGCCGTCCTTCGAGGTCGAGTAGGCGGCGAACGCCTCGTGGCCGACGCCGGGAAGGTTCTGCGGGGTGACGCGCTTCTGCTGCAGCACTCGGTGCGAGGCGAGTTCGCGCTTGGCGGTGTCGGCGCCGCTGGCGACGGTGTCGTCCTGGTAGGCGGTCATCTGGAGCGTCAGGTGGCGGCCGGGCCGCCCCATCCAGCGGCACCCGGCGCGCGGGTCGGCACCCGGCTGAGCGGAGGGGATGGTCTCGGCCGACGGGATCAGCCTGCCGACGGTGGCGGCCGTCACGACCTCGCACGGGTCGGCGGGAAAGGACCGGATCATCGGCTTCTCGGCGGAGTGCCGGACCTCGCCGACCTTGCCGTTCCGTCCGGCGAGATCGCGCGCCGCGACGGCGATGACGGCGACCGCGAGCACGGCGAAGACGCCGGCGACGACGAGGAAGGCCTTCCGCCGGCTCCGTGACGCCCGTGGAGGCGCGGGCGGCGGGCCGTTCATAGGCGGAGGCGGGGCGGGGCGCGGCGACGCGTCCTGGGACGGCAGGAAGTCCGGTCTTGCCGCGGGACGGGCTGGTGGCGCGTTCTCGGGGCCCTGCGTCACGGAGCGCTCCTGCGATGTGGCCGTGCGGCTGGTCGTGCACGCGAGCGTAGCAACGCCCTAGGACACCGCCGGGAACACCGAGAGCCCGGGGCCTTGGGGGCTCCGGGCTCTCTGGGGGTGGGTATTCAGTTGGCCCAGGTGAGAGTGTTCGCGACGTCCACGCCCAGCTCGCCGGCGGTGTTGAAGACGGTGCCGGTACGGCTGCCGGGGTCGCTGCCGCTGGCCCAGTAGCCCTGGGCGTAGATGACGTACTCGCTCCTGGTCCAGCTACGGGTCCAGGACGGCGGCGTGCGGGTCAGTGCGGGCAGGCCACTGCCGGGCGGCGGGAGGAGCAGCGTCGGGTTGGCGCCCTCGCTGGTCTCGTCGCTGACCGCGGCGGCGGCGGTGGCGTCGGCGAACTTCAGGATGGAGACGACCGTGATGATGGTGCGGGTGGAGTTGGAGTAGAGCGCGGAGTCCATGTTCTGGACGCACGCGTTGCTGCGCAGCGCGCCCAGCAGGTCGGCGTCGGCGCGGCTGATGCAGCTGCCGTTGCGGATGACGCCGGCCCGCGTGAAGGTGTTGCCCTGCGCGGTGCTGATGGTCGGCTTGAGGATGGTGCTCATGTCCGACGTGGTGGCCTGCTGGGAGGAGTTCGTCGACGGGCTGGCCGTCGTCCTCGTGGCGATCGGCTCGTTGTCGTCATCGCCGTCGCCCCGCACCACGAAGAACACGCCGGCGCCCACGATCACCAGTACCAGGAGGGCTCCGACGATGAGGAGGGGGATCAGCACGCCGCCGCCTCCACCGCCGGGGGGCGGGCCTGGGGGCGGAGGCGGGAAGCCGGGGGGACCGTATGGGGGACCTTGCGGCGGAAATCCCGGTTGGCCGGGCTGATACTGGCCAGGCCATTCAGGGGGGTTCATCGCAGCTCCAGGCCGATAGTCATGTCAAAGCTGTGTTTAGCACTAAAGATCGGGCAAGACTACCCGGATAACCGGTTCCGGCACACGGTGGACCTGCGAAACGGCGAGCTGGAACACCTCTGGTCACTTCCTGCGCTCCGATCCGGCCCGGGTTGGCGCTGCGCGAGATCGCCCGAGTCTCGTAGGCTTGCGACGGAGAAAGGAGGCAGGTGTCGGACTCGGGTTGGCAGCAGGGCGTGCTGCATGATCTTGGCGCGTCGCAGCGAGGTCTCGCGGTCCTCGAACCGGGAGCGCCGGACGCGGATCCGCCCCCTCCCCCCGCGGTGGAGCGGTCCGAACCGATGTCCGCCGCGCCGGAGCCTGCCACCGCCCCCGCGGACGCGGTGCCACCGCCCCCACCTCCGCCACCTCCACCGCCCCCGCCGTCGTTCGTGACGCCGCAGCCCGCGGCCGAGGCCGCCCCGCCGCCTCCGCCCGCCCCGCCGGCGCCCGCGCCTGTTCAGGACGCACCCGCGCCCGCGGAAGACGCCCCCGCGCCTCAGCCTGCGCCTGCGACCCTCCTGGACGCGCCTCCACCGGCGCCGCCCGGTCCTGAGCCGGCGCAAGACGCACCCGCGCCTCCGCCTCCATCTCCTCCTGGGCCGGTGCAGGAGGCGCCCTCGCCGCCTCCGCCCTCGCCTTCTCCTCAGCCGCCTCTGCCCGATCCCCAGGTGGCCGCACCGCCGGGGCCGCCGCCTCCGCCGGCTCCTCCGCCGTTCCTGCAGCCGGACGTCGCGTCCCAGCAGAGTGCCGGCGAGCAGCCCGCGCAGGAGCAGCCACCCGAGTACCCGTCGATGGTGCGTCCCGAGACGGGTGCGTTCGGCGCGTCACTGGCGTTCGGTTTGCTCGCCGGGGTCGACCCGGACGAGCCCTTCGTCGCGGAAGCGGCGCCGCCGGGCCCTGCCCAGCAGGCACCCGCGCAGGAAGCCGCCGCGGCGGCGGGCCACCAAGGGCCCCGCCCGCCCGCTGAAGACCTGGTGAGCAAGGACCAGCACGGCGACCGGCTCGTCCGCCGGGTGGGCCGCGGGATGCGCAAGGCCGTCGGCGGCAACTCGTCGCGGGACGCCCAGTGGCAGGCCGCGTTCGCCGAGCTGATGCAGCATCCGGTACCCAGCTGCCGGCAGCTGGCGGTGGCCAGCGTGCGCGGCGGCGCGGGCAAGACGACGATGGCCGCGCTGCTGGCGACCGAACTGGCCCGCCACCGCGGCGACCGGGTGCTGGCCGCCGACGCCGACGCCGAGCTGGGCTCGCTGCCGCTGCGGCTCGGCGTGCACGCCGAACGTTCGCTGTTCGACCTGGCCGAGACGAACCCGCGCTCGTTCGAGGAGGCCGCGCAGTTCCTGTCGCGGACCGGCGACGGGCTGTGGGTGATGTCGTCCACGCGCGGCGGCCGGATCGCCGGGGAGTTCACCCTCGACACCTTCCAGACCGCGCTCGGCGCGGTCAACCGGTACCTGTCGGCCGCGGTGGTCGACTGCGGCGCGGGCATCCTGACCGAACTGAACCGGGGCATCCTGGCGGCCTCGCACGGGCTGGTGCTGGTCACCCCCGGCACGGTGGACGGGGCGCTGAGCGCGCGCGGCGCGCTGGAGTGGTTCGCCACCAACAACGAGCAGGGGCTGCTGTCGCGGACGGCCATCGCGATGGTCTCGCACGCCCCGCAGGCCAACACCAACCTTGAACGCGCCCAGCAGATGCTCACGGCCTGGGGGCTGCCAGTGGTGCACGTGCCCTACGACCGGCACGTCGCCACCGGGAGCGCGCTCGACATGACGAAGATCTCGGCAGCGACCCAGAAGGCCGTGAACCGGATCGTGCACGAGGTCTTCGCCCGTTCGCTCTCCGCGCCCGGAGCGTCCCGATGAGCACTGACCTGATCGCGCTGGTGCGCCGCCGTCCGGACGTGCACGCCGTGGCCGACGGCCTGGTCGCCATGGGGGAGCCGCTGGAACTGCGCGGCGGCGAGCCCGAGCCGACCCGGCTGTACGACGCGGAGGGCCGGCTGCTGGTGTCCATCGAGGATCCGGTGCAGGTCATGCTGCAGAGCGAGGTCGCGCGGCTGCTGGGGCCGGAACTGGCGTCCCGGGTGTCGACGCCGGTGTGGTGGGTCGACGTGCGGGCGGTGGGCGACCTGCCCGACGCGGTGCGGATCGCGCGCAAGTTCACCGAGGCGCTGGTGCACTGGGTGGGCGGTACGAGCTATCCCGACGGGCAGCCCGACGCACCGGCGCTGAGCTGGCGCGCGACGGACCCGTCGGAGCCGGACGCGAGCCCGTCGAGTGTGGAGGACACGGCTTTTCCCGGCGGGGTCATCGGCGGCTGATCGCCGGGGATTGCACGAAGCGGGGCATGCGCCGGATCGGGGCGGTCGGCTGCAACCTGCGTGAGCACGGCCTTCCGCCGGAACCCGGGTTGGTGGCCCACATCCGTGGCAACGGCTTCGAGCTGCCCGACGTCCTCAAGCACCTCGGCAGCGGCTTCGAGTCGGGGCCGTCGTGAGCGATCTGCCTCGCGAAGGTGGCGGGGGCCGGTCAGGCGTGCGCCGCGGTGGACTGCAGGTGCTGCATCAGCATGCGGTGGCGCTGCCAGCCGTCCGGGGAACGGCCGTCGCCCAGGGGGAAGAGGGTGAGCGGGTTGCCGGCGGGGCCGACCTGCTGGCCGGGGAGCCCGGCGGGGCCGGTGACGGTGCCGGTGACGGCCATGCCGATGGGGGCGGCGGCGCCCGTCCAGCGGGCCTCGACGGTGAGGTCGGCGCGGCCGGGGATGAGCTGTGCGAACAGCGAGGACAGCGGTTGCGCGGCCCCCATCGCGCCGATCAGCGAGGGCAGGTGCTTCAGCGGCGGCGTGTCCTCGGGGGCGTAGCCGACGGTGACCGTGGTGACCTCGGAGACCGCGCCGCCGTCGGCGGCGAACTCGCCGACGGCCTGGGCGGGGCGCGGGCCGTCGCCGACGACGATGAGCCGGGCGGCGGCGCGGCCGCGCACGTACTCGGTGAGGCGGTCGGGGTGCCACGGGTGCTGGAGCGGCTCGGCGGGGCCCCAGCCCGCCGGGGCCTTGCCGGTGAGCAGTTGCAGCAGCCGTTGGACGGGGCCGCCGAGGGCGCCGCCGGATCCGTGCCGGAGCCGGTAGGTGAGGCTGAGCTGGGCGCCGATCGGGGCGGTGGGCCTTGTGGTGAAGCCGGGGGCGTAGTCGCGGGCCTCCGGGACGGGCATGAACGTGCCGCCGCTCCATTGCAGGGGACGCCCGGTGAGGCCCTCGTAGTATCCGTCGGCGTTGCGTACGACCCACTGGACGCCGGGGCCGGACGCCACGACGCGCAGGGGCAGCGACAGCCGTGAGTCGAGCGGGGTGACCAACTGCAGGGTACGGCCGGATTCGGCGCAGTCGCCGATGGCGTCGGCCATCCAGGTGGTGAGCGGCACGACGGGGCGATCCTGCAGCAAGACCATGGCCTGGTCGGTCAGTACGTCTACGGTGCTCATCTTCACCCGAGTCTAGGGCCTGTCTCGAAATGGCCTCAGGTACCGCGCGGGTGCGTCACCTGGCCTGTGAAGCCATGCAGGAGGCGAGCGTAACCGGCAGGATCGCGCTCGCCCCGGGACTTTGAAGCGCAGTCTAGCCGCGCTCCGGGGTGCGTCCGGGACAGGGAGCACGGCTGGTGCTGGGCAGCCTCACAAGTTACGGCTTCTGGCGCGGCTCGACGGCTGGATCGACCGCCGCGCCGGGTGGGCGGCTCAAGGTGGTGGAACTGGACGCTGAGGCGATGCGTCTGTCCTCCGATGAGCTCGGCCGACTGCTGGTGCCGGCGGCGAACGCGGCGCTGGACGACGCTCGTGCCAGGCAGGCCGAGCCCGCGAAGGAATCGAACGACGAGGCGGCCGGGCAGCCTGGCCGGCGGTCGAACAGTGATCAAACGGGCAACGGGAGACTGAGCATGCGCGTCGCTGGGGTGGTGGCCGGAGCCGGGGCCGTTCTACTGACCACGGCGCTCGCGCCGCCGGTCGCCGTGGCGGCCGGGGCCGCGCCGGCGGTGCGGGCCGGGGCGCCGCCGTGCAATCCCGCGCAGGGCCGGCCGGCCGGTCAGATCAAGCAGCAGCCCTGGCCGCAGCGCCGCCTGGACTTCGAACAGGCGTGGACGGTCACCCGCGGCGAGGGCGTGACCGTCGGGGTCGTGGACAGCGGGATCAGCAGCAGGCATCCGCAGCTGGCCGGGAAGGTCGTCGCGAGTTTCGACGCCACCGGCACCACCCCCGAGGACTGCTTCCAGCACGGCACCGAGGTGGCCGGCATCATCGCCGGCAGCGACCTGCGGCAGACCCATGGCGTCCCGTTCGTCGGGGTGGCGCCGCGGGTCAAGCTGGTGAACGCCAAGTTCGCCGCGAGCGAGAGCACCCAGGACAACACGCTGCTGCCCAAGGCGATCAAGTGGGCGGCCGACCGCGCCCAGGTCATCAACGTCTCGGTGACCGCGCCCGACACCCCGGCGCTGCGTGCGGCGGTACGGTACGCCCAGAGCAAGGACGCGCTGATCGTGGCGGCCGCCGGCAATGTCACCGACCGGCAGCGCGGGCAGGAGCAGCAGGCATACCCGGCCGGTTACCCGGGGGTGCTGTCGGTCGCCGCCGCCGACGAGGCGGGCACCATCGCCGAGTTCTCCAACCTGAAGACGCGAGTGGACGTGTCCGCGCCCGGTGTCGGGCTCGTCTCCACCGGTCCCACCGGGTACATCGGCGGGCTGGGCGGCACCAGCTTCGGCGCGCCGTACGCCTCGGGCGTGGCAGCGCTGGTGCGGTCCCGCCACAAGAAACTGAACTACCGGCAGGTCATCCAGCGGATCAAGGGCACCGCCGAGGGCGATAACGGCAGCGGCAGCGGCAGCGGCATGATCAGCCCAATGCAGGCGGTCAACGGGCTGTTGAACGCCGGCCCGGGACACCCCGGCCGGCAGCGGGTGCCCGGAGCGATCGAACTCGGCGGGGCGGCGCCCGTCGACCACCGCTCCCGCGCCATCGCCGGCGGCATCGCGGCCGGCGCGATCCTGCTGGCCCTGCTCGTCGCGTTCGGCGGCGTGGTCATCCCGCTCGGCCGCCGTCGCGGCTGGCGCCCCGCCCGCGGCCACATCGCCGCGAGCGACGACTGACCGGCGCCCGGAGCGGAGCGGAGGGCGACGGTCAGTCTGCCCTTGCCGGGGAGTCTGAGGGGTCGCCCCCTCAGAAAGAAACTGACCTGACGTCGACCCGCGGCGTGTCCGCCGGGAACACCTCCCGCGGAGGCGAACACGCCGCGAGTCAACGGCCTCACCGGGTCATCGTCGTCGAGGTGGCACCGCCCGGGCGGCCCAGGAAGGCGGTCTGGATCAGCCGCCGGCCCGCGCGCCTGTCGACGAGGACGCCGCGGCCGGGCGGCTGCGGCGAGGGGCGCACGTCGCCGAACAGCTTGCCCTCCTCATCGCTGCCGGACATGATCAGCGCCGGGCCGGCCATGTCCTTCATCCGCTGAATGATCGGGTCGTACATGGACCGTCCCAAACCGCCCATCGCACGCGACACGATCACGTGCAGGCCGATGTCGCGGGCCTGTGGAAGCAACTCGGCGAGCTGCGCGAGCGGGTTGCCGGACGGGGTGGCCACCAGGTCGTAGTCGTCGACGATCAGGTACAGGTCCGATCCTGTCCACCAGGACCGGCTGCGCAGCTGCTCGGGCGTCAGGTCGGACGGTGGGAGTCGGCTCACCAGCGCCCCGTGGATGTCCTTGAGCAGGTCCTCGGCGGCGGTGGAGGACGCGGCGTAGCCGATCACATGGTCGCCCCCCTCGGCCACGTCCAGCAGGGCGCGGCGGTAGTCCACCAGGACGATCCGGGCCTCGTCGAGGCTGTTCCGCGCCTTGATCGACTGGACCAGCAGCTGCAGCAGGTTGGACTTGCCGCACTCGTTGTCGCCGACGACCACGAAGTGCGGGTCGTTGTCGAAGTCGAGCAGGACGGGCGACAGCGTGTCCTCGTCGATGCCGATGGGGATCCGCTTGCCGGTGTCGGCGACCGGCGGGAGCTGCGCGGCCGGCAGCACGGCCGGCAGCATCCGCACCGGCGGCGCGCCGGGCCGGCCGCGCCAGCCCGCCGTGACCGTCTCCACCAGGTGCCGCAGGCCGTCGGTCATGTCCTCGGACGTGCTCCGCCCGTCGATGCGCGGCAGCGAGGTCAGGAAGTGCATGCCGTCCCGGTTCAGGCCGCGGCCGGGGCGGCCCTCCGGCACGTTCACCGCCAGCTTGCGGTCGATCTCCGACTCGTACGAGTCGCCGAGCTTGAGCTCCAGCCGGGTGCCGAACAGGTCACGGATGGTGGTGCGGAACTCCGACCACTTGTTGGTGGCGGCGATGACGTGGACGCCGAAGCCCAGGCCGCGCGCGGCCAGGTCGGTGATGGTGGCCTCGACCTGCTCGAACTCATGGCGCATGGTCAGCCAGTTGTCCACGACGAGGAACACGTCGCCGAAGCCGTCCCCGGGGATCTCCCCGGAGGCCCGCAGCCGCCGGTAGGTGGCGATGCCGTCGATGCCGCGCTCGGTGAAGAACCGCTCCCGGGATTCCATCAGCCCGGCGACCTCGGCGACCGTGCGGCGCACGCGGTCGGGGTCGAGCCGGGTGCCGACGCTGCCGACGTGCGGCAGCCCTTCCAGGCCGGCCAGCGAGCCGCCGCCGAAGTCGAGGCAGTAGAACTGCACCTCCTGCGGCGTGTGCAGCAGCGCCAGCGAGGTGATCAGTGTGCGCAGCGCGGTGGACTTGCCGCTCTGCGGCTGGCCGACCACGCCCACGTGCCCGGCCGCACCGGACAGGTCCAGCCACATCGGGTCGCGGCGCTGGTGGAACGGGCGGTCGGCGATCCCGGCGAAGGCGTGCAGCCGACCGCGCCCGTCCCAGCCCGCGGTGGTGAAGCCGAACTGCTCGGTGTGCGCCAGCCCGGGCAGCGCTTGGTCGAGCGTGCCGGGCTCGTCCAGCGGCGGCAGCCAGATCTGGTGCGGGTCGGGCCCGGCGGCCGCCAGCCGCTTGACCACCAGGTCGAACAGGACCTCCTTGGGGCCGTCCTCCGTGGGGCCGGCCTGCTGCGGCTGCTGCGGGAGCTCCGGCGGACGGATGTACTCGGGCCCGAACGCGGTGATCTGCGGGGCCGTCTTGGGGGCGTTGCCGACCGACGACCGCTGGGGGTCGGTCTGCGGCTCGTAGGGGCCGGAGACGTAGGCGGCGCGGAACCGGGTCATCGTCTCGGTGCCGACCTTGAGGTACCCGTGGCCGGGTTCCTGCGGCAGTTCGTAGGCGTCCGGCACGCCCAGCACCACACGCGACTCCGCGGTCGAGAACGTGCGCAGGCCGATCCGGTACGACAGGTGCGTCTCCAGGCCGCGCAGCTTGCCCTCTTCCAGCTTCTGGGACGCCAGCAGCAGGTGCACGCCCAGCGACCGGCCCAGCCGCCCGATCATGGTGAACAGCTCGGCGAAGTCGGGCTTGGCGTCCAGCAGCTCGGAGAACTCGTCCAGCACGAGGAACAGGCTCGGCATGGGCTTGAGCGGCGCACCTTGCTCGCGGGCCTTCTCGTAGTCGCGCTGCGAGGCGTAGTTGCCGGCGCTCCGCAGCCATTCCTGGCGGCGCACCATCTCGCCGTGCAGCGCGTCGTACATGCGGTCGACCAGGGGGAGCTCGTCCTGCAGGTTGGTGATGATCGCCGAGACGTGCTGGAGCCCCTCCATGCCGAGGAACGTCGCGCCGCCCTTGAAGTCGACCAGGACGAGGTTCAGCGTCTCGGAAGAGTGCGTCATGACCAGGCCGAGCACCAGCGTCCGCAGGAACTCCGACTTACCGGAACCGGTGGCGCCGATGCACAGGCCATGCGGGCCGAAGCCGCCTTGCGCGGCCTCCTTGATGTCCAACTCGACCGGGCGGCCCTCGGTGTCGGAGCCGATCGGGACGCGCAGCCGGTTCCGCGGCGCCCGCGGCGGCCAGGCGGTGCGCGGGTCGAGCGCGCGGAGGTCGCCGGTCTGCATCAGCTCGGGGAACGCCAGCGGTGCCGCCAGCATGTCAAGTTCCTCGGCGCCACCGCCCGCGGACGCGCTGGCCCGCAGCGGGGCGAGCTGCCGTGCCAGCCCGTCCGCCTGGACCTGCGACAGCCAGTCCGGGCGGCCCAGCCGGGTCTGCCGGTCGCTGCCGGTGCGGTCGCGGCTCAGCATCGCCATGCCGTCCTCGGTGACCCGCAGCCGCAGCATCGTGTTGTCGGCGGTCGGGGTGACCGTGCCGCTGAGGTCGATGACCAGGACGCCCTCGATGCCGTCCGCGCCGATCTGCGAGTCGGGCGGCACCGCGCCGCCGTCCACGATCACCACGTGGTAGGGGAGGTCGTTCGGGGACATCCCCGGAGAGAAGCGCGGCCGGTCCTTCAGCTCGGCCGCGAGCATCCGCTCCAGCATCGACAGCGACGGCGCGATCAGCCGTACCGGCCCGGCCGCGTCGTTGTCGGTGGGGTGCATGGCGTGCGGCAGCCACTTGGTCCATTCCCAGTGCCGCACCGTCTCCCGCGACGCGCACACCGAGATCCGCAGGTCGTCGGGGGAGTGGAAGGCGGCGAGCTGCACCAGCATCGCCCGCACCATGCCGCGGATCACGTCCGGGTCGCCGGTCGGCAGGATCCGGGCGAACGACGGCATGGCCGCGGAGATCGGCAGGTTCGGGACGGTGGAGTGCGCCCGCACGAACCTGCGCAGCGCGCTCGCCGTCATCGGCTCCAGGTCCTCGACCGGCTTGGTCTCCGGCGGGACCACCTTCACGGCCAGCTTCTGCGGGCCGTACCCGATGCGGATGTTGCCGAAGTCCTTGTCGGCCGGGCGCCGTTCCCACAGCCGGTTGCTCATCACCAGCGACCACAGCGACTCCGGCGGCGGGCTGTTCCACTCCAGGGCCTCCCGCTGCTGCTCGGCCGCTTGGCGGACCTTGCCGCGCACCTGCCCGAGGTAGCGGTGGTAGTCGCGGCGTTCGGCGTTCAGCTTGGACTTGCGCTCGCCCGAGCCCCGACCCAGCTGCCCGATCATCATGACGCCCATGGCGAGCGCCATGCCGCCGCTGCTGACCATCATGATCGGGTTGCGGGTGCCGCCCCCCAGGAAGGTCAGCCCCATCATGACCGGCATCACGATCATCGGGAGAAAGGTCAGGACCTGCTGGAAGCCGGCGCTCTGGGCCTCGGGGAGTTCCGGCGGCGACTCCAGCAGGATTTCACCCTTCGGTTCGGGCGGCGCCTGCCTGCGCTCTGGCCGCCGTACGAGGATGGTGCTCACGTTGGGATTCCTCCGTAGGCAGGATTTGCGTGTCGGTTCCCGCATGCAGTCGGCATGCGCCGCACGGGAACGTAGCGATAGATTTCCGTACGATCGGGTGATCATTATCCTAAGCTGCGCATTGTGACTGCCAGTGGCACTGTAAGACGAGTCAGTCACTACCAGAGGGACTTGGAGGACTCGTGAACACGTCGGCCGCTCCCGCGCTTTGCCGAGTGACGATCGTCGCGCCGCGACGCCGTGTCGACCTGTCCATGCCGGCGGACGTGCCGCTCTCGTACATGCTCCCCACGCTGCTGCGCGCGGCCGGGGAGAGGCTCGGCGACGCGGGACTCGCCCACTCCGGCTGGGTGCTGCAGCGCTTGGACGACCCGCCCTTCGATCCCGCCCGCGACCTGACGGCGCTCGGCGTGCGGGACGGTGAGCTCCTGTATTTGCGGCCGCGCTCGGCGCGGTTGCCCGAGCTGGCGTTCGACGACGTGGCCGATGTGGTCGCCAGCGGGATCCGGGAGCGTCCAGACCGCTGGCGGCCCACCACCACCCGCTCGTTCGGGCTCGGTGTGGTCGGCGCGGCACTGCTGGCCGGCGCGGTGGTGATCGTTTTGTCGGGACCGTCTTGGAACGTTCCAGCCATCGCCGCCGGGGTAATCGCGCTGGTCACCGTGATCGCGGCCGGGGCGCTGTCGCGCGCACTCGGCGACGCGGGCGCGGGCGCGGTCCTCGGGTACGCGGCAATGCCCTACGCGTTCCTGGCCGGGCTGCTGGCGCCGGCACGCTCCACCCTGGAGCTGAACGCGCTCGGCTCCCCGCACATGCTGGCCGGGTTCGGGGTGCTGGCGTTCACCGCGGTCGTCGCGGCGTTCCTCGTCGTGGACGGGTTGCCGGTCTTCCTGGGCGCGGCCATCGCGGCGCTGTTCGGCGCGGTCGGGTCGGCCGTGGTGTTCTTCGCCCCGAGCCTGGAGCCCGCCGGCATCGCGGCCGTCGCCGCGGTCATCGCGATGGCGTTCTCCGCGGCGATCCCGTCCTTCGCCTTCCGGCTGGCCCGGGTGCCGCTGCCGCGCATCCCCGCCAATGCCGCCGACCTCAGGAACGACACCGCGTCCGTCGACGGCCGCGGCGTGCTGGCCCGCACCGACGCGGCCGACCGGTACGCCACCGGCCTGATCTCCTGCGTTGCGATGATCGCCCTGGGCGCGCTGGCGTTCCTGTTCAGCGCCGGCGGCTGGGCGGGCGCGGCCACGACCGGCGCGCTGTCGCTGTCGCTGCTGCTGCGCTCCCGGGTGTTCCGCAGCATCGCCCAGCGCGCCTGGCTGATGGTCACCGGGCTGATCGGACTGGGGCTGCTGGCCGTCGGGACCGCGCTGAGCCACGGGCAGGCGGTGTCGCTGGCCGCCGCGCTGGTCCCGCTGCTGCTGACCGGCGGCATCGTGACCGGCCTGGTGATGTGGCTGCCCGACCACCGTCCCACCCCGTTCTGGGGCCGGGCGGGCGACATCCTCGACGTGATCATCGTGGTCTCACTGATCCCGCTGGCGCTGGCCGTGCTGGACGTCTACGCGCGCGTGCGCGGGCTGGCCGGGTGAGCGGCTGATGGAGCAGAGCCGGAGGGATCTCCACCAGGCGCACAACCTGATGATGCAGCGGGTCGGGCTGGCGCTGCTGAGCGGCGAACCGGACGCCGCCGAGTCACCGATGCGCCGGAACACCGTGGCCGCGCTGTCCGGCCTGGTGATCGCGATCGTGCTGGTCGGGGTGGCGGCCATCGTCGGGTTCCTGCTTCCCGGCGGCGCCAAGGGCCTGGACAAGGGGGACATGGTCATCATCGAGAAGGAGTCCGGCACCAAGTACGTCTACGACACCAACTCCAAGAAGCTGCTCCCGGTCGCCAACTACGCCTCCGCGCTGCTCGCGGTGAACAAGCAGGGCACCAAGTCGCGTTCGGTGTCGCGCAACTCGCTGACCGGGTTCGAGCGCGGCCCCATGATCGGCATCCCGAACGCGCCCGACTCGCTGCCGGACGCCAAGAAGCTGATCAGCGGCCCGTGGTCGGTGTGCGTCCGCGAGGCCGATCCCGGCAACGGGGTGCGCCGTTCCATGACCACGCTGGCGGCGGGCCGCGAGGTCGGCGGCCGGACGAGGGGGGCCGACGAGGCGCTGCCCGTGCGGGCCGGCACGGAAAGCTGGATCCTCTGGCGGGACCGCCGCCTGAAGCTGCCGCTGCCGCCCGCCCAGATCTCCGCCATCACCGGCGGCGCCCCGCCCGTCCAGGTGGCGCCCGCCTGGCTGAACTCGATCCCGTCCGGTACCGACTTCGCGGCCCCGCAACTGCCCGGGCAGCGCGGCCGCGCGGTGCGCGGGCCCGGTGGCCGGCCGGCCCGGGTCGGCCAGGTGTACCGGGCCGACACCGGCGGCGGCGTCAACTGGTACGTCATGCTGGCCGACGGGTTCGCGCAGATCTCCGAGACGCAGGGCCGACTGCTGCTCAGCGACCCGCGGACCAAGGCCGCCTACCCGGGTCGCCTCGCCGAGGCGCTGCCCACCGACCTGCCCTCGGCCACCTCGATGCAGTCGCGTACCCGGCTGTTCAGCGACGGACTCCCCGCCACCATGCCCAAGTTCACCGCCTGGAACCCCGCCGAGCCGCTGTGCGCCGTGTACTCCGGGGGCAAAGAGACCAATGCCAAGCTCACCATCGGGGGCTCGCTGCCGCCGCCCTCGTCCACCGCGCTCGGCGCCGGATCGGGCGGCGGCGCCGCCGTCGACCAGCTGGTGCTGCCCCCGGGCGGGGCCTCGCTGGTGCGGCAGGCCCCCGGTGGAGCGGCCAACGCCACGGGCACCGGCGCGGTGGGCTCCCTGTCCATCATCAATGATCAAGGAATGCGCTTCGCGATTCCGTCGTCCGAAATAGCCGCCAATCTGGGTTACGACGCAGGACATGCCGCCCCGGTTCCCGCGAGTGTTCTTCAACTCATTCCCAGCGGCCCCGCCCTGGACCCCAGGGCGGCCACGATGCCGGTACGGAACTCCAGCTCAGGGGGTTAGTGGAGTGATCTTCGCGTGCTCCGGCGGAGCCCTTGGGCAGAGCCCGCGGCGCTTGGACGAAATTCGCTATCCGGCTGCCCTGGACATTCCGCAAGATCACTCCTAGGGTAGGTAGCCAATTTGGGTGCCTGGAACGTTCCAAAGTGCTCGCCTCAGAGGGGCGGGGCCGGCCGCGCCGGCGGGGCACCCACATCGCATCGGAGGTGAAACATGGGCGACCAGTCAGCACAGGATCTGGAAGGGATGCGGCAGGCGGCTCAGCGCATCGAGCGGTCTATGGGCGTCATCAAGGGGCTCAGGGGCAGGCTCGAGAGCCAGAAGGGCCAGATGATGACGGGCTGGGAAGGGCCGGCCGCCCGGAATTTCGATTCGCTCTCCAACGATTACCTTGGGCGGCTGAACGATGTGTCGCAAAGGTTGAACGCGATCCACGGGAAGCTCACGGAGAACATGAAGGACTACGAGCGGAGCGAGCAGCAGCAGCAAGAGGAAGTCGGCAAGATCGCAAGCATCATCAATCACTGACGGCGGGGACTGGCATGACATATATCCGGGTGAACGCGGCTGCCCTGCAGCAGGGTGAACAGGACTTCAAGCAGGGTGGCAACCAGCTGAAACAAGAGCTGACCGAGCTCCATGCGGACCTGCAGAAAACCCTGGCCCAGTGGGAGGGCAGCGTCCAGCAGGCGTACGAGTCGCAACGGCGGCAGTGGGACGAGGACGCGAACCGGAACGCCGAGACGGGCCTGAAGATCTCGCAGCTCATCAACGCGGTAATTGGAACGTACCAAGACACCAACCGCAGGGGCGCAGGTGTCTGGCAAGGCTGATCGGCCTCGCGAGAAGGGCGGGGTTCGGATCCGATGGTTTTGGTGGAGGTGAGAAGTGGGTTCACCAAGTGCTGGGGCGTACGACCCCGATGGTGGTCGAAATGACGGCAGCCGTACCGGGAATCTTAATGATTACGATCGCGAAGCAGTTGCGGATCTTACCAACGAAAGAGTCCGGCAACTGTATGACCACTACAGATCTTCCGGCCAGATAGAAAAGCACCCGGAACTCGCTGCTCAGTACCGGCTGAACCAGCGGGAGGAGCAGACCGGCGGAAAGACCGTCGAAGTCGAGAACTTCGACGGGTTCGAACAGAAGCCGGCCCCCGGCCGCCCGGGCTGGAACAAGGCGGCGGCAGAGGGTTTCAAGTTTGATGGGGACGCGCTGCGGTCCCTCAGTAAGACCATAGGCGATGATTTGCAGAGCCTTACCGGACGCCGCGACGGATTTCGCTTTCTCCAGACGTGGCCGGGCCCGGACGGGTGCGGCGGCGATGCGGGCAACCACACTAATGGCAGCAAGATGAAGGTGACCTCCGACCGGATCCGCGCTGCCGCCGAGGTGCAGTTGACCGCCGTCATGGATGCCATGAACGGCATCATGGAGAACTTGCGGGCCACCTGCGACCAGGTGGAAGACGGCGAGCAGGCCAACGTCGGAATGGTCAAGGAAACCTGGCGGGTCTAGCCGCCGGCGGTGTCGCGGCAGAGTCGGCTTTGTGTACGCCGTCAGGAAAGGGGGACAAGGTGACGGTTCCGGGTAAGGGCAGAGAGGAAATCTGGACCCAAGGCGCGGACGAGCAGCCCGCAAGATCGGAGGGTATCCCCTTCGGCGAGGTCAAGATGCGCTTCGTAAAGCTGGGCGAGGGTCCGGCGCAGAATTTGGGTAAGTGTTTTCTCGAGGCGGCCAACGCGCTGCGGGATTACCAGGGGAAGCTTGAGGGCTATGCCGACACCTTGATCGCGAACTGGGAGGGGAAGCCCGCCCAGCTGGCTCTGGACCAGTTGCGCAGAGTGTACGAGACCTGCAGTAAGACCGCGGATGTGTTTCTGACGGCGGCCAGGGCGTACACATGGCTCGGCTCAGAGATCCTGCCTTTCTACAAGGATCTGGGCCTGACCATGCAGGACGGCATGCTCAATACATCGGGAGACAACGAGTACGCCGCTGAAAGGTTGAGGGCGCTGCACGGGCGTGTCGCTCAGGCGCACAACCTTCTCCCGCAGGGCATCGACAGGGACCTGCCGGATCCGCCTCCCCAGAAGCCTGCCGGCAACACGCCCCGCCATCCCGGGGGTGCCGCGAGTCCCGCCGGTACCGCGAGCACACCTGGCGGCGGTGGCGGCTTCGGAGGCGGGGGAGCCGGGGGAGCCGGCGGCTACCCCTTCAGCCCCAACGCCCCCGGTTCGACTCCGTACCTGAGTCCTGCCGGCTCGCAGTTGGCCTCGGCCGCCGCTGGTCCCATCGGTGGTCCCGGAGATGGTCCCGGCGGCTTCCCCACGTACGGCCAGCCCGGTTTCGGCGGGAGCCAGCTGTCGAGCATGGGGGATGGTTCTTCGCCACCTGGCGGCGGTTTCGGCGGTGGCGCCGGAGGCGGCATTTCCAGCGGAGGCAACCTGCCGGGCGGTGCTCCGGGCGCCATGCCGATCGGAGGCCCGGGAATGGCCGGCATGGGAGGCACCGGCGGAACGGGGCCCGGGGCCACCGGTCGCGCGGGGACGGCAGGGATGTCCGGCTACCCCATGGGGATGGGACCGATGGGTGGGCCCCCCGGTGGGCAACCAGGCCAGGGCGAGCAGGAACACACGAACAACTACTTGCAAGCGCAAGAGGATGACGTCTTCAGCGCGGATGACGACACCTCCCCTCCCCTGCTGGGCGGCTGAGCTGGGTTGAGAAGCACGCGCGTGCGCGGACGGCTGTTGGACGGCCGTGAAGGCTTGCGGGCCTGACGGCGAGGATCGGAACGCAGGGGGTTTTGCCGCATGCGTGAGGAATGGCAACTGCACATCGACGAACTGCTCGACCAGTACAAGCAGCAGCGGCAGCAACTGGCGGACATGCAGGCCAAGCTGGCGTCCATCGGCGCCACCGGCGAGGCCGCCGACGGGATGGTCAAGGTCACCGTCGGTGCCCAGGGACAGCTGACCGACGTCGAGTTCGATTCCCGCGTGTACCGCAAGCTTTCCTCGGAGGAGCTGGCCGAGGCCGTGCTGGCGGCGTCCAACGACGCGGCTCGGCAGATCGGCGAGCAGCGCCGGGAGGCGATGTCCGGCACCGTCCCCGATGAGGTGCTCAACGGCGGCATCGACAAGCTGCTGCCCGATGCCACCGCACTTACCGACTTCGAGGCGGTCCGCGCACGATACGGCCTGCGTGCCCGATGACCGGTTTCAAGGTCGATCCAGAAGCGCTCCGCCGCTGCGCCCTCCCTTTTGAGACGGCGGAGTCGTCGCTGCGGGAGCTGGCGGCAACGGTCAAGACCGCTGTTTCCGCCGAGGGCGAATGCTGGGGCGGCGACAAAACCGGTGCCCAGTTGGGAGCGACCCTCAAACCGGGCCAGGAGGCTGCCTTGAAGGCAATGGAGGACCTTCCGGGCAACTTTCGGAAGATAGCGGACAGCATCCTCCGCATGGCCGACGAATTCGAGCGTGGCGAAGGCCGGAACGAAGAGGCCATCGGGAGCGTATGAGCCATGGGAATGGAGTTTCCCAGCGAGCTCCGGTGGCTGAAGTACATCGTCGGCTCGGAGTGGCCCGAGGGCGACGAGGACGCGATGCGCCGACTCGCCAGGATGTGGCGCGATGCCGCTGCTCGCCTCCGTGGCCTCCATGAGGAGCTGAACGCGGCGGCCGGCAGGGTCGGATCGACCGGAGAGGGCCCGGCTTTCGACGCCTTCAGGCAGTACTGGGAGCAGTACTCCACAGTGGATCCTCGTGTCATCCCGAGCCTGGCCGAAACGTGCGATCACCTGGCGAAGGTCCTCGAAGACGGCGCTCTCGACATCGAGGCCGCCAAGTACATGTTCTACGCCATGCTGATCATCACGGCGATCGAGGTCATCGCGCTGATCGCCGCCGCCTGGGCGACGTTCGGCGCTTCCATGGCCGGCATTCCGCTGGTGGAGATGACGGCACAGCTCGCCGCCCGCACGATCGCGCAGAAGCTGCTGACCGCGATCCTCCGGCACGCCGCCTCCGGGGCACTCGAGGAAGCCGCCCTCACTGCCCTCATCCAGGGCATTCAAGTTCTCGAAGGCAATAGGAAGGGGCTGGACGGGGGCGAGATCCTCACGGCCGCCAGGGACGGAGCGATCGGCGGCGCCATCTCCGGCGGCCTCAAGGCGGGCTCGGCAAGGGTCCCGGGACTCGGCGACGCGGCGGGCGACGGCCTCGCCGCCACCGTCGGCAAGCACGCTGTTCGCGACGGTGCCGGCGAGGCGATCGCCGGTGTGGCCTCCACGGCCGCCTCGGCCGGGCTCTCGGGGCAGGGGGTGACCTTCGAAGAACTGCTGATGGGGGCGTCCAGCGGCGCGGTCGGCGGCGGCGCCGACGGCGCGAAGGAAGGCTTCAAGCTCCGCACTCCCAACATGTCCGACCTCGGCGACGTCCGCGTCGCCGGGCCTCCCCCGGCCGCTCCCGCAGGCGCCGAGGCTGGTGGCCCAGGCGATCCCGGCGGCGGTGATTCCGGCAGGGGCACCGCACATGCCGGGGGGCCTCCTCCGGGAGCGCAGCCCATCCCCTACGGTCCTGCCGACGTTGCCCCGGGAACCGGAGGCGGTTCTGACACCCTTGCCCCCGTTTCTTCGGAGCCGGACCATGCCCTGGCCAGAGGCGGCGGCGACCTCGACGGCGGCGGAACCGGCGAGGGTAATCGGATCGCGGCCGTGTTGGGTCCCGGAAGCAGCGATGGCGGCGGGCCCGGTGCCGCTCCCCCTCAGGGCGGCGCTGCGGGGGAGCCGAACAAGATCGCGGCGGTATTGGACGGCGGTGGCCGTGGCGGCGGCTCCGAGCTCGCGGCCACCGGTCCCGCCGAAGGAGGCGGTGCCGGGGCCGGTGGTGCGGCTCCGGGCGGTGCTCAGGCCGGCGGTGCCCCCGCTGCCGGGACCGCCGGCCCCGTTCCGGGCGGCGCCCCAATGGGCGGTGTGGCTCCCGGAGGTGCACCGGTGGCCGGTGGCCCCGGGGTCGGCGCACCGAGCACGGGTGGACGCGGCGGCGGGCGTCCGACACCCGCCTCGACGAACAGTGAGACCGGCTCGACCGGGCCATCCTCCAAGACCGACGCGCCGTCGGCTTCGCGAGATCCCAGCGGCGGCCACGATGCGGGCACGCCGCCTCGAACTGAGGAGTCCGTCTCCCAGCCCGCTGCTTCACCCGAGACCGGGCACGCCCAGGCGTCGCCCCTCGGCTCCGACACACACGGCGACGGCGTCCATGCTTCGGACGGCATGCCTGATTCCGGTACCGGCCGTACGTCGTCCAGCGCCGACCAGCGCGCGGGAACGGGCGACACGGCGCCCGGCGCTGCGGACGAGGCCGGACGGGTTGCTTCCGGACCCGCCGATCAGGGCGGGCCGCGGCCCGGGGACCGCCGAGAGACGGAAGGGCAAGAGCAGAACGGCCAGGACGCGCCGCTTACGTCCGGGGTGGCCCCGGCGCAGCCGCTCCCGATGACGGGCCAGGCGGCAGGTCCCGCGGATGGCCGCCGCGCATCCGTGCCCAGGACACCGCAGGCCGCGCCTGGGCGTGCGGCGGATGGTTCTCGCCCTGAACAACAGCCGAGGGCCGTGGCGCGGGGTGGCGCGGGAACGCCCGAGCCCGCCCTTGCCCGTGGCGGTGCTGGGGAGCAGGGCGCCCCTGCTCCCCAGGACCCTTCGGCGGCGGGGTCGCCGGGTGGTGCGGACAGGCCGGAGACCGGGACGCCGGAGGCGTGGTTCGAACAATGGGATGCCCAGGTCGAGGCTCGCCGGGCGGCCTTGCAGGATGCCATCGCCTCGGGCCGCAAGGAGGTGCGGAAGCTCGGCGGCGGAGAGAACTCCAGGGTGACGTTGTTCGAGGGCGGAAATGGCGTCCGGTACGTTGAAAAAACTGTGACCAATGATGAAAACAGGCCGAAGCTCGACGGTGACGAGTACGGCTCGATTACCGCTCAGGCGATCGGCGCCCTCGCGCCAATTGTTATTCGCAAAGACCCTCATACCATATATATGGAATATGTAGACGGGGACGGCGGTCGTGGCCTGGACAAGTCCTTCGAGGCCATGGTGGACGAGGGGTATGGTCAGACCACCGACGGTTGGCTGCTCAATATCCTTGATGTACTGACCGGCAATCCCGACCGCAACATGGACAATCTAAAGGTGGTCCGGCCTGGAACGAGTCACAAAGGGGTCGAACTCGGTCCAGGGATCAACCAGAAAAAGTTGGGTCGGATCTGGGGGCTGGATTTCGGCGAGCTGTTTGTGAGTGGGCTCGAGAGGATGGCAAATCCTCGGGATAACCCCCTTATTCGCGGTCTTGTCGAGGGAATCAAGCGTGACGCAAATAATAAACCGGTTGATTACATCTGGAAAGAGAAGAGCAGTCTGAGTCGGCGCGATGCCGAGTCCATTGAGCGTCGCCTGGCCGGCGTGCAGCAGCAAATCTTTGATCTACCCTTCGCGTCCAGGGAATATGCAAAGATGAAGGCCCGGATGACGGCGATCAAGGAAAATGCTGCCGGCGTCGATTCGATCTTTGTTCAGAAGGCTCAAAGGCTGTCGTTGCGGGACGCGCCCGATACGCTCAGTTGGCGGTTGCGCGAGTATTGGCTTGTCGCCAACCAAGTCGGTACCGAGATCGGAGCCGGGCGGCTCTACCCGGAAGCCCCCCTTCACCTAAGGACCCATGCCAGGGAGGCGCCAGCGAATGCTGGTTCCTTCACGGTGATCGCGGATGGTGAACCTGGTGTGGTGCGCATGGGCTCCCGCCGGATCGACGATCCACAGGATCTGGCGGCTCTCCTCAAGCACGATCGGAATCGCGCGCCCGATCAGGATGTTGTTCTTCTGGTGCCCGGTCTTGGGGATGGGCCGTTCATCGAAGCGGTCGCTGCCGAACTCGGGGTCCGGGTTTCGGCGCCTTCGGGTGATTTCACCATCAAGGCGGATGGTGCGATCGATCCTCCGGGCCTGCGCACCGTTGGTGTGAACACCCACCGTGGGACTGTTCCTGCGCAGCAGAACACCCCCCAGGCCCCGCCGGGCCAGCAGATGCCCCCAGGAGGGCCTGCCGCGGGGCAGATGCGTTTCGTGCAGGGGTGGCAGCAGGGGCAGCCCCCGCCCCCGAGGCCGCAGGGGCCGGCGGTGGATCAGTACGGGCGTCCCATGCCCGGTGGACAGCAGTTCTCGCCTCTGCGTTTTCAGGGCGCTCCGTCCGCTCCCGGACAGCACGGCCATCAGTCGATGCCCGGTCGGCCTCCGGCGCAGCAGGGCATGCCCCAGCGACCGCCGAGGCTTGATGAGACGGTCCTTGGCCGGGCATATCAGCACCTGCCGCCGGAGGTGCAGCGTGCGCTGAACGATTGCATGGCCGGCCGGGGGGCGGGCAGGCAGTCTGGTTACTTCGAGTTGCTGCAGACGAGCAATCCTGGGCTGTGGAGAGCTTTTTACCAGGATCTCGGTGGGAAGCCGAGTTTCCAGTTGTTCGCCGAGCGTTTTGCGCAGTTCCGGCAGAACCCGCACCGGATACCCCGCGTGGCTCCCACGCCGCCACAGGTACCAGGGCAGCCGGGCGGGGTTCCCCCGCGGCCCCCCGGCCCAGCCCGCCCGCATACTCCCGGACAGGCCACTCCCAGTCACGCGCAGCCCCCGCATCCCGGGCCTGGTGAGGGTGGCGCCGGGGGTCCGCTGGCGCGCTTTGGGGACAGCCCGGCCGGTGACGGTGACCTGGGCAGCGTCAATGTCGGGGCGGTGGTGGGTGACCCGCCTCCAGAGGGGCTGCCCGAGAGGCTGCACGATGTGTGGAGCCGAAGTAGGGGGACGGCTGCCGGGCGCGCTTACTTTGGCCAGGGCCATGAAGCCCACCACGACATGGCCCAGCGGGTGGCGCCGGACCCTGACCGGTTCGTTCTTGACGTTCACGGTGATCGGGATGGGTTGTGGATTCGTGATCCTGAGGCATCCGAGGGAAAGCGTCGGCTCAGTATCGAAGATGCCGCCGCTCTGATCGAGAACGATCCGGGCTGGGAGCAGCGTCCCCGTCAGGTCATGCTGTTGTCGTGTGAGACCGGGGCCGGTGATGTCGCCCGGGACCTGTCGCGGCGGTTGGATGTTGCGGTCACGGCGCCGAAGGATCTGGCGTGGTCGGACGTGGACGGGAACGTTTACTCCACCTCAGGCCGCTGGACGGACGGAAGGCTTCATCCCAACCATCCGCCGGACAGCGAGTGGACGACCAGTCAGCCCGATGGCACGGAGACCCCAGCCGGTTCCGGTGGTTACGCGCCGGGGCATCCGCGGCCCAAGACGCAGTTCACACCGGAAGACCAGGCCGGCACCGCTGTACCGCGCCCGCAAACCGACGAGCAACCAGGCACGGATCCCGCAGGCTCGTACGGCGGCGCGCAGAAGCAGGACGGCGGCAGCGAGACGGACCAGCAGCCTTCACGCATTGAGGCGCTCCTCGCAGGATTGGTGGAGCCTCCGGACGCGGACGTCGTTGCGCCTGCGGTCGGCTTGACCCCCCAGCCATCGGATTCGGCGGGTACGGACGCCTTGGTGAGCCAGTGGGCGTTGGCGTCCTTCGCATCAGGGGTGCTGCCGGACCGGCTGCTGTTCGGCGGAGCAGAACGGCAGTACGAGCTGCGTGGCCTGAAGATCGGGTTTGAGTCGGAGCAGGCGTTGCTCAGCGCGGGCAACGGCGTCATACCAGGGGTGCGTCGTCTGCGGCGGCTCTGGGGAAAGATGGAACCGGGTTCGCAAGAATGGAATCTGCTGGATCAGGTGTTGACGGACCCCAATCCAAAGCAGCGGTTGCAAGAAATATCGCGAGCAGCTCGCCTGTGGAAAGATCTGCGCGAGATCACTGGTGATGATTCACCAACGGTGGAGACGGTCGACCAGCATCTCCGCCATCTTGATCGTGAGACCGACCACCTGCTTCCGGAGCCAGAGCGGGTGCATTGGGGGATGCATGCGCTTGATTTCGCGCAGTTGGTCGGGTTGCCGGACGATGTCCGGCTGGGTGACTGGGATCCCAGGTCTCTGGTAGGGACGAGTCGGACGACAGGTAGGCATGTACGGGGGACGCCGTACCCGGAACCGGTTGACGGGGACGGGGTGCCATATGGTTTCCGGCTTCATTTGGATGTGCCTGCGGGGGCGCAGGGGGTACGCGTAGACGGGCGGGTGGTCCTGTCGCGTACCACTCGGTACCAGATCACCGACGTTGTGCTGGCCGGAAGGGACGCCAACGGACGTCCCGTCTACGACGTCTCGGCCACGGTCTTCCCATCTGACATATCCACGCTGCCTGCCCACCTGCGAGAGGTCTGGCGTTGGAGTTCGCCAGTCGCCTCGGGTCGGTCGCTTCGCGAACCGGGCGATCCGTCGAGCAAAGCCGATGAGTCCTACAAGCGGGACCCGAACCTTTATGCCCTCTACGGGCATGGCTTTCCGGACAGGATGGTCGTCGGAGCGCAGGACTTGAGTCCGGAGGATGTCGCCAGCATTATCCGCCAGGATCCCAGGTGGGGTCACCGCACAGTCTTCCTGTACTCCTGCTCCACAGGTAAGGGGGATTTCGCCGCACAGGTGGCGGAACTGGTCCAAGTGCCGGTTATCGCGCCGACCGACATCGCCTGGCTCCAGCGGGACAGCCCGACCTACGCGACACCCAAGCGTTCCGATGAGTATGGCCTAGAACGACCATTGCTGCCGCCGACCGGTGACTGGATGGCCCACATCCCTGGTGGGCGCCGTATTTCGGTGGGATATGAAGGTTATGCTCCTGTGGGTGTGGGGCGGTTCCATGAGCGGGGGGAGTGGGAGCCGCCGCGTCATGACAACCGAGCACCCATCCGAATCGAGTTGGACCCGGGTGCGCGTGTCGCCGACCTCGAGGATCTGGCTCCGAACACGCTTTACCGTGTGGTGGAGGTTCGGAACGATCGGGAGGTTCTTCGTTCCCACGCCTATACAGGTGAGCGGGACGCCGATGGGCGGGCCTGGGTCACGCACGTCGAATTGGGGATCGAGTCCGCGGATCCTGCAAGGGCTGTTGCCGACCCGAACGACAATCCTGATCTGGCTGATCCCAGATTGTACCGTCGGATCGATCTGGGGTTGAGCGAACCCCTCTTCTTCGGACCGGACGTGCCGCGAGAAATGCCATTGTCCGCGCACGATGCCCAGCGCGTCGTTTCCTACGTGGGAGAGGGACTCGCGCTCTACGGGCCTGACGAGGAGGATATGCAGAACGCGGCGGTGGAAGTGCGGCCGGACCAGACCCTTTATACGGTCCATGCACACGGCGATGATCTGGGTGTGCTCGTGAACGGCCGCCCGCTGCGTCCGGCGGACTTGGCGGTGCTGGTAAAGGCCGCCCCAGGATGGGATGGCCGTTATCTGCGGCTGCTCGTGAGGGACTCCGAATCGGGAGTCAGTGAACAGTACGCTGCTGAGGTCGCCCGGCATCTCGGTGTCCGAGTGATCGCTCCAAAGGGGCGCGTGGAAGTCGACGCCAACCGCGACGCGCAGTGTGCCGCTGGCTGGCGCTTGGTAGCTCCGCCCCGCGAGTTGCCCACTGCCCCCGCCCGGACCGAGGTGGGAGTGCATCCTCTGGACGGAGCAGGCAAGCCCCGCTTCGGGCCGGAGGCAGGCGGAGAGGCGAGTCGAACGGACGGGAGTGCCGCCGAGCCTGAAGTGGGGCAGCGCACGCCGTCGCCGCAGGTTCGACCGGCGCCTGGACCAGTGCCGCCTGGAGTTGGCGACGGGCGTCCGGCTGCTCCGGGACAGGTCAGTTCCGATCGTGCGCGGCCTCCGCACCCCGGGCCTGGGCCGGCCGGCCCAGAGGCTCCTCTGGCGCGCTATGAAGACAGCCCGGCTGGTGACGGTGACCTGGGCGCCGTGGATGTTGGCGCGGTGGCGGGCGATCCGCCTCCAGAGGGGCTGCCCGAGAGACTGCATGATGTGTGGAGCCGGAGCAGGAGGACGGCTGCCGGGCGCGCTTACTATGGCCCGGGTCATGAGGCCTTCCACGACATGGCCCAGCGGGTGCCGCCCGACCCGAACCGGTTCACTATCGATATTCACGGTGACCGGGACGGGCTGTGGATCCGTGATCCGGAGAAGCTCGACGAAAAGCATCGGCTCAGCGTCGATGACGCGCGGGCACTGATTGAGAATGATCCGGACTGGAAGCAGGCCCCCCGCCAGGTCATGCTGCTGTCGTGTGAGACCGGGGCCGGTGATTTCGTCCAGCGGCTTTCCGACCGGCTGGGTGTCCCGGTCAAGGCGCCGACGCAACTGGCGTGGTCGGATCGGGACGGCCAGGTCTACTCCACCACCGGGACCGAAGAGAACGGCAGGCTGCGGCCCGACGACCCGCCGAACGGGGCCTGGGTCACGGCGTACCCCGGTGGCACCCCCGAAACAACCGAACACGGCGCCTTCGTCCCCAGGCCCCCGGATATCGAGCTTCCGCCGGAGCATCGGGCCGATCCCGATATTCCGCATCAGCAGGCGGACTGGGCGCCCCCGCGCCTGGCCGATCCGCAACCTTTGCGGATCACTCTGGAGCCGGACGAGCGCATCGCCGACCACCCGGGTCTGAAGCCCAACCGGATCTATTACGTCTACCGGGCGGGCGTTACGGGTGCGAACGTGCTGCAGACGATCGCCTACACCGACGGGGTGGACGGCGAGGACCACGGGCGCGTCACGCATGTGACCACTCCGCCGCCCGCTCTGAGCGAGCCGACCGCTTACGGCCAGGACCAGGTTGCCGGGGCGACGCCCCTCCCCGGCGGCAACCCCGACTTCCGCACTCCGGCGCCTGGTGTCGTCCACCGGATCGACCTGGGTGTCGGCGAGCCGTGGCTGTTCGAGGGGGACCCTGAGGACGGCGGCCGGTCCGCGTCCGCCGTCGGGTTCGACCCCCCGGCTCTCCCTGACCACCGAGTGGACGGGTTCGACGTCGGCGAAGGACCGTACTCTCTGCGGCCGGACCTGCCCGGAAGCAGCAGGATCAGGGTCTATGACCACCAGGGCGAGCTGCACGGTGTCTTCTGGACGAACGAGCACGGGGAAGTCACCCACGTCCGCACCTGGTACGGGAACAAAGCGAACGGGTTCAACCCGGATCTCGGCGCCGAGATGGCGGAAATCCTTCGGCACCGGGACCGGAAGCCCCCCTGCAAGAACGCCTACTACATGGTCGAGCCTCGCGAGAGGTTCACCGGCCTTTCCTCGTCCGACCTTGACCCGCCCGCCCGGCTGCGCACCGGCGACATGCGTTTGGACGGGCCGGACGGGCAGCGGGATCTGCGCGGCGTTTTCCTTTACCAGACCGGTAGCGGCGGCGAGACGGTCGCGGCCACCGGCCAGCCCCACTTCGGGGCGGGAAAATCCCAGCGGAACAGGAACACGCAGGCGTTGGTCGGCTGGGTGGGGGAAGTCGAATACCCTGACCAGCGGGTCGACTACCCGCTGTTCAACGGCGGGCACATCTTTGCGCACGAGGGCCGCGGTCCCGGCGAACTCATCAATTACTTCCCGCAGGACGAGGGCGAGAATCAGGGCGGGGGCCGACGCCGCGCGATCTACGACCTTACCTGGCGGGCGATGGAGAGGCACTTGGCCTCGCGACGGGCGCACGGTGTCCGGGTCGAGCGTTTCGAGGTCTTCCTCGAGCCCAATGCTCCGAAACTGACCCCCCAGGTCGTGCACGCGCGCTGGACGCAGATCGACGAAGGCCATGACCCGCCGGAGGTCGCCTCCCACTACCGCAGCTTCCATAACCTGACCGAGCAGTTGCGGATCCTGCACGGGATCACCACTTCTGACCCGCAAACCACCCCAGAGATCAATCTAGAAGCCCAACCGATGGCCCGTCCCGTTGGGCGCGGGGAAAATGGCAACCTTCCCCCGGGTATGCCCGAGTATGGCGCGGCTTTCGAGGACGTGCTCCGGAGCTTCCCGCCGGATGTGCAGCAGGCGTTGGCCGTTGTCGCGTCAGGGCGCGAGGAGGCCAGCGCTGCCGAGACGCACGTCCGGCAATACCTGAGCCGGCTGGAGGACGGATATGAGGCGTCTCTCAGGCTGGCCTACTTGAATGGGGGCACCTGGTCGACGCCGGACGAGATGCGCCGCAGCCTGGGTGCGGACCCCGAACTCGTCCAGCAGGCGGAACGAGCCGCGCAGTTGTGGCACTTCCTGAGCCGCGAACTGGGAGAGCCGACTGCGGAGGCGCTCGCCGCCCGAATCGAGCGGTTCGACTCGTCTGCTGATGATTCGTCTGCCGAGCCGGGTGCGGAGCAGGCTGAACCGGGTGCGTCGAGTGGGCGGATTGCGGCATTGATGGAAGGTGCCGCCCCGCCTGCGCATGCGGAGGGTGCTGGCCTGTCTGCCGACTCTGGTCGGGCTGATGGCACCTTCTGGCTGCATGCCTTCTCTGGTTCTTTGACTGATCCGGGTGATGGTGGGCCAGAGGGTCCGGAGGGGGATGCAGCGTCCGCTGGGGCGAGCGCGCCACGCGAGGCGGGTAACGCGGCTGCGGGTGCCGGTGACAGCGGTCCTGGGGACACCAATGGCAGAGGCACCCATGAGGGCGCAGAGGACGGCCGGCCGCACGACGTCCGGGATGGGAACGGCCGGGGGTCCACGGCGCATGGGGCTGACGATGATGTCGCCTCCCCAGCGGGCGAAATCGACCCCTCGGAGGAGGCGTGGCGGCACAGCGCTGAGACGGCGGCCGGTCGGGTGTTCTCCGCCTGGGGGCTGCCGTCTGAGCCATATGTGGCGCAACGGATGCAGCACGATCCGCAGCGATTCGTCCTGGACGGAGTCGGTGATGGCGACGAGCTGCTGGTGGGAGGACGCTGGCTGAACGCGACCGAGGTCGCGGAACTGATCCTGCGTGATCCGAACTGGGCCGGCCGCGATTTGCTCTTGCTGGTCAACGATTCCGGCCGTGGACGGTTGGCATTGGAGATCGCCCGGCAGTTGGGGGCCCGGGTCATCGCACCCACCGGGGCGGTTGAACTCGATCCTTCAGGACGGCCCATTCCCGCCGGTTGGATCGCAGTTGATCAGTACGGGAGGGTCGATCCGGAGCCGTTCCTACCCGCCCACCTGCACGACGTCTACTACCAGATCAGCCTGCGCACCCAGGCCGGCCGGGTGATCTTCATGCCGGACGAGACCTGGATGGACGGTACTCGGGTGCTTGATTGCGCGCGGGCCGTCCCGCCCGACCCGGACCGCTTCTACCTGGAAGTGCATGGCTTCCCCACCCGAGCGGAAGTCGGCGGGCGTGTGCTCAGCGCCGCCGACGTCGCCGCCGTCATTCGCCACGATCCGGAATGGAGGGCCCGCCCGGTCTTCCTGGTCTCCTGCAGCACCGGTGCCGATCCGGAGGGCGGGATCCGCCCGTTTGCCGCGGAACTGGCCGAGCTGCTGGGCGTCCCGGTCACCGCGCCGGACCGGATCGTCTGGGTTACCCTGTTCGGCCAAGTCTTCGCCGCGTCCATGCGCAAGCGTTGCTTCAGGAGGCCGGTCCCTCAGTGGCCGCCGGACGGAGCCTGGACCACGTTCCACCCAAACGGTGACCGTAGCAGCGGAAGCCACGACGCGTTTGCGCCCGGCCATTCGTTCCCGGAGCAGCCGCTTCCGCTTTCGGCGGGGGACAATGGAGCCCTGGCCCGTTCCGCTGGGGACGCCGGCGACGGAACGGCTCCGCGCAACGACAATTCCGCCAATGTCAGCCGCGGGAATTCGCCCCAGGACGCCGGTTCTTCTCAGGGGAGCGGAGACGGCCGGATCGAGCGTGCCCCGCTGGGCGACCATGCGGCCGGCAGGGAGGGTTTTGCTTCTGGCGGTCAGGGTCTGCGGTCCGCCCTGCCGGAACCGCACGCGGCGGATCCCGGTCTGCCGCATCAGCAGACGGACTGGAATCCGCCGGTTGTCGATGATCGGATCGAACGGATCGACCTGGAGCCGGGCCGGCGGATCGTTGATCGCACGGATCTGAAGGCGGGCCGGGTTTACTTCGGCTACCGGCAGGATGAATCGGGCGCGAGTGTGCTGCGTACGATCGCCTACACCCAGGACACGGATCCCGCGCGCAAGAACGACCAGGACGCCGGTGTATCCGACCCGGGTGAGACCGGTGTGGGGCAAGACGGTGTGCGTCACAGCGGCGCGAGCGATGGCCCCCGTGGATGGGTCACGCATGTCATCACCCTGCCCTCCGAACCCGACGCGGAAAGGCCGCCATATCCCGACGTCGTCTACCGGATCCAAACGGTCGTCGGCGCGCCGCATCTGTACAAGGGCATTTCCTTGTACGACCACGGCATTCCCCCTGCAGTCCATTTCAATCCGCCTCATCTCCAGGAGTGTGCGGAACAATACGATGTCTTTAACGCCGAGGTGCCGTACACTGCGCGAACGGACTTGCCGGCGAACCGCAAGATCATGGTTTTTTCCAAAGAAGGCACCAGGAAGAAGGGATTGCCGCACTGCATCGTCTGGACAAAAGAAAACGGCGATGTCACGCACGTCTACACCTGGCATGACGGGCGGCACCCTAATCCAGATCTCGGTAACGAACCGGTGCGGGGCGTCAAGGGCAGGACGCCCAGGCCGGAAGTGCAATATCGGATCGTCGACCGGACGGAGTTTTACCAGCGCAACCTGAACCGGGATCCTGCCTATGAATGGGAGTTCACGTACAAGACCGGTATTAATGGTACGGTGACGGCGGCCCATGGCTTGACCCCCGCACACGGGCCGACCGTCGGCAAGGTCAAGAATCAGGAGCCGCTCTCCGGCCCCTACGCTCTCCCCGTCGGCGAGGCCAAGAACCAAGAGCCGCTCTCCGGTTACGGGCAGCAAATCTTCCCGTCCGGCCCGAAGCAGGCCATCAACCACTTCGCCGAGGAGTGGGGCCTGAACCACGGCGATGACGGGCTGAGCGATGAGCAGTCCAACCCGACCTGGCGGGCGATGGAGCGGCACCTGGATGAGCTTTACCGTCGTGCCGACATTAAAGTTTTCAATATCGACTTCTTTGCTGAGCACAGTGATACGCAGGTGTCCCCGCCGGTTGTGCACGTTCGCTGGACGCAGATCGAGTCCCAGAACGGCTCGTTGCGGTGGTCCGTGCATTTCCGCAGCTTCTATAACCTGGACGAAGATCAGCGTTTTCAGCGCGGCCTCTACGTGCCGGGCATGGAGCCCGGTGAGCAGCCGGGCCAGGCGTCCTCGCCGGATCGCGACTCTGACGGAGACGGCCCGGGGGTGCGGCGGCAACTCGAGGAGCTGCTGGCTCGGCTGGTGGCTGCTCCAGCGGGGCCGGGTGGGGAGGCCGCGCAGGGTGACGGTCGGACGAGTGCGGGCCTCGCGCCGCGGATGCAGGTCCTGCTGGAGAAACTTGCGGTTGATCCGGAACTGGAACATTTCCTGCTTGGCCAGCCAGTGCGGGATTTCCTGGAAGATTTGCAGTTTGAGCAGTCCCTGCTGCGGCGTTTGACCGAGTTGCGCGCGCAGGTTTTGAAGGACAAGGCTGAGCTGGAGTTCGACGATCTGCGCATCCTGTCGGAGCTGGACGATCTCTCGCCGGTCCAAAGGTTTGTGCTGGACAGTGTGAAGGCCGATCCGGCTCTGGACCGGGAGCAGCGGTACGAGCGTTATCAGGAGCTGCTGGCGAACGGCCGGCTCGCGGACCAGGTGGAGGCCGTCACCAACGGGCTGTGGGGGTTCGAGCCCGTGTTCGGCGAGCTGCGCAAGTTGCTGCGGCAGCCGCTTGAGGAGCCGGTGTCGGTGGTGCTGGATCTGGGCGGCCGGCGGCCGGCCGATGGTGGGGCGCTGGGGGATGGGGATCCGCGTCGTCGGCTCGGGACGACCCGGACCGTGACTGGGATCGTGTCGGCGGTCCGGGATGAGGGGCCATCGGCTGAGGGCGACCGGCTCGTGGCGACCGAAGGTGTGTGGTCGGGGGGCAGGCTGTTCATGGACGGCCCCCAAATCAAGATCACCGGTGTCGCGGAGGTGGACGCGGATGCCGCCGGCGGGTCCGGTTACGAGTACGCGTCCACGCAGGTCCCGACGGCCGGCCATGAGCTCTTGCGATGCTGGCCGGACCTGCTGCTGCGCCTGGAACCGGGGCACCTGGACTTGGCTCTGGGACCGGTGGAGCGTATCGCCGACCGGACGGATCTCGAGAAGAATCGGGTTTACCAGGTGTACGAACAGGGCCGCCAGGCTCCTGATAACCCGAACGTAATGCGTGCGGTCGCTTGTACCGATGCGGCGGGTCGAGTCACGCATATCGTCTTCCCGATGGATGAGTCGGGTACCGGGTTTGCTTTCAATTTTGCGGACAACGCCGATCTCACCCGCCCGGTGCCCGGTATCATCTACGCGTTCAAGGAGCACCGGTACAAGGGTGAAGCTCTGGCCGGTAACGGTCCGCTCTCGCCGGCTGATTTCGCCCCGGGCGGCGCGGTTGCCAGGGCCGCATCGAGCGGTACGCCGACCGAGCCGACCGAAGATCGCGACTCCGCCGACGGTTCCGCCCCGATTGTTCCGCCGGTCGCCGCGCAAGACCCGCAGGCCGTGCCCGACTCGGGCCCTGTGGATGGGGCACGGTCCGTTGATTCGGCCAGTGGCGACGTGTTCGTTTCTGATGGCCAGAGTCTGCGGTTCGTCCTGCCGGAATCGCACGCGGCGGATCCCGGTTTTCCGCATCAGCTGACGGACTGGAATCCGCCGGAGGATGTCGATGATCGGCCCGTACGGATCGACCTGGGGCCGGATGAGCGGATCGTTGATCGCAAGGACCTGGAGCCGGGTCGGGTTTACCTCGGCTACCGGCTGGACGATTCGGGCGCGAGTGTGCTGCGAACGATCGCCTACACCCAGGGCACGGACCCCAGGCGCAAGGACGACCAGGGCGCCGGTGTTTCCGGCGCGGATGTGAGCGAGCCGGGTCGAGGCGGTCCCCGTCCCGGCGGCGAGGGTGCTGGGCGCCGGGGATGGGTCACGCATGTCATCAGCGTGCCCTCCGAAGCCGACGCCGAGAGGCCGCAGCCTCACATCGTCTACCGGATCGAAACGGGCATCGGCGCGCCGCATCTGTACAAGGCCGATTACTCCGACGTCAGGATCCCGCGCGCGGTCGATTTCGATCCTCCGCTTGGCCTCAAGCCTCTTAAGAGAAAATACGACGTCTTCAGCGCCAACGTGCCGTACACCGCGCGAACGGACTTGCCGGCGAACAGTCGGATCGCGGTCTTCAACAACGAAAAGGGCGTCAGTATCCGGAAGGGGGATCTGCACTGCATCGTCTGGACGAATGAAAACGGCGATGTCACGCATGTCTACACCTGGCAGAAGAGACGCATCTTTAATGTGAGCCTTAACCCGGATCTCGGTCCGGGCGGGCCCGCCGGGGACCGAACGCCCAGGCCGGAAGTGCATTATCTGGTCGACGATCAGCAGAAATTCAGCATGCGTGCGGCCCAGGGCTCGCTGCAACTTGCGATCAACTACGATAAGCGGTTTGCGTACAAGACCGGTATTGGTGGTATGACAAAGGCGGCCACCGGCCACTTCGTCTCCCCAGAGCGCCTCATCGAAGGGGACGAGAATCCGTGGCGGTTCTCCCCTAGCGGGCGAATCTTCCCGTTCGGCCCAGAGGAGGCCATCAACCGCTTCACCGAGGAGCGGGGCCTGAACCAGGCCGATGACGGCCTGGGCGATGAAGGGTCCAGCCCGACCTGGCGGGCGATGGAGCGGCACCTGGCCGACCTTGCCCGTGACGGCATCGAAATCGTGCGCCTCGACTTCTTTGCTGAGGACAGTGATACGCAGTTGTCCCCGCCGGTCGTGCACGTCCGCTGGGCACAGAACGACCCCCGGGACAAGTCGCAGGAGCTCACCGCGCATTTCCGCAGCTTCCGCAACCTGGACTATGAGCAGCGGGTCAAGCTCGGGCTCTACGAGTCAGGTCAGGAACGCGGTGAACAGCAGGACCAGGCGTCCTCGACATCGCCGGGCCGGGATCGCGACTCTGACGGAGACGGTCCGGGGGTGCGGCAGCGGGTCGAGGATCTGCTGGGCCGGCTGGTGGCCGCTCCAGCGGAGCCGGGCGGGGAGGCCGCGCAGGGTGACGGTCGGACGAGTGCGGGCCTCACGCCACGGATGCAGGTCCTGCTTGAGGAACTGGGGGCTGATCCGCAGCTGGAACAGTTGCTGCTTTATGACGAGCGAGTGCGGGATCAGCTGATGGATTGGCGGTCCGAGCAGAGCCTGCTACGGCGTTTGACCGAGTTGCGCGCGCAGGTTCTGAAGGACGCCGGCGAGCTGGAGTTCGACGATCTGCTCAAGCTGTCGGAGCGGGACGGTCTCTCGCCGGTCCAAAGGTTTGTGCTGGGCAGTGTGAAGGCCGATCCGGCTCTAAGTCGGGAGGAGCGGTACAAGCGGTATCAGGAGCTGCTGGCGAACAGCCGGTTCGCGGACCAGGTGGAGGCCGTCACCAACGGGCTATGGGGGTTCGACTCGCTGCTCGACGACCTGCGTAAGGTGTTGCGGCAGCCGCTTGAGGAGCCGGTGTCGGTCGTGCTGGACCTCGCACGTCCTGTGTGGCCGGCCGATGGTGCACCGCCAGGAGACCGGGATCCGCGTCTCCTGCTCGGGACGACCCAGAGCGTGGGTGGAATCGTGCCGGCCGCACGGTATGAGGGCCGATCTGCTGGGGGTGATCGGACGCGGTCTGGCTTTTGGCTGAGGCTGGAGGCGTCCGCAGGTGTGTGGTCGGGGGGCAAGCTTTTCACGAGCGACCCCGAAGGCGAGGTCACCGGTGTCGCGGAGGTGACCGCGGATGCCACCGGCGAGTCCGGTTACGAGCTCGCGTCCACCCAGATTCCGACTCCCGGGCATGAGCTGTTCCGACACTGGCCGGAATTGCTGCTTCGCCTGGGGCTGCTGTATCGGGAGTTGACTCTGGGACCGGCGGAGCGTATCGCCGTCCGGACGGATCTCCGGGAAAATCAGATTTACCAGGTATATCAGCGGAGGGGTTTGCATGTAGTGCGTGCGGTCGCTTGTACCGATGAGGTGGGTCGAGTCACGCATATCGTCTTCCCGATGGATGAGTCGGGTACCGGGTTTGCTTTCAATTTTGCGGACAACGCTGATCTCACCCGCCCGGTGCCCGGTATCATTTACGCGTTCAAGGATTACCGGTACAAGGGTGAAGCTCTGGCCGATCTCGGGCCGCTCTCGCCGGCTGATTTCGCCCCGGGCGGCGCGGTTGCCAGGGGTGCGTCGAGCGGTACGCCGACCGACCCACCCGAAGATCCGCGCCCTGGTGATCGCGACTCCACCGAGAGTCCCACCCCGTTCGAGGGTGGCGGCCAGAGGGGTGCGTCGGGCGCGAACGATGCCGAGCCTCCGATGCCGGGCAAGGAATACCGGGCGCAGTTCTGCAAACGCTGCAGTAAACGTCTTTCGGAGCGGGCCTTCCCATGCGAGTTCGGTTCCGCCTGCCCTTACGAGAGCAAAAGCAACGACGGCGTTTCCCGCGACGGCCGGGACAGTGACGGCACCGGTGACGATGGTCCGTACGGCGTCGTGCCGGAGGGGACGCAGGGGGCGGACGGTGGCGCCTCTACCTGGTACGGCTGGTATGCGGAGCCTTCGTCCGGCGCGGGGTCCGGGGCTTCGGGTGACTTCGGAGGGACGCCGGGTAGTGGTGCGCCGGAGTCCGGTCCGCGTCCGGTTGCCCGGGAACAGTGCGACGGCGGGCAGGACGGCGTTCGGCCAGGGCAGGGGGAGGGCCATCCAGGTGAGGCGGTCACGGGTGCGGAGCCCGCGGACGGGGAAGCGCGTCCGGATGGTGCCGCCCCCCGCGATGGCGCGAACCCGTCCGGGGCAGCCGAGCCCGGTGAAGGACAGAGTGACGGCCAGGGTGGCACCGTCCTCGCCTCGGCCGGTTCCGGTGGGAGCGGCGACGAGCAACCGGGCACAACAGAGGCGCCGGACGGCGGTGTGATGCCCTTCCACCCGCTTCCCAGCGGCCTCCCCGCTCCGGCCGGACGGAGCGGCGGCGGTCGGCCGCCCGCCGGGCGCCGGGGGAACGCCCCTCCGGAATGGCTGGACGGCGGGGCGCGGCCGGGGCTGTCCGCCGATACGTTCGACGGCCGCGTCCAGGGCGCGGGCACGGGAGGCGACGGAGCCGAGCCCGGCGGGACGTTCCGTGAGGTGCCGGAGGCCCTGCACGAGGTCGCCCGGCGGTACGCGGCCCAGCCGATGCCCGAGTCGTTCTTCAGCGCCGGGACGCCGGACACGGCGCACCACATCGACCGGCTGGCGCGGTCGCGGCGTGCGGCGATGCGGCTGGCGGACCTGAACGGGGGCCGGATGCCGGCCTCCAGGAGGGAACTGCTGAGGATCCAGCAGCGTACCGATCTGCCCCGTGACCGGCGTGGCCTGGTGGACGGGATGCTGTCGGCCCCGGCGCGTTCCCTGCGCGGCCTGCTCGACCAGTTGTGGAGGGACCACCTGGAGTGGGAGCGGCTGCGCGGCTACCTGGGCGAGGAGCCATCCGCCGAGGCGTTCCGGCGCCATGTCGCCGCGCTGGACCGGGCGCTGGACCGGCCCTTGCCGGAGGCGGCACGGGGCATGCTCGAGTTCTCGGATGTGTCGTCGCTGGTCGCCGGGGACGGCAGCCGGCTGGGCACGCGGGACGCCGTGGCGCACCTGACCGGTACCGTCCAGACCGCCGGCGCGCCACTCGTGGCCGTGCCGCTCCCGGGCCCGCACGGTTCGGATGAGCCCGCCGCCGTGGGCCGGGTACCGGGTTCCCGGCTCACCCTGGCGCTGCCGAAGGGCGCGCGAGGCCTGTGGGTGGACGAGGGCGGCCGGCCGAAGCTGATCCTGGCCGGGGGCACGCAGTACCAGATCACGCGGGTCGTCCCGGCCGGGGACGCGCGGGTCCGGCTGCGCGATGGGCGCTACTGCATCGACGCGGTGGTCGTCCCGCCGGGGCTGCCGTCATGAGCGCCGGTACCGCCCCGCCGCCGCCCGGCTACGAGCGCTGGACCCGGGAGCCGGTGATCTACTTCGAGGTGCTGCGCGGCGGCCGCGCGGGAGCATCCGGAGTGCGGCGGCGTCCCCGCGGACCAGCCGGAGCGGGCGGCCCCCAGCCTGGCCGCACTGTACGAGCTGACCGAGCCCGGCGTCCCCGCGCCGCAGGGGCCGCTGGTCCAGGACGGCAGGTTCCCGGACGGGACGCCGCTGGACCGCGTGCAGGACGCGGTGCCGTCCACCTACCCGGCGGAGCCCACCGGTCCTGTCCGGTACGTCACCGCCGCCAGGCGGAATCGTTCGACCCCGGGGAGATCCTCGCGTACGAGCACCATGACCAGCGTTTTGTCTATTCTGGGGGTCGCCTGAATACCGGCGGGGAAGCGTCGACCGTGCCAAGGAGCCGGTCTACCATCGCTACCGCGTGGAGAAGCCGCTGGTCGGCAGCCCGGTCCGGATGGCCCCGCTTCCGGCGTTCAGCGGCGATGAAGAGGCCGGGCGCGCTCGTACCGACCAGGGGCAGGGGTATTTCCTGGGCGCGGAGATCGGCGAGCTGGTCCGTTCGGGCGCGCTACGTGAGATCACCGGGCCGGGCGGGGAGCGGGCCCGGCCGTACAGACCCCGGATCACCGTGCGAAGGAGAACCGACCTGGTGGCCCCGCAAGCTTCCGTTGAGCAGCGTCCCCGGCCCTACGACGAGGAGCGCTATGACGAGCTCGTGCAGCGGCTCGGCCGGATTCTGATGCAGATCTCGCCGGAGGGGTGGGAGCGGATCGACCTCCAGGTCCGGATGGTCGCGTCGGTGTCCGAGGGCGCTCTGACCGTGGTGATGGCCGACGGCGTCCACGCCGAGGTGGAGCCGGTCCGCGATTTCAGTGAGATCGCCGCGGAGCTGCGGTCGATGTTGTACCGGCCGGACCGGGGTACCTGGTTCGGGATGCGGTTCACGATGAGCCCGCCGAGCGAGTACTGGGTGAGCTTCAACGACCGGTTCGACCCGGAGTGGTCGCCGCCGCTCCCGGCCGAGGCCTGGCGGCACGACCTGAGCGTCTTTCCCCGGGCCGACGAGCACATCCCAGCATGGCTGCGGGACAGGATCGCGGAGGACGGCTAGCGGGCCGGTGGCTTCGCGACGTCTGATCAAGGATTGGGAACGAGGACTGTGACGA
Organism: Actinomadura vinacea; assembly: GCF_039532545.1. Lineage (NCBI taxonomy): Bacteria > Bacillati > Actinomycetota > Actinomycetes > Streptosporangiales > Thermomonosporaceae > Actinomadura > Actinomadura vinacea. The sequence goes on along the minus strand of NZ_BAAARW010000016.1, from coordinate 185,554 downwards.
ACGAACCCCGGCCGATGGGGCCGGTCGAGCAGAACGAAGTGCTCCAGGAGATGACCCTGCTGCTGAGCCACGCCCTTCCCGCGGACTGGGAAGAAGCCGTCGTCGCCTACCGCGCGCTCGGCTCCTACACCGAGATGTACGGGCAGATCCAGCACAAGGGCAAGAAGCTGCCCAGCCCGTACCAGCCGCCCGCGGAGCTGACGGGGTTGTTCGCGCGGCTGCGCGAGGGCATGTACCGGCCCGGGTTCGGTACCTGGCTCACCGCCACGCTCAGGCTGACCTTCCCCGCCACCTACAACGTCCGGTACGACGGTGACAGCGAGCCGAGCTGGGTGAGGCGGCCGCCGGACGGGGCCGGGGAGGAGGAGCTCCAGAGGTTCCCCCGCGACCCGCAGCATGTCCCGGAGTGGCTGGGCGGCCGGCCGGCGGACGGGTCGGCGATCCCCGTCGCCAAGCCCTACGACGATTCCGAGCCCGACGGCACCCCGATCTTCCAGCGGCCCGAGGTCCCGGCCGAGGACCGGGACGCGCTCCTCGCCTACCTGGAGAAGGCGCCGATCATCCTGATGGCGCACAGCCTCAGCGAGGACATGATGGACCCCGAGCGTCCCTCCCGGGTCCCCATGACCTACCACACCGACGGCGTCTGGATCTGGCCTGGGGCGGTCGGCTACTACCTGCGTGAGCATGGCCTTCCCCCGGAATCCGAGCTGGTGGCCCACATCCGCGGCAACGGCTTCGAGCTGCCCGACACCCCGGACCACGTCCTGTCCGCCACCCTCAAGCACCTTTACAGCTCGTTCTCCAACGGATGAGGCCGCCCGACCAGAGTTGGCAGAGCGCCGTGCTGAGCGAACTCGGCATGTTCCAGACCGGGCTGGTCGTCCCCCGTGGTTCCGCTGTCAGCGGCCCGGTGGACGACGGTTCGGGGATGGCGCCGATCCATGACGCCCCGCCACACCAGATGGCCACCTCCCGGCAGCCGCCGCTGGAATCCACTCACCCGGCGGGACCGGAGGAGCCGCTGGTGCCGGTCGCACCGCAGCAGTCGGCCCGCCCGGCAACGGAGTCCGGGCAGGCTCCCGCCTTTCCCGTACAGCCCCCTGCTCCGCCGTCGCAGTGGCCCGTCGACCCCGTGCCGGCATCGGATGTCCCGAGCCCCCCGGAGCCCGGTGCGTTCGAGATCCCGCTGGTCGGTTTCCCGGCGGAACTGCTCGACGATCCCGCGCCCCTCGGGCCCGATCCGTCCGCTGGGCACCAGCCCCGGCAGGCGCGGCCACCCGAGACCGGCGCGCCCGCCAGTCCCTCCGCCGGTCCCCCGCGGCTGGAGGCCGCGGACCTGGTCGCCAGGAACCGGCACGGCGATCCCATGGCGCGGCGCGTCGGGCGCGGGATAAGGCACGTCGTCGGCGCCGGCGCGCAGGATCTCCGGCTGCAGGGCGAGGCGGCCGACCTGCTCGGCCGCCGGGTGCCCGGCCATCGGCAGATCGCCGTGGTGAGCGTGCGCGGCGGCGCGGGCAAGACGACCATGGCGGCGCTGCTGGCCACCGCCCTGGCACGGCACCGCGCCGACCGGGTGCTGGCGGTCGACGCCGACGCCGATCTGGGCTCACTGCCGCTGCGGCTCGGGGTGCGCTCGGAGCACTGCCTGTTCGACCTTGCGGAGCGGCGGCCGGAGGGCTTCGAGGAGGCGGCGCGGTATCTGGCGCGCACCGAGGACGGCGTGTGGGTGCTGCCCGCCACCCGCGGCGGCCGCATCGCCGGCGAGTTCACGCTGGAGACTTTCCAGGCCGCGCTCGGGTCGGTCAACCGCTACTTCGCGGCGGCCGTCGTCGACTGCGGCGCCGGCATCCTCACCGAGTTGCACGGCGGCATCCTCGCCACCACGCACTCCCAGGTGCTGGTCACTTCCGCCACGGTGGACGGAGCGCTGAGCGCCCAGGGCGCGCTGGAGTGGTTCACCAACAGCGGGCAGGGCGCGCTGCTGGCCCGCACGGTGATCGCGATGGTGTCGCACGCCCCGCACGCCGACGCTGACATCGACCGTGCGGTGCGGATGCTGAAGGAGGGCGGCATGCATGTCGTGCTGGTCCCCTACGACCGGCATCTGGCGATGGGCGGCACCCTCGAGCCGGACAAGCTGGGCGGCGGGACCAAGAGTGCGATCACCAAGGTGGCCGCCGACGTGTTCGCTCGCGCCCTCGGCCTGCCGGGGGTGGAGGGGTGAGCGTGGATCTGGCGGCGCTGGTGCGCCGCGAACCGGACGTCTACGCGGTGGCCGACGGCCTGGTCGCGATGGGCGAGCCGGTGGAGCTGGCCAGTGGCGATTTCAAGGCCGTGCGGGTGCACGACGCGGAGGGCCGGGTACTGGTGTCCATCGAGGACCCGGTCCTGGTGGAGGCGCCAGGGGAAGTGGCGCGGTTGCTCGGTGCGGAGGCCGCCCAGCGGTTCACGGCGCCGGCGTGGTGGGTGGACGTCCGTGCCGCCGCCGACGTGCCGGACGCGGCGCGGGTGGCGCGCAGGTTCGCCGAGGCCCTGGTGCGGTGGGCGGGCGGCACGATCTGGCCCGACCTGCCTGAGGAGCCGCCGCCGCGGAGCTGGAAGACCACCGGAGCCCCCACCGCCCCCGAAGGCTAGGCGAAGCGGCCTCAGCTATCGCGCGAGCGCGTTGCCTGTCTACGGGAGCGGGCCGAAGTTTCGCGTGACCGGGGTGGCCCGTGTCCCATGTGTGCTGAAATGTTACAGATGCAGCGCCTGGCGGCGCCCGACCGAGGTCGCGGGGGCGCCTACTACAACACCGGCGCGCCACCGCCACCGGAGCCGCCGGTGCGGGGGCGCCAATGGCGCGTGCTCGGCTGGCTGTCGATCGGGCTGTCGGCGCTGCTGGTGGTGGGCAGCCTCACAGGCTACGGCTTCTGGCGCCGGCTCGACGGCCAGATCGACCGCGAGAACGTCGACGGCAAGCTCGGCGCCAACCGTCCGGCCAAGCTCAACAACTCGATGAACATCCTGCTCATGGGGTCCGACAGCCGGGCCGGGGAGAACGCCAGGTACGGCACCGAAGAGGGCCAGCGCTCCGACACCACGATCCTGCTGCACCTGTCGCCCGGCGGCGAGCGCGCCATCGGGATGAGCTTCCCGCGCGACTCCATGGTGCAGATTCCCAGCTGCAAGAAGACCGGCGGCGGCACCGCCCCGCCCCGGCTCGACATGATCAACTCCGCGTACGCGCAGGGCGGCCCGGCCTGCACCTGGAAGACCATCGAGTCCATCACCAACATCCGCATCGACCACTACGTCGAGGTCGACTTCGCCGGGTTCAAGCGGGTGGTGGACGCGCTGGACGGCGTCGAGATCTGCGTCCCGAAGCCGGTCAACGACCCGAAGGCCGAGCTGTACCTGCGCAAGGGCCGCCAGACCGTGCGCGGCGACCAGGCGCTCGGCTACGTCCGCACCCGGACCGGCGGGCTCGGCGACGGCTCGGACCTGTCCCGGATCCAGCGGCAGCAGACGTTCATGGCCTCGGTCGTCAAGAAGGCCACCGACAAGGGCATGCTGGCCGACCCGGGGAAGACCTACGGCTTCCTGTCTGCGGTGGCCAGCTCCATCAAGGCCGACGACCGGCTCACGATCTCGGCGATGCAGAAGCTGGCCGGAGGGCTGCGCGGGATGAGCGCGGGCAAGGTGCGTTTCGTCACCATCCCGGTCCAGGCCTACCCGCAGGACCCGAACCGGGTGCAGATCAACCCGGCGGTGGCGGGGCCGCTGTTCGAGTCGATCCGCCGGGACAACACCGTTCCGCAGCCGGCGCCTGCGCCGGTCCGGCAGCGCGGGCCGAACGCGCCGAGGCAGCCGCCGGTCCCGCCGGCGCAGGTCCAGGTGGCCGTCTACAACGCCACCCGCACCGACGGGCTCGGGCAGCGCACCGCCGAGCAGCTGAAGGAGAAGGGCTTCAAGGTCGTCAAGGTGGGGACGCGCAAGCCGGCGTCCGCCAAGGCCAAGACGGAGATCCTGTTCGGCCCGGGGGCGCGGCCGCAGGCGGCGGCGCTGGCCGCGGCGATGCCCGGGCACCCGCCCAAGCTGTTCGCCACGGGCAAACCCGGCCAGGTCTACCTCATCGTCGGCAACGACGGCGCGGACCTGCCGGGCGCCGCCAAGCCCCTCCCCAAAGTCGCCGGCGAGATTCGCGCAGACCAGGACGTGTGCCGACAAACCTGAGCCGTGGCGGGTTACAGCACGGTGAAAACCGCCGTGGATCCGGACCATCCGCGCGTGACCGTCCGGACCCGCCTGTATCTTGGCGGCGCTAAACCAACAAGCCACCCAATGCGTCTCAGTAGGGATGCATTAACGCAATCTTGGCCCGAGACCGCCCGCCAGCCCCCGACCCCTCACCGATTCCGGAGCCGTCCCTCGCACCGGGCTCCGCAGGATCGACCCACGGCCCTCTTCCGGAAGTGGAACGCATGCGCCCCGATCCCTTCGCCCTGCTCATGACCGTGTACAGCGGTGACCGGGTGGAGTATGTCCGGGCGGCCTTCCGCAGCGCGGTGGACGACCAGTCGCTCCCGCCCGGACAGGTCGTCCTCGTCCAGGACGGCCCGGTCGCCCCCGACCTGGAACAGTGCCTGGAGGAACTGGTCGGGTCCAGCCCGGTCCCGGTGACGTTCGTCCGGCTGGAGGCCAACCGCGGCCTCGGCCCCGCGCTCGACGCCGGGCTGCAGGCCAGCCGGTACGACATCGTGGCCCGGATGGACGCCGACGACGTGGCGATGCCGCACCGGTTCGCACTGCAGGTGCCGCTGGTGCAGGCGGGCGCCGACCTCGTCGGGGCCGGGCTGCTGGAGTTCGGCAGCGACATCGACGACGTCGTCGGCCGCCGCACGCCGCCCAGCGATCCGCACGACATCGCCCGCTACTCGCGGCTGCACGACCCGTTCAACCATCCGACGGTGGTGTACCGGCGCAGCGCGGTGATCGCGGCGGGCGGGTACGGCGACCTGCCGCTGATGGAGGACTACTGGCTGTTCGTCCGCATGATCGCGAACGGGGCGCGAGTGGTGAACGTCGCCGAGCCGCTGGTCTACTACCGGGTGGGCGACGGCGCGTACGAGCGCCGCGGCGGCCGCGACCTGCTGCGCTCGGAGCTGCGGCTGCAGCGCGAGATGCGCCGCGAGGGCTTCATCTCCCATCCGCAGTACCTGCGGAACGTCGTGGTGCGCGGCGGGTACCGGCTGGTGCCGACGCTGATCCGCCGCCCGGTGTACCGGTGGATCGTGGCGCCGTACGGGGCGCGCCGCAACCGCACGCGCCTGCGCGAAGAGCCCGAGCCGGCGCTCCCGGCGCTGCCGCCCGCCGCGTCCGCGTCCGCGGCCGCGCAGCCGCGCGAACGGTACGTCCCCCGCCACTCGCGGGACCTGGGCCACGCCTCCGAGCCTCTGTACGGCCCCCAGGACGGCCTGCGTCCCTGAGGGAATCCCCCGGGTAGACCCGGACCCCGGCACCACCGTCTGAGGACGCTCAGAGCGGCGGGCCGGGGTCGTGCGGGTCAGGGGACGGGACGGTCCCAGAGCACGGGCTGGTCGCGGGTCTGGTCGGCGGTGCGGCCCACGCCGAGGAGGCGGTCCTTGAACGTGGCCAGCCCGCCGATCGACTGGGCCCCGCCGCCCGCCAGGCCGGTGCCCTCGGGCTTGGCGGCCTGCCAGGACGAGCCGTCCGCCGACGTCCACGACACCACGTCGGTGCTGCCCTGGCCGCCGCCGGTGCCGGTGGCCGCGAATCCCTTCGGGGTGGCGGTGAGCGCGGTGACCTGGACGTTCGAGACGCCGTCCGGCACGGCCGGCTTGGTCTCCTTCCAGGTCTTGCCGCCGTCGGCGGAGACGTAGAACAGCGGCGCGCTGCCCGCGCTGCCCGCCGCCACCAGAGTGTTGCCCTTGGCCGCGACGTGCGTCAGCGCGGCCTCGGCGACCCCGCCGGGGAGCTGGAGCTGCTGCATCGTCCACGCCTTGCCGTCCGGCGAGGTCCACACGGCGGGACGGGCGGCGGGCGCGTTGCCGGCGCCCGGGTCGCGCACCCCGCCGACCGCGACGTAGCCGGACTGCCCGGCGGCGACGCCGCGCATCCAGCGGTTGGAGTTCGGCAGCGCGTCCAGGCCGTTGTCGCCGACGCTGCGGCCGCGCTGCCACGTCTTGAGGTCGGCGGAGAACCAGGTGGCGGCCGACAGGCCGTCCTCGCCGACGATGACGTAACCGGCCGGCCCGGACGCGGTGGCGTAGGTGGCCAGCGGGGTGTTCCTGGCGGGCTTGAACCGCTCGGCCGAGTCGCCGGCCTGCCATGTCGCGCCGTCGGCCGAGGTGACCACCAGAGGGCGGCGCGGGTTGGCCTGGTCGGTGCCGACCGCGAGCCAGCCGGCCCTGCCCTGCGTGACGCCCACCAGCTGCTGCGGGCCGGGCCGGGAGAGCACGCCCTGGCCGGCCTGCGCGCGGGTCCACGCGGCGCCGTCGGTGGAGGTCCACACCCCGGCGTCGCCGCGCGCGCTGCCGACCGCGACGGCCCGGTCGGACCCGGCCGCGATCGCCGCGACCGTGTGGTCGGGACGGACCGCGCCCGGCACCTTGGAGATGTCGACCGGGAGCGGCGTGCCGCCGGAGTCGTACACGCCCAGCATCGCGTTCAGCTCGCCGCCGCCGTTCTCGGCGCCGACCAGCACGATCTGCCCGGAACTGAGCGCGGAGCCGTTCAGCACCCGGCCGGGCTGGTTGGCCAGCGAGCCGGTGTCCTGCCAGGCCGAGCCGTCCGCGGAGCGGGAGATCGCGATGTCCCGGCCGCGGACGACGATGGCCGCGTAGCCCTCACCGGACGCCAGGATGCGGCTGGTCCGCTGGTAGCCGGGGGACGCCAGGCGCCCGGACTGCGTCCAGGTGGAGCCGTCCCTGGAGGTGAACGCCTGGCCGTAGGTCCTGCCGCCGCCCTGGATCTCGCGGATCGCCAGGAACCCGCCCGGACCGCCGCCGACGATCAGGCCGCGGGTGCCCTTGGGCACGGGCACCTTCGACTCGGTCCAGCTCTTGCCGCCGTCGGCGGAGCGGAACACCCGCCGGCCCTGCTGGAGCTTCCCGCCACCGGGGTTGGCGGTGTGCAGGCCCTCCAGGAGCATCACGTCGCCGCTGCCGGCGGCCTCCAGCAGGTTGACGGTGCCGCGCTGGATCGGCAGGCCGATCCGGTTCCCGGTGCGCACCTCCCAGCCGTTGCCGTCGGACGACGTCCAGACGGTCGGCTCGGCGTCACTGAAGTCGCCCTTCTTGGTGGTGTCGCCGAACGCCAGGAACCCGGCGTCGGACGCGACCGCTCGCCGCACCCGGGTGTTGGGCCCGAACGGCTGCCCGGCGTTGTCGGGCAGCCGGTTCCAGGACTTGCCGTCCTGGCTCGTCCAGACGGCGCCGCCGCCGGGTCGCGTGCCGATCGCGACCCAGCCCTTGGCCGAGCCCGCGACCACGCGCGGCACCTCGCCCTTGGCCAGGCCGTCACCGCCCGCGCCCCGCACCTCGCCCGGCTTGAACGTGCGGCCGCCGTCGCCGGAGACGAGGAACTGGCCGCGCGGGAGGCGCCCGTCGGATTCGGCGCCGACCGTGACGACCGTGCGGCCGACCGCCGCGGCGGCCGTGAGGTGCTGGTCGCGGCCGTCGGTGCGGGCGTTCGGGTCGATCGCGAACACCGAGCCGGCGAGCTTGGCGCCGCTCTCGTCGTCGGAACCGCCGCCGACCAGGTTGACCGCGAAGAAGCCGCCCGCGGCGACGAGCGCGGCCGCGGCCAGCCCGCCGATGCCGATGAGCAGCGCCTTCTTGTTGAGTTTGGGCCCCTTGCGCTTGGGCTTGGCCTCGGTGCGCCACGGCTCGTTGATCTGGGGCGGCGGCGAGATCGGCTGCGGCTGCGGCTGCGGCGCCTGCGGGCCGGGCATCTGCTGCGCCCACGGGAAGGGCTCGGCCGCGGGCGGCGACTGGTGCGCGGACTGCTGGGGCAGCGGCGGGCGCGGCGTGTCCGGGATCTCCTGGGCCCACGGGAACGGCTCGGCCCTCGTCACGGGCGGCGGGGCCGGGGCCGGCGGCGCGGGCGGTGCCGGGGGAGTCGGAGCGGGCAGCGGGGTGTCCGGGATCTGCTGCGCGTACGGGAACGGTTCCGGCGCGGGCGGAGCCGGGGACGGCGTCTGGAAGGCCGGCGGCACGGCCGGGGGCGGCACCGCGAACGGCGTCTCGGGAACCTCTTGCGCCCACGGGAACGGCTCGGCCCTCGTCGCCGGCGGCGGGGCCGGGGCCGGGGCCGGCGGCGCGGGTGGGGCCGGGGGCTCCTCGGCGGGCCCGGCGCCCGACTCCGCGAGCGACTTCGCGTTGGGCATCTGCTGCGTGGCCCGGGACTCCGGCGCGGACGGGAAGGCGGAGGTCTTGTCGTTGCCGGGCGCGGAGTCCGGTTCCTCGCCCGCGGGCTTCGCGTCGGGCCCGGGGACGGACGCGGCGGAGCCGATCACCTCCGGGCGGATCTCCTCCGTGCCCGGCTGCTCCTCGTCGGATTTCTCCTTCGCGGGCAGGTGCGCGGACAGGTCCATCACGGTCTCGTCCAGCCGCGGCCCTTCGCCCGAGCCCGAGCGCGCGTCCGGCGGGGGCGGGGTCGTGAACGACTGCGGGGGCGGCGGCACGGCGGGCGGGGTGCGCGGATCGAAGACCTGGGTGCTGTCGAAGTCGTCGTCGGGCGGGTCGAGCGTCGTCTGTTCGGTCTCCGGCGAGTCGAACGTCGTCTGTTCGGCCTTGGGCGGGTCGAACGTCGTCTGTTCGGTCTCCGGCGAGTCGAACGTCGTCTGCTCGGTCTTGGGGGGATCGAACGTCGTCTGCTCGGCCGGCGGCAGGTCGCTCTCCGGCGGGTCGAACGTCGTCTGCTCGGTCTCCGGCAGCTCGTCGTCCGGCTCGGGCTCCGGCTCGGGCTCGTCCGCGCCGGCCGGCGAGAGCGGCGGCAGCGGCGGGGGCTCGGGCAGCAGGTGGGCGCCCGGAAGGAGCTGGCCTTCGTCCAGCCACTGCGGCGGCGGTGGTGCGGCGGGCCCGCTTTCCGGGGCAGGCTGTTCGGGCGACTCGGCCTGGGGCCGGTCGCCGCCCGGCTCGTCGTCCGGAGTCTTGGGTGGAGTCACGCCCGTCGTCTCCCCGTGTTCTGCGAGTCATGGTCGGTGCGGCCATTGACACCGCGGGTGGCGTTCACCGGGGCGTCGAATGCGCCGTCTCGGGATCATATCGGCGCTGATGGCATGAACCCGCCGTTCCGCCCTCCGCCCCGGGCCCGCTAAACCACCTTCAGGCGGCCGCTCATCCAGCGTAGGAGTTCGGGCGTGAGGCGCTGGAAGGTACGCAGATTGTGGCCGCCGTCCCGCGGGAACAGCGTGGCGACCTGGAGCGGCGGCTTGGCCGCCTTGACGAAGCGCTGCGCCTGGTCGAACTCGGGTCCCTGCTCGGTCTGCGCGAGCAGCAGCGAGACGGGCGGCGCGGGGCGGTGCTCCAGCCGCCAGATCAGGTCGTTGTCGTCGCGGACCTGCCTGCTGCCGCCGTACAGGTCGCCCGTCGAGCGGTCCTGGACGGCGCGCAGGTAGCCGCCCAGCGACGCCCCGGCCGCGAACCGGTCGGAGTGCCGCATGGCGAGCTTGGCCGCGCAGTACCCGCCGGTGGACTGGCCCATGACGCCCCACCCCTGGCTGCCCGCCGCGACGCGGTAGGTGTCGGCGATGGCCTCCGGGACGTCCTGCGAGAAGAACGACTCGGCCTGCGGCCCGCCCGGGACGTCGGTGCATTCGGTGTCGCGCGGCGGCGCCACCATCGACCGGGTGATGACGTAGACGGTCGGCTGGATCCGGCCGGTCTTGATACCGGTGCTGGCGTCCTTCAGCATCCCCTGCCGCTTGATGATGCCGCGCGGGTCGCCGGGATAGCCGGCCAGTACCAGGGTCACCGGGAACCGGCGCCGCTCGAACCGCGGCTGGAAGTACTGCGGGGGCAGGTAGACGTACGCCTTGACGCGCAGCCCGGTGCGCGGGCCGGGGATGGTGACCTCGTCGAGCCGGCCGTCCCGGTCGTCCGAGCGCAGCCCGGAAGTGGCGCCGAGCGGCGAGATGACGCGCGGCAGCGGGCGGCCCGCGGCCGCGCCGGGGGAACCGGGTGCGCCTTCCCGTACCTTGCCGGGCCCGCCGCCGGTGGTTCCCAGCAGGTCGCCCCAGGTGACGTAGAAGAGGAAGTAGCCGTTCATCCCGGCGGCGAGCGCGAGGACGAGGGAGACCTGGCAGGCGGCCAGCAGCCCCAGCCGGGCCAGGACCTGTCTGGGCCCGCGGCCGGACGCTTTCGGCAGCAGCCGGACGGTCAGACCCGTCGCCACGATGGCCAGCAGGATGAGCGCTCCGATGAGCCAACCGCTCGTCAACTGCACCCGTACCACCTTTCGTACGCTCGCTCGCGGCGGTTACGGTCAGCTAGTTTGCCGTAGATCATCTGCTTTCGAGTGACAAGATCATTACTGGGAGGAGTCCGGGTGGTCCGGCGGCCGCTCCTCGCGTTCCTCGCGGGCGCGCTGGTCAGCGTGCTCGTGGCCGTGGTCAGCGCGCTGGCCGGCGGCTCGGACGGCCCGCCGCGCACGCCCCCGTCCGCGCGCTCCACCGGCCCGCCCGCACAGCAGCCGATGAACTCCGCCCGCCCCGAGCCCAAACCGGCGCTCGACTCCAACTTTCCCGACCCCGAGGTCGTCCGGGCCGGGAACACCTACTACGGATACGCCACCAACGACAGCGGCAAGAACGTTCCGATCGCGACGGCGCCGTCCGCCGCCGGGCCCTGGACGCGTACCGGCGGTGACGCGCTGCCCGCACTGCCCGGCTGGGCCGAACCGGGACGCACCTGGGCGCCCGACGTGTCCGCCCGCCCGGACGGCTCGTACCTCCTTTACTTCACCGCCGGGCGCAAGGGCACCGACGACCAGTGCATCGGCGCCGCCGTCGCCGCCTCCCCGGCCGGGCCGTTCACCCCCGACGCGCGGGGGCCGCTGGCCTGCCTCGACGGCAAGGACGTCATCGACCCCGCCGCGTTCGTCGACACAGACGGCGCCCGCTACGTCCTCTTCAAACAGGAAGGCGACGGGCGGAAATCGCCCGGCGGGCTGTTCCTCCTGCGCACGACCCCGGACGGGACGCGCCCCCAGGGGACGCCCACGCGGGTACTCGGCAAGGGCGCCGACGAGCCGATCCTGATCGAGGCCCCCGCACTGGTGAAACGGGGCGGCACATACGTGCTGTTCTACGCGGCGGGCGTCTTCTACAGCCCCGAGTACCAGACCCGGTACGCCACGGCCACCGCGATCGGCGGCCCGTACACGAAGGCGGCCACGCCGCTGCTGTCGACCGAGGGGTACGGGAAGCGGATCACCGGGCCGGGCGGGGCCGACATCGTCCACGACGGCGGCGACTCCTACCTGGTCTTCCACGGCATCACGAAATTCTTCGGCGGCGACCACGTACAGCGCGCCATGTACGTGGCGCAGCTCGGCTGGGCCAACGCGGCCCCCGTCGTGCGCGGCAGCCCCGTCCGCTACGAGGCGGAAAAGGGCCGCGTGTACGGCGCGCGCGTGCTCCGCAATGTGGCCGCGACGTCCGGAAACGCGGTCGTCGGCTACATCGACAACGCCCAATGCCTGGTCGACCTCGACGTCTACGCGCCCACGGCCGGGGCCTACCTGGTGCGGATCCGGTACGCCAACCGCACGCCGGGCGGCAGGGACCCGGCCGAGCACATCCTCACCGTCAACGGCGCGGCACCGATCGCGGTCGGCTACCCGCCGGGCGGACCGACCCCGCTGTGGAAGGACGCCACGGTCGAGGTCGGCCTGCGTGCGGGGTGGAACGTCCTGCGCCTCACCTACGGCAGCGGCTTCGCCGAACTCGACTACCTGGAAAACTCCTGAACGCAGTGGCTCAAGCGTGGCAAGGCCTGCGTCCTACTTATGGGGTGACCGGGTTGTCCGGGGAGTCAAGCCAGACGCGTTGACCATCGGGCGTGACGGACAGGCCGAACCTGCTCCGTTCCGGCTGCCCCCACCTCACCCACCGGAAGAGCGCGGCTTCTAGTTCGTCCCACAGGTCGCGCTCGCCGAACTGCTGCACATCCGTCCCGACGACCCGAGCGCCAGAGTCGCCCGCCCACAGCCAGCTTTCGAAGGGCGGTCCCAGTGCACGGATCACCGAGACGTCGGGCAGACAACCCGCGATGGCCACATCCGCCCCGTATCCGGAGCGGAAGATGCGGCGCGGGTCGAGTGCCGCGCTTCGCTCCCGGTACGGCCCCTCGTGCGTGGGAGCACTGGGAGTCCGCTGGTTGCGCAGCATCATGTACCGGGTGCCGCCGACGAACCTCCCGGTAGCGGTGCCGTCGTCACCCAGGGTCAGACATACCTTGTGGCCGGGCTCGAACTCGGGCATCCAGGGGAAAGCGATCACACCGCCTGGCCTGGTCTGCTCGACCCAGGAATAGGGAACCTTGCCGACTCCGGCGGTCACATGAACGCGATCGTAGGGGGCTCCTTCCTGCCGGCCTTCGGCTCCGTCGCCAAGTACGAGGCGAGGCGAGTACCCCGCCCCCTTCAGGTTGTCCGCCGCGCGTGACAGGAGGTCGGAATCGATCTCAACACTGGTGACATTGTCGTCCCCGACGCGGTAGGCGAGCAGTCCGGCGGTCCAGCCGCTCCCGGTCCCGATCTCAAGGACACGATCTCCCCCATAGGGGTTCAGAAGTTCCAGGAACTCCAGGACGACGCCAGGGGCGGACAGGGACGAGGTGTAGTCACCCTCGCCGCCGATCTCGGTCGCACCGTCATCGAACTGCGTGATGATCGACTGATCTTCGTAGGCCGCGTCCAACCACTCTTGCGGGCGCTGCTCACAGTCGATCCGGAAGCCCGGGGCGTTGTAGGGGTTGGCCCACGCCACAGGCGGGACGAACCAGTGCCGAGGCACAGCGTGCAACGCCGCACGCCACGCAGGTTCGGTCAGCTCACCGTTGGCCGTCAGCTTGTCGGCAAGAACCTCGATACGTTCAGGGACGTTCACTTCCCGCGCTTTCCGCCGCCTGGGGCCTGACCGTCGCCGTCCTCCTTCTTAGGCGGCTTCGGCTCGAAGGGCTTGTCCTGTTTCGGATCGCCCTCATGCTTGCCCATCCCGTCCTACCCTTCTGCCCGGCGTGGCCCGAGGCCACGCTCATGGAACCCCGTCCCGCCTACTGGCGAGCCGTCCCCACGTGAGCCCCGACCGTCCGAGCAATCACACCGGCCACACCGCCGGCGTCCTCAACCGTCCCGATCGACTCGCCGGTCTCAGCCCAGTTGGACCACCAAGCACCGTCGACGAAGTCGCAACCCACATCAACCGAACGGCCCGGCAACCCTGCATTGATCACGTGCAACACCGGCGTACCCTCGCGCGGCACCACACCGCACGACATCCCGCCATGCGCCACCACAGCCGCATCAAGCACCGTCAAGTGCGTTCGGCGCTCACTCGTGAGGGTGGGGTGATCCACAGGAACCCTGGCGTGTCGCGGACGGTCAAAGCTCATGACCAGGACGCTAAGAGCCCGGTCATGCCGGAAGCTAGGAAGTTGCAGATTGTTGCAGCAACTCGTCCCGGACCTGAAGGATCAGCTCCCGCGATGCGTCGCCGAAGAGGGCGGCGTGACGCATCTCGTTGAACACGGTGGCGTAGATGGCAATCTCTTCGGCGCGTGTGATGTCAAGCGCCGCCGTGAGCGTCTCAATTTTGACAAGTTCGTCGTCGAATATCCAAAATGCCGTTTGGGTGTGCGCGCCCATGCCGGCACTCGCGGGAATTATGCCAATCGAGACATTAGGCAGCGCTGTGGCCGCGATTACCCGATCAAGCTGTTCGAGCATCGTCTCGACTGAACCTATGCGACTACGTAGTGTCTGCTCCGCCAAGAGAAAGACAAATCGGTGATCCCCTTCCCGGAGAATGCGTTGACGTGTCAAGCGCGCAGCGGTTGCCGCTTCGCGGTCGTCGGGAAGGTCAAGCAGGCGAACCCAATATGCCATACTCTCCGTGGAGTAAGCGGACGTTTGCAGCAGTCCCGGAATGCTCCAATGCTCGTGAATACGAAAGAGCTTGGTCCGCGCATAAAGCGGCTCGATCACTTCCTGAAGTCGGCGCAGACCGGACCGGGCCTGCTTACGCCACTCCCGATACATGGTCTCAACCGCCCGAGCCTGGGCGATCAAGTCCAGGACCTGGTCATCCGCATCGCAGGCGGAGCACCAGGCGCGAATGTCCGCGTCAGATAGCCCCTGCTTCCCGTGTTCGACGCGGGATACCTTCGTGTAGTGCCAGCCTGTCAGTTCGGCAAGTCGACGACCCGACAGGGCCGCATCGTTGCGGATCTCTCGCAGGCGGGTACCAAAGGCTTCCTTGGCCTGCTGGGCTGGACTGGTCACTGCTCAGGCAGGCTTGTACTCGCTGTGCGGAATCGCCTTGCCCCATACGGCTTCGAACGCGTTGCGGCAGAGTTCGACGTCGTGGGGTTCGGTCGAGGTTGTAAAATCTATGTTCCGCCCGTTTCCGTCGTAGTGATGGAAGACAACGATGCTGTTGTCGAACATCCAGAAGTCATTACCCGGAAAAGCGATGGAAGATACATGGCGTCGAGGCATCCATCGGACTTCCGAACCTGCATCAAGATGCGGCTGCATGATGCTGTGCGACCAGAGCTGATAATCGGATAGCGGCTCGGAGACCACATGAACGCGGCGGAATGACTTCCCATTGTGGACACCTTCTCGCACGAGGTCGCACCAGTCGCGCAGCCATTCGAGATCGTCATGCTCTCCAGTTGCCCATTTCGCCATATGAGGAAGCTCGATCTCGGTTCCGTACGAGTCGCGCATCTCGAGATGGATGGCTTCACGATCGAACTTGGTGAAGAGGGCGTTGAACTCCTCGTACGAGAGTCCCATCAATCGCCTTTCTGGAAGAAGAACGGCACGAGCCGATCGGGGATCTCGCAAGCGATCTCCCCTTCTGGGATGTTCATCTGGCCAGAACGCCCGGATCAGTGACGACCCAGCCCTGAACCACCCAGCTACCCCTGTCGGTCTTGTAGAGCGTCGGAGAGCCCTGGGGCTGAGAGTCCGGGTCGACGGCCACGAGCGTAATCTTCATGAACACTCCCTGCCTTCCAAGGTGCGCGATGTTGCGCTCTCCAACAGCGTCCGGCAGCGCTTCCGTGGGTGTCAAGGGCTCTGGCCTGCATGGAAGCCGTCGAGTCCCCAGCGACAGGCAGGCAAGCCGACCCCGGCCACGAAGAAGCCCGCCAAGCTGTCGAACCCGGCGGGGTGAGAACCGTCCACCAGCACCTGTCGGGCGAGCCGGCGGCCTCGGACGCTTCCCCGGCTCGCTCGGCCTTGCCGCCGTCCGGGGGCTGCGTGTTCGGGGGCTCTTCGGGGCGATTCAGGCGAGGTCGTGCTCGCTGGCCTTGATCTGGCGTGCAAGCCTGTGCCAGGCAGCGGCGTTGAGTGTCAGCTTAGGTCCGTTGGGGTCCTTGGAGTCGCGTACGGCGACCATGGGGGCAAGGCCCGCGATCTCGACACACTGGCCACCCTGACCACTGCTGCGGCTGCTTTTGCGCCACTGGGCGGCCGACAGGTCCGGGGTGCTCACGTGTACTCCTCCAGAATCTTCCGGATCATCGCGAGAGACTCCTCAGTGCGGAGCGCCTCTCCCATCACGAGATCGAAGCGTACTCGGTATTCGGCGATTTTGGCCCCGTCCTCGATCACCTGGCTGATTTCGGGACCCTCGTGGTAGGCGAGGTCTACCCCACCCGGGAGACTCATCACGGTAAATGAACCGTCGAGTCCAGCGTAGGTCACAGAGGAGAACGGCAGTACCCGGATCTCGACGCGGGGGCTGGTGGTGGTGATCTCAACCAATCGTTCGAGCTGCTCCCGCATAACTTCAGGGCCGCCTACGGGGCGCCATAGGACAGCCTCGTCGAGAACGAACCAAATACGCGGGCCGTCGTCGCGCTTGAGGACCGCTTGCCGCTCCATGCGGGAGGCCACGCGGTCCTCAAGAGCATCGGGGTGTTGCCCCGCGCTCGTGACGGCACGCGCGTACGCGGGCGTCTGGAGGAGGCCCGGAACCACCTGCGCTTCGAATTCTCGGAGCGCCTCGGACTTCGCTTCTATCTCGACGTACCTGTTGAATCCCGGCGGTGCCGCGAGGTGCTTGCCCTCGCGCTTGATCTCCCGCCACATGGTCCAGAACGTTCGCGCCCGGCCCGTATCGAAGAAGACGTCCATGTCATCGGCCGTGGCCTCGGACGGGGGTTTCTGGGCCGTCTCCAGTTTCTCGATCCAGCCGGCCTTGCATCCGAGTGCCTCGGCGAGCTGGGGGCGCGACAATCCCGCCGCCTCTCGGTGGGCGCGCAGGACCGCGCCGAAGTTCCGGAGTAGCGGGTCCCGGGTCTAGGCGCCGTTGTCCTCGTTCATTGGGGGAGTTCCTGCGGGTCGTGGGGTGAGGGCTGGGGTGTGCTGGGGGTGTGGCTCAGCGTAACCCCGATGCGTGATCGTGGTCGCAGCATTTCGCCGGTCAATTCGACGCGAAGGTTCTCCCGATCATGGACAAGAAGACGCACCTCGACAACCAATCTCTCATCCGGCTTCGGGTGGATTTCGTCGGACATCGGATATTTCGGGCGGTCCGTTCTGACGGGCGGCTCGGTGAATGGGTTGCGACATTGCGCGACTCGAAGGCAGGAGTCGATCCGACCGTCATGCGCGGCACGGCCGACGAACTGCGGGCCGCTCTGGTTGAGGAGGCCGAACAGGCGAGGCGGGAGCGGGAGAGGTTCTGGTGAACGGTGCCGAGGAGGGCGAAGTGAGGTGAAGTGATGAGTTTCGACAGGGGACGGCACGCGGCGGCCGTCGACCGTCCGGCGCCGCACAACCCCCGGCGTGAGCAACTGAAGGCGCTGTGCGCGGCCATCAGGACGCATCCGAAGCTGGCGGGCGGGCTGGTGGAACGGCGCGGGGTTTGCTGGGTGGAGGTGACCTGGTAGGGGTGCCGGTAAGAAACGTGTCATGAGCCCCAAACGGCGTTGATCTTGCCGTGATGGGGCTGATCAATGCTGGGTGGCTATGACGCACCCCCCGATGCACATCGACGAGCTGGTCGAGCACTGGACGGTCCTGGACGAGGAACGTGCGCTGATCGCTGGGAAGCGTGGCGCCACGCGGCTGGGTTTCGCGATCTTGCTGAAGTTCTACACGCGGCACGGGCGGTTCCCGCGAGGGCGCTCGGAGCTGGCAGACGAGGCCGTTGAGCATGTGGCCAAGCAGGTCCAGGTGCCCGCCTCGGAGTTGGGCTTTACACCCACTTAGACGCCCAAGAAATACCCACTACTTGTTCGGCGAGGTGTCGTCAATAGGTGGACTTCTCGCACCTCGGATGCTTGGGTTCGATGCCGCTAAGTCAGGCCGGGACCGGCGCGGGCTGGACCCGCTTCGCGTCCCAGGCCAGCCACACGCAGGCGGCCGCGAGCAATGCACCGTGCGCGATCCGCAGTGCGGGCGGACCGAAGAACTGCGGCAGGAACAGCCCGAACCCGACCGCGAACAGGATCGCCGGCACCGTGCGCATCCGGGCCGCGACGAGGATCGCGCCCGCCGCCATGGTCAGCAGCCCGAGCCCGAACATCGTCATCGCGAACGGGTTGTAGCGCACGTCCTCGGCCAGGTCGAGGACGTTCGACTGGTTGGCCATCGCATGCAGGCCGAAGCTCTCGGCGCCGTAGTACGGCAGCGTCAGGCCGGCGCCGATCCAGAACACGATCGCCGCCACGCGGTTGATCGGCAGCAGTGCGATCGCGACCAGGATGAACCCGATCATCGCGCACAGGTGCGCGACGATCCACGCGGTGGAGCCCATCGCGGCGGCGGCACCCGAGGTGGTGGACTCGTCCTCCCACGGGCGGAGGGCGGGGTAGAGCAGGAACAGTACGCCTGCGGCAGACAGGGGGATCCTCATGATTTGTTCCTCAGGTTGGAGAGATACATCTGGATGAGCTGGTCGTAGGTGTCGTCGAGGTCTTCCGGCAGGCCGAAACCGCCCGCGGATCCGATGGACGCGAAGCCGTGCACGAGCACCCTCAGGCGCCGGGTCGCGTGCACGGCCGCCGAGCCCTCGAGCCCATAGCCGCACCGGGTGGAGGTCGGCCCACGCCGTGTAACCCGCCGAGCAGTGCGACCAGCGCAGCCAGGCCTGCAAGCAGGCGGCGCCGCCAGCGAGGGCCGGATTTCGTTGGGATGGGCGCCGAGGTGACGTCGGCTTGTGCAGGGGAGTCGGTCGTGGAGGGCATGGTGAGGCCTCTTTCGTTGAGGTGGTGCGTGGTTCAGGCGGATGCGCCGCGCAGTGTGCTGGCGACGAGGCGGTCGACGTAGGCCTCGTCGATGGGGCGGCCGGTGACGAGCAGCCGGTAGTACAGGGCGCCGGCGAGCTGGTCGAACAGGACCTCAGGCTCGACGTCGGCGTGGAGTTCCCCGCGTTCGCGGGCGTGTTCGAGCAGCGTCAGCACCAGGGCGTTGCGGCGGTGGAACATCGCCTGGACCGCTGCGCCGACGTCGGCGTGGCGGGCGGCCGCCGCGGCGACCTCGGCGACCAGGCCCGCGGAGGCGTCGCCCGAGGTGGCGGGGCGGCCGGCCTGCCGCATCCTGTGGAGGCCTGCGACGATCTCGCCCAAGTAGCGGGTGAGATCCGCGCGGACGTCCCCGGTGTACTCCACCGGCACGGAGTCCTGCAGCCGCGCGACCACGGTGACGATCAGGTGGTCCTTGGTGGGCCACCTCCGGTACAGCGTGGTCTTGGCGACCCCAGCCCGCATGGCGACCTCGTCGACCGAGAACCGGTCATAACCGCGATCGAGTAGCGACTCCAGCGCCGCGTCGAGGATGCGGGCGTCAGCCGCCTCAGACCGCGGTCGCCCGCGCCGTCCAGTCGGTCCCACTGCGCACTCCCCTTTTCGCTACGGACGTTGCGTAAATCAACCTAGACTGGTTCCCACATTTACACAACAGTCGTAGCGAAAGTCGCCCCGGATGGTCACCCGGAATCGGCGTCCCACTCCCGAACGTGGCCCTAAAGTAGGGATTGATCTTGGTGGCGTCCTCGTGCGGGATGTCGGTATTAGGTGATTTCCCGACACCCCGCCGAACCCAGCCCCGAGCACCCGAAAAACCGGACTCCAGGTGAGGAAACACCTCCCCGGTGGGCCGCTGGGAGCCCTGAAATGACGACAGGATTTTCCGACAGCTAGAACGGGGCTCCGCGCCCATCGCTGGAGGAGCCCCGGTGCAGATCGTCTACTCCCGCGTCTCCACCGCGACCCAGTCCCTGCTCCGTCAGCGGCACATCCTCACCGAGGCCGGCCTTCTGGTGCGGACCGAAGGCGTCGCCGAGGGCTTCCGCCCCGCCGAGGGCGTGCGGCTGTTCGAGGACCCGGCGACCACCTCAAAGATCCCGGCGCTGGAACGGCCCGCCTTCGCAAAGATCGCGGCGATCGCCCACCCCGGCGACACCCTGACGGTGTCGGAGCTGTTCCGCCTGTGCCGCGACCTGGTCGACATCCACAACGTCCGCGCCTGGTGCCAGGCCCGCGGTGTCGCCCTGCGCGTCCTGTCCGGGCCGCTGTCGAACTTCCACGATCTCGCGGCCAGCGACGCGACGACGGCGCTCATCATCAACGTGATCACCTCGGTCGGACAGTTCCAGCGCGACCTGCAGAACGAACTCACCGCCGATGGGATCGCCGCCGCCGAGGCTGAAGGCCGCTACCGCGGCCGCCCGCCCGCCCTCACCGGCGCCGAGCTGGAAGGCCGGTCGGCCTACACCGACCAAGGCACCTCGATCGCCGCACTCGCCCGCACCCACGGCGTCAGCCGCGCCGCCATCCGGACCGCCCTGGCCGACCTGCTGCCCGACCCCAGCGTCCCAGCCCCTCGTTCACCCTGACCGACAAACACCCCTGCCGACCTGCGGATCAGCGCTAGGCGCTAATACCCGGCCGGATCTCCCTCGCTACCCCGCGTCCGCTCGTTTGGGGCTCATGACACGTTTCTTACCGGCACCCCTGGTACGGCGGGACGGGCCGGACGGTCGACATCGGATGCGACTTCCGTGCCGGAGCATGGTGGTTCTGCTGGGCGGCGGACGGCCGGACGATCGCGCCCGCTGAGGACATCGCTGGAGCGCTCAGCGTGATCGCGCGCGAGTTCGCCGCGGTGCAGCAGTGAGCGGAATACCGGCGGACCTGGGCGAGATGACGCTGGGCATCCTGGTGTTCGGCGCGGCCTGCATGGCGGTGGGCCGGCTGTTCGGGTTCCTGATCGGGAGTGAATGAACGGGTGGGCGCCGTGGGGATCAGGTGCCCTGGTCGGCGGAGCGGCAGGCCGCGCCGGCGCATTCCTTGAGCGCCGCCAGCAGCCCCGACAGCTGGTCCCGGCGCGGAACGGGCAGTTGCGCCGCCATGTTCTGCCTCGACCCCAGGTCGACGCGCAGGTCGTAGTACTCGCGCTCGCCCGCGTCGTACTCGATGTATAGCTCGTTCGTGGTCCGCACCGCCATGTACGACGGCGGATTGCCCCAGCCGCGGCCCGGATAGTCCGGGTCGCTCGGGTCGCTGACCGGACCGGCGTGCTCGATCAGGACGGAGTTGCGCCACGAGCGGACCTTCTGGCCGCGCAGGAAGGGGACCAGCGACCGGCCGTCCGCCTTCGGCGCGGTCTTGACGCCCGCCAGCTCCTCGAACGTCGGCCGCAGATCGGTGTTGGCGGTCAGCCGGTCCACGGTCCGCCCGGCGGGGACGCCCGGCCCGGTCACGATCAGCGGGACCCGCACGTCCGGGTCGTAGGCGGTGCCCTTGCCCTCGACCAGCCGGTGCTGCCCCATGTGGAAGCCGTTGTCGGAGCCGAACACGATGTAGGTGTTCTTGTCCAGGCCCCGGTCGGCGAGCGCCTGCTGGACGCGGCCGATCATCTCGTCGACCGCCTGCACCATCTGCACCCGTCCCCGGTACTTGGCGTCGATGGTCTGGATGCCCTTGGGCCCGATCCGCGGCCATGCCTGCATCCACTTGGGCTTGTCGGAGATGTCCGGCTCGTTGAAGGCGGGGCCGCGGGGCGCCTGGACACCTGGGAACAGGTTCGCGTGCCGGGGCGCGGGCTTGAACGGCGCGTGCGGCGCGAACGTGGACAGCTTCAACAAGAAAGGACGGCTCGTCGTCGACCGGTTCACGAAGTCCACGGCCTTGCCGGACAGCACGTCGGTCAGATAATCAGTCGGCCGGTTGCCGTAGCGGACGGCCTTGCCGTTCTCGCTCAGCGTGTAGTCGTAGTGCCGGTAACCGAGACTGGTCGCGTACCACTCCGTCCACCCGGGCGGCACGAACGCCTGCGACCCCGCCTGGACCTTGGACGGGTCGTAACCGTTCAAGTACTTGCCCATCAGAGCGGTGCGATACCCCGACGACTCCATCGTCGTGGCGAAGGTGTCCCGCTCGCCCCCGTTGCTGTTGAAGCGCTGCCAGCCGCCATTGGGCGGCTCGTTCGTCAGCACCTGCGTGTTGTGCGGGTACTTACCGGACAGGATCGTCGCCCTGGACGGGCAGCACAGCGTGTTGGTGGCGATGAAGTTGCTGAACGTGACGCCCTGCTCGCGCATCTTCTTCACACGCGGCATGTACTGGACCAGGTCCCAGCTCAGGTCGTCGGTCAGGACGAACACGATGTTGGGCTTGGGGCCGCCGGGCGAGACCACGCCCTTGCGGGGCTTGCCGAAATCGTCCCCGACGCCGCATGCGGCCGCCAGGACCAGCAGGCAGGCCACCAGCGCCGCGCACCGGCGCGCCCACGTGCTCAACGCTCGCCCGTCCCACCCGACGACGCAGGCGCGGCGCCCTCCGAGGCGGCGCTCGATTCCCCGGCGGCTCCCGTTTCCTTGGCGGGCCCTAGGACCGGTTCCTTGCCCGAGTCCTTCCCAGATTCCTTCCTGGAGTCCTTGCCGGGGTCCTTACCCTGGCGGCGGGCTTGGCGGTCTTCTTTCCACATCGCGCCCGCCTCGGCCACGTCGCCGTCGAAGATCTTGCGGCCGCCTCGCATCATGACTCCTCGGTCGCACAGCTTGATCAGCATCTGGATGTCATGGGCCACGATCACCATGGTCCGGCCCTCGTCGCGCAGCTGCCGGATCCGGGCCAGGCACTTCTCCCGGAACGGCGGGTCGCCCACGGCCAGGACCTCGTCGATCAGGAAGATGTCGGGTTCGGTGTGCGCGGCGATCGAGAACGCCAGCCGCATGAACATCCCGGACGAGTAGAACTTCACCTGGCTGTCCAGGAACCGCTCCACCCCGGAGAACTCCACGATCGCGTCGAACTTGCGGCGGATCTCGGCCTCGTCCATGCCCAGGATGGCGCCGTTCAGGAAGACGTTCTCCCGACCGGTCAGCTCCGGGTGCAGGCCCGCGCCCACGTCGATCAGACCGGCGATGCGGCCGCGCACCCGTACTGATCCGGAGTCCGGCGACAGTACCCCGGAGATCAGCTTGAGCAGGGTGCTCTTGCCCGAGCCGTTCACACCCATCAGCGCGACCGTCTCGCCCTGGTGGATCGTGAGGTCGACCTCGTCGAGGGCGTTGAACGACTCCGACAGGCTCTGCCTGCGCACCGCCCGCACGGTCATGTCCTTGATGGAGCGCGCGTGCCGGATGGTGAACCGCTTGCTGGCCGAGTCGACGACGATCGAGGGGAGGGCGTTCACGTCACAGCTCCTGCGCGAATCGCTTCTGCAGGCTCGCGAACGCCCACTGACCGGTCAGGAACACCGCGACCGCGAAGCCCAGCGAGGCCACGGTGCGTGCCTCCAGCGCCGGGACGGGCGGCAGCGCGTCCGGCGCGCCCGGTTCCCAGAACGCCCGCTGGAACAGCGTCACGGCGCTGACCAGCGGGTTGGTGAGGTAGATCTGGGCGGCCCACGCGGGCAGGTGGTCGCGGACGTGGGTCCACGGATAGATCATCGGCACCGACCAGGTCACGACGATCATGGTGATGTCCACGACCTGCTCCATGTCGTGGAAGAACACGTTGACCGCCGCGCACAGCAGCCCGAGGCCCGTCCCGAACAGGATCACGATGACCAGGCCCACCGCCGCACCGGCGAGGCCGGACAGGGTGGGCCGCCAGCCGTACGACAGCGCCCCGCCCAGCAGGATCGCCATGGCCGGCAGGAAGTGCACCAGCGACACCAGCAGCGACGCGGTCGGGAACAGCTCGCGGGGCAGGTACACCTTCCGGACGAGCGGCGCGTTGTGCAGCACCGAGCGGGTCGACGACTGGAGCGTCTCGGTGAACAGGTTGACCAGCACCATGCCGGAGAACAGGTACACCGGGAAGTCCTTGATGACCCGGTCCATGCCCATGAACAGGCCGACGACGAAGAAGTAGACGGCGAAGTACACCGCGGGCCGCACGTACGACCAGCCGAGGCCGAGCATCGAGCCCTTGTAGCGGGCCCGCAGTTCGCGGCGCACCAGCAGGCGCAGCAGGTAGCGGCGCTGGAGGACCTCGCGGAAGCCTCCGGCCGACGCCGGGTCGCGCAGCCCGCGCATGCCCATGGGGGGTTCGCCGTCCGGGGCGGATGCGGCGGCCATGTCACCGCCCGCCGTCCCGGGTCCGGACCCGGGACGGACGGCGGACTCCGCGGCCGTCACCGTGCCTCCCTCATACAGGGGGACGCGAGGCCTCGAAGGTCTCGCGCCACCGCTCCGGCGACGTCAGCTCACCCATGGCCGAGCGGTACTCCCTGGTGAGCCGCGGCCATTCCTTGTAGAGCCGGCCGTGCAGCGCGCTGGTGCGCTGCATCAGCGACCGGAACCGCTTCGGGTCGCGCTGGTACCAGGCCGCGCCCGTGCCGTCGGCCGCCGACACCAGCGCGCTGTCGAACTGCGACAGCTTCCACCAGCGCAGGTCGATGTGCGGGACGAGCGCCTGCGGGTTGCGGACGGCCGCCGCGTCCACCGGCTTCAGCTGCTTGATCCCGCCGACCACCGCCGCCTTGATCATGCCCTTGCGGTCGCGCGGCGGCGCGGCCTCGCGGCCCTTGCGCGGCGGCTTGGTGCGCCGGATCGCCGGGAAGTCCTCCAGGTCCTCCTGGTACGCGGCGTCCGGGAACCGCTTGCGGAAGGCGCGGATCTCGGCCATCTTCGTGACGATCGAGGTGTGCATGTGGTCCGGCCCGCGCAGCACGTCCTCGATCGCCATCAGCATCAGCTCGGCCGCCGAGTACTGCATCGCCAGCGCGTGCTTGATGGACACGAACAGGCTTTCCTTGAGCAGGTTGCCGCCCCGGTCGTAGGGCGAGTGCACCAGCGCCGACACCAGCCGGTTGCGCTCGTGGAAGTACGCCTGCCAGTCGATGGTGTCGTCCTTGTCGTGCCACGGGACGTGCCAGACCGCCACGCCCGGCAGCGACACCGTCGGGCAGCCGGCGGCCCGCGCCCGCACCCCGTACTCGGCGTCGTCCCACTTGATGAACATCGGCATCGACAGCCCGACGTTCTTGATCACCTCGACCGGGATCAGGCACATCCACCAGCCGTTGTAGTCGACGTCGATGCGGCGGTGCAGCCAGGCCGTCTCGCGCATCCGGTGGAAGGCGAAGTCGTGCCCGTGGAAGGTGTGCGGGGCCGGGCCCCAGAACCAGCGGTACGGCGCCAGCGTCTCGCCGTAGGCGTGCAGCACCGAACGGTCGTACAGGCTGAACATGTGGCCGCCGACGATGGTCGGCTTGCGGGTCAGGTCGCCGAAGGTGACGGCCCGCAGGATGCCCTCCGGCTCGGCCACCACGTCGTCGTCGAGCAGCAGCACGTAGTCGCTGGTCCCGGCGCGGACGGTCTCGTCCATGGCGCGGGCGAAGCCGCCGGAGCCGCCCAGGTTGCCCTGGACGATCACGCGCAGCCGGCCGTCCAGGGCCTTGGCGGCGTCGGCGAAGTCGGGATGGTCCTCGACCCGCCGGTCGCCCTGGTCGATCACGAAGATCTCGTCGATGACCTCGAGCACGTCGGTGGCCCGGCCGAGCGCGAGCAGCTGCTCGACGCAGAAGTCGGGCCGGTTGTAGGTCGTGATGCCGATGCTCGTGCGGCCGGTGCCGTTGCGTCCGGGCAGGGTGCCGGTGCGGGCGCACCACTCGGCCCGTTCCATGACCGCGGGCGTCTCCCCGGCGACGAGCTCGAACCAGTACCAGCCGCCGTCGACGAACGGCTTGAGCGGCAGCGTGAAGAGGCGCTCCTCGGTGGCGGCCGCGTGCACCTCGTGCGATTCGAGGCGCTGCGAGTGGCCCTTGGAGTTGGACCGGTAGACCAGGATCTTCGCGTCGCCCCGCACCCGGACCCGGAGCACGACCTCCTCGATCCGCGTCCAGCGCCGCCAGTAGCTGGCCGGGAATGCGTTGAAGTAGGTCAGGAACGACACCCGCCGCCCGGCGGGCACCACGACCCGGCGCCGGTCGTGGCCGCGGCCGCCGGGCGCCTCGGGCTCGTCCTCGAGGTCGGACCCGTCCCAGTACTCGGCGGGCTGGAACTCCGCCGAGGCGGCGGGCGCCGCGCTCTCCGCGCCCGCCGCGCTCTCTGGGGCGCCGATGGCCGCCGGGTCGGGGCCGTCCTGGTCGGCCTGCTGGGTCCGGACGATGTTCCCCTCGATGTAGAGCTTGAGGATGTCCTGGTCCCGGTCCACCGGCATGACGACGCGATGCAGGACCCGCAGCCCCTCGCCCCCGGCGGTCGTGCCCGTGCTCATCGGCTCCCCCTGGTCGTCATTCGGCCGTTCCTTCACCGGAAAGCTTCGCACCTTCGGTGAAGTGCGGGCGCAGCCTGTTCTCGACCATGTTCAGCGCACTGGCGATCGCCATGTGCATGTCGAGGTACTTGTAGGTGCCCAGGCGGCCCCCGAACAGGACGCCGTCCTCCCGCCGGGCCATCGTCCGGTAGCGCAGCAGCCGGTCGCGGTCCTCGGCGGTGTTGATCGGGTAGTACGGTTCGTCGCCCCGTCCGGCGAACCGCGAGTACTCCCGCATGATGACCGTCTTGTCGCCAGGGTAGTGGTCCCGTTCCGGGTGGAAGTGGCGGAACTCGTGGACGCGGGTGTAGGGGACGTCCTCGTCGGCGTAGTTCATCACCGGGGTGCCCTGGAAGTCGCCGGTCGGCTTGACCTCCATCTCGAAGTCCAGCGTGCGCCAGCCCAGCTCGCCCTCGGCGAAGCCGAAGTAGCGGTCCAGCGGGCCGGTGTAGACGACGGGCACGTTGCCGGCGACGTCGCTCCGCATGTCGAGGAAGTCGGTCTCCAGCCGGACCTCGATGCGGGGATGGTCGGCCATCCGCTCCAGCCAGGCGGTGTAGCCGTCGACCGGCAGGCCCTCGTGGACGTCGTTGAAGTACCGGTTGTCGAAGGTGTACCGGACCGGGAGCCGCGTGATGATCTCGGCGGGCAAGTCGCGCGGGTCGGTCTGCCATTGTTTCGCCGTGTAGCCGCGGATGAACGCCTCGTACAGCGGCCGGCCGATCAGCGAGATCGCCTTCTCCTCCAGGTTCGCCGGGTCGGTGACCTCGGCGGCCTGCTCGGCGACCAGCGCCCGCGCCTCGTCGGGGGTGAACGACCGGCCGAAGTAGGAGCAGATCGTGCCGAGGTTGATCGGCATCGAGTACACGCGGCCCTTGAACGTGGAGAAGACCCGGTGCTGGTAGCCGGTGAACCGGGTGAACCGGTTGGCGTACTCCCACACCCGCTCGTTGGAGGTGTGGAACAGGTGGGCGCCGTAGCGGTGGATCTCGATGCCGGTCTCGGGCTCCGGCTCGCTGTAGGCGTTGCCGCCGATGTGGTCGCGGCGGTCCACGACCAGGACCCGCAGGCCCAGTTCGGACGCGCAGCGCTCGGCGACGGTCAGGCCGAAGAAGCCGGATCCGGCCACTACAAGATCAACGTTCACGAGGCGATCCCGGGGGACGACGACGGTGGCCGGTCCCGCTCGCACCCCGGCACCCGGTCGCGTGCGGTTCCCGGCGGGCCCCCGGGACGCGCTCCGGACCGTCCGGTCGCGGTGCCGGTGCGGGACCGAAAAGGTGACGGGCGGTGACGGCGCGTTGTGAGAAGTGCCATGTTGGGGGGTGACCTGGTGCGACCTGGGAGTCGGTGGCTGATCGGCGATTGATCCGGAGAACGGGACGTAAGGGGCAAGTGCGCAGCTAAGATACCCGCTGGCCGATGCATGCGCGGGCCGTTCCCGGCCTTGGTGATCGATATCCCGTTCCGCCGACCGCCGTCCCCTGACGTCCCCGGACGTTCCCGACCCCCGGGTGGTGATCCGTGACCTCCGCCGTGTACGTGCACGTCGGCGCGCCCAAGAGCGGCACCACTTTCCTCCAGAACGTGATGTGGCACAACCGCGAGGCCCTCGCCGCGCAGGGGCTGCTCTACCCGGGCGGCGACGACGTCTCGGCGCACGTGTGGGCTGCCTTCGACCTGCGCGGCGCGTTCTTCGACGGCCACCGCGACCCGGTCACCCGCAACGCCTGGGCCCGGCTGGTGGACGAGGTCCGCGCCTGGGACGGCCCCGCCGCCGTCATCTCCCAGGAGTTGCTGGCCTCGGCGCGTCCCCGGCACGTCGAGCGCGCGCTGGCCGACCTGGACTTCGCCGAGGTCCACCTCGTCTACACCGCCCGCGACCTGGCCCGGCAGATCCCCGCGCACTGGCAGGAGGACGTCAAGAACCGGTCGGCGATGACGTTCGGCGAGTTCGTCGCCGGCCTGCGCGACCCGGAGTCGGCGCGTTCGCCGTGGGTGCGGGAGTTCTGGCGCATGCAGGACGCCGCGGGCGTGCTGGAGCGCTGGGCCGGCGACGTCCCGCCCGAGCGGGTGCACGTGGTCACCCTCCCTCCTCCCGGCGCGTCCGACGGCCTGCTGCTGGAGCGCTTCTGCGCGGTCCTCGGTGTGGACGCGGCCGCGCTGGACACCTCGCAGGTGTTCGGCAACCCGTCGCTGGGCGTCGCCGAGACCGAGCTGATCCGGCGGATCAACCTGGCCACCCGCGACTCGGTCGAGTGGCCCGTCCACGACGTGTACGTCAAGCACGACCTGGCGCAGTCGGTGCTGACCCGGCGCGCCGGGGCCGTCCGCATCCGGCTGCCCGAGGCGTACCGGCCCTGGGTTCTGGAACGCTCGCGGGAGCTGGTGGAGGCCCTGTCCGCGGCGGGGTACCGGGTCGCGGGCGACCTCGACGACCTGCTGCCGGGTCCGTCGGGCGGGTCCGCGGCGTCCGACCCCGACCAGGTCCTGGACGGCGACGTGCTCGACGCGGCCCTCGACGCGGTGGCGCAGCTGCTGCGGCAGTGCGCCGTCCAGCACCGGCACGGCCCCGACGCGGCCGCCGGGTCGGCCGACCTGATGCGCGAGCAGGTCGCCCGGCTGCGGGAGGACGCCGCGCATCTGGCGGCGGTGTCGGCGTCCCCGGTCAAACGGGTCGTGCGGAGCCTGAGCGAGCGCAACCGCCTGGTCATGAGCGCCCGCGCGGCGTACTGGCGGTACGCGGAGACGGCCCGGCGTCCCGCGGACGAGACGGAACGAGGCGAATGAGCACCGAAAAATGAGCACTGACAAGCGGATCTTCCTGCACATCGGAGCGCCGCTGGTGGGCGCCGGGGCGTTGCAGGACGCGCTGTGGCACAACGGCCCGGCACTGGCCGCGCACGGGGTCTGCTATCCCCTCGAAGACCCCCACCAGCACTTCGCCGCGACCATGGACCTGCGCGAGATGTCCTGGGGCGGGCAGCGCGACCCCGCCTGGAGCGGCGTGTGGGACCGGGTGGCCGCGCGCGTCCGGGAGTGGGACGGCGACCGCGTGGTGCTGTCCCAGGAACTGCTGGGCGGAGCGACGGAGGCGCAGGCGCGGCGGGCGGTGGAGTCGCTCGGGCCGGGTGAGGTGCACGTGGTGTTCACCGCCCGCGACCTGGCCCGGCAGATGGCCGCCGACTGGCAGGAGCACGTCAAGCACGAGCACACCGTGACCTTCGACCAGTTCGTGGACGACCTGGTGATGAAGGGGATCGAGGCGCCCGCGCCGTTCGGCGAGATGTTCTGGGGGCTGCACGATCCGGTGCGGGTGCTGGCGGCCTGGGGCGCGGCCGTCCCGCGCGAACGGGTGCACGTGATCACCGCGCCGCGCGGGGCGTCCGGCGGCGCGGGCCTGTGGGGACGGTTCGCCGAGCTCGCCGGGATCGCCCCGGAGTGGTGCGACCTGGGTCCGATCCGCGAGCACGACCCGCTGGGCCTGGCCGAGGCCGAGCTGATCCGCCGTGTGAACGAGCGGCTCGGGTCGTCGCTGGGCGGCGACTACGAGCCGCTGGTCCGCCGCCACCTGGCCAACTCGCTGCTGGCCGACCGCGCGGGCCGGGACGGGCACGTCGAGGTCGTCGTGCCGGTGCGGCACCACCCGTGGATGCGCGCCCGGTCGCAGGAGCTGATCGACGGGCTGGCGGCGGCCGGGTACGACATCGTGGGCGACATCGCCGAGCTGATGCCCGACCTGGGCGGCGCGGCCCCGGCCGAGCCGGTGGCGGCGCACGCGCTGAACGAGGTGGCGGTCGAGGTGATCGAGGCGCTGCTGCGCGATCTGGCCAGGTCCCGGGAGCGCACCCAGATCGCGGAGATCAACCACGAGCTGGCGCAGGTCCGCGAGCAGCTGTCCCGGCTGAGCGCGGCGCCGCCGGCCCGGCCGTCGGTGATGCGCCGGTCCGGCCGCCGCTTCCGCGGTCCCGGATCCGGTCCCGCGGGCGGCGCCGGGGGCGGCGGCCGTGCGTGAGGGCGGCGCCGGGCCCCGGGTGGTCGCGGTCGTCGTCACCTACAACCGGCGCGACCTGCTCGTCGAGGCGCTGGAGGCCGTCCGGGCGCAGACCCGCGGGCCCGACGCCGTCATCGTGGTCGACAACGCCTCGTCCGACGGCACCGCCGGGCTCGTGCGGGAGCGCTTCGGCGAGGCGGAACTGCTCGCCCTCGCCCGCAACACCGGGGGCGCCGGGGGGTTCGCGACGGGCACCCGCCTGGCCCTGGACCGCGGTGCCGACCTGGTCTGGCTCATGGACGACGACACCGTCCCCGAGCCGGACGCCCTCGCCGCGCTGCTCGCCGCCCGCGACCGCGTCCCGGGCCCGCCCGCCCTCGTCGCCAGCCGGGTCGTGTGGACCGACGGCCGCGACCACCCGATGAACACCCCGCGGCCCAAGCCCCACGCGTCCGCCGCCGAGGTGCGGGCCGCGCGCGAGGCCGGCTGCGTGCCGATCCGCTCGGCGTCGTTCGTGTCGGTGCTGGTGGACGCGCAGGCCGTGCGCGAACGCGGCCTGCCCATCGCCGACTACTTCCTCTGGAACGACGACTTCGAGTTCACCACCCGGCTGCTGCGCGGCCGGACCGGGGTGCTGTGCGGCGACAGCGTGGTCGTCCACAAGACCAGGACTTTCGGGTCGACCGACGTCGATCCGGGGGAGCGGTTCTTCTACGAGGTCCGCAACAAGGTGTGGCTGTTCACCCGCAGCCCCGGGCTGGCACCGGCGGAGCGGGTGCTCTACGGTGGCTCGACCGCCCGAAGATGGACCTTGACCTTCGCACGCTCCCAGGACCGGGCCGTCCTGCGCCGGGGGCTCTTCCGCGGCCTGGCCGCGGGATTGCGCGCGGGCCCGCGTTCCAACGACGAAGCCCTCCGAGACCTGGATACCCGATGAGCCGGCACGCGCCCCCGAGCTTCGCCTCGCCCGCCTCGACCCGTCCCGGGCCGCCCACCGCCGGGCGCCGTGCCGGCGATGACGCCGGGGGCACCGGCTCCGGCGCCCCGCCGGCCGGCCGGTCGCGGCTGCGCGAGCTGGACCTGCTGCGCTTCATCGCCGCCGCGACGGTGATGATCTACCACTTCACCGGGGTGCCGACCGCGGCGTGGGGCCAGGACGCCCGGGTGCTGTTCAGCGAGATCTCCGACTTCACCCGCGAGGGCCTGCTCGGCGTCGAGCTGTTCTTCCTGATCAGCGGGTTCGTGATCCTGATGAGCGTGTGGGGCCGGCAGGTCGGCGACTTCGCCGTCTCCCGGATCACCCGGCTGTTCCCGGCGTACTGGTTCGCGGTGACGCTGGGCCTGGTGATCTTCCTGGCCACCGGGATCCACGCCGGCACCACCGGCGAGGTGGGCGTGGCGCGCAGCTACCTGCCCAACCTGACGATGCTGCAGGACGGCTGGCACGTCCCCAAGATCGAGGTCCTGTACTGGACGCTGTGGACCGAGCTGCACTTCTACGTGCTGATCGCGATCCTGGTCGCGGTGGGGATCAACTACGCGCGCTGCGTGATCTTCATGGTGACCTGGCTGCTGGCGGCGGCGTTCGCGGTCGAGGCCGGCGGCAAGTTCGTCAACTCGCTGCTGATCTCCGGCTGGGCGCCGTTCTTCATCGCGGGCATGGCCTTCTACCTGATCCACCGGTTCGGCTCCAACGTGATCCTGTGGCTGATCGTGCTCGGCTGCTACGGGCTGAGCACGCACTTCTCGGTGGAGCGGCCGGAGAAGGGGTTCCGGTGGCCCGGCGTCGACGAGTGGCTGATCCCGACCATCCTGGCGGTGCTGTTCATCGTGATGGCGCTGGTCGCGACCGGCAAGCTGGGCTGGCTGCGCTGGCGCGGGTTCACCGTGATGGGGGCGCTGACCTACCCGCTGTACCTCATGCACGAGACGGTGTCCCGGCCGCTGATCAAGACGCTGTTCCCGTACTACTCCAAGTGGAACGTCCTGGCGCTGGCGATCGTGACCTCGCTCGCGGCCGCGTACCTGGTCCAGAAGCTGATCGAGGGGCCGGCGCAGCGGGTGCTGCGGAAGCGGCTGAAGGCCGCGCTCGCGCAGATCCGCGCGAACGGCGAGCGCGCCGAGCGGCCGCCACGCGGCAAGCGCGGCGACCCGGCGCTCCAAGGCGAGCGGCCGCCGCGCGGCAAGCACGTCATCCCCGGCGCGGGCGGTGCCCCCGACCCGCTCCCGCCTCCGCAGCCGCCTTCCCAGCCGCCCGGCTATCCGCCCGCCTACCCGCCCCCGCCGTCGCCCCCGCCCGGCGCCGCGCCCGTACCCGGGACGACGCCGTACGGGTCGTGATCGCCGCCCGCGTCTCCCCGCCCCGCCGCTGGCACCGGGGCGGGCGCGGGCCTTATGCTGCGGCGAAATGATCTCCCCCGGCACCCGCTCCCGGGCCTTCCTCACCGCGCACTGGCCGTTCCTGATCCTGCTCGGGCTCGGCGTGGCGCTGCGCGTGCTGACCGTGCTCGGCTACCGGTGGGCGATGTGGTTCCCCGACTCGTTCGAGTACCTGGCCGGTGCGCTCGACCCTGAGCCGCACCCTGCCCGCCCCGGCGGCTACGCCTTCTTCCTGTGGGCGCTGCGGCCGTTCCACAGCTTCGAGCTGTTGATCGTCCTGCAGCACCTCATGGGGCTGGGCGTGGCCGTGATGGTGTACGCGCTGCTCCGGACGAGGTTCGGCCTGCCCGGCTGGGGCGCGTCCCTGGCGGCGGCGCCGGTGCTGCTGGACGCCTACGAGGTCCAGCTCGAGCACATGGTGATGTCCGACACGCTGTTCACCACGCTGATCGTGGGCGCGGTCACCGCGGCGATGTGGCGGTCGAAGCCCGGCCCGAAGGCCGCGGCCCTGGCCGGGGCGCTGCTCGCGATGGCCGCGCTGACCCGTTCGATCGCGCTGCCGCTGGTCGTCCTGCTCCTGCTCTACCTGGTGGTCCGCAAGGCCGGATGGCGGCCGGTGGCGCTGGCGGCGGCCGGGGCGGCTGTGCCGCTGGCGCTGTACGCGACCTGGTTCCAGTCCGTCCACGACCGGTTCGCCCTCACCAACAGCAGCGGGATCTTCCTCTACAGCCGGGCGATGACGTTCGTCGACTGCGAGAAGTTCGACCGGCCCCCGCCGGCGCGCGAGCAGGTGCTGTGCCCGGTCCTGCCGCCTGAGAAGCGTCCCGCCTCGCACTTCTACATCTGGGGCGCCAAGTCCGTGCTGCGCAGCGACCCCAGCGTGCCGCCGTGGTTCTCCCCCGAGCAGGAGGAGTTCGCCCGCGGTTTCGCGGTGCGGGCGATCCGCGCGCAGCCCGGCGATTACGCCTCGACCGTGTGGGACGAGCTCCGGATCGGCTTCTCCTGGACGCGGCCGGTCTTCCCCGACAAGAAGACCTACGCCTACTACGAGTTCGGCAGCCAGGAGGGGCCGCTGCCCAACTTCATCAAGGCGGACGTCGCCGCCTTCGACGCCGGACGCAACGAGACGCGGATCGTCGAGCCGTACGCCGGGTTCCTGCGCGGCTACCAGGACCACGTCTACCTGCGCGGCGCCGTCCTGGCCGCGCTGCTGGCGGCCGGGCTGGCGGCGGTCGCGGCGGGATGGCGGCGGCGCGGCGGGCCGGCGCTGCTCCCGTGGAGCCTGGCGCTGGCGATGACGGTGATCCCGCCGGTCACCGTGATGTTCGACTACCGCTACCAGCCGCCGGTGATCCCGCTCGCGTGCGTGGCGGCCGCGCTCGCCCTGCCGCGGCGGACGAGGCCGCGGCCGGATACGGCCACGCCCGCGCCGGCCGAGGCCGAGACCGTGCCCGGTCTTTCCCCAAGGTGACCGGCATGACCGAAATGGCGTTCAAAGTCGGTCATTGGTGCCACTGTTCGGTTGAACGTGGAGCGTAAATCCCGGATCCTCTTTACTCTGTGCAGTGTAGGAAACCAACCCGAACCCCAGGCGTTCCATACCTTCCCGTAACCCCAGGGGTCTCTCGACGTGACCGCTTCTGAATCCGGCCGGCCGCCGGTGAACGGTGCCGCGATGGCGCGGCTGGTCCAGGCCGACCGCGTCTACGTCGGCTGGCGCTACGCGCAGGTCCATCCCGACCCCGGACCACCCCCGCCGCGTCCGGAGCCGCGGGAGCCCCCGCCGGCCCCGCCCCCCGAACGGCGCCCGGGCGAGTACCTCGCCGGCCGCCCGCTGCGGATCGCGGTGGCCGGCGGAGGCATCGGCATGGCGCTCTTCCTGACGTGCGGCGCGCTCGGCGTGGTGCCGTGGGCGTTCGCGGCGGTCGCGATGGTCGCCTGCGCCGTCGTCCTCGCCATCACCGGGTTCGCGCTGTGGCAGGACGAGCGCGCCGTGCGGGCGCGGCTCGTCCAGGAACGGCTGCGCGGCGAACGGGAGCGGGCCGCCTGGCAGCGCCGGCGCGACGCCGCGTCGTCCGACTACATCGCCGCGTACCAGGACTGGGAGGAGCGGCAGCGGGCCTACGCGGGCCAGCGCGAGTGGTACCCGGTCGCGGTCCCGCCCGGCGTCGACCGCGTCGACGTGGTCGGCGGCACCCTGGCGGGCTGGGCGGCCGCCGTCACCACGATGGGCGCGGCCCGGCTCGCCGTCGGCGCCCGCCTCACCGTCATCGACCTGTCCGAGGGCGCGGTCGCGCACGACCTGCTGCGGGTCGCCGCGGCGCGCGGCGACGACCCGCTGGTGTGGGTGCTGCCCGCCGACCTCCCGCGCCTGGACGTCACCCGGGGCCTCAGCCGGGAGGCGACGGCCGACGTGCTGTCGCTGGTGGTCGGCGCGGGCGAGGAGCAGGACGGCACCCGCGACCTGTCGTTCGACAACTCCATCCTGGAACGCGTCATCGAGGTGCTCGGCGACGACGCCACGATCCCCCGGATCACCGCCGCGCTGCGCGTCCTGGCCCAGGTCGGCGACCCGCGCGACGACCTGCGCAAGGGGCTGCTCACCGACGCGCAGCTGGAGCGGATCGCCACGCTGTTCGGCCGGGACGCCACCGACCGGATCGTGGTGCGCCGCGCCTGGGCGCTGGAGGCCCAGCTGCGCAAGCTGGAGAAGCTCGGCTCCGAACCGGTGCGGCTGCCGCCGTCGCGGCTGCACGTGGTGTCCATGGACCGCCGCGCCGGGGTGCTCACCAACCGGGTCCTCGGCACGTTCGTCACCACCGCGCTCACCCACCGCGTCCGCGAGTCGCCACCCGGCGACCGCTGGGACCACACATTGTTCCTGTGCGGCGCGGAGAAGCTGCGCGGGGACGTCCTGGACCGTTTGATCGACGCGTGCGAGGCGACCGGGACGGGCCTGGTGCTGCTCTACCGGTCCATCCCCGGGCACGTCCGCGAGCGGCTGGGCCGCCGCGGCCACGCCGCCGTCGGGTTCATGCGGCTCGGCAACCCCGAGGACGCCCGGATCGCCGCCGAGCACATCGGCGCCGACCGGCCGCTGCTGGTCGCGGAGATCACCGACTCGGCGGGGGAGTCGCTGTCGGAGGTGGCCGCGGACGGCTACGCCAGCACCGTCGCCTATGCCCGGTCCCGCGGCGACGAGCTGACCGACCCGGTGTGGTCGCCGCTGCCCGCGCCCGCGCCGGACGACTCCGCGCTGGTGGAGGGGATCAGCTCGGCCACAGAGTGGGGCCGGACGCTCGCCGCGACCGAGGACCGGCGCCGCGACGAGGGCGGCGAGCTGAAGCAGGGCTTCCGCGAGCTGCGGATCGAGGCCCCGCAGCTCCAGGAGCTTCCGCCGACCGCGATGGTCTTCACCCATGCCGGCGCGTCGGGGCGGCGCGTGCTCCTGGTGGACGCCAACCCCGGCATCATCACGCTGCCGACCGCGCATTCCATGGAGTTCGAGGAGTACCTGCGCGAGCAGGAACAGGAGACCCGTCCCCCGGACGACGAGCCCGGCGACGAGCCCGGCGAGGACGACACAACGGCCGATGGAGAGCCCGAGGAGCCGCTGGCGGCCCCGACAGGCCAGCGCACACCCGGCCGCCCGTGGGCGTCGCGCGCGAGGCACGCCCTCCCCCGAGGAACCAACCCGCGAGGCACGCGCATAGTCCCGCCAATGAAACCGAACGGCAGACACGCCGCCGACCCACCCCCGTAGGCGCGGCCCATCGCCGTCCTGCGGAAACGTTGTGCTCGGTGGCGTGCGGGACGTTCGGAGGAAAGGATGCCTGGGTGACCCTGCCCCCGCAACGGCCCCCGGCGCCCCGTTCTCCGGGGTTGGTTCCGCCGCCGCACCTGGGTGCGCGGGCGGACGTGGACGGCTCCGCGCCGTCCGTGCTGCCCGGGCCCTGGTACCGCATCCAGGCCATCCCCGCGCCCGAGCGTCCCGCGTCCGCGGAGTGGGACTTCGTGAGCGTGCTGCCCGCCGCGCTGTCGGCCGCGCGGCGGCGGTCGCCGTTCGTGGTCGGCTGGCTGTCGCCCGGCGGCGGCGCACCGCTCGAGCTCATCACCAACGCCGGTCCGGTCGGCCCCAACGCCGGTGAGCGGCAGGGGCTGCTGTTCCCCAGCGGCGCGCGCGGCGTGCCGATCGGCGACCGGTGGCTGCGGCACGCCGAGCGGATGGTGTGGACGCGCTGCCCGGGACGCCTCGCCCCGCAGGTCGGCCGGGGCGAGACCGGCGCCAGCCTGTTCGAGTCGACGCTGGTCACGCTGATGGAACGGCCGTTCGGCTGGTTCGTGGTCGCCGAGCCGACCGACGAGCGCCGGATGGACACCGAGATGCGCGAGCTGCACCACGAGCTGCGGATGCTGCGCCGCGGCGAGGACGAGCAGGCCCGGCTGGCGGTCGCCCGCGCCGACCAGCGGCTGGCCGAGCTGGACGCCTTCCGCGAGGCCGGGCTGTGGCAGGTGCGGGTGCTGGCGGGCGCGGCCGACCGTGAGGAACTGGCCCAGATCGCACCGGTCCTGGTCGGCTCGATGGAGCTGGGGCACCACCCGTACCGGCTCAGGTCCGGGTACGGCGGCGGGACGTTCGCCGAGGTGCTGCGCCCCGACCCGGCCCCGGCGGCGTCGCGCGCGGTGCTGGACTCCGACCAGGGGTACCCGTTCACCGCGACCGCCGGGGCGCTGGCCGCGCTCGCCGGGCTGCCCCGCCGCGAGGTGCCGGGCCTGCGCGTCCTGGACGCCGGCTACTTCGACGTGACCTCCGAGACCGACGACCCGGCCGGGACGCCGGTGGAGCTGGGCGCGATCCTGGACGGCCAGGACCGCGAGGTCGGCCGCTTCACCGTCCCGCGCGCCACGATCAACCGGCACGTGTTCGTCACCGGCGCGACCGGGGCGGGCAAGTCGCAGACCGTCCGGCACCTGCTGGAGCAGCTGACCCGGGCGGGCATCCCGTGGCTGGCGATCGAGCCCGCCAAGTCGGAGTACGCGGCGATGGCGGGCCGCATCCGCGATCTCGGCGGCCCGGTCACCGTGGTCAACCCGTCCGACCCGGGCTCGGTGCCGCTGTCGGTGAACCCGCTGGCGCCCGAGCCCGGCTACCCGGTGCAGGCGCACATCGACATGGTCCGGGCGCTGTTCCAGGCCGCCTTCGACGCCGAGGAGCCGTTCCCGCAGATCATGGCCCAGGCGCTGCAGCGGGTGTACGAGGCCAACGGCTGGGACGTGGTCACCGGCGGCGGCGTCCCCGGCTCCCTCATCGAACCGGCCGTCCCGACGCTGGAGCAGCTCCAGCACGCCGCGCTGCAGGTCATCGGCGACGTCGGGTACGGGCGCGAGCTGATGGCGGACGTGCAGGGGTTCGTGGACGTGCGGCTGCGGTCGCTGCGGATCGGCTCGGCGGGCCGGTTCTTCGAGGGCGGGCATCCGGCCGACGTCGGCGGCATGCTGCGCGACAACATCGTGCTGGCCATCGAGGACGTCGCCAACGACGAGGACAAGGCGTTCCTCATGGGCACGCTGATCATCCGGATCGTGGAGCATCTGCGGATGCGGGAGCGGCGCGGCGGCGGCACCGGGACGCCCGGGCTGCGGCACGTCATCGTGATCGAGGAGGCGCACCGGCTGCTGCGCAACCGCGGGCCGGAGCGCACCAGCTCGCACGCGGTGGAGCTGTTCGCCGGGATGCTGGCGGAGATCCGCGCGTACGGCGAGGGCATCATCGTCGCCGAGCAGATCCCGACCAAGCTGGTCCCGGACGTCATCAAGAACACCGCGCTGAAGGTCGTGCACCGGCTGCCGGCCTTCGACGACCGGCACCAGGTCGGCGCGGCCATGAACCTCGACCAGGACCAGTCGCGCGAGGTGGTGTCGCTGCGTCCGGGCGTCGCGGCCGTGTTCGCCGACGGGATGGACCGTCCGCTGCGGGTGCGCATCCCGCTGGGCGAGGGCCGGGAGGGCGTGCTGCCCGGCCCGCCGCCGCCCGTCGACGGCCGCCGCTCGGCCGCGTGCGGGTGCGAATGCCGTTCCGGACGGGCCTGCACCCTCTACGAGCTGCGCGAGGCCGATCTGCTGGCAGGCCACCCGGACTGGGCGTGGCTGCGCCTGTGGGCCGACACGCTGGTGCTCGCGCACGTCGTCAACCGCCCGCTGCCCGCCGTCCCGGCCGAGCTGGGACGGGTGTGGTCGCGGCTCGCCCCGCGGCTGCGCGAGTGCACGCTCGCGACGGTCCTGGAACGGGCCGTGACCCGCCGCTCCTGGGCGCTCCGCAACGCCTTCCTGCCGTCCGAGCTGACCGCCGCCGTGGCCGACGTCGCGCAGAAGCTCCTGGACGGCGACCACACGCCGGCGGGGACGCTCCCTGGGCCGAACTGGGTCGTCCCCCAGCTGCGGTGGCTGCACGAGCTGGAGCGGCTCTTCCCGTATGGCGCGGGCGTCCCCGACAAGCACACGCCGGCGCCGCCTCTGGAGTACCAGCTGCCCGGCCTGCGCCAGCCGCCGGAGCCCAAACTCGGCCATCGCCTCCGCGCCCTGCGCCGCCACCCGCTGTCGATGGAGCTGGAACGCAACCGTCCCATCGCGATGACGGCGCTGGGCGGGGACGACGAGCAGGCGGGCTTCTACAAGGACCTGTCGGTCGTCGCGATCGGCCTGGACGAGGACGAGCAGATCGCCGACGTGGCCGACACGATGCAGGTGGGCTCCTGGTTGGAGCCCGTGCTGAGCTGGCCGGAACGCCTCATCGCCCCGTTCGGGGACCCGTCCCGCGGCCTCCCTTTCCTTGAGGGCTGAAGGGCACTGGGGAGCGGGCAGGTCAGATGTCGTCGGGGCCGCGGACGGCCAGCCCGGCCTTCTCGGCGTTGGGGCGCCAGTAGTCGACGAATTCGCGCTTGGCCTGGCTGGCGCGCTCGTTCATGGGGGCCACGTCGCCGTCCGACGGGCAGCCGGGCGCGACGTCCAGGTAGCCCTGGTTGGACTCGACCGACGCTTCCAGGGCCCGGACGAGGGCGTCGCGCATCGCGGTGCCGTTCTCCAGCGCGTCGACCTCGAGGGCCTTGGCCTTGCCGACCTGCTCCTGCCGCTGGCTGCGGATCCGTTCGAGGCCGGAGACCGGGCAGCCGCCGGTCACCACCGAACCCAGCTCCGACCTGGTGCTGGACATCTCGGTCAGCAGCGCGTCGACCTGCCCGGCCTGGCGCTTGAGCGCGGTGGCGTCGCCGCTCTCGCTGGGGGAGTCGCCGACCGGCTCGCTCTGCGCCCCGGGGCTCTGCCCCTGGGCGGGGAGCGAGCTGTTCGCGGCGGGCGTGCCGGTGCCGCCGGAGCTCGGCCAGAAGATGATGGCCAGCGCGATCGCGGCCAGCGCCACCACGCCGCCGCCGAGCAGGATGAAGGGGAGCGGGCTCTTCTTGCGGTGCTGGTCCGGGTTCCACATCTCCGGTTCCGCCCACCGGTCGTGGTCCCAGGGCTCGTCGGACAGCGAGAGGATGGTCTCGCCGTCGTTTCCGCCCGGCGGCGGTCCCGGGGGCGGCGGGGACGAGGGGGTGGGCGAGGACGGCCAGCCGGCCGGATCGGCGGGCGGCCCCCACGGCGGCGGCGCGGCCTGGGGGTCGGGAGTGGTGGCGTCTTCCATTCCGCTCAGGGACGCGTTGCAGTGTGTACAACGCGGCAACGAGGGAGTCGTGTCGTTACCGCAGCCAGGGCACCGCATTCCCACACCCTCCCCGAGAAGCTTGACGCAAACAACATACTGTGCGCGCGTCGCGACGGCCGCTCCGTCGGAGCGTCGCAATCCGCTCGTGATCGGACGCCCTACAGGCCGTTCCAGATGCGCGGAGGCAGCGAGTTGTTCTTGGCGACCGGGTTCCACATCGCGACGAACTGCTTCTTGGCCGTGGTCGCGCGGCGTTCGGCGGCGGCCCGGCCGGGGGCGCGCGACACGTCCGGACGGGGCTTGCCGCGGCACTTCCTGCTGACCACGTTGGCCCACGCGTACAGCCGCTGGTCGGCCTCCAGCGACGCCTGGAACGCCTGCCGCAGCGACACCCGCATCCGGTCGCCGTTGCGCAGCTGGTCGAGCTGGAGGCTCTGGGTGCGGCGGATCTGGTTCGTCCGGCGCTGCGCGACGACCTGGAAGCCCTTGATGGCGGTCGGCAGCGTCTCGCACTTGCGGGTGCCGTTGAGCGCGGCGGACAGCTGCCGCTTGGTGTCGGCGCTGGCGTTCAGCAGCTTGTTGACCTCGACGGCCTGCTGGCGTCCGGCCGCGATCGGCTTCTTCTGCGCCACCTGCGTGTTGTTGCTGGGCGAGGGGGTCGGCTTGGCGACCGGCGGCGCCTTCTTCTCCCCGTCCGGCCACAGCACCAGGCCGACGGAGACCACCGCCACCGCGACGAGCGCGACGACGGCGATGAGGAGCGGCTTGCTCGCCTTGCCGGACGAACCGGGCGGCGGCGGATAGTCGGGCATGCCACCTGGCCCTGGCCCCATGTACGGGCTCATC
Source organism: Actinomadura vinacea (assembly GCF_039532545.1). Taxonomy (NCBI): domain Bacteria; kingdom Bacillati; phylum Actinomycetota; class Actinomycetes; order Streptosporangiales; family Thermomonosporaceae; genus Actinomadura; species Actinomadura vinacea. The sequence goes on along the minus strand of NZ_BAAARW010000016.1, from coordinate 144,678 downwards.
GGCGGGCCGAGGGTGGGGTCCGAGGGACCCATCGGCACGCCCATGTTCATGCCGGGCTGGTCGAACCGCGTCGCCTCGGCTGGGGCGCCCGGGCCGGGGTAAGGGGAGTCGACCATCGTGGCCTCCCCCATCGCACCGGGTGCGGGAGGCTGCGGAGCCCACTGCTGGAAGCCCGGGTCCTGGTCCTGCTCGTCCGGTTTGCGGGGACGCGCGAACCACGACTCCGGGACGATCGACTCCGCGCCGCCGCCCTCAGGCGTCCCGCCGCCGAAGCCGCCGGGCGCGGCCGGCGGGGCCGGGGGAGGGGGAGGCGGGGCCGCCTGGAAGCCGCCGCTGTCATTGGAGTCGGCGAGGTTGATCGTCCACTGCGCGGTCGTCTCGCCGTCGGAATCCTCCGGCGGGCCGGAGGGTTCCGAGTCCGAGTCGGACGCCCAGGACGGCTTGGGCGGCGGTACGAACAGCGTCTTGTCGCCGATCGCCTGCGCGTCGGCCTTGGGCGGCGCCGCGGGATCCGCCATCGGCACCGGCGCGCCCAGGGGCACTCCGGGCTGGTCGATCGGGGCGTCGCAGTTCGGACACTTGCCGAGCGTCCCGGGCGTGTTCGTACCGCACGTCGGACACTGCATCGCTCTGACCTCGCCTAGTCGCCGCCGTTGCCCGCCGGAGAGGGGCGGGGTTTCTCCCCCGCCGAACCGCAGGGCTCCCGACAAAGTACTGGGTAACGCCGCACTTGGACGTGGTCATGGGTATCTCGGACCCATCGCGCTTCCGCTGCCGGGGGTCGCACCGAATCATGACATCTGCGGACAGGTCAAGATATGCCGGACTGGTTTACCGAAAATCGTGTGATGCTCGTCGCACTCCCTTCCGCCGCCCGCCGCGGCCCATCTCCCCGGCATGCCGCTCCACTGTGCCCTCCGTACCAGCTAGGCTCGGAACGGCTTCAGAGGCGCAAACCGGAGAAGACGGAGTTCATGAGCGATCTTCCGCTGCGTTCGCAGCTGGCCGTCGCACTCGGCCGGACGGCCGCCAGGATGTCCCGGATGGCGGGCCGCGGGGACGGTTCGGTGATCGGAGGCCGGATCGGCCTGCGACTCGACCCCGAGCTGCTGACCAGGCTCGCCCGGGACCGCAAGCTCGTCCTCGTCAGCGCCACCAACGGCAAGACGACGACGACCCGGCTGATCACCTCGGCGATGACGCCGCTGGGGGAGGTCGCCACCAACGCGTTCGGCGCGAACATGCCCACCGGCCATGTCTCCGCTCTCGCCTCCGCCCCCGGCGCCCGCTACGGCGTCCTGGAGTGTGACGAGAAATACGTGCCGATGGTGCTGGCCGAGACCGGTGCCAACGTGGTCGCGCTGATGAACCTCAGCCGCGACCAGATGGACCGCGCGGCCGAGATCTGGCTGCTGGCCGGCAAGTGGCGCAAGGCACTCGAGGACAGCCCGCAGAGCCACGTCATCGCCAACTGCGACGACCCGCTCGTGACCTGGGGCGCGTCCACCGCCAAGAGCGTCACCTGGGTCGCCGCCGGGCAGCACTGGCGCGAGGACTCCTGGTGCTGCCCCGAATGCGGCGGCCCCCTGGACCGCCAGGACACCGATGAGGACAGCGACTGGCGCTGTCGCGAGTGCCACTTCGCCCGTCCCCGCCCCGACTGGATCCTGAAGGGCGACGTGGTCACCGGCCCCGACGGCCGCTCCCTGCAACTGTCGAACCTGGCCCTTCCGGGACGCGCCAACCGGTCCAACGCCGTCGTCGCGCTCGCCGTCGTCGCCCAGTTCGGCGTCCCGCCCGAGCAGGCACTGCCGCTGCTGAGCGAGGTCCGCTCGGTCGCCGGCCGCTACACCACCGTCGAGCACGAGGGCCGCCAGATCCGGCTGCTGCTGTCGAAGAACCCGGCGGGCTGGCTGGAGGCGTTCGACGTCCTGGAGCCCGCGCCCGGCCCGGTGGCGCTGTCGGTCAACGCGCAGGGCCCCGACGGGCGCGACACCTCCTGGCTGTGGGACGTCGACTACCGCATCCTGCGCGGCCGCCCGGTGTGGGTCACCGGCGAGCGCCGGATCGACCTGGCCGCCCGGCTGGAGGCCGCCGATGTGCAGTTCACCGTGGTGGACGACATCGACCAGGCCGTCATGGCCGTCCCACCCGGCCGCCTGGACGTGATCTCCAACTACACGGCCTTCCAGGACATCCGAACAAGGTACGGCCGTGTCGTGTGACCGTCGCGGGTCTGACCGCCTGTACAGCCTTCCAACCGAGTCAGTCCGAGCGAGGTACGGCCGTGTCGCCTAACCGTCCGTTGAAGATCGTCTGGATCTACCCCGACCTGCTGAGCACGTACGGGGACCAGGGCAACACCATCGTCCTGGAGCGGCGCGCCGCGCTGCGCGGCATCCCGACCGAGACCGTCCACGTCCGGTCCGACCAGCCGGTGCCCGCCGACGGCGACATCTTCCTGCTCGGCGGCGGCGAGGACCGCCCGCAGATCCTGGCCGCGCAGCGGCTGAGCAGGGACGGCGGCCTGCTGCAGGCGGCCCAGCGCGGCGCCGTGGTGTTCGCGGTGTGCGCCGGCTACCAGCTGCTCGGGCACGAGTTCGGCGGCGAGGAGGGCCAGCCCGTCCAGGGCCTGGGCCTGCTCGACATCCGCAGCGGGCGCGGCGAACGGCGTGCGGTCGGCGAAATCGTCGGGGACGTCTCCTCCGAGCTGAACGTCCCCCGCATCACCGGTTTCGAGAACCACCAGGGCGTCACCCACCTGGGCCAGAACGTGAAGCCCTTCGCCCAGGTGCTGGTGGGCGTCGGCAACGGCTCCGGCGGTTTCGAGGGCGCCTACAACGGGCGCGTGCTCGGCACGTACATGCACGGCCCCGCCCTGGTGCGCAACCCGGGCCTGGCCGACCTGCTGCTGCGCTGGGCGGTGGGGCAGGAACTCCACCCCATCGAGGACTCCTGGGCGGGCCGCCTCCGCGAGGAGCGCCTGAACGCCGTCATGACCGCCTAGGCCTCTGAGCCCGGTCCGCCGCCTCGCTGCGAGGCGGCGGACCGGGACTCGGCCTCGTCCCGCTCCTCGCGCTGCCGGTGCTTGCGCAGCGAGCCCGCGTGGGCGCGCTCCTCCGGGTGGCCGCGGACGCGCCAGAAGCTCGCCACGGTCGTGACGGTGAGGATCAGCAGGATCACGCCCAGCGACAGCGGGGTCGGGATCTCCGGGATGGACTTGCTGACGTCCTCGTGCAGGAACAGCAGGATCAGCTTGACGCCGATGAACGCCAGGATCAGCGACAGGCCGATCGACAGGTAGACCAGCCGTTCCAGCAGGCCCTCGATGAGGAAGAACAGCGCGCGCAGCCCCAGCAGCGCGAACGCGTTCGCGGCGAACACCAGGAACGGCTCCTTGGTCACGCCGAACACCGCGGGGATGGAGTCCAGCGCGAACAGCAGGTCGGTGCTGCCGATCGCGATGAAGACCAGCAGCAGCGGCGTCATCACCCGGCGGCCGTCCTCATGGGCGAACATCCGGCCGCCGTGGAAGTCGGTGGTCACCGGCATGATCTTGCGGCTGCGCCGGACCAGCCAGTTGTCCTCGACCTCGGGCTCCTCCTTGCGGTGCCGCATCAGCTGGACGGCCGTCCACAGCAGCGCCAGCCCGAACAGCAGGAAGGTGAAGGAGAACGCGGTGATGGCCGCGGCGCCGGCCGCGATGAAGATCGTCCGGAGGATGAGCGCCGCCGCGATCCCGAACAGCAGCACCTTCTGCTGGTAGATCGCCGGGACCTCGAACCGGGACAGGATGATGACGAAGACGAAGAGGTTGTCCACCGACAGGCTCTTCTCCACCACCCAGCCGGCGAAGTACTCCGTGCCGGCCGTCCCGCCGGCCACGGCCAGCACGCCGAAGCCGAACAGGATCGCGACGGCGACGTAGAACACCGACCAGAACGCGGCCTCCCGCAGCCCGACCGCGTGCGGCCGCCGCACCGCGACCAGCAGGTCGAACACGAACAGGGCGATGATCAGGCCGACCGTGGCGATCCAGGCCCACAGGGGGATTTCGATCACGCCGTTCAACTCCTTAGCGTCGCCCCTGTTCATGTCCGCTGAGTGGGAGATCAACCACCGGCGGCGGGGCTCAGTAGACCAGGGCCTGCGCCCCCTCGGTGGAGATCTCTTCCACGAAGGTGGGGGCGCCCGCGATGCGGACGCCGGGGATCACGTCGTCGGGTTTGATGTCGCGGCGGGCCGCGCACTGGGTGCAGACCGTCACCTGCCCGGCGGACAGGACGGCGGCCAGCAGGTCCTCCAGCGGGGTGGCGTGCGCCAGCCGGAACTCCTCGGCCCGGCCGGGCAGCGCGAACCAGGTGGACTCGCCGGTCAGCCAGAGCGAGACCGGAAGACCGCTGGCCACGCCCGCCGCCGCGACCGTGAAGGCCTGGTTGCACCGTTCCGGGCCGTCCGCGCCGGCCGTCGCCTTGATCACCAGAGATCTCGCCATACCGGGAGCGTAACCCGCGCGGGTGCCCGGCCGGCCACCCGCCGCGCGGACATAGGATCAGGCGCCGTGGGCATGGTGAACGCGGTGGTGGTGGTCGTGGTCCTCGGACTGATCGCGGTGGCCGCGGTCCTTCTGGTCGTGCGGCTGTCCCGGCTGCGGTAGCGGGCCCCGGCGAGAGTCCCGGCACCGGAGATCGCGGTCCGACAAGGGGCGCGGCGCCGCTACCCTCGGTGCCCATGGAGCTTGAGCTGCACCCCGATCTCGAACCCCTGAGGTTCCTGCTCGGTACGTGGGAGGGCGCCGGAGTCGGCGGCTATCCCACGATCGAGGGGTTCCACTTCGGCCAGGAGATCTCCTTCACCCATATCGGCAAGCCGTTCCTGGTCTACGCGAGCCGTACCTGGCTGATCGAGGAGGACGGTTCGCTGGGCCGTCCGCTGGCGACCGAGACGGGGTACTGGCGGCCGCGGCCGGACCACCAGGTCGAGGTCACGCTGGCGCACCCGACCGGGATCGTGGAGATCTACCTGGGGAACGTGGCGTTCAACCGGGTGGAGCTGGTCACCGACGTGGTGGCGCGGACCGAGAGCGCCAAGGAGGTCACCGGCGGCAAGCGGCTGTACGGGCTGATCGGCGAGGACCTGGGCTGGGCGTACGACATGGCGGCGGTGGGGCAGCAGCTCCAGTCGCATCTGTCGGCGCAGCTCAAGCGCGTCTCCTGAGCGGAGAATGAACGATCCCCGGACCTTCCCGCCGGGTGGCGGGGCGATGGGCAGGACTGGTCCATCGGTCCGGGGATCGGGTAACTGCCTGGTATTCGCCGGTCACCGACCGGCTGCACCGCCCCCTGGGGGGCGGGTACGAGGCGGAACGGCGACTAGCGGACAGCCACCTCGCGAGTCCTAGAATCAACCATTTTCTTGGACCACCTCCTTTCGCGCGTACTCGCACGCTATGCGAGCGCCCGCGATCCGGGCAAGCGGCTTTTTCGCGATCTCATCCGTGACGCCGGGCACATAGACTCGGAACATGTCCGAGACGTGGCAGGAGGAGCTGCGGGCCAAGGGGTACCGGGTCACGCCGCAGCGCCAGCTGGTGCTGGAGGCGGTCACCAACCTCGAACACGCGACCCCGGAGGAGATCTGCGCCGAGGTGCAGCGCACCGCCCGCGGGGTGAACATCTCCACCATCTACCGAACCCTGGAGCTCCTGGAGGAGCTCGGGCTGGTGAAGCACGCTCATCTGGGGCACGGCCCGCCCAACTACCACCTGGCGGCCGACGCCGAGCACATCCATCTGGTGTGCCGGGAGTGCGGCACGGTCAACGACGTCGACCCGGAGGCGGCGGCGGGGCTGGCCGGACGGCTGGAGGGCGCGTTCGGGTTCGAGACCGATGTGCACCACCTGACCGTGTACGGGCGGTGCAAGGACTGCCGTCTCGCGGCGGCCGCCGGAGCGGGCAGCACGACCGGCTGAGCCCGAGGGTGAATCCCGCGCCGCGGCGCATAGTGTGGGCTTCATGGAGAGCCCGCTGCTGCAGTTGCCCGGGGCCGTCCCCGCGGACGCCCCCGACCAGGAGATCGCCGCGCACTACGGTGAGCCGGCGCAGGAACAGCGCGCCCTGGAAGCCGGGACGGCGTTCGTCGACCGGAGCGACCGGGGGGTCGTGCGGGTCTCCGGGCCCGACCGGCTGAGCTGGCTGCACAGCCTGCTGAGCCAGCATCTGGAGCGGCTGGCCCCGAACGAGCCGACGCAGGCGCTGTTGCTCAGCCCGCACGGGCACGTCGAGCACCACCTGCACCTGGTGGACGACGGAGAGGCCGTCTGGGCGCACGTGGAGCCGGGCACCGCGCCGGCCCTCGCCGAGTTCCTCGACCGGATGCGGTTCATGCTGCGCGTCGAGGTCGAGGACGTCAGCGGCTCCCACGCCGTGGTGACCGTCCCGGAGGGCGCCGAGGTCGAGGCGGCGGCCGTGCTGCCGGATGTGGCCGGGCTGACCGCGCGGATCATCGACCGGTCGGAGCTGCCGGCCCTGGCCGAACGGCTGCGCCCGGCCGGGATCTGGGCGTACGAGGCGCTGCGGATCGCCGCGCACCAAGCCCGCTTCGGGCTGGACACCGATCACCGTTCGATCCCGCACGAGATGGGCTGGATCGAGGCGGCGGTGCATCTGGAGAAGGGCTGCTACCGGGGCCAGGAGACCGTCGCTCGGGTGCACAACCTGGGGCGCCCGCCGCGCCGGCTGGTGTTCCTGCATCTGGACGGCAGCGTCGACCGGCTGCCCGCGCACGGCGACCCGCTGGAGATCCCCGGCGGCCGCACCGTCGGGTTCGTGGGGTCGGCGGCCCGCCACCACGAGCTGGGCCCGGTCGCGCTGGCGCTGGTCAAGCGGAACGTGCCGGTGGACGCCGAGCTGCTGGCCGGCGGGGTGGCCGCGGCACAAGAGGTCGTGGTGTCCCCCGACACCGGCGCCAACGCCCAGATCGATCTTCGACGACGCACGGCGAATCGCGGGTAAAGCACCTGGCACCCGGGCAAAATCGTCTCTCGTAGACGAAAACCTGTCCGGCCGCCCCCAGGGGAAGGTGGGTCCCGATCGATGGTCGCGACGCCGGGGAACGAGGAACCACCGCCGCAGCGGAAGGGGGCGCCGGGCAAGCGCGGGGAGCCGGGCCGGCGCCGCCGGCCGCGCCGGGAGTCGGCGCTGGTCTGGTGGGGGCTGTTCGCCCTGTGGGGCGGGGTGGCCTGGTGGCTGGGGTCGTGGCGGCTGGCGCTGCTCGGGCTGCTGCTGTGGTGCCTCTACCAGTTCCTGCTGGTCCCGGCGCTGTGCCGGGTGATGACGCGGCAGGGGTTCGCGTGCCCGGCGCACGTCCGGGGCCGGCTGTTCGCCTGCCGGGACGAGCACCAGCAGGTGAAGAACGACGCGCTGTGGCGGCTGGTGGGGATGCGCAACCCGCTGCGCAAGAAGGCCGAGCCCGACCCGAACCGCGAGACCGGCCAGATCGTGGTGTCCCCGGAGGTGCGGGGACGGCTGGCCCAGGCCGACCGGGCGCTGATCCTGCTGGCCGCCGCCGGGACGCTGGTGACGATCGCCGGAATGATCTACGGCTACACCGCCTGATCCGCGACCGCTACCGATCCGCGACCGCTGAGAGTCGATTCGCAGTGGCCTCAGGTACCGCGCGAGCGCGCTACCTGGCCGGTGGGGCGATGCCGGAGGCGAGTCTCACCGGGCAGATCGCGAAGCGATGTCGCGCTCGCCGAGGCCCGGTTAGGGGCGAGCCGCTAGGCGAGCGCCGTAGGCCGGGACTTTAAACACCGTCGATCTCGAGGATCAGCGTGATGGGGCCGTCGTTGACCAGGGCGACCTTCATGTCGGCTCCGAAGACGCCGGTCTCGACCTTCGCGCCGAGCGCCCGCAGTTCGGCGACGACGGCGTCCACCAGCGGTTCGGCGACCTCGCCGGGCGCCGCCGCGATCCAGCTCGGGCGGCGGCCCTTGCGGGCGTCCCCGTACAGCGTGAACTGGCTGATCACCAGCAGCGGGGCGTTCAGGTCCGAGCACGATCTCTCGTCCTGGAGGATCCGCAGGCCCCACAGTTTGGCGGCCAGCCGCCGGGCCTGGGCGGGCGTGTCGGCGTGCGTCACGCCGACCAGGACCAGCAGCCCCGGACCTTCGATTTCTCCGACCACGCGACCCTCGACGGTCACGCCGGCCTCGCTCACTCGCTGGACTACGGCACGCATGACCATGCATTCTGCCTGCATGGGAGCAACGACGCTCATCACGGTGGCCCCGACCGGCGCCGAGTCCGCGAAGGCGGACGTCCCGGCGCTGCCGGTCACCCTCGGCGAACTCGTCCAGACGGCCCAGGAGTGCGAGGCCGCCGGGGCGGCGGTCGTCCACGTGCACATCCGGGACGGCGCCGCGCGGCCCACGCTCGACCTGGCTCGGCTCCGCGACACGGTGCGGGCGCTGCGCGAGGAGACCGGGCTGATCGTGCAGCTGTCCACGGGCGGCGCGGTCACCGACCCGTACGAGGACCGGCTGCGGGTGCTGGAGGCCGGGCCGGACGGGTGCTCGCTCACCTGCGGGACGGTCAACTTCGGCGACGAGGTCTTCATGAACCCGTGGCCGTTCATGGTGGAGCTGTACCGGCGCACCCAGGAGCTGGAGGTCGTCCCGGAGTTCGAGCTGTTCGACCTGGGTCACGTCGCGGCCCTGAACCGGCTCCTGGACAAGCACGGCGCCCCGTACGGCGGGCGCGTGCACTGCGATCTGGTGATGGGGGTGCCGGGCGGGATGCCGGGCGACGCCCGGACGCTGGTGGCGGCGGTCGAGGCGCTCCCGGCGGGGGCGACCTGGTCGGCGACGGGCGTGGGCCGCACGACGCTGCCGGTCATGTACGCGGCGCTGGCGGCGGGCGGCCATCTGCGGGTCGGCATGGAGGACACGCTGACCTATGCCAAGGGGCAGCCGGTGGTCGCGAACGTCCAGCTGGTGGACCGTGCCGCCACCTTGGCGGACCTGGCTCAGCGCCCGCCCATGCGTCCCGCCGAAGCACGCGCCTTCCTGGGTATGAAGCCCCGCTGACCCCGCTTTTCAGGCCGCGTTGTGCCGAAACCAATCGAGGGTCGTGGCCACGCCTTCGTCGTGCGGGGTGACCTTCACCGGTCCGAACGCCTTCTGGAAGGCGGAGTCGTCGGCGATGAACGGCCGGTCGCGCTGGTACCAGGTCTCGCCGAGTTCGCGCACGGTCGGGTTGAACAGCCCGATGAGGCGTTGCGCTCCGCGGCCGAGTCCGGCGATCTTGGGCTTGCCGCCGGCCGCGGTCCGCACGAGGCCGAGGAACTCGCGGCCGGTGATGGCCTCGGCGGCCGGCAGGTGCCAGCCGCGCCCGTCGGCTTCGGCGCGCTCGCCGAGGGTGGCCAGGCCGGCCGCGATGTCGGGGAGGTAGGCGACGGTGTGCGGCTGGTCGAGGTCGCCGACCCAGCGAGCGGTCTTTCCGGCCAGGGCGGCGGCGAAGACGGTCGGGCCGAGGATGGTGTTGACCCCTGAGGGGCCGTAGTAGTCGGAGGCCCGTCCCAGGGTCGCGCGGATCCGCCCGGACCGGTGGGCGTCGAGGATCAGCTCGTCGACTTCGGCGCGGACCCGGCCCTTGGGATTGGCGGCGGCGTGCGGCAGGTCTTCGGTCATGGGGCCGTCGACGGGGCCGTAGACGTAAAGGTTGTCGGCCATGACCAGCTTCGCTCCGGCGGCCTCGACTCCGGCGAGGACGGTGCGGATGAGCGCGGGGAACTCCGCGACCCAGCGTTCGTACCGGGGCTGTGCGCATTGGTAGACGACCGCGGCGCCCTGGCAGGCGGCGATGGCGCCGTCGGTGGTGGTGATATCGGCCTGGACGTGGTGCGGACCGGTGGCCGCGCCTCGGCTGACGGTGCGGACGCGGTGGCCGCGGGCGTCGAGTTCGGCGGCGACGGCTTTGCCGATCGCGCCGGTAGCGCCCAGGACGACGTGCAGTTCTTCAGTCATTGCTGCTCCCGAACAAGTTTAGTAACGCTGTTACGTAACGACGTTACGGTACGCTCGTCGCCATGGCAAGGCCGAGAACCCGCGATTACGGCGAGCTTCGCCGCGAACTCGTCGACGCCGGCGGCCGGCTCCTGGCCGCCGCGGGGCCGTCGGCGTTGACCACCCGCCGCGTCGCGGAGCAGGCGGGGGTGTCCACCACGGCCGTCTACAACCTCTTCGGCGACAAGGGCGGCCTGGTCCGCGAGATGTTCCTGGCCGGATTCGAACGTCTCGCCGCCGCCTTTGCCGCCGTTCCCCGCACGGACGACGCCGTCGCCGATCTCCTCGCGCTCGGCCACGCCTACCGCGCCAACGCGCTGGCCAACCCGCACCTCTTCCAGTTGATGTTCGGGCGGCCGGTACCCGAGTTCCAGCCCGACGCCGAGACCGGCGCACTGATCCGGCCGACCTTCGACACGCTGGTCGCCGCCGCCGCCCGCTGCGTACAGGAAGGCGCCTTCGCGCCCGCCGAACCCTATGATCTCGCCGTCAGGCTCAACGCCCTCGCGCACGGACTGGCCAGCCTCGAATTGCGCGGCGCGCTCGGCGACGCCGAGGAGGCGCGCCGCCACTGGGACGGCGCCTTCGACAGCATGGTGCGGGGGCTCGCCGGTAGCTGAGCTACCAGGGCATGTCCTTGTACTTGGTCTTCCCCGGGGCGTAGCTGTGCGAGAACATGCCGGGCGTGTAGCGGTAGTAGCCGCCCTGTTCGGGCCCTCGGTGGGAGTCCTGGTCGTGGAAGTGCTCGGGGTCGCGCTGGTCGTGCGAGGCGCGCCGGGTCAGCAGCAGCCAGGTGATGATGGCGGCGACGACGAGGGGCACGGCCAGCAGCCCGATGCCCACGCCGACCGGGGCGGTTTCAGCGAGAACCGTCATCGCGACCCCTCCAAGAAGACCCCAGCCTCTCGTCGAACACTAGTGCTATCGTCTGACGTGTCCGGTCGGCGATGGCCAAGCTGGCCGGGCCTACCGCCGGGCTGGTGGAAAGTCAGGTCTGGGGAGCCGGTGTAAGACCGATGGGCGGCACTCCATCCCTCGCCGTTTGTTCGGGTCGGCTGTCGGCTGTGAAGCAGAAAGATCAACCTGTGAGGGTTGGATCCCCCTGCTGCGGCTCGGGGAGAGGTCAAGTCCATGCGTGCCACCTCCGGGAGGTGAGACCTGAATGGGCCGGTCGTTCTGATCGTAGGCTCGCTCAGGTTCAGCACGTCCTCCGGTGCCGAGAAGTTGACCGGTTATCTCCCTGGCTGTGGGGAAAACTGGGGGCTTTTCGGCGCCGGGGCGGACGGGGCGATGACGCGGTTCCGTCCGGCGGCCAGGCCGGGGATCGCCAGCGCGGCGGTGACGGCGAGCACCGCGGCGATCGGCGCGTTCCAGCCGCCGGTGGCGTCGTGCAGGGCGCCGACGGCCAGCGGCCCCAGCGCCGCGATCACGTAGCCGCAGCCCTGCGCCATCCCGGAGAGCTGGACGGCCACCCGGGCGTCGTGCGCCCGCAGGCCGAGGAGCGACAGCGCGGTGGCGAACCCGATCCCCTGGCCGATGCCCAGTACGGAGGCCCACAGCCAGGACGCGCCGACCGGCGTCCAGGTGATCCCGGAGAACCCGGCCATGGTGAGCGCCACCGCGATGAGCACCAGCGGGCGCTGGTCGCGCATCCGCCGCGCCAGCAGCGGCACCGCCAGCGCGCCGCTCGCCTGGAGGAGGTTGGTCAGCGCGAAGACGTAGCCGGAGGTCTCCTCGGTCATGCCCCGGTCCTGGAGGATCGTCGCGAGCCAGCCGGCGGTCACGTACGCCAGCAGCGACTGGACGCCCATGAAGAAGGTGACGTTCCAGGCCAGCCCGGAGCGCCACACCGCCTTCGCCGCACCCCGTCCCGGCGGCGTGCCGGCCGGTGTGGACGGCGCGGGCGCGCGCAGCAGGCGGGGCAGCCACACGAGGCCGGCGACGGCGGCGGGCAGCGCGAACAGCGTCAGCGGGACCCGCCAGGAGCTGTCCAGCGCGTTCTCGATCGGGATCACCACGGCCGCCGACAGCGCGGCGCCGCTCGTGATGGCCACCGTGTAGATCGAGGTCACCAGCGTGATGGACCCCGGATGATCGCGCTTGATGATCGCCGGGATCGCGATGTTGCCGAGGCTGATCGCGATCCCGGCGATCAGCGACCCGGTGAACAGCGCGGCGGGGGCGTCCAGCATCCGCAGCAGCAGCGCGACCACCAGCAGGCCCATGCCGGCGACCAGCAGCGCCTCGCTGCGCGGTGCGCGCCGCAGGAACGGGGCGGCCAGCCCGTACGCGCCGAAGAACAGCAGCGGGAGGGTGGTGAGCGCGCCGGCCGCCGTCCCGGACAGGTCGAAGTCGTCCCGGATCTCGGTCAGCAGCGGCCCGACCGCCACGATCGCCGGGCGGAGGTTGACGGCGACCAGCACCAGCAGCAGGATCCGCAGTGCCGTGGCCGTCCGCCGCCCGCTCACAGGTCCTCCTGCCGCTCGTCGCCGACCAGGCCCTCCAGGACGGCCAGGGCCGGTTCCACGATCGCGGCGGCGGCCCGTCCGGCGGCCTCGGGGTCGCGGGCGGCGACGGCGTCGAGCACGGCCCGGTGCGCCGCGGGACCGGCCTCGGGCACCTCGTGGTCGAGGCGGATGGTCCGCATGGAGTCGCGCAGCCGGTCCAGGAAGAAGCGGTGCGCCTCGACCAGCAGGGGGTTGCCGGCGGCCTCGACGACGCCCTGGTGGAAGCGGGCGTCCGCGTCGCCGAACGTCTCGGCGTCGGTCGCCGCGTCGCGCGCGGCGAGCAGCAGGGCCAGCCGGTCGAGGTCCTCGGGGGTGCGGCGGCGCGCGGCCAGCCGGGCGGCCTGGACGTCGTAGGCGAGCTGCACCTCGAACACGTCCCGCAGCGTCGCGCGGGCGACCTTGCGCAGCAGCGGCCGGGGGTCGGCGCTGCTGCGCACGTACGTGCCGTCGCCGCGGCGCACCTCCAGCACGCCGACGTGCGCGAGCGCGCGGATCGCCTCGCGGACGGCGGGACGGCTGACGCCCAGGCTGGCCGCGAGGTCGAGCTCGCCGGGAATGCGCCCGCCGACCGGCCAGGTGCCGCCGCTCACCTGTGCCTGCAACTGTTCGAGGACGGCCTCGACGGTCGATCCGCCGGGCACCGGGCTGAGGGCCACCACGCACTCCTCTCATCGGTCAGATGTCAGACATCTTACCGATGTGCCCCTTTTGTCCCGCTACTGGGGCGGGGTCACAGGCTCACAGACCCCGGGACTGGGAGATGGAACCGGAGGTGGCCAGCGTGAACGTGCGCATCGACTCGCCGAACTTCGACAGGTCCCACTCGGCGGGGCCCTCGTACCAGTACAGGTTGTCGGCGCCCTCGGCCCGCTCGCCCGCGTCCTCGACCGTCTGCGCCCACTTCGGCACCGCGCCGAACACCACCGCGTACGGCAGGAACCGGGAGAACAGCGCGATCCGCTGCCGCGGCCCGGCCCCGTCGCTCGTCAGCGCCCCCGCCCCCTCCGGCAGCTCGCCGCGCTCCAGGAACGCGCGGAACCCGATCGTGTGCGCCAGCACCGTCGAGCCGCGGGCGGTCTTGGCCGGCATGTACTGCCCGCCGTACGCCAGCGCCGCCCCCGCGATGATCACTGCCAGGCCGACCAGCGCCAGATCGGTGGTCAGCGCCAGCGCCACCGTCCCCGCCACCCCGAGGGCGGTCAGCACCATCCCGGCGATCGTCCAGCGCGACCGGACGGTGTCGGGACGGCGCGCGAACCAGCCCTGCTCGACCACGTCGTCGTACATCGCCGACCGCACCCGGTCCAGCTGGGTGGCGAACGTGCCGCCCAGCTCCGACAGCTTCACCGACTCGCGCGGCGCCCCGTCCGGACCGGTGAACAGCGCCTCCAGCAGCAGCCGCTCGTACTTCAGCAGATCCTCGGGCGCCTGCCGGTCCAGCTTGCGCAGCGCCCAGTCCAGCCGGCCGGTGACCGCGCGGTCCTCCTCCTCGATCATCAGGTAGCCGCGCACCGCCAGATCCACGATGGTCGCGGTGACGTCGATGACGTCGGCGCGCTCGTCGATCAGCGTGCCGATCTGGCCCGGCCGCACCCCGTCCGGCGGCTCGAACTCCGAGCCCGCCACCGGCGCGTGATCGCCCTCCGCGGCCTTCCTGCCGACCACCCGGGCGTCCCGGCCGCGCAGCAGGTAGAGCGCGCCGATCCCGCCGGCCAGCAGTGCCAGCAGGCCGAGCAGCGCGGCGCCGGTGACGCCGTTCACCGAGAACGCGGTCGCCACGGTGTGCCGGCGCTCCTGGATCGGCCTGCCGCCGGTGGCCCCGGAGGGCAGGCCGACGACGACCGTGAGGTACTCGCCCGACAGCATCTGCTGCTGGCTGAAGACCGCCTGGGTGTGTGTGTGGTTGGTGTAGAACTGCGTGCAGCCGATGGCGCTGTCCAGCGGCCCGGCGAAGCAGTTGACGTTGCGGATCATGGCGCCGCCGTCCACGGTGACGCGGGCCTCGTTCACCGGGACGTCCCAGCCGCCGACCGCCGTCCAGCGCAGCTCCTCGACCGGGCCCATCGGCGCCACCAGCCCGCGCACCTCGTAGTCGAGGACGACGGTCCGGCGCCCGGTCAGGGCGCCGCTCCCGGTGAGCTTGAGCGCCGTGCGGGTGCCGGTCTCGGCGACCGCGACCCGGGTGGGGCCGCCGTCGGGGCTGGCGGCCCGGACGTTCCCGATCCGGTACACCCGGTCCTGGGTAACGCTCTCGTGCCGCCTGGTCACGAACGTGCGCTCCAGCGACCGCCCGCCGCCGAACTCGTAGGTGATGGTCTCCCTGACGCGTGCGACGCCGCCGGGGCCGACGCGCAGCGCGACCTCGTCCTTGATCACCCGCTCCGGCGCGGCGCCGCGCGGAGCCGCGGCCGACCGGGCCGCGGGTGCCTCGCCCGGCAGGGCGGCGGCCGCCGGAGCGGGCACGAGCAGAGGAAGAGGGGCGGCGATGGCCAGGGACGCGACCATTGGCCGCAAGCGACCCAACATGGCCGCAAATCGTAGCGGCTGCGGGTGGACCGCCGGTGGAGCGCGGGGGTCCGGCCGGGGCCGTGGCGCCGTTCCGCGAGGACGATCGTGGTGTTCGGCACCTGTGCGATGATTTTCCGCTATGGCAGGCCAATCCCCCTCATCGGCACCGGCTCCCGTGGCGCCGCACGGCCTGCCGGACCGGGCCGCGGGGACCGTCTACCGGTACGAGCCGCGCCGCCGTCCGCCGCGCCGGGCCGCGGGCGCCGCGGGTGCGGGGATCCTGGGCGGACTGGCCGCGCTGGTGGTGGGGATGGTGCTGGGCTTCGCGGCGTTCGGTGGCGACGACGGCGGCCTGGCCGCATCCGGTCCGCGCCCGGGCTCGCCGGTCGACCGGAAGGCCGCCACGGAGAGCCCGCTGTACGGGACGGGCGCGCTGACCCCGGTGAAGTGCCGCGTCCCCGCCATCCAGTCGGGCTCGGACTCGATGCGGCGCTTCATGGACGTGCTCACCGACTGCCTGGACTCCTCCTGGCGGGGCCAGTTCGGCAAGGTGCGGATGAACTACGACCCGCCGAAGCGGGTCTTCTGGGACGCCCCGGGCCGCAGCCCGTGCGGGACGTACCCCAGTCCGGGCGCCTCGGCGTTCTACTGCCCGGCGAACAACACCATGTACGTCGGCCTCCAGCACATCGTGGACACGTCCGGCGGTGAGCCGCTGTCGAACTACGCCGTGTTCGCGCGGGTGGTCGCGCACGAGTACGCCCACCACGTCCAGGACCGCGCGGACATCCTGCGGTACGGGCAGCAACAGATGGAACGCGCGCAGGCCCCCGCGTCGCGCAACGAGACCAGCCGCCGCATCGAGTTGCAGGCGCAGTGCTTCGCGGGCGCGTTCCTGGGGGCCGAGCGGCGGACGCTGCCGATGACCCGCCAGCAGTACGACGCGCTGCTCGCCGATGTGCGGGGCCGCGGGGACGAGCTGCAGCCGGTCGACAAGCGCGACCACGGCTCTGGCCGCAACTATGCGGGCTGGGTCGTCAAGGGCTACCGCGACCAGAGGATCGCGGTCTGCAACACCTGGACGGCACCGTCCGGCGAGGTCGACTGACCGGCGCCTGGAGCGGAGCGCCAGCGGAGTGGAGGGCGCTGGCCAGGTTTTTCACCTGCGTCTGGTTATCGCCGTCACATTTTTGGGATCATGTGATCACGGCATGTGAGCATCATCACGGCCGAGTGCTAGCTACCGTGCTTGCAATTGCAAGCACCATGACGCAGGGTGGAAGACATGGCGGGTTCGAAGGTCGGCTCGATCGGGGAGTACATCCGGGAGCAGCGCACCCGGGCGAAGATCTCGCTGCGCCAGCTCGCCGATGTCTCGGGGATCTCCAATCCGTATCTGAGCCAGATCGAACGGGGCCTGCGCAAGCCGAGCGCGGAGATCCTGCAGCAGATCGCCAAGGGGCTGCGGATCTCCGCCGAGGTGCTGTACGTGCAGGCGGGGATCCTCGAGGAACGCGAGGCCGACACCGACCTGCAGGCCGCGGTACGGGCCGACCTGGCCCTGACCGAACGGCAGAAGCAGGTGTTGCTCGACATCTACGCCTCGTTCCTGAA
Organism: Actinomadura vinacea; assembly: GCF_039532545.1. Taxonomy (NCBI): domain Bacteria; kingdom Bacillati; phylum Actinomycetota; class Actinomycetes; order Streptosporangiales; family Thermomonosporaceae; genus Actinomadura; species Actinomadura vinacea. The sequence continues at coordinate 127,983 of NZ_BAAARW010000016.1, read as the reverse complement.
GGAGAACGAGGCCGCGGGCGTGCTGGCCGAGCACGACGACGCCGACGGCGAAGCCGCCGGCGTCGCCGCGGACGAGACCGACGACGCCGAGCACGACCAAGTACAGGGACTGAAGAACGGGGTCCGCAAGGAGTCCCGGCAAGGAAAGGAAGAGGTCGGATGATGCTTACCAGCACCTTCCGTGACAGCAAGGCGTTCTACGCCGCCGCAGGCGCCGGCGACTTGACCAGGGAGAAGCTCCGCGAGGTGCCCGATCAGGTCACCAAGGCGCGCGAGTCGGCCAACAGGTACCAGGGCGAGGTCCGCGAGAACCTCGACCGGTACCGCGACCAGGTCCGCCACACGGTCGACCGCTACCGCGGCGAGCTGCGCGAGAACGTGGGCCGGCTGGAGGTCAAGGACGTCCCGGGCGCCGCGGTGGCGTACGTGACCAACGTGGGCACCCGCACCGTCGATTTCATCGACGGGCTCGCCGAGCGCGGCAAGAAGGTCGTGCACCGCGAGGCCGAGGAGATCGCCGAGATCACCGAGCGGCCCGCCCCCAAGCCGCGTTCCGCGCAGCAGAAGAGGACGGGCGCGGCCGCGAAGAAGAGCCAGAGCTGAGCCGCCCCGCCGCGGCGGGAGCACCGGCCCCGGGGAACGGCCCCGGGCGGGGCTCCCGGCTCCGATCACGACCACGAGGCCCGGCCGGGATCAACCGGCCGGGCTTCGTCGTTGACTAGGGTGGGCACACGGTCCACTGCGACGAGAACGGGTGATCACTGATGGTGGAAGGGCTCCGATACTTCTTCTGGTTTCTTGCGATCGTCGCGTTCGTCTTCGAGGTCCTGGCCCTTCTCGACATCCTGAGGGTGCCCGAAGGGGCCTTCCCGGCGACCGACAAGCAGACCAAGAAGCTCTGGCTGATCCTGCTGGTGGTCGCCAACGTGGTGGGGCTCGGCGGCGCGGTCGGGTTCCTCTCCCTGCTGTCGTTCCTGCCGATCGCCGCGTTCATCGTCGCCGCGATCTACCTGGCCGACGTGAAGCCGGCGGTCAAGCCGTACAAGAACAAGGGCAAGGGCCAGGGGGGCGGCTCCAGTTCCGGCCCGTACGGCCCCTGGTGATCGTCCGCTAGGGGCCGCCTCGTCGTAGGGCGCTGCCATACTCTCGCGCATGTCCGCCATGCCCCCCGCAAAGCCCACGTCGTCGACTCTCTACCTGGACTGGGTTCGGGCCAACGCGCCTGAATGGGAGCCGGCCGCAGAGGACCTCATCAACGAACTGGACACGGGGATCGCCCGGGCCTTCCACAAGCCCGGCCGGTTCGTGGACGGCTTGAAGCGGCGGGCCGAGCGGGTCCCGCCCGAGCACTTGCCGTGGTTCTGGGACACCGTAGGCCAGCGGCTGAGCGTTTCCCTCCCCAAGCACGCGGGCAGCGCGTACGGGTGGGCGAGGGCGGCCGAGGCCGCGCACGGGCTGCCTGTCGGCGGGCCATACCGCCCGCCGGGATCCCCGACGACCCCGCCGAGGCGGCCAAGGAGCACCTGTTCGGCCCTGCCACCCACCCTGTCACGCCCTACCAAGGCGCGCCGAATCCGATCGTCTACGACGACGGGCTGCTGCTCGTGGACGCCGGCAGCGACATCGAGCGGGCCATGTTGCGTCCCTCGGCGCTCGCCGACCCGGAGAAGTTCGAGCAGGCGGTCCGGCTGTGCGAGGACCACGGGCTGCCCGGCCTGCTGCGGAGCATCCGCCTGGTGAAGACGATGTACGACGGCGGATTGGCGCGGATGGTGGAGCGCGCGGCGGCATCGCCCGTCCCGCCCGGCGGTTACGAGGCCAACCCGCTGCTGAGCGTCGCCGACCTGGTGGACGAGGTCGCCGGCGAACTCGGCACCGACCGGGACGCCGCCGCGCTCTACCTCCAGTTGCTCACCCTGGCCCGTCCCACCGACCGCAACATTCGCAAGTGGAACGGCTGGAGCGCCGGCAAGCACAAGGCCGTCCAAGCCGGACTGGTCGGGCTCGGTGCCGTCCAGCAGGACAAGCGGTCGCGCGCGGGCCGCTCGGTCTTCGTCCCCGGTGGCTGGACCGAGGTCAAGGCGCCGGAACTACCGCTGGAATCCGCCAAGCTGGAGCCCCACCTCGCCATCGTCGACTCCAGGAAGGAACTGGCAGGACCCTTCACCCGCCTGCTGCCGCCCGCACCGCTGCACGAGATGTTCGCCAAAGCATGGGCCGCACGCTGACAACACGCCGCTAGGGGGCGCGTTTGCGGCGCGGCTCGACCTCGTCGGGCTCCGTCCCGCGGCCCGGGATCGCCTGCTCGTGCCGGTCACCGGCCGGGGCGTGCGACGGCGGGGACGGTTGCGGTGCGGTGTAGGCCACCTTCGTCCGCCCCAGCACCGGCTTGTCCAGCTTCATCTTCCGCAGGTCCGCCGCGAGCCGCTGGGCGATGTAGACGTTGCCGTCCGGGTTCGGGTGGGTGCCGTCGGAGCGGATGAACCGGTCGGCGTTGCCGTTCCGCTTCCGCACCTTGCCGGTGATCCACTTGCCGGCCAGCGGGTCGACGAACGGCACCCCCCGCGCGGCGGCGACCCCGCGGAGCACGTCCCGCACCGCCAGCGCCTTCGGCGCGGGGTCGCCGCCCCAGAGCGGGCCCATCAGCAGCAGCTGCGTGCGGGGCCACCGCTCCCGCACGGTGTCCAGCAGCCGCCGCGCCTTCTCCGCGACCACGCCGGGCGGCATCCGGACGTCGTTGTGGCCGCCGGAGATCACCACCATGTCGGGCGTCGGCCGCCAGGCGAGCTGATCGGTGAACAGCGAGGAGAAGGTCTCCCCGGTGCCGCCGGTCCCGGCGAAGCCGGTACGGGCCAGCCCCGCCACCACGACCTGCCAGCCGAGGATCCGGGCGGTCTCGGCGGCGTACGCGCGCTCGGGCTTGAGCCCGCGGATGCCGACGGTGTAGCTGTCGCCGAGGACGAACACCACGGGCGCGCGGCGTTGCGGCGCGTCCTGCGCGGCGCCCCGGCTCGGCGGGGCGGACTGCGAGCCGCCCAGCCGGGCGGCCGCGGCCACGCACGCACACAACACCAGCACCGCCGCCATGGCGGCCCAGACCAGTCGGGGCACGCTGCAAGCCCTCCGTAAGAAATCCGCGGTCGGTACGGACAAGATCGGGAGCGCGCCCCCGCGCGGCCCTTAGGCTGACGAGCATGAGCACGGGCACTCACCATCACGGGCGGACGGCCCGTCTGGAACTGGACGACCAGTCACTACGCGACTGGGACGCGATCGTCCTGGACGCGGGGCCCGAAAGGATCATCCTCGACAGGTCGGCATTTTATCCCGGCGGCGGCGGTCAGCCACCGGACCGTGGCGTTCTGTTGTGGCAAGGTGTCCAAACCCGGATCGCGGGAGTTCGCAAAAGCGACGAATTGGAACTGATTCCGGTCGAGGGCGACCCGGTCCCGCCCGCCGGGACGGGCGTGCGCTGCGCGGTGGAGGACGACCGCCGCAGCGCGCTCATGCGCACCCATTCCGGCCTGCACCTGCTGTGCGGCGTGGTCTTCCGCGACTACGGCTGCCTGGTCACGGGCGGGAACATGGAACCGCTTTCGGCGCGCATGGACTTCGATCTCCGTGAGGTGCCGCCGGGCTTCAAGCAGGCCGTCGAGGACGCCTGCAACCAGGAGGTCGAGGCGGACCGGCGGATCCAGGTGAAGTCGCTGCCGCGCGCGGAGGCGTTCGAGATCCCCGACATCATCCGCACCGCGACCAACCTGGTGCCGCCGGAGGTGGAGGACGTCCGGATCGTCGACATCGTGGGGCTGGACACCCAGGCCGACGGCGGCACGCACGTCGCGTCCACCAAGCAGATCGGCCGGATCAGCGTGGCCAAGGTCGAGAACAAGGGCCGCGGCTTCCGCCGCCTCCGCATCAAGATCTCCGACTGACCCGCGGGGGCGGCGGCATGGCCGACGTCAGCGTGAGCGCCCTCCTGGCGGACGAGGGCCAGGAGGACGATGGGGGTGGAGTGGCTGCTGTTGGTTCTGTGGTCAGGCGGCCGGTTGGGGCTGGCGCAGTACCGCCAGTGCGACGCGCATGACGATGGCCTCGGCCAGCATCACCAGGGCCTTGGCGAGCACGGTCGACAGGAAATCGGGCACAACACACCTTCTCGTGACTGTCGCTCGAGATCGTTAATGACGATCAAGCTGGATGTTCCGGTATGACCGATTTATCTCATTCGGTCGGGCCGCTTGTCTCGACTAGCACGTTGCGACCAAGTGAACAGTATCTGACCTGCGCAAACTCATCTAGCCGCGGTGCGGGTGACGATCACCGCGGCGATCGCGTACGCGATGGCGGAGCCGGCCGCGATGACCCAGCAGTGGGGGAGGAGCGGCTGGGAGCCGAAGAACTGGCTGAGGCCGGGCGTCTGGACGATGGCCACCAGGGCCGCCAGGGAGACGAGTCCCGACACCAGGACCAGCGGGCTCCGGCCGCCCGCGGCGATCGTCTGCAGGAGCTGGGTGCCGACAAGGGCCACCAGGCCCGTCGTGAGGGCCTGGGCCCGGGTGCAGACGAGCCGCGCGAGCAGCGTCGAGGTCTGGGCGGCGCCCGCGGTGGTGATCGCCCGGGTGGTGATGTCCCGGGTCAGCACGGCCCCCAGAGAGGTCTCCGGCCCTTCCCTCAGCAGGTCCTCGCGGGTCAGCCCCGCGGGCCGGCGGACGGCGAGCGCCAGCGCGGGCAGCATGTCGGTGAGCAGGTTGACCAGCAGCAGCTGGCGGACGTTCAGCGGGCTTCCTCCGCTCGTCAGCGAGCCGCCGACGGTGAAGGCGATCTCGCCCAGATTGCCGCCGAGCAGGACGGCGAGCGCGTCGCGGGTTGATCTCCACATGGCCCGGCAGTCCGCGATGGCGTCGGTGATGGTCTCGATCCGGTCGTCGGTCACGACCATGTCCGCGGTCTCCCGGGCGGCGGGTGTGGCGCGCTCGCCCAGCGCTATCCCGACGTCGGCCAGCCGGATGGCGGGGGCGTCGTTGGCGCCGTCGCCGGTGACGGCGACCACCCGGCCCGCCGTCTGCAGGGCCTCCACGACGCGCGCCTTCTGGGCGGGGCTCACCCGGGCGAACACCGCGACGCCGGGCAGCTCCCGGGTCAGCTCGGCGGCGTCCTTCTCGTCGAGCTCCGCGCCGGTCATGACATGCCCGTCCAGCACCCCGAGCTCGGCGGCGATCGCCTCCGCGGTACTCGGATGGTCACCGGTGATCATGATGATCTGGACGCCCGCGCCGCGCAGCCGGTCCACCGCCTCGGCGGCGGTCCGGCGCACCGGGTCGGCGATCCCGAGCAGCCCCAGGAAGCGCAGGTCCCGGATCCGCGACTCGTCGAGATCCACCCGCCCGGACGCGGGTCGCTCCGCCACCGCGAGAACCCGGTAGCCGTTGCGGGCGAGCCGTTCCACCTCCTGCTCCACCAGCCCGCGGGCCGTCCGGTCGAACGGCGCGAGCCCGTTCCCGGCTCCGCCGGCCCAGGTGCCGCAGCGCTCCAGGACGATCTCCGGCGCGCCCTTCACGCTGAGGTGCTGCCCGCCCGGGTGCCGGCCGAGGACGGCGTGGTAGCCGCGGCTCGGCTCGAACGGGAGCTCGTCGACCCGTCGCCATGATCGGAGTCCCTCCGCCGGGTCCATGTCGAGTTCCGCCGCGGCGTGCACGACGGCCCGGTCGGTCGGGTGCGGGACGTGGTTCCGGCCGCCGTCGCTGTCCGGGCCGGCCCGCAGCGCGGCGGCGACGATCTCGCGCAACTCCGGCGTCAGCTCCTCGACGGACGCCGCCGTCGCCCCGTCCGACACCTGGCGCAGCCGCAGCCGTCCCTCGGTCAGGGTGCCGGTCTTGTCGAAGCACAGCACGTCGACCCGGCCGAGCGCCTCGACGGTCGAGGGGTTGCGCACGAGCGCGCCGTGCCGGGACAGGCGGCGGGCCGTGGCGAGCTCGGCCGCGGTCGCGACGAACGGCAGCCCCTCCGGCACGGCCGCGACGGCGAGGCTGACCGCCGAGCCGAGCGCCTGCCCGAACGTGCGCCCGGACAGCAGGTCCACGCCCATGAGGACCGCCCCGGCCGCGAGCGAGGCGGGCAGCGTCACCTGGGTGAGCGCCAGCAGGCGCGCCTCCACGCCCCCCGGCCGCCGCCCCTCGGGGATCAGCCGGGCGGTCCGGCCCATCTCGGTCTGCGGTCCGGTGGCGACGACGACGGCGGTCGCGTTCCCGGCGGCGACGACCGTTCCCTGGTAGAGCATGGAGTGCCGGTCCGCCACCGTCCGGGCGACGCTCGGCTGGGCGATCTTGGTGACGAGCTGCGACTCGCCGGTGAGGCTCGACTCGTCCACCTCCAGCCCCTCGGCCGACAGCAGCCGGGCATCGGCGGGCACGGCGTCGCCGGCCGCGAGCGCGATGACGTCGCCCGGGACGAGCCGGTCCGCGGTGGCCCGGCTCTCCACGCCGCCCTCGGCCGCGGGACGCCGGATCCGGATCCCCACCGTGCTCATCTCGACGAGCTGCCGCAGCGCCCGGTCGGCGCCCATCCGCTGCACGCCGGACATGACCGCGTTCACGCCGAGCACGGCGCCGATCAGCGCCGCGTCCGTCATGGACCCGACGACCGCGGAGATGCCCGCCCCGGCGGCCAGCGGCGGCGTCAGGGGGTTGTCCAGCTCCTCCATCGTGATCCGCGCCAGGCCGGCGGGGGGCGGCTCGGCGCCGGCCGCGCCGGTGCGGCGCCTGGCGGCCTCCTCCTCGTCGATTCCGGACGGCGTGGAGTCCAGCCGGGCGAGCACGGCCTGGGCGGGCCAGGCGTGCCACGGCGTGCGGTCGGCGGGCACCGGCAGGGGACGCCGTTCCAGGGAGATCCCGACGTAGGTCCCGGTGACGAGCGCGAACACGGCCGCGGTGTTCACGGCCAGGAGGGCTCTGCGGGGCGCCTCGGGCGCCGTGCTCGCCGCCGCCAGCATCACGCCCGCCGCCTGCCCCACTGCGGCGATCCGCGCGCTGCGCGTGCTCGTCTCCCGCGCGGTCGCCATGGCGTCGACGACGGTCCACGCGCCTTCCAGACCGGGCCCGCACAACAGGTGCGCACCCCAGGGGGGACGGTCCGGAGACCGCAGCAGCCCGATGCCCAGGTCGGCGTGCGCGAGCGCGTCTCCTTCGCGCGCCGAGATCAGGGCGACGCCGTGCCCCTCCCGCTGAAGGCGGCGCACCGAGGCCAGGAGCCGTCGTCCGCCGGCCACCCGCCGGTCGATCGGCAGCCGCGGATCCAACCGCCGCCCCGTCCCCGCCGCGACGACCTGGCCGGCCTTGTGCGCCGCCGCCACCACCGCCTCGACGAGGGGATCGGGCTCGGGCAGGAGGGACACCAGGGCCACCAGATCGTCGTCTCTGACCAGGGCCAGCACGGTCGCGCCGCGCTTGTGAAGATCCGCGGCCGGTTCCGCGGCGGCCTTCCGCCGGGTCGCCGGGCCGGGCCGCCAGGACTTCAGCGGGCCCGCCGACCAGCCGCCGGCCGAACGCCACCGCCCGGGGTCGTCCAGGTCGACCAGTTCGTGGGCGCGTCGGTGGCATTCCTCGGCGGGGACGGCGTCGGACACGGGCACGACCTCGTCGATCATCTGCCGGCCGGTCCACAGCGCGGAGGCGTCGATGACCACCGTGTCGATGCGGTCCAGCCGGCGCATCGCGCGGGCGTCCAGCACGACCACGCCCTGACCGGCGAGGATCCGGCCGAGCTGGGCGGTGAACGCCTCGCGGCCGAGCCGCGCCGCCCGCGGTATGCCCGACACCAGCACCCCTTGCGCCTGCCGCGCGTTGCGCGTGACGGCGAAGGTGCCCGCCGCGGCCGCGAGCGACACCGGGGTGAACTGGAGGAGCCGCTCGACCGGCCCCGGCGGCAGCGGGACCGGACGCGGCAGCCTCTCCAGGGGATCGACCTGGTGCGCGGCGCCGGCTTCTTCGCCGCCTTCCAACCCGCGCTCGTACCGCCCCCACGAAGCCCTGTATGCCTGGACCTCGCTCATCCGCAAGCCTCGGTGGATGACTTCGAGGGCGAGTCCCGTCGACTGCTGCGCCGCCGTCTGGGCGAACACCCCTCCGCCGCCGAAGACGAGATCGGTCGTGGGAACGCCCAGGCCGTACTCCACGACCCCCCGGATCCAGGGGGTGAGGTCCGCCATCGCCAGGAGGGCGGGAATGGCGGGCGGAGCCGGCACGGTGCGGGCCACCTTGCCCGCCACGGCGACGCCGCATCCGACCACGGCCGCTCCGAGGAACGTCCCCTCCCGAATGAGATGCGAGACGTCTCCCGCCACCGGGGCCGCGAAGGGCGCGCCATCGAGGCCGTGCCGCCGCTCCTGCTCCTCGGCGACTTCGATGAGGCCGGCCGTCTCCACACCCTCGTCGTGGGTCACGACGAGGGCGCCCAGCACCCTGTTCACCTCGACGGCGCGCACGCCGTCGACCTCCAGCAGCTCCTTCTCCAGCGCACGCGCCATCGGGTCCGCCTCGGGGGTGTGGAGGCCGCGCACCCTGATGTGGAGACGGCCCGTCGAGACCCGGAGCACCCGCGGCGCCGCCGCTGCCGCCACGGCGTCGCGGACGGCGTCCGGTACCGGCAGCGCTCTGGCGAGACGCGCGGCGGCTCCGAGCAACTGGCGCAACGGCATGCCATCTCCGTAAAGGTGTGGTCGTTACCCGGGCGAGGGCCGTCGCGTGTGCCGTTGGTGGCCGCTTCCGCCACGATGGCCGGGGCTGCTCCTGCTCTTACTTCTTCGCTCGTTCCTGCTCACCGGTCGCCCAGGGCCGCTGGTCACGGGCACGGCCCGCGCGCCGCGCGATGCCGACCCCCACACCGATCGCCAGCGCCACGGGCCAGTCCACGACCCCGAACGCGGCCAGCGCCCCGAGACCGGCGTAGTAGACCATCCTGTCGCGTGGCGGGAGGTACGCGGTCACGGCCTTGCCCACGTCGGCGACCTCCCGTCCGCTGACGGGAAGGCGCGGGGGCGCCGGAAGGTGAACCCGGTGGACCGTCACATGCGGGGTGACGACGGGGACCGGGACCGTCGCCGTCCTGCGCGACTTCTGGGCGGTGCCTTCCTCCTTCGCGGCGGCCTTCCGCGTCGTGCCCGTCCGCCGGTTCTGAGCGCCCCGCCGCTGCGCCGTACGTGTGCCGGTTCCGGTCTGCTGAGCCGCGGCCATGTCGAGTCCCCCATCCTCAACCTTCAGCCTTGCCCGCCGCCATCGGGGATGAGCCCGACGGCGGCGTTCGTAACAGGCTGCCCGGGCAAGGCCACCCCAAGCGGGCTGTGACCGTCCCATAGCCACTACTTGAGAGCCGCATGCCCTCCCGATCCCGGCGCGCCGCTCACCGTCCACGCAGCGTTCACGGAGTGGCGAACCGGCCTGGCGAGCCGAACACCGCGCGGAGCCGTGGGCCATCCGCCACGACTCCCCGCACTCGCGGTTGACTGATCATTTGGGCGGTGGTAGACGTCTACCAGCGTCGCGGTGCACCCGGCAATGAGGCCGCCGAGGGCATGGAGGCGCGGGACCAAGGGACGGCCTTGGCATCACCTCATGGACGCCTGGCGGCGTTCGGCCATCAGCTCATCGAAGTGCACATCTGGCTCCGCGAGGAGCTCGCGGCGCTGCGCGAGGACCTCGACTCCGGTGCGCGGCCCCGCGAACTGCGGGCCCACTGCCTGACCTTCTGCTCCGCCCTGGACCGGCACCACACCGGCGAGGACGGCGGCGCGTTCCCCGAACTCGCCGAGCGGTTCCCCGAGCTGCGCCCGGTGCTGGACGAACTGCGCCGCGACCACCGCCTGGTGGACGACTCCCTCCGGCGGCTCCAGGAACTGGTGGAGGGGGAGAGCGACCCCGTCGAGGTGCGGCGGGAGCTGGACAGCCTCGCCGCGCTGATGGAGACGCACTTCGTCTACGAGGAGAATCGGATCGTCTCGGCGCTCAACACGCTGGACGTGCCGGACTGGGACCGTTCCCGGCCGGATTTCCTGATCAATGAGGAAGGGACGCCTTGACGCACGTATCCATCCAGGAAATCGCGCTGGACGACCGTGACGGCGGCCCGTACGCGATCACCACCGGGCCGGACGGCGCCCTGTGGTACACGCTCGTCCACAGCAGCCGGATCGGGAGGCTGGTGCCCGGCGGCGAACCGGTGAGCCACCCGCTCGACCCGGACCGCGGGCCGACGATCATCACCGCCGGGCCGGACGGCGCGCTCTGGTTCACCGGGTACCGGGCGCACCGGATCGGCCGGATCACCACGGACGGCCAGGTCACCGAGTACCCGTTGCCCACGCCCGAGTGCGGGCCGTTCGGGATCGCGCCGGGGCCGGACGGCGCGCTGTGGTTCACCGAGACCGCCGCGGACCGCGTCGGCCGCATCACCACCGACGGGCGGGTCACCGAGTTCCCCCTCCCGGTCGACGGCGCGTTCCCGTCCGCCATCACCGCCGGGGCCGACGGCGGGATGTGGTTCACCCTGAACCAGGCCAACGCCATCGGCCGGATCGACGCCGGCGGCGCGGTCACCGTCCACCCGCTGCCGACCGGGGCCGCCGCTCCAGTTGGGATCGCCGCGGGGCGTGACGCCCTGTGGTTCGTCGAGATCGCCGCGGGGCAGATCGGGCGGATCACCCACGACGGCCGGATCACCGAATTCCCGCTGCCCGACCGCACGGCTCGTCCGCACGCCATCACCGTGGACGCCGCCGGCACGCCGTGGTTCACCGAGTGGGGCGGCAACCGGGTCGGCTCCGTCGCCCCCGACGGCTCCATCGCCGAGTACGACCTGCCGACGCCCGGATCCGAGCCGCACGGCATCGCCCTCGGCCCGGACGGCGCGCTGTGGACGGCGCTGGAGAACGGCTCGCTCGCGCGAGTGGACCCCTCGCGCTGAGCTTCCGCGGGTTTTGGAGGGGGCCAAAAGCGGCCACCGGCAGGTCCTTTGTAGGCACCAGCCCGGATTGACCGGGAAGAGCCGTATTTATGCTGGTCGCGGTGGCATAGGAGCTGTTTCTGTGCCACCGTGCCGCCCGCGGCAAGCGTTCCGGCGCTTTTTATCGTTCCAAAGAACACCCGCGTTACCGCGATGACGATCTCCTCACCAGGCGTAGCCGGCACGTCTCAGAATGCTCATGGGCCCGTATGTAGCCTTTCCGCGAATTGGCAGGGGGATTTCCGGGGGACGGGTTCCATGACCCACGTTCAACACTTCACCTACGGCGGGTTCACGCCGGTCATCGCCTACCTGATGTCGTTCATCGGGTCGCTGCTCGGACTGCAGTGCACGGCCCGCGCGAGGGCTTCGGAGGGACGGTCCAGGGCCGCCTGGCTGGCACTGGCGGCGGTGTCCATCGGCGGCACCGGAATCTGGGTCATGCATTTCATCGCCATGCTCGGATTCACCGTGACCGGCATGGAGATCCGCTACGACGTCCCGCTCACCCTGCTCAGCGCGCTGATCGCGATCCTGGTCGTCGGCGTCGGGGTCTTCCTGGTCGGGTTCGGCGGGGGGCGGGCGAGCGTGGTGCTCCCGGCCGGCCTCGTCACCGGCCTCGGCATCGCCAGCATGCACTACACGGGCATGATGGCCATGGACATGCACGGCGACATCTCCTACGACCCCCTGATCGTGCTGCTGTCCGTGCTGATCGCCGTGGTGGCGGCCACCGCGGCGCTCTGGTTCACGATGCGGGTCAGCGGCCACACCGCCACCACCGGCGCGGCGCTGCTCATGGGTGTGGCGGTGTCCGGCATGCACTACACGGGCATGGCCGCGATGCGGGTGCGGGCCGCGCAGGCCTCGGGCGAGCCGTCCGGCGCCACGGCCGCCGACTTCCTGACGCCCCTGCTCATCGGGGTCAGCACGGTGGCGGTCGCGCTCCTGGTGATCGTCTCGGTGTTCCCGGGCGAGGAGGAGATGGTCTACATGGCGCTGCTCGAGAAACGGGCGCGGCGGCGCGGGCCGCGTCCGGCCGTCCCCGAGAAGAAGGCGGACCAGGCCCCTTCGTGGTTCAGCGAGCGGCCCCCGAAATCCTGACGGGCCGCCACGGTGGTTGTCGCGATGATCGCCGCTCGGCACGATGGGGGGATGACGACTCTGCCGCTCGGCCCGGACGAACTGCTCACGACGACGCGTACGGTCCGCAAGCGCCTCGACCTCACCCGTCCCGTCCCCCTCGAACTGGTGCGGGAATGCCTGGAGAACGCGCTCCAGGGGCCCAGCGGGAGCAACTGGCAGGGCTGGGAGTGGATCGTCGTCACCGACCCGGAGCCGCGCGCGAAGATCGGTGAGTACTACCGGCGGTCGTTCGAGGTGTACGCCTCGTCGATCACCTCCGCCGGCGAACTCTTCAAGGACGACCCCGAACGCGCCGAGACCCAGCGCCGGGTCTCCAGCAGCGCCGTCCATCTGGCCGAGCACATGGGCGAGGTGCCGGTCCTGGTGATCCCGTGCCTGCGCCTGGAGGGCGGGAAACTGCCCAACGGCAACCAGGCGGGGCTGTGGGGATCGCTGTTGCCCGCCGCGTGGAACTACTGCCTCTCGGCGCGGGCGCGCGGGCTCGGCACCGCGTGGACCACCCTGCATCTGGCGTACGAGCGCGAGGTGGCCGAAGTGCTCAACTTGCCGGAGAACGTCCGCCAGGGCGCGCTGCTCCCGACCGCGTACTACACCGGCGAGACCTTCAAACCCGCTCCCCGCGTCCCTCTGGACGAAGTCCTGCACCTCGAGCAGTGGTGACCATGACCACGGGCGACCTGCTGAAGAAGTACGCCTGGGAGGCGGAGGACCGGAAGTCGGGCGACCTCGAAGGCTCGTTCACCGAGATCCGGGCCCGCTACGAGGAGGCCTTGCGCGACGGCCCGGACAAGGCCACGGCAGCCACCGGCCTTGCCGTCTTGACCGCCGCGAAACTGCTGGCGTACGTCCGCAACGATCTCGGCGAGCGATGGTGGGACCACGAGGAACCGCCCCTGCCCCTCAACGATGACCAGGTGACCGCCCGCTCGCTGGCCGAGGACGTCGTCCAGGCCGCCCGGCGCGCCCTCGAACTCGACCCGTCCGACAACCTGGCCGCCTTCACCCTGGGCCTGACGCTGGAGCACCTCGGAGACCGGGACGGCGCCGTCGAAGCGCTCCTGACGGCCCTCCGCCTGGACCCGGCCGACCACGTCGTCGAGGAATGGCTGCCCCAACTGGGCCATCGCCCGCCGGAACGCCCGGCGACACCCGTTCCGTGCCGGCATTCCCACGCCTTCTTCCTGCTCCGCCACGCCCAGATGGTCAACAACAGCGGTGATCGGGCCGAGTGGTCGTGGCCGCTGGACGACGCGGCCGACGTCCGCCGGATCGTCGACGGGTGGATCGGTGAGTTCCCCTGGGACGTCGTCTTCGAGCAGGAGGAGGACGACGACCCCGACTACTGGGACCCGGAGTCGCCGGACTTCGACCCGACCCCCGACCACGACCTCTCCGTGGAGATCCACATACCCGGCGAGCCGACCGCCGTACGGGACGTGAACCAGGGCCTGCGCCGGACGCCGGACGACGAGGTCGACATGGACTGGCAGGTGGTCCCCCTGCCCCAGTCGCTCCCGAACCCGCTGCCGCCAGGCCGTCCCATCCGGACAGGCGGCGTCACCTACTTCTCCGGCGAGAACCAGCGGGACCTCTGACCGCGGGGCGCCGGGCCCGCGTGCCTCCTCTACGCGTGCCCGACGCTACGTTCCCCGGCACACAGGGGCCACTGGCCTCAGGCGCATACCCGCTACGACCAGCGCGGCGGCCCACGGGCACCGATCGGTCTCGATCTCCAGCGGCACTTGGAGTTCCTCGAGTTCGCCGTCTCGGACATCGAGGTTGACCACGTGCACCTGCTGCGCTGATCGGCGAGGTCGGCGAGACCCCGCTGCTGTGAAGCGTGACCCGCATGTCAGACTTGTGGCGAGAACGCAAACACGCAAACAGAACTGACTCCGGCTCTCTCGAGTCGTGTCCGTAACCGGGCGCAATCGAGGAGCCGGGGGATATTTCCCGGGACTCCTCGGTGCGCCCCGCACATCAAAGGGGAGTCCCTTGAAGGGAAGGTTTCAAAAACGAAGTCCATGGAGCGCGATCTCCAGGACTCTCAAAGTTCCGCGGGAAATCTGGGTCAAGGCAAAGGCCCGGATGTCCGCTGGCGTCGCGATCCCCATCTTGATGGTGATCCTGACAATGCTGCTGGGGCAGGTCGGCACTTTCCTGTCCATCAAAACAGGGTTTCTCAAGGAGGTCGACGCTCTCACGACGAGTTGCGTCACCGGCATCGTCATGTCGGTGGTTCTTTGGATAAGGGTGCGACCGTGGCGGGAGAAGGCCAGCTGGGCGTTATGGTGGCGAGCGGTCACGATAGGGATCGTGATCGTCGGGACCTCCATCGCCGGTGACACGGCATTCAGGGTCCTTGAGGTGGCAACCGTGACCGCTCTGATGGTTGTCGCGACCTCTCACATTTCCGTTGCCTGCAGAATTGTGGCGGAATGGACGAGGGGACGACGCGGCCTGGGTGATCTTCGGTGGCTGGCGGGCTCACTGTGTGGTGTCCTGCTGCTGTCGCCTCCCGGGGCGGTATCGCCGACGGGATTGTTCCTGGTCGTCGCCGGGTCGGCGTCCTACCACCTCACTCAGAAGTTCAGGTCTGATCTGCCCGACGATGATCTCGACACCTACTCGGCTCTGTCCAGACTGCCGATGGTGCCGTTCTTCTTCGTCCTTCTCTTCTATTACGGAGACGGGGCGGCGGGAGTCGTCGACATGGGCTTGATCAACTTCCTGATCTGCGTCTGGGCAGGGGTGGTGGGATCGATCATCAGCCTGGTCAGAAACACCGCATGGAAAAAGGGGGTTCGAGCGGTTGGTGAATCCATGCTCAATCCGCTCATCCCTGCGCTAACCGCCCTCGTCGGAGTACTGGCGGGGCAAACACTGCCGTGGCCGGCTTTCGTGGGCATCGGCTTGATCGTGCTGTCGAGCATCGGCGGCGCACGATCCGATCTGCGTCAGCAGAAGGCGGAGCAGCAGCAAGGGTCTGACTGACCTTACGCGGCGGGGAGGAACTGTCCTCCCCGCCGTACATCGCCGGTCCAGGACACCGTCCAGACGTCGCGGTCGACCGGGCGGCGGACGGACTACGGGCGGGTGCCGGGCACCGGCCATCCACCGGGAGGCGATCCAGTGGCTGTGGATTTCCGGGTGACCGCCACCGCATCGAGCGGATCCGCCAACGCGGACGCCCCATCTGGCGCAGAGCAGAAGAGGCCGAGACCACCGCGGCGATCGCCGTCAGGCGTCCGCCAATCCGCTGATCTTCCACGCACCGCCCACCCGGACGAACGTGACCCTGAGGGCCAGGGCGGAACCAGGGGAGCCGGTGATGTCACCGAGGTTGACGAACATCAGCAGTTCAGCGGACCGGTCATCACGCCGGATGATCCCGGACCGGCGAACAGAACTGCTGTACGAGAGGGACATCCGCCCCTGACGGACCAGGGTGCCGTCGCGCAGGATGATTTCAGGCCGGCGGGTGGAATCGCCGTCCGGGGCGGACGTCCGTTTTTCACGGGCCAGGATCTGAGCGTACTGCCGCGGGGCAGCACCCGTCAGGCGGCTCAGATCGGGTCCTGCGGCTTTCGACCGAGGTGCACCGATGACCGCGCCCATGACCTCTTCGGCCTTTTCGATGAACCGATATTCCTCGGTCGGCTCGCCTCTGAGGGCCCTGGCTTCGAGGAGCACCACCTGGGAGCCGGATGTCGGGTGCAGAGAGCCCATCCGCCAACCCTGTGAGGTAAGGATCATGACCACGTCATAGCGGCGCATGGCATCGACGCCTTTGGCCCTGCCCCGCACGACGGCCATCAGCGTTACCCATGGCTGATCGGTCCTGCGGCTGCCCGTGACCACCAACGTGGACACCCTCGCCGCGGACAACCTCTCGCGCGGCTGGGAGAGCGGAGCGTTCTCGAACAGCCGGCCACGGAGATATCCCGTGGTGACCGCCGTGTCGATCCGCTGACGTTCGCCGGGATCGCCGAGGTCCGCCGTGCTGAGGGTGAGCAGCTGGCGGGTCGCGACCTCGGCGGCCCGCTCACGGTCGGCCGCGGGGAGCGGGGGGACGGGCGCGTCCGTGGGGGCCAGGACCGCCAGTGCGATGGAACCCGCCAGGACGACCGAAACGGAGACCAGCGTGGCCTGGGCACATTCGGTCATGATCTTCCAACGCCTGATCGACATTTGATCATGATCGCAGCGAGTTCACCTTCACCGTACGGAGCACATCGACACCGGCGCCCGCTTCTCCACTGCCGTCTACGGAGAGTACGGCCGGTGATCGCTACGCGCTTTCCCGTGCTTCCAGCAGTGTGCGGAGGCGGTCTCGGTGGTCGGTGATCCAGTCGTCCGGCAGGTCCACGGGCACTCGCACCGTGACCATTGAGCGCGTTTCGTCGTCCACTACGACTTCTGGGCAGTCCCGTTCTCCGGTGAGCCGGATGGAGACGGAAGGGCCGCGGGACATTCTCATCCACGCGATGTCCTCGCCGGCGTCGAGCGTGTCGAGGGCCTCGGCCCAGGAGCGCAGCTTCCGGTCGTCCAGGACCAGATCGGTGCGGCCGCTCACGAACGGCGTCTCGACGATGATCTCGGCCGCGAGTCCCGCCGGCCAAGACGGCATGGGGCCGACGACACGGATGCGAACGCTGTTCCCCTCCTCGTCGGCGAGTACGACGAGGTCCATTGGCGCGATGTCTGCCACATCGGGATTGTCGCGCACTGCGGCGGTGTCATTCCTCCGGTGGGCATTCCTGGCCGGAGGGCGCGTTGATCAGGGACTCGCCCGCCGGTCGCAGGGAATGGACGACGTGGCCGCCGTGCCGGACGGTGCTGATGAGACCGGCGTCGCGGAGCACGCCCGCGTGCTGGCTGGCCGACGCGAGGGAGATTCCGGTGCGGCGGGCCAGTTCGGTGGTGGTGCAGCCGCCGGGAGCGCTGAGTTCGGTCAGGACGGTGGTGCGCGTCCGGCCGAGCAGGGCGGCCAGCGGACGTCTCGGGTCGCGCCGGGAGGACGGGGCCAGCCAGGTCAGATCGTGTTCGATCGGGAAGGCGAGCACGGGTGTGAGGTCGGTGTCGTAATAGGTGAAGGGCTGCTTCCAGCAGAAGAACGACGGGAGCAGGCGAAGGCCCCGCCCGTCGAGGTGGACGTCGTGCTCCCTGCCGTAGGGCAGTTTCAGGACCGGTGAATTCCACTCGGCCTCTGGGTGCAGATCTGTGAGGACGGCCTCGATGCCCGCGTGCAGGAACGTCCGGCCGCGGTTGGTGAGGTCGGCGTGCACGCGGGCCCGGATGCGGGCCCAATAAGGGTCGAGCGCGTGCGAGTGATAGTCGCGCAGCGCTCGCCCGAGCGTGTGGAGCGACCGGGCGGAGCCGTCGGCCAGTTCGGTGTTGGGGCCGCGCAGTGTTTGCTGGGCGGCCAGGGTGGCCATGTCTCCGCGGACGAGCCGGCGGGGTGTCGCTAAGACCAGGTCGAGCCCGGTGCCGAGGTCGCTCGCCTCCTGTGCGGGGGTCAGGAAGTCGGGCGAGTAGCCGACGGGCGGTGCGAGATGGAGGAGCCATCGAGTGGACGGCGGCAGCTCCGCCCGGACGCGCCGCCGCCAGCCGTCGTAGATCATCCGCCCTTCGCCGTCGGTGAGTTTGTGCAGGCTGAGCAGCAGTTCCCACATCGGTTCCGGACCGGTGGCGAGCCGGGTGCGGCCCAGGTCTTCCCCCGTGAAATGAATGCGCAGCATGGAGCAAATACCCCCGTATGTCGCTGACATGCCGTCGCGATCTTCTCCCGACACTAGATGATCAAGCACTTGATTGGCCGCATCCGGCCGTGGTTTCAGGCAGGAGTGAAAGGTCCGTCGGGTCCTTGCGGAAGCGGCTGATGATCTCTTCACGTCCCCCGCACGGGGCGGGAGACGTGAACGGGGGAAGCAGCTCCCTCGGGGAGGAGTTCACCATGAAGATCGCGAGGATCCCGGCGCTCACGGTGGCGGGGGCCGCCGTCGGGTTCGCCGTCCTCACGGGCGGGGGCAGTGCGCTCGCCGAGACGGCCGTGCCCGAGCCGGCCGCGCAGTCCAGCACGTCCAAGGCCGCGGTCAAGGCGACCTGGAACCACAACAAGGTGAAGGGCGCCAAGTCCTCCGGGACCATCACCACCAAGAAGGCCACGGGGTCGATGAAGGACACCCGCAAGGACGGCAAGTGCGCCCGCGTGCGGGTCGAGTGGTGGTCGAAGAGCGGCAAGTACGACAAGGACACCTTCAAGGTCTGCGGCAAGGGCAAGACGAAGAAGATCTCCGCCAAGCCGGGTGACAAGGGCAACTACTGGACGGCCAACTATGCGAGGGCGGTCACCACCGACACCGTCTAGTAACGAGCGAAGCGGCGTGCCGGGGACCGTGCCGGTCCTGGCACGCCGCGGTCCTCAGTGGAGCCTTTGCGCCGCGGCATGGTCGCCGGACAGCAGGGCCATGCGCCAAGGTCTGGTCAACCCAGGTTGACCAGACCTTGGTGGTCAACTTAGGTTGACCTCATGGACGTTGAAGAGCTTACGGACCTTGTGGTCGCGACAGCGGACAAGGACCCGGTGGTGGGCTTGGACGCCGTGGCCCGGATCCGCGCGGAGATGGAGCGGACGGAGGCGGTGCTCGTCCGCCGGGCGCGCAATGCCGGTGCGACATGGGTGGACATCGCCGCCGTCTTGGGGGTTTCCAAACAAGCGGTCCACAAGAAGTACCGGGGTCGTCAGGTGTTCGGCGGCCGATCGTGACGGCGGTGTACGGCGACGGCGGGCTCGCCACGAGGATCGGCGAACTGCTCGGCGCCCGGCACCCTGTGGCGGCCGCCGCCCTGGTCTCCTACCGTGGGGTGACGGCGGCCGGCCGGGGCGCTGACCTCGATGAGGCGGACTTCGAGGTCGGGTCGATCTCGAAGGCGGTCACCGGGCTGCTGTACGCCGACGCGCTGGACCGGGGGGAGATCAGGCATGACTCGACCCTGGGCGAGCTGCTGCCGCTCGGCGATGTCCCCGCCGCGGAAGTGACGCTGGCCTCGCTCAGCACCCATCGGTCGGGGCTGCCCAGGCTGCCCAAGTCGGCGCACCCGCTGCGGCGGACCGTCGCCCTATGGCGGCACGGCACAAATCCTTACGGTGACGACCTCCA
Organism: Actinomadura vinacea; assembly: GCF_039532545.1. NCBI lineage: Bacteria > Bacillati > Actinomycetota > Actinomycetes > Streptosporangiales > Thermomonosporaceae > Actinomadura > Actinomadura vinacea. The sequence goes on along the minus strand of NZ_BAAARW010000016.1, from coordinate 108,679 downwards.
GCAGCTCCTCGCCCAAGCCCGAAGCGTGCGAGTGGGCAGGCCACGGACGCGCTACTCCAATTTCGGGTTCGAGCTGCTCGGCCATGCGATCGCCGGTGCGGCCGGAATGCCTTACGCGGATCTCGTGCACGAGCGCATCGCCGGTCCACTGGGACTCGACCGCTTCTACCTGCCCGCGACGGCCGACGAGGTCCGGCCGACCGCCCTCGTCGGCCGCAGCCGACGAGGGCGGCGACGGGAACCGTGGACCGGAGAGGCGATCGGGCCGGCGGGCGGCATCCGAGCCTCCATCTCGGACATGGCCCGCCTCGTGACCGCGCTGCTCGACGGCTCCGTTCCCGGCATGCCCGCCCTCGATCCGGTCGCCCCGTTTGGCAGGGGAGCGCGGATCGGCGCCGGCTGGATCACCATCGATGTCAGAGGGCGTCCGATCACCTGGCACAACGGCGGCACCGGCGGCTTCCGGTCCTGGGTCGGACTCGACCGTGACAACGGCACCGGCGCCGTCATCCTGTCCGCCACCTCGGCCTCGGTCGATCGGCACGGCTTCTCGCTGCTGACCGAGCACACGCGGCAGATGAGCTCCACCAGCCGATAAGGATCAGGCGGGCCGGACGTGGCCGCAAACCGCGCGGGGCTGCTCAGTCGACACCGACGGTCTGTCGCTCGGGCTCGATCACGACCACGACCACGACGCGCTCTTGCCGTCGGGCGAGTACGCGGCGCAGATCGATCTCCCTTTTCAGAGGTGCCCGTGTCATGACAAGGGCGTCCGGCGGTGACCGTCCTGCGGCCTGTCCGCCGCGCAACCAGCCGTGGTGTCGCCGTCGCGGCGGCGCTTGGCGGGCTTCTGGTCGCTCCGGCCATGACGTCGGCCTGTCGGGGCGTCAGTGGCGGCAGGACCTGGGCGGCCAAGGGAGCCGGCGGGTCCTCGAAAGAGGCGGGCCCCGTGGTCGCAACCACGGGGCCGGCCGTTACCGGGGGACCGGCCTGGTAGGCCGGTCCCTGTTGAACACCCCGCAGCCGTCAGGCGGCCCCGCGGGCGCGCTTCTTGGCACGCCGACGGCGGACGACCCTGGCGAGGACGACGCCGTAGAGGATGCCGAGGAAGGTGCCGATGGGGAAACCGCCGACGGCGAGGAGGCCGCCGGCGACGAAGCCGTCGAAGCCGCCCGTGTCCTCGACGGCGTTGGTGACGGCGCTGACGGCGACGACGGCGATGCCGCCGCAGAGGACGGCGGCGCCGGTGTTGGCCAAGACCCTGGCCTTGCCCCTGATGAACCAGCCGTACTCCGCGTCGGCCTCCACGACGGCGAAGGTGCCGCCGAGGATGGCGGCGCCGGCGCCGGCGACGACACCGGTGTAACCGCCGCCGAAGACGCCGCCGATGACGCCGCCGATGACGCCGGCGATGCCACCGAGGACGACGCCGAGCACGACGTCGGGGATAACTAAGTGAGGTTTCATGGGGGTCGGTCTCCTTTTTCATAAGTGCTCGTGCCTTTACACGAGGCTTCCGGAGGTGACCGTCCTGCGGCCTGCCCGCCGCGCAACCGGCCGGCCGGGAGCTTTCGGTGGTGTCGCCGTCGCGGCGGCGCTTGGCGGGCTTCTGGTCGCTCCGGCCATGACGTCGGCCTGTCGGGGCGTCAGTGGCGGCAGGACCTGGGCGGCCAAGGGAGCCGGCGGGTCCTCGAAAGAGGCGGGCCCCGTGGTCGCAACCACGGGGCCGGCCGTTACCGGGGGACCGGCCTGGTAGGCCGGTCCCCTGTCGCACACCCCGCAGCCGTCAGGGCCCCAGGGCGAGCTATTTGTCGCCGCGCTGAAGGCGTCGGCTGACGCGGAGGACGACGATGTTGAAGGCGACACAGCGGACGAGGCCGCCGAAGGCACGGCGGACGAGGCCGCCGAAGGCACCACCGATGAGGCCGCCGATGACGCCGCCGATGTATCCGCCGCCGACGGTGCGGACGATGTTGTGGACGAAAACGTCGCCGCCGCCGACGTCGCCCATGGCGGCGCTGGCGTTGGTGATGGCGCTGGCGGCGACGACGGCCAGGGCGCCACCGAGGACGCAAGCGGCCGTGTTGACGATGGCCTTGGCCTTGCCGCTGACGAGGTCGCCATCGTCCCCGTCGGCGAAGTAGAAGGCGCCGAGGCCGCCGAGGATGGCGGCGGTGGCGCCGGCGAGCATGCCGACGGGACCGTTGCCGATGTAGCCACCGAGGACGCCGCCGACGACACCACCGAGGGCGACACCGGGGGCGACGAGGTTTTGTTTCATGGGGAACTCCTTTGCGTAGGCGCTGTGCCGTTTACACAGGCGTCAGGCGGTGACCGTCCTGAGGCCTGCCTGCCGTGCAACCACCCAGCCAGGAGTTTGCCGGGTGAGGCTCTTCTTCATCGCGGGGCCACCAGCACGCGCCGGCGGAGCCGTGAACCCACAGGCCTGCGAACAACGGCTTCCGCCAGTCTCAACCGCGGATAGGCCCTCCACTCGGGACCGTGCGCTCAGATGAGAAGTAGCTTCGCGTGATAACGGGAACGGCGCAGGGCGGCGGGGGTACGCCCTGGGCGGCTCGGAACTCTTCGGGGAACGGGCTTTTCAGCCCGGGAATTCGAGGTCGGCGGATCCTGTCATTCGAAAGCCGTCGGCGTTGGCTGGTCAGGCTGCAGGCACAACGCGGCATAGCCCAGGCGTCCCGCAGCGGCCGGCTTGATCACCTGAGTACGCGACGTGGGGTTGAGACGTCGGGCCGAAAAGTCCGCCTCGTGACTGGAATGGGTGTACGCAGTCGGGAGGGGTCCCGACCGGAATATCTACAATGGCAGACGGTGGCGGCTTGTCTTCGTACCCGGGAGCATGCGGCTGCGTTTTCGCAGGTCAGGTACTCAACGCTGACGGCAGGGGAAGGTGCGGCACATGCCAGACGACGTCGACTACACCATGAGGGACATGGCTCGCCACGGTGGCGTCGTCCTCAAGTTCGGCGTCGTCGTGCTCGTCGTCGGCCTCGTCCTCGGCCTCATGTACGTGTTCGGCTGGGGGTTCTTCGCCCAGACCACGGCGCCGTGGCGCGGCGCGACCGAGAAGCGGGAGCGGGTCGAGGGCAGCGGGAGTTACCGGATCGCCGCGTACAACCATTTTTTCGACCTCTGCGCCCAAGTGCAGTCCGACGAGGCCTCGGTGCGGAACCTGCGGCGTGAGTTGACATCGAACCCGAAGCCCGGCGATGAGCGTGCGATGCAGATCAACGCGTCGATCACGGCGCTGGAGAACAACCGGGCCGAGAACATCAACCAGTACAACGCCGATGCCGCGAAGAAGTACACCGAGGGGCAGTTTCGGAGCTCGGGGCTGCCGTACCGGCTCGTTTTGAGTACCAAGGAGACACAATGCACGTCGAGTTCACCGTCACCCGCACACACGTGAAGCGCGTCCTCGGCTTGTTGGCCACCGCGGTCGTGACCATGATCGCTCTCGGCAGTTGCACGGACAGCTCCGGCAAGCAGGAGCAGGACCGTACCCTGGGCGGGTACTCGCAACTGGTCGCGCGGCAGCCTAGCCAGACCATGAACTACTCACCGACCCGCAACACGGCCAACTTCTGGATCAATACCTGGAACAAGCCCGGGAAACTGAGCTACGTCTACCTGCAGAACAGTGACGGCGAAATACTCGGCTACTACGTCTTCAAGGGCCTTCCGGTCCCCTACTGCGTCAGCCTCACACCACCTGACCAGGTCAACGGGAGCGGCAACAACTACGGCGTCGTGCGTAAGGCGCCGGCCGTTGACGGTGTTTACTACGGCGAGGGTGACTGCTCCCGCTATTTCGGCATGGATGCGACGACCGGCGCGTACGTCGAGTACACCGCTGGTCTCGGGATCAACGTGCTGCTCTACGACCAGCCACTGCCGAACAACCCGAATGTGAAGCCGCTCGGACGCACCCGGATCGACAAGGACGGCAAGCCGGTCACGCAGTGAACCAGTGCCCCGTCATGCAACGTTGATATCGATCCAGGCGCAGATTACCGAGTCGGGGGTCAAGCCCGCATCGGGGGCTGAGGCTGACAGGCGCAAAAGGCGGTGGAAGCAGGCTTGGGCCCGCTTCCACCGCGAATCGCGATGATATGCGGGTGAGGGAAAACGCTCCTGCGATCGCCCCCGCGCTGGCTCTCCTTTGTCCGATCGGTACCTGACCGTGTTGGCCAGGCGAAGGAGGCCGTCCTGGGCGAACCCCAGGACGGCCTTCACCTTGCGTTCGGGAGCCCGGTACTCCCTGCTCCCGCCCCGCAGGGTTCGCTTCTACTGCGGACCGCATCGTCGCTCCCTCTGAACAGGGCTTTTGGCACTGGACTTCGACCCGGCCGTTCCCGGATGAAGTCCCCGGCCTGCTTTCGGGCCTCCTGGCGGTCCCCGTCCTGCTGGGCGCGCCAAGAACCCCGGTTGCGGCATCACCCTTCTCCCGGACAGTAAAAATCACCTCGAACACGAGGGGTAGGTGTTTGACGCAATCAAAAGAGGCTTAAATGTGCGACAAATTCAGGCGTCTCGTCGCCGAGACTGATCCCGGAATCGTAACCAAGATGCTCGCGGCCGACCCGGCTCTAGTCCACCGACTGCGTGGAGCCGCCACTTCGTCGGAGGCTCCTGCCTTCAGTGGATCGTCAAACCGAATGGTGCGAGTCGGGAATCTCCTGGTGCGTTTCTCTAGTGCGGACCGGGACAGGTTGGATCTGCGGCTTCTTCGTGAGGTTGACGTGTTGTATGCAATACGGCCTCATCTCGGAGAAATGGCAAGCCGCCTCGTGTATGTGGGGCTTGGCTGGTCCGTGCACATGTTCGAGGAGGGGTGTTTGCTGCTCGACATTGCACCGCGAGGTCAACCAGTGCCGCGATTCCTGTTCGCACAGCTCGCTGACTTTTTCAGCGAATTGTCCAAGGTGTCGCACCGTGGTCTTCTGCGGCTTCGCGAATGGCCATCGAACGGCGATACGGCGGCCGTCGGGCGCTGCCTTGGCGCCTATGCGGCGAGGTTCAACAGGCCTGAATTCCGTGACCTCGGCATTCCGGCTGAACCGCTGCGGCCGATTCGCTTCGAAAAACTCACTCGCCGACCGTTCCAGCTTCTTCACGGCGACCTGCACCGCGGGAATGTAATTATTCGCCCCACCGGTTTGGTCGTGGTGGACTGGGAGTTGGCTCTGATCGGGGACGCCGTGTACGACATGGCAACACACCTGCACCTCATGGGCTATTCCGAAGAAGAGGAAGAGGCCATCCTGGGGTCCTGGGTCGAAAGAATGCCACCTTGGTCAATCGCGGGGTGGCAGTCGGATCTGCCGACCTACCGGCAGTTCGGGCGAGTCAAATCAGCGATCGTCGACACCATCCGCGTCATCAAAAAATTCAGAAAGGGGGGAATGTCGCCTGGTGAGGAGGCGGACCTGATCGTTGGGTTGACCTCTACACTGAACGCCGCCGGTTGTTCCATCTGGGGCTGGAAGGCTCCGCTCGCTCCCGACCAAGTGGCCACTATCACTCGGAGGCTCTGTTGAGTCGGTGAGTAGAGTAACGGAGACAAAGGAAACATGCGCTCGCGCTGGCTCGCTGATTAAGGATCATTGGGCCCCGTCCGGCATATCCTGTGGACCATCGCTTGCACATATCTGCGAGCGATGGTCCATTTCTTGATTACCGTACCGACCGCCGTCCGGTCCACACGATCCGCATCAACTGCGCCCTTGGCTAGAAGTTCTTGATGGCCTTGGTAAGCCGCTCAAAATTGTCACGGTGGATGCGGAATTGGGGGCCGTGGGGGTCTTTGCTGTCGCGAATGACAATGAGGTCTGCGGTAGCTGCCATCAACTCTATGCAGGCGCCACCGTTCTCGCCACTCATACTTGGTTTCCGCCACGCGATCCGCATCGGCCTAGAGTCCCTTGATGGCCCGGGCCAGTTGCTGGAAGGTGTTGCGGGGCAGTTGAAGTTGGGGCCCGTCAGGGTCCTTGCTGTCGCGGATGGCGATGGTGGTGGGGAGGTCGGCGACCTCGATGCAGTTGCCGCCGTTTCCGCCGCTGTAGCTGGACTTGCGCCACACGGTGTGTTTCAGCTCCATCTTTCTTCCGCCGTTCTTTGAATCAGATCGATGGACATATTCAACGGTAGGGCGATCGATCGAACGTCCATCAGTGATCTCGATATGGCTGCGAGATCGTCCGGATCACTCATGGTAAGCCCGCGAGCGGACGTCTCTACGTACGCCACCTCTGTGCGGTCCTCCAAGGTTGCGATGGTGAATGATCCGAGTGTACCGAGATGGGCTGTGGCGGGAACGATCTGTACTGTCAGTCGCGGTCCGATGCGGCTGACTAGGTATTCGAGCTGGTCCCGCAAGACCTCGGGGCCGCCCACATCCCGATAGAGGACATTCTCGTCAAGGAGGACTGCCATTGATGGTGACGGTGGTTGCTCCCTGGTGAGGATGCTTTGGCGCTTGATCCGCGCGGCGACCGCCTCCTTGTCGCCGTAGAGCACCGTCGAGGCGTAGGCAGGGGTCTGTAGTAGGCCAGGCAGGACCGTGACCTCGAAGGCGTCCAGGTGGGTGGCCTCGGCCTCGACCGGGGGCCAGTCGAACCAGACGGGGAAGGCAGCGTCGGTGACGAGGTCGTCCCAGAGCTCGACGAGCTCGCCGCCCGCGTTGAGTTCGCGGTCCATCGTCTCGGCGAACTCGCGGGTGCAGCGGGTCTTGCCTGCCTCCACCTGCGAGATGTACTGGCCCGTTACGCCCTTGCCCGCATTGGCCCTTGTGCCTGCGCGTTCCTGAGAGAGGCCCGCTGCTTCACGGAGACGCTTGAACCTCCGGCCGAAGGCTTGCAGGGCCGGTGACACATTGGCGCGCTTCTGTCGAGGGGCCACGGCTTCATCATCTCCCAACTGCTCGAAAGTGGCCAGCAAACCTAGTGCTGTGACCACGTTGAGTTCGGCACCACTAGCTCTACTTACTACGGAGTGTAAGGCTCTGGTCACTTAAATGTCAGTCGAATCACCGAAACGAGGCACGCCTCAGGAGTCGCACCGTGATCGATATTCGTACGGCCGTCGGCGGGGCTGATATTCAAGATCGGGGATGTGCGGGTTCTGACCCTCGAATCCACCGATCGGGCGCCCTCGCGGGCGCGCGGATTTACCGCCACGATCTTCACTGAGTGGGGCATTCGGGATCATTACCTGGCGCGCCTGGTCGTCTCGGAGCTGGTCACCAACGCCTATATGCACGGCGAGGGCGTGATCATTCTTCGGCTCTCGGTCGCCGGGGACGGGCTCCCGCTCGTGGAGGTCTACGACGAGGGGGACGGGCTCCCGGCCGTGCTGCCGGAGAACCATGCAGCCACCAACGGGCGGGGCCTGCCGACGATCGCGGACGTCACGGCCGCCTGGGGTGCGCACCCGGTCGAGGATGGCGGCAAGGTGGTGTGGGCCAAGCTCGCAGGCTGACACGAGCCGACCCCCGGATCTCTGATCCGGGGGTCTTCATATTTGCGGATAAACGTCGGCGCTTTGATTGATCGGTGGCTGAGTGGCGGCGCCTGGATGCGGGCCGCAGGCTGAAGCGTGTATTTACCGCCTGAGTGAAAGGACTCCAAATGCGGTGTTTCACGTCCGGCCGTCTAGTCATGATGGGTGCCGCCGCCGCGTTCGCCGCCGGCATGGTCACCGCTGGTGCTGAGCCTGCTTCCGCCGCTCAATGCCAGGCGGTCAGCGTCATCTCCGCCCGTGGCACCACCGAGCCGCAGGACGGAAGCTTCCTGCAGAAGCCGATGGGAGATCTGATCCTCCGGGAATTCCCGGGCCGGTCGAAGTACACCGAGCTGACCTATCCCGCCTCGATTCCGTTCGACGGCAGTGCGCCGGTGGGTGTCGGCAACCTGATCAACACGCTCAATACCGAGGCGCGGCAGTGCCCGGACCAGAAGTACATCCTGCTGGGCTACTCGCAGGGCGCGGGTGTGGTCGGGGACGCGCTCGCGGCGAGTTCCGCGCGGATCTGGGGTGCGGACAAGGGCACGGTCGGCGCCGCCGCGAGCAGCAGGATCGCCGCCGTCGTGATGTTCGGCGACATCCGCTTCCGGGCGGGGGAACCGTACAACGTCGGCACCTTCGAGCCGGGCAAGCAGTCGGGGGATCCCCCGCCTCGTCCGCTGGGCGCGCTGAGCACCTACGCGTCCCGTATCCAGAACTATTGCGTGAAGGACGACTTCGTCTGCCAGGGCAGCACGGGCAACTTCATCGCGCACCTGGCGTACTTCGTCAACGGAATGCCCTCTCAGGGCGTGCAGTTCGCCGTGGCGAAAGCGCGCGCTTGAGGGCGAGGCGGCGTGCCGGGACCTGCCCGGCACGCCGCTGTCTCAGGTGGACGGTTCGCGCTGGAAGAGGATGAACAGCCAGATCATCGACGGGACGAGGATCAGCGCGCCCACGCCTAGGGCCACGAAGACCGTCTCCAGGACGGCGTCCTGCGCGACTGTGGACTCCAGGTCCAGGCCGCTCATCCCGGCGGCGCCCCACAGCACTGTGACGACCGCCAGGGCGCCGCTCGCGCGTACGGCCAGGTAGGAGCGGCGGACGAGGAGGGCCAGGGAGACCAGGCCGGAGGCGGCCGACACGAGGATCAGCGGGGAGTGCACGCCCAGCGCCGCGGCGCCGGGCAGGGCCAGGACGCCGATCACGGCGCCGGAGATCAGGGCGTAGCCGCGGAAGCGGAGGGAGCTGTCCCGGTCGCCGAGGCGCAGGGCGTCCCAGATCAGGTAGACGGCGGCGAGGTAGGCGCAGAGCGCTGTGGTGAGGGCGCCGCCGTACACGCCGGTGAGGCCGAGCCAGGACGAGCCGCCGGTGGCGATGGTGGCGGCGACGGCGCCCAGGCAGTACGGGGTGAGGATCGAGGAGACGCCGAACGTCCAGGCGTACCAGCCCCGGTCGGGGACGGCCTTGCTGAACACGAAGGTGCTGCCGCGGGCGACGATGCCGAGCGCGGCCAGGGACAGCGGTATCCAGTGGGTGCTCATCACGTCGGCGAACAGGGGCGGGAACGCCGTCCAGGTCATCACCATGACGAAGATCAGCCAGACGTGGTTGGCCTCCCACAGCGGGCCCATGGCGTGCTCGATGACCTCCTTGTCGGAGCGCCGCCGGGAGATGAGGTGCCAGAGGCCGGCGCCGAAGTCGGCGCCGCCGAACAGCAGGTAGGCGGACAGGCCGAGCAGGATCAGGCCGAGGGCGATGTCGCCGTGGCTCATGAGGGGCTCCCGACTTCGCGGCGCATGCGGCGCAGGACGCTGATGGTGGCGACGGTGAGGACGGCGTACACGACCAGGACGACGTAGAGGCCGAAGCGCAGTCCTGGGTTCGGGTTGACGGCTTCCTCGGTGCGCATGACGCCGTAGACGATCCAGGGCTGGCGGCCGACCTCGGTGGTGGTCCAGCCCGCCTCCATGGCGATGGCGGCGGCGACGCCGGCGAGGGCGGCGGCGCGCAGGAACCAGGGGTGCCAGGGCAGGTCGCGGCGGGCCGGGCGGCGGCGCAGCCACCAGGACAGGGCCCACCAGGCGGCCAGGACGAGCAGCGCCGTCCCGATCGCGATCATGATCTCGAAGGAGATCTTGACGACCTCGGCGGGCGGGTGCAGGTCCGCGGGGAAGGAGTCGAGGCCGCGCAGGGTGGCGTTTGCGTCGAACTTCAGCATCAGGGAGAGGGCGTTCGGGATCTCGAGGACCGCGAACCGGAACGGGACGCCGGCCTCGGTGTGCTCGACGCCCTCCATCGCGGCGAACTTGATCGGCTGGTTGTCGTGGACGAACCGGACCGCCCAGTCCCCGACGAGCACCTGCAGGGGCGCGCAGACGGCGCCGAGGGAGAACGGGATCGCGAAGCCGAGCCTGTGGTAGCGGTCGACGCGTCCGGCCTTGCGGTCGCGCAGGAGCGCGACGGCGTAGACGGACGCGACGGTGAAGCCGCAGACCATGAGCGAGGCCAGGATCAGGTGGACGGCCTGCACGGGCGTGGCGGGGTTGAACATCGCGGCGAGCGGGTCGACGTCGGTGACCTTGCCGTTCTCCAGGCGGAAGCCGCGCGGCTGGTTCATCCAGGAGTTCACGGTGACGACGAACGAGGCCGACAGCAGCCCGGCGATGACCACCGGGATGCCGGTGACGAAGTGCGCGCGGGGTGAGAGCCGGTCCCATCCGTACAGGTAGATGCCCATGAAGATGGCCTCGATGAAGAAGGCGATCCCTTCGAGGGCGAACGCGGAGCCGAAGACCTGGCCGTACTTGTCCATGAAGCCGGGCCACAGGGTGCCCATCTCGAACGACAGCACGGTGCCGGAGACGGCGCCGACCGCGAACAGCACGCCGGCGGCCTTCATCCAGCGGCGGGCCAGTTCGGCGTAGACGGTGTCGCCGGTGCGCAGGGATCGCCATTCGGCGAGCAGCGTGATCGCCGGGAGGCCGATCCCGATGGAGGCCAGGATGATGTGGAAGCCGAGGGTGAAGGCCATCTGCTGGCGTGCGGCCATGAAGTCGGCGGGGGTCGCGGCGCCGTTGGCCGCGTCGGTGAGGAGAGCGACGGTGCTCATAGGACAAACTGTAGTACTACGAGCTGTAGTACTACGGCCAGTGGTACTACCCGCCGTGGTGACGTTCCTCTCGATCGAATACCCTGGTCGTCGTGAAGGGTCTGGGAGAGCTTGAACGCACGGTCATGGAGGTCCTCTGGGCAAGGGAGGACTCCGGCGTCGCCGCTGCCACCGCACGCGATGTCAGCCGGGCCCTGGCCGGCGACCGCGATCTGGCGCACACCACCGTGATGACCGTTCTCGACCGGCTGGCCAAGAAGGGCTTCCTCAAGCGCAAGCGGGACGGCCGCGCCTGGCGGTACAGTCCTGTCGCCAGCCGCGAGCGCTACGTCACCGAGCTGATGCTCGGCGCTCTTGCCGAGACCGGCGACCGCGACGCCGCACTGGTGCACTTCGTGCAGTCCGTCTCCGAGGACGAGGCCGCCGTGATCCGTGCGGCGCTCGCGGGCCTAACAGCCGTCAAGGAGCCACCGGCATGACCGGCACCGCCCTGCTCGCACTGATCTCGCTCGGGACCATCGGCGGGGCGCACCTGCTCTCGCGGGCCAGGTGGACCTGGTATGCCCCCCGCACCGGAATCCTGCTCTGGCAGGCCCTCGGCCTCGGCTGGGGCGTCGCCACCATCGGCGCCCTCCTCGGCCTGGCCCTGCTGCCCTACGGCAAGGGCATCCTGCGCGGCCTGCCCGGCCTGGTCCACGACGGGGCCGGCCGGCTCGGCGCCGCGCACCTCGCCGCCCTGCTCGCCGCCGTCAGCCTCACCGCCGTGCTGCTGGCCATGCTCGGGTACGCGGTCGTCCGGGTCGTCCGGGCCCGGCACCGGCACCGGGCGCTGCTCGCGCTGGTCTCCCGCAGCGACTCGGCCGTGCCGAGCGGCACCCTCGTGCTCGACCACCCCACGGCCGCCGCGTACTGCGTTCCGGGCGTGCGCTCGTCCAAGGTCGTGGTGAGCGCCGGGACGCTGGAGCTGCTCGACCCCGACGAGCTGGCCGCGGTGCTGGCGCACGAGCGCGCGCACGCCCGCGAGCGGCACGATCTGGTGCTGCTGCCGTTCACCTCGCTGCGCCAGGTGTTCCCGCAGATCCGGCTGGTCGGACGCTGCCTGGACGCGGTCGAGCTGCTGATCGAGATGGCCGCCGACGACCGGGCCCGGCGGCACCGTCCGCCGCGCGAGCTGGCCACGGCGCTGCTGCGGTTCGCCGCGGCCCGTCCCGCCGCCGCGCCGTCGGGCACGCTCGGCGTCGCCAACCGCGACGACATCCCGGTGATGGCGCGGGTGAACCGGCTGCTCGAACCGGTTCCGGTGGGACGCTCCACCCGGTTCGCGGCGATCATCGCGGTGCCCCTCCTGGCGGGGGTGCCGCTCCTGCTGTACGCGCTGCCGCACTGACGACCGCCGAGCCCCGCGCGAGCGCGCGGGGCTTTCGCATGCCCATTGACCTCGGCGGTGCCGCTCCCTACGCTAACGCGAATCTCCTTCATATCGCGGAGGGCGCCGATGGCCGCACGGGACCGCCGGGCACGGCTCTCGGTCAACGCCGCGTTCGCCGTCCAGGGGCTGTGCTTCGCCTCGCTGGTGACGCGGGTGCCGCAGGTCCAGGACGCGCACGACCTCAGCGACGGGACGCTCGCGCTCGTCCTGCTGCTGGTCCCGCTGATCGCCGGTGCGGGCAGCGTCCTGGCGGGCGTGCTGTTCGCCCGCCTCGGCGCCGCCCCGGTGCTGCGGGTCGCGCAGCCCGGCGTGTGCGCCGCGATGACACTGGTCGGCCTGACCGGCGGCGGGCTGGTCCGGCTGTACGCGGCGGTGGCGCTGTTCGGGTTGTTCGTCGGCGCGGTGGACGCGGCGATGAACGCGCAGGCGGTGGCCGTCGAACGGCGCTACGGGATGAGCCTGCTCACCGGCTTCTACGCGGTGTGGAGCGTCGCCGGGATCCTCGGCGGCCTCTGGGCCGCGCTGGCCAACCGGCTGGACCTGGCACTGCTGCCCGGCTTCGCCGTCCCCGCCGCCCTGGGCGCGGCGGTATCGCTCGCGACCGGGCGCGGGCTGTACCGCAAGGACGAGGAGGCGCCCGAGCCCAGCGCCGAGGAGCTCAAGGCCGCTGCCCGGCGGGTGCCCTGGCGCCCGGTGCTGATCGTGGGCACCGCCCTGGGCCTGTTCTACCTGGCCGACGCCGCCGTTTCGAGCTACAGCGCCAAGTACCTCCAGGACGAGCTGGACGCCGGTGACTTCGCCGCCCCGCTGGGCTACGTGGCGTACCAGGTCGCCATGGTGGCGGCCCGGGCGGCGGCCGACCTCGGGGTGCGGCGGCGCGGGGGCGTCCAGGTCGTCCGGCTGGGCGGGATCGTGGGGGCGGCCGGGCTGGCCTGCGCGGCGGCCGCGCCCAGCGCCCCGGCCGCGATCGCCGCGTTCGCCGTGGCGGGGCTGGGGCTCAGCGTCATCGCCCCGGTGGCGTTCTCGGCCGCCGGACGGGTCGACCCGACCGGGCTCGGGGTCGCGGTGGCGCGGCTGAACGTCTTCAACTACGTCGGGTTCGTGCTAGGCGCGGCGATCGCCGGGGCGCTCGCGCCGATCGGCGGGACGGACGGCCTGCGGCTGGTCTTCGCCGTCCCGGCCGCGCTGACGGCCGTCGTCATCGTGCTGGCGCGCGGGTTCGCGCCGCGGCCGGCGACCGCGGCGCGAACGGCGCCTAGGCGTCCTGAAGCTCCTTCGGCAGGTCCAGGGCCATCCCGTACAGGCGGTCGGCCCGGAGCCTGATCACCACGCGCCGGTCGGCCACCTGCGCCTGGAGGAACCGCTCCTGCTCGGCCGGGTCGATGACGTCCAGCGCCATGGCCAGCAGCTCGCGACCGGCCGCGTCGCCCGGCTCGGTCGTCTCCGCGATCTCGGCCGTGCCCTCGACCACGACGTAGGCCATGTGGTCGGGGCTGGAGACGTGGAGCGCGGCGCGCGGGTCGTTCCGGAGCTGCCGCACCTTCAGCCGGTCCGCGGTGGACGAGATGCGCGCGACCCGTTCGACGGGGTCCCACCGGTACAGGACGGTGGACAGGTGCGGGTGCCCGCTGCGCTTGTTGGCGGCGAGGGCTCCGAAGACCTGTTCGCTCAGCAGGGCGGACAGATCGCCGTCGGTGAGGACCTTGGGACCGGGGCCCCGGCCGGGGCCGTGCTCGTTCTGCTCGTTCATGATGTTCGCTCCTTCAGACGGTCGTGGCGGGAGTGGCGGTCGGCTCGGTCTTCGGTGCCGGCTCCCCGGCCTGGACGCCGGGGCGGCGGAGGACGACGAGCGCGACCAGGAACGCGGCGACCAGCAGCCCGGCGCCGACCTCGTACCCGAGCCGGAAGCCGCCGGTCAGCGCGGCCGCCTCGGACGCGCCGCCGTCCGCCAGCGCGTCGGCGCGGGACGCGGCCAGCGTGGACAGGACCGCGACGCCCAGCGCGACGCCGATCTGCTGCGTGGTGTTGAAGAGCCCGGACACCACTCCGGCGTCGCCGGGACGGGCGCCCGACATGCCCAGCGTGGTGAGCGCGGGCAGGGCCAGGCCGAAGCCGCCCACCAGCAGGATCGGGGGCAGCAGGTCGGTGGCGTAGGCGCCGTCCACCGGTGTCCGGATCAGCAGCAGCCGACCGATGACCAGCAGCGCCAGCCCCGCCAGCAGCACGTTCCGCTCGCCGAAGCGGCCGTTGAGGCGGGCGGAGAGGCCGAGCGAGAGCCCGCCGATCACGACCGCGGCCGGCAGCAGCGCCAGCCCGCTCGCGGTCGCCCCGTAACCGAGGACCTGCTGCATGTAGAGGGCGATGTGGACCTGGAAGCCGAACATCGCGCCCACCGCCAGGAGCTGCACCAGGTTGGCGCCCGCGACGCTACGCGACCGCAGGACCCGCAGCGGCAGCAGCGGCTCGGCGGCGGTGGCCTGCCGCACGACGAACCCGGCGAGCAGCAGCAGCGACACCGCGCCCAGCGCGAGCGTCCGGCCCGAGGTCCAGCCGCCGCGCTCGGCCCCGACGATGGAGTAGACGCCGAGCATCACGCCGGAGGTGGCCAGGACGGCGCCCAGCACGTCGATGCCGCCGCGCAGGCCGGACCCGCGGTCGTCGTTCAGGAGGCGCGGCGCCAGCACGATCGCGGCGACGCCGATCGGCACGTTGATGAAGAAGTTCCAGTTCCAGCTCAGCGCGTCGGTGAGGATCCCGCCGAGCACCTGGCCGATGGACGCGCCGGCCGCGCCGGTGAAGGCGAACGCGCCGATCGCGCGGGCCCGCTCGGCCGGGTCGGTGAACAGCGTCACGATCATGCCCAGGCTGACCGCGGAGGCCAGCGCGCCGCCGACGCCCTGCAGGAACCGCGCGGCGATCAGCATCCCGGGACCGGTGGCGATCCCGCACAGCGCGGAGGCGATGGTGAAGACGGCCAGTCCGGCGACGAACACCCGGCGCCGTCCGGCCAGGTCGCCGAGCCGGCCGCCGAGGAGCAGCAGCCCGCCGAAGGCGATGGTGTAGGCGTTGATCGTCCAGCTGAGGGCGGACGGGGTGAAGCCGAGGTCGGCCTGGATGGCCGGCAGCGCCACCGTCACGATGCTGCCGTCCAGGATGATCATCAGCATTCCCGCGCACAGCACGGCCAGCGCGAGCCAGCGTGAGCGGGGCGCGGCGATATCGGACATGGTCTCTCCTCGTTGGAAGCCGATGGAGAGACCGTAGCAGATAGTTTTGTTAGAGACGATCCTGCTCGGATCTAAATCCTTACACGTTGCGCTGCCGCGCCCGCCGCACCGGGGTCGGGCACTCCACCGGCTCGGCGAGATGCCCGCCGGCCAGCCGGTCCAGCGCACGGACGAAGACCGCCCGCTCGTCCTCCGGCAGCGCCTCGAGCACCTCGCCGTGGACCCGGTCGACGACCTTCCGGGTGCGCTCGGCGATCTCCGCGCCCTCCTTGGTGACCGCGATGATCCGGGCCCGCCGGTCCTTGCCGGACGGGCGCCGCTCGGCGTATCCGGCCTTCTCCAGGGCGTCCATCGTCACGACCATCGTGGTCTTGTCCATGTCGCCGATCTCGGCGAGCTGGATCTGGGTGCGCTCCTCCTCCAGGGCGTGCACCAGCACGCAGTGCATGCGCGGTGTCAGCCCGAACTCGGCGAGCGCGGCCGTCATCCGCGTGTGCAGGACGTGGCTGGTGTGCTGGAGCAGGAACGACAGGTCGGGGACGGTCGCGGGCCGTGTGCGGGTGGTCATGCCCCCACGTTACAACTTCATCCGGAACCGGATTATCTGTCCGATGACCTATCACCCGCACGGGGGAGACGGAGATCGCGAAGCGGTCCGCGCGGGGGAGTCGCCGCGGGCGCCGCGCGGCGAGCATCGGGACACCGGCCCATCCAGGGGCCGGACGATGCCCAGGAGAACGACGATGCCCATCACCAAGCCCGTCACTCTCGCCGCGGCCGTCGCCGTCGCCGCGACCACCGTGGCCGCCGTCGCGGCCGGAACGACCGCGGCCGAGGCCGCCCCCAAGACCGCCCGGGTCACCGGAACCGCCGACGTCCGACTCACCTACTGGCCCGACAAGGACGTCCGCACCTTCTCCTTCGACGCCGTGAGCGCCCCGTTCACCCAGCCCAAGAACGGGGCGCCCGACGGCCTGCCCACCGACGCGCGCGGCACCGTCAAGGTCTCCCACTGGGTCGCCGACGAGAACGTCACCGTCCGGTTCACCGCCGAGGTCGACTGCCTGGCCACCAGCCCGGGCAACGCCGCGCTCACCGCCGTGGTGAAGGAGGCGGACGGGCCGGTCGCGGACTGGGTCGGCAAGCGGCTGGGCTTCAGCGTCCAGCGCGACCGTGTCGGCTTCTCCTGGTCGGTCGTCAACGGCGTCCAGAACGACAAGGGCGAATGGGAGGAGGCCAAGACCGGCACCTGCATGGCCCCGGCCGCCTTCGCGCCCGCCACCCGCGGCGGCTACAAGATCAGGCACGCCGAACTGCAGCCCTTCCCCCAGAAGTGAGGCTGACGCGCGGACGCCTCCCCGGTACCCTGAGGGCATGAAGCTTCACGCGTGCCAGAGCTGGCGGCCGTCCTAGGACGGCCGCTCACCTTCGCACGACCACAAGGGCCGTCCCATCCTTGGGTTCACGCGGTCGCCGCCGAGATCGGGAACGGCGGCGCCGCCCGCCTCAAAAGCGTCGTCACCGAGTCGGTCAACGAGTTCCTGCGGCCGATCCGCGAGCGCCGCGCCGAACTCGACCGCGGCCACCTGCGCCGCGTCCTGGAACGCGGGAACGAACGCGCCAACGCCGTCGCCGAACGCACCCTCGACCAGGTGCGGGCGGTCATGGCCTGATGCCCGCCAGCAGCGCCGCGACCAGGTCGTCCACGTCGCGCTCCGGCTCGGTCCCGCTGAACAGCAGCGACAGGACGGCCTCGTGGCAGACCCCGACGACCATGGCGGCGGCGGCCTCCACCCGGGCGTCCGGCGCGAGCCTGCCCAGCTCGCGTTCGGCGCGCAGGTAGGCCAGCAGCCGGTCGCGCCAGTCCTCGCCGGTCTCGCCCGCCGCGGCGAACCTGGCGAGGACCTCGGGCCGGCCGATCAGCCCGGCCATCGCGGGCAGGATCGCGCGGTGCATCGCCAGCCCGTGCGAAACGTACGCGGCCAGGTTCGCCCGCACCGAACCGGTGCCCGGCTCGGGCAGCGGACCGAGCCCCGCCTCCACCGACCGCACGTGCGCCCGGAACGCCTGGGCGAGCAGCTCCTCCTTGTCGGCGAAATGGTTGTAGAGCACGCCGTCGGCGACCCCGGCCTCCCGCGCGATGCCGCGCACGGTCAGGCCCGCCGTCCCGCCCTCGGAGATCATGCGCTCGGCGGTGGCGATGAGGTGGTCGCGCAGGCTCAGGTCGTCGTCCCGCAGCGCCGCGGCTCGTCTGGGTGACATCACGGTGAATCGTATGCGCGGCCCGCTCAGGGCGCCGTGCGTTCCCAGCCGTCCGGCGGCCCGTCCAGGAGCTCGCCGTTCGTCTCCTTGCTCAACGACGCCGCCGTCGCCAGGGCGTCGTCGCCGTGCACCGCCGCGACGTCGTGCCCCAGGGCGGTGTGCCGGACGATGTGAATGGCGGTGCGCCCGTCCCGGGAGGTGTAGATCGCCTCCGACCACGGGGAATCCTCGCGGGTGAAGAGGACCCGCATGTCCAGGTTCGTGTCCCAGATCCAGGATTCCGCGTCGTCGGCGGCCACCCGCAGCCAGATGACGGGACGGGGGACCGCCCGCTCCGGGACGCCCGCCCGTACCGTCACCCAGTTCTGCTCACCGTCCACGGGCGCGGCGGGACGCAGCGCCCACGCCAGCTCTCCTCGCGGCTCCTCGCGCATCACCATGGGCGGGTTGAGGAGCTCCTTGGCGACCTTCTCGGCGTAGTCGGCGGCCTCCCTGACACCCTCGTCGGCGTGCTCCTGGCATTCGCGGAGCAGCTCGAGGGTCTCCCGCTCGGCCGGGCCGCCGCCGAGCGCCATCATCATCGCGACCAGCGTCCAGGCGCCGTCCGGCAGCGCCCCGCGGACCTGGTCGCGCAGGATCCGCTCCGTCCAGACCTGCTGGAAATGGTCGCCGACGATCTCGCGGAGCGCGACCGCCCGCTCCACCGACCCGGCCCAGATCATCATCGTCTTGACGCCCAGCTCGGGGATCGCGGCCTCGATCAGGAGATCGTCGCCTGCGCCGTAGACGTCCGCGACGGCCTCGGCGCCGAAGCCGCCGTTCCCGATGAAGGCGAAACCGTCGAGCCGTTCCAGCAGCGCGTCGTCCACCTCGGCACCGGGCCGCACCACCAGCCCGCACCGGACCTCGCCGCCGTCCACCACCGTCATCATCGCCCCGGCCTCCATCCAAGATCAGCTGAAGTCGCGCCACCCTAGCGTGCCATCAAGGTCGAAACCGTAGGTTGACAGCTCGCGCAGGAAGGCGCCCGGCTCGACGACCCGGTCGAGGGCGTGCACGCCCGCCGGCATGTCCGGGAGGCTCCGCAGCACCAGCGCCGCCGCCAGCCCCGTCGCCCTGCTCTGGCTGCGGCCGCCGAACGAGACGGTGCGGCCGTCCGGCGCGGTGGCGACGACGGCGAACCGGTCGCCGCCGGCATGGACCCGGGTCAGCACGCCCAGCGCGGCGGCACGTCCCTTCCGCGTCCGCGCGAGCCGCGCCACCGGGCCCGTGAACAGCGCCGTGAGGACGCGGGAGTCCAGGCACAGGCCCGTCCGGACGCCCGCGGCGCCGAGCGAGGGGAACGGGAAGCGGTGGACGGTGCGCCTCCCGAACGGCCCGGGGAACCGCATGCGCCACGACGGTCCGACCTCCCGCAACGCGTCCAGCGTCCATTCGACGGCCGCGCGCCCGTGCCGTTCGCCCGTTCCGAGCAGCACCCCGACGTCGACCTCAGCCCCGCCGCACAGCCGTGCCAGCAGGTTCGTGACGCCCGGTGCCAGGCCCACGCCCAGCACGGCGGTGGCGTCCGCCGATCCGAGGCGCCCGACCCGCGCGAGCACGTCCTCCGAAGCGGACACGTCGACGTAGTGCACGCCCCTTTCCAGGCACGCCTCGGCGACCAGCGCGTTGCCCTCGTCGACGCACATCAGCACGGCATCGGCCCCGTCCAGGGCCCGCCACATCCCGCCGTCGTCGCGCAGATCGACGCGCATCGGGACCGCGCCCGGGACGGCCCGCGCCTTCGCCAGGTCGCGCCCCGCGACCACGATCTCGGGAAACCACACCGCCAGGACCTTGGCCGCCTCCCGTCCCACGGCCCCGTACCCGCCGAAGATCACGACCCGCTTCAGCATCGCGCCGTCACCAGCCACGCCGTGCCGCGCGTCCGGACGGCGCCGTCCCGCTCGAAACCCTCCAGGACCCGCGCCAGGGCCTCGCGCGCCTTCGCCGCCGACTCCGGATCGACGAGGCCGAGGTGGTACTTGACCGGGCCCCAGGCGCCGAGGAACCCGACCGCGTCCGCGACGTCCCGTCCCCAGACCTGCTCGGCCTCCACGTACGTGCTCGTGACGTCCCGGAACCCGGCCTCGCCGAGCACCTCCCCGGTCCTCGCCGGGTCGGCGAACGAGGTCGGGCCGGTCCCGTCCTCGCCGGTCGGAGTCGGCAGGTGCGGGGCCATCGCTCCGAACATCGTGCCCAGGTCGGTGCCCTGGTGCGAGGTCATGCACACGAACGCCAGCCGGCCGCCGTCCCCGAGCGCCGACCGGACGTTGCCGAAGGCCGCGACCGGATCGGCGAAGAACATGATCCCGAACCGGCTGAGCGCCACGTCGAACCCGCCCGGCTCGAAGGGGAAGACCTGCGCGTCCCCCTGCTCGAACCGGACGTTCCCGACGCCCTCCTCGCGCGCCCGCTCCCGGGCCCTTTCCAGCATGGGCAGCGAGAGGTCGACGCCCATCGCCGCCCCGGCCCGCCGGGCCGCCTGGCGGGTGAGCTGGCCGTTGCCGCACCCGATGTCGAGCACCCGGTCCCGCCCGCCGATCCCCGCCGCGTCCAGGACGAACTCGTTGAAACCGCTGTTGACGGCGTCGTAGCGGGCGTCGTGGTCGGCCCAGTGCCGCCCCTCGTACCCGTTCCAGGCCGCCGCCTGCCCCTCGTTCACCACTTGATATGAACACATGTTCATGAACATACGTTCATGTGGGGTCGTCCGTCAACGCCCCGGATCGGCGATGATGAGCGCATGGACCTGGCGGCGCCTCAGACAACGACTGAACCGGTGCTCGGAAGGCGGGCGCTCAATCGGGCGCTGCTGGCACGGCAGATGCTGTTGCGGCGGCACCGGCTGCCCGCGCTGGAAGCGATCGAGCGCCTGGTCGGCCTGCAGTCGCAGGCGCCCAACCCGCCGTACGTCGGCCTGTGGAGCCGCCTGGAGGACTTCGCGTTCGGCGAGCTGGCCGAGCTGACGACCGAGCGGCGGGCGCTGCGGACGGTGCTCATGCGGGGCACCCTGCACCTGGTCAGCGCCCGCGACGCGGCGGCGATCCGCCCGCTGATCCAGCCGGTCCTCGACCGCTACCTGCTGAGCGGGCGGGGCGGCGCGATCAAGAACGTGGACCTGGAGCCCGTACAGGACGCCGCGCGCCGCTTCCTGGAGGAGGAGCCCCGTACCGACAAGGAGCTGCGGGCGATGCTGGCCGAGCGCTGGCCGGACCCCGAGCTGCTCGCCTGGGCCGTCCGCCTCAGGCTCCCGCTGGTCCAGGTGCCGCCGCGCGGCATCTGGGGCGCGAGCGGGATCGCCCGGCACACGACCCTGGAGACCTGGCTGGGCCGTCCACTGGACGCCGAACCGTCGGTGGACGGGCTGGTGCTGCGCTACCTGGCGGCGTTCGGGCCGGCGACCGTCCAGGACGCGCAGCACTGGTCCGGGCTGACCCGCCTTGGCGAGGTGGTGGAACGGCTCGGCGCCGAGCTCGTCACGTTCCGCGATGAGAACGGCCGGACCCTCTACGACCTGCCCGGGGCGCCGCGTCCCGACCCCTCGGTGCCGGCGCCCGTCCGGTACGTCCCGGACTTCGACAACCTGCTGCTCTCGCACGCCGACCGGGCGCGGATCATCACCGCGGAGCACCGCGCGCGGGTCTTCACGGTGAACGGGATCATCCGCGCGACCGTGCTGGTGGACGGCTTCGTCCACGGCATGTGGAAGATGGAGCGGAAGCGCCGCGCGGTGACGCTGCGCGTCGACCTCTTCGCCCCGGCCCCGGAGGCCGAGCTGGTCGAGGAGGGCGAGCGACTGATGGCCGCCGCCCATCCGGACGCCGACTCGCGCGAGGTCGTCGTCTCAGGCGGCGGGTCGTGAGGCCCGCACGTAGGCCAGCATGACCGGCAGGTCGCCCTTGTCATGGACCTGGAATCCGGCTTCGGGGATCAGGTCGCCGAGCAGGTCCTGGGGGCTGTGCCGCATCGCCGGGCCCGACAGGAGCGCTACCAGGCGGGTGAGCAGGGGATTGGCCGGTGGGCGGAATTCGGCGATCAGCAGCCGGCCGCCCGGTCGCAGCACCCGGAACATCTCCCGCATGGCGGTGCCGCGCGCGGCGGACGGCATGTGGTGCACGGCCAGGCTGGACACCACCACGTCGAAGGCGGCGTCGGGCAGTTCGAGCGCCTGGCCCTCTCCCACCAGGTAGGAGCAGTTGCCCGGGGCGCGCCGCCGGGCGTACTCGATCATCGGCGTGGACGGGTCGATGCCGGTCGCCCGCCCGGCCGGGCCGACGACCGGGGCCATGATCCGGGTCAGGTAGCCGGTGCCGCAGCCGACGTCCAGCACCTGGTGGCCCGGCCGTACCCCCGACAGCGCGGCCAGCCGGGTGAAGACCTCCCGGCGGCGCCCGAGGTAGCCGATCTCCGCCATGAGCTCGTAGGCGCGCGGGTGATCGATCGTCCCGCCGGCGTCGGTGTGAGCGTGCAGCAGCCTGCCCAGTCCCATCACAGCTCCTTTCAACAACCTGTTCGGTCGTGAATGATCTGTTCGCCAGGGTCGACAACCGACTTCTGCCCGGCCGGGCGGTGCTGGAACTCCGGGGCGCGTCTCCGCCGCCCCCGGCTCGACGTGCCGGCCTACGCGCCTGACATGCCAGTGGTGCGGGGCGTGAACCGTACGAATGGGATGCGTCGGCCGACCTCGCGGTAATCGTCCACGCCGCCGTCGACCGCGAAGCCCATGAGCTTGCACAGCCGCCGGACCGCGACCGGGTGGCGCGACGCGTACGTCGCCATGATCTCGGCGCCCACGTCGGTCGGGATCGGCGTGGCGGTCGCCTTGAGGATCTTCCCGCCGATCTGGACGGTGACGTCGGGGTCGGTCATGACGTTGCGGTACCAGTCCGCGCGCGGCCCGAACCCGGAGGCCGCCACGTAGCCGTGTTCGTCGCGCTGGACGACCTCGATGACGACCTGGCGCCGCCGGCCCGAGACGCGGCCGGTGTGGGTGAGAAGCATGATGCGGCGTCCCAGCACCGGTCCCAGCCCCATGCGGTACAGCCGGATGGGGAGCCGCCACAGCGTGCGGCGCAGCCCGGTCGGCGGGCCGGTCTTCTTGACGATCTCCAAGGCTCGGTCCTTCCTAGGTGGTGGACTCGCCGAAGATGTCTGGGGTTTGACCGTCCGGGTCCAGTTTGGCCAGGAGGGTCTTGAGGGTCTCCCTCAGCTGGAGGACCTCCTGGCGGGTCAGCGGGTCGAACAGGTGGCGGCGGACTTCCGCCACGTGGCCGGGGGCGGTTTCCTCCAGGAGGGCGAAGCCCGCGTCGGTCAGTTCGGCGATGGTGGTGCGGCGGTCGTTCGGCGGCTTGACGCGGCGGACGCGGCCGGATTCCTCCAGGCGGGCGACGGCGTGTGACAGGCGGCTCGGGGACGAGCGGGTCATCGCGGCCAGCTCGGTCATGGTCATCGCGCGCCCGGGGGCCTCCGACAGCATCGCCAGGATCACGTAGTAGGTGTGCGGCATGCCCGAGTCGCGCTGGAGTTGGCGGTCCAGGGCCTCGGTCAGGAGCCGGGAGGTCCACAGGAACGCGCGCCAGGTCTGCTGCTCTTCGTCGTCCAGCCAGCGGGTCATGGCACCCAGTCTAGCGAATTATTGAATGCTCAAGTATCATGGACTCTTGAACTTTCAATCGTTGGAGGTGCGATGAGCCGGATGCCGGTGCTCTACCTCAGCCACGGGGCGCCGCCCCTGGCCGACGACGCCGTGTGGACGCGCCAGCTGGCCCGCTGGTCCGCCGGGCTGCCCAGGCCCGCCGCGATCCTCATGGTGTCGGCGCACTGGGAGGAGGCGCCGCTCAGCATCGGCGCCACCCGGCCCGTCCCGCTGGTGTACGACTTCTGGGGCTTCGAGCGCCGGTACTACGAAGTCCGGTACGACGCCCCCGGAGCCCCCGAGCTGGCCGACGACCTGCGCAGACTCATCCCCGGGCTGCACCAGGACGAGCAGCGCGGACTCGACCACGGCGCCTACGTCCCGCTGGCCGAGATGTACCCCGAGGCCGACATCCCCGTGCTGCAGATGTCGATGCCCACGCTGGAACCCCAGCGCCTGTACGACCTCGGCCGCGGCCTGGCCCCGCTGCGCGACCAGGGCGTCCTCGTCGTCGGCAGCGGCTTCACCACCCACAATCTGAGCGCGATCGGTCCCAGCCCCGACGCACCCCCGCCCGGGTGGTCGGCCGAGTTCGACGAGTGGGCCGACCAGGCCGTGCGCTCAGGGGACGTGGACGCGCTGCTCGACTTCCGCGCCAAGGCGCCCGCCGCCCAGATCGCGCACCCCCGCACCGAGCACTTCGCCCCGCTGTTCGTCGCGCTGGGCGCCGCCGACGGCGAGGAGCGGCGAGCCGTCATCGACGGCTTCTGGCACGGCCTTGCCAAGCGGTCGTTCCAGCTCTCCTGACTCAGCCCATGTCCGCGAAGCCGGTGCGCCAGGACGGCACCTGCGGCTTCCACCCCAGGCTCAGCGCCTTGGCGTTCGACACCGGACGGCCGATGGTGGCCGCGTGCCGCCCCGCGCCCGGCATGGGCGCGCCCAGGGCCGCGCTGTAGACCGGCAGCCAGTCGGCCGTCATGGCGGGCTCGTCGTCGACGATGTTGACCGGCCCGGCCGGCCAGTCCAGCGCTGCCAGCGCCGCCGAGGCCGCGTCGTCGGCGTGCACGAAGGACGTCCACGACGGCGCCGGGCGCAGGCTGCCCGCGCGCACCCGCTCGGCGATCGCCCCGTCCGGCGCGTACCACGTGCCCGGACCGTAAAGCGCTCCATAGCGGAGCACGACGCCGCGCGGCATCCTCGCGACGGTCTCCTCCAGCGCGCTGATCCCCTCGTACGGGGGCAGCGTGGTGTCCAGCGGGTCGCTCTCCACCGCGGGCCGCTCGCCGGGGACGTAGCACCAGGCGATGCTCTGCGCGATCATCAGCTCCACCCCGGCCTTCCCGGCCGCCTCCACCAGGTTGCGGGTGCCGTGCACGCGCAACTTGGAGTTGGCCGCGAAGTCCTCGTCGGCCAGGTCGGTGAGCTGGTGGATGACCGCGTCCGGCCGCGCGGCGGCGACCACCTTGCGCACCGCCTTCGCGTTGAGCATGTCGACGACCACGGGCCGGGCGTTCTGGTCGGCGATGGACCCGGCGCGCTCGGCATGGCGGGTCGTCCCGGCGACCTCGTGGCCCGCCTGGACGAGCAACGGGACCAGCCGGCGTCCCACCACGCCGGTCGCTCCGGCGACGAGAATCTTCAAGGGGGGTACCTCCACGATTTGCACACCATTGTGGTCGTCCCAACTGGCAGCTTAGGCAGACTTCCGGCGAGTTCGACGTGCACTCGCCGGTTCCAGTGGACCACGGACGGTCATCGATGTCCCACTCTTCGTGGTACAGCCTTCAATCAAATAGCGGCAGCCGCACCTCGAAGAGCGCTCCCCCTTCGGGGGCCTCACCCACCGCGAGCGTACCCCCTTGGGCCCGAACCAGGTCACGCGCTATGGCGAGGCCGAGGCCCGCACCGCCCTCATCGCGTGCGCGGGCGTCGTCCAGACGGACGAATCGCTCGAAGATCCGCTCCCGATCCGCCGCCGGCACACCGGGTCCGTCGTCCTCGACCCGCAGCACCGCCCGCCCGTCCCGCTCCGTCAATGTGAGGAGGACAACACCCGCGGCGTGCCGTTCCGCGTTGTCGAGCAGGTTCCCCAGGACGCGCCCGACCCGCCCGCGGGGACCCGGCGTGCGCGGCTCGGCCGTCACCTCCGCCGTGACCGTGGCGCGCCTCGCCGCTTCCTCGCGGACGAGGTCGGCCAGCTCCACGGGCCGGCCCGACTCGGCCGGGGACGGCCGGTCGCCCGCGTCCAGCCGCGCCAGCAGCAGCAGGTCGGCGGCCAGATGCTGGAGCCGCACGACGTCGTCGGTCAGCCCGGGCAAGTCCAGCAGCTCGGGATGCGCGGTGGCCACCTCCAGCTGCGTCCGCAGCGAAGCGATCGGGCTGCGCAGCTCGTGCGAGGCGTCGGCGACGAAGCCGCGCTGCCGCGCCACCGACTCCTCCAGCGTGGCGAGGGTGGCGTTTGTGGTGGCCGCCAGATCGGCCACCTCGTCCCGCGAGCCCGGCTCCGGGACGCGGCGGGCCAGGTCGCCGGAGGAGGTGATCGCGGCCATCTCGGCGCGGATCGCCTCGACCGGGCGCAGCGCGCGCCGGGTGACCAGCCAGGTGACCGCGGCGACCACGGCCAGCAGGGCGGGCAGGCCGAACAGCATCGCGCGGGCGACCGTCCCGACCGCCTCCCGGCTGGTGGACAGTCCCGCGCCCGCCCGCACCGTCACCGTCTCGCCGCCGGGCGTGGACACCCGCAGGTAGGCGAAGCGGTAGTCGCCGGTGCCGTCGTCGACGGTCGCCGTCCCGGTGGCGTGCCCGATGTCGCGCTCGTCATCGTCGTCGCCGTCCGGCGTGGCGGCGTGGACGGCCCGCAGATCGTCGCCGGCGGCGCGGACGCGGCCACGGGAGTCGATCACCTGGACCGGGTGCTCCTCGGCGTCGGGAAGCTCCAGCCGGTCGTAGGACGTGCCGGCGGCCAGTTGCGCGGCCACCTCGCGCGCGGCCACCTCGGCCTGGAGACCGGCCTGCCCGGCCAGGTTGGCGCGCAGCAGCAGCACCACGGCCAGCCCCGCGACGATCAGCGCGCCCGCGACCACGGCGGTGGCGCCCGCCGTCGTGCGCGCCCGGACCGATCGCACCCCGATCACCTCCGTCCGCCGTCGGCGGCCAGGCGGTAGCCGGCGCCGCGCACGGTGACGATGGAGCGGCGCCCGAACGGCGCGTCGATCTTGCGCCGCAGCGCGCTCACGTACACCTCGACGATGTTCGGGTCGCCGTCGTAGGCGAAGTCCCAGACATGCTCGATGATCTGCGCCTTGGACACCACCTGGCCCGCGTTGGCCGCCAGGTGCTCCAGCACCGCGAACTCCTTGGCGGTCAGCTCCACCTCCGCCTCCCCGCGCCGGGCCCGCCGGGACGCCGGGTCGACGGTCAGGTCGCCCAGCACGATCGCGGGTCGCGCGTCGCCCCGCGCCCGGCAAGGTCACCTCGGTCGAGTTCGAGGACGGCCGTTACTGGGAGGTCGACGTGACCGAATCGGGCGGCGGGCAGCGCGGGCTGAACGTGGACGCCGCCACCGGCAAGATCCTCGCCGACACCGATCACAACGACTGAGCGGGGCTCGCCGACCGCGCCCTGACCACGGTGCGACGAACGGGTTTACGCCGCGCTGTCGCAGAGCAGGCTTCAGCATTGCCAGGGTTCGGCCGACAGAAGGACACCGGGTATGCGGATAAGTCTCGTCCAGGGCGACATCACCGAGCAGGAGGTGGACGCGGTGGTCAACGCGGCCAACTCCACGCTGCTCGGTGGGGGCGGCGTCGACGGCGCCATCCACCGCAAGGGCGGCCCGGAGATCCTGGACGACTGCCGCAAGCTCCGCGCGTCCCACTACGGGGGCGGCCTGCCGACCGGGCAGGCGGTGGCGACCACGGCCGGGCGGCTGCCCGCCCGCTGGGTGATCCACACCGTCGGCCCGGTCTACTCCGCCGCCGAGGACCGTTCCGACCAGCTGGCCTCCTGCTACCGCGAGGCGCTGCGGATCGCCGACGAGCTGGGCATCGAGTCGATCGCGTTCCCTGCGGTGTCGGCGGGGATCTACGGGTGGCCGGTGGACGACGCGGCGCGGATAGCGGTGCACACCGTCCGGTCCACCCCCACGAAAATCAACGACGCCCGGTTCGTGCTGTTCACCCAGGACGCCTACGAGGCATTCGAGCAGGCCATCACAACCTGACTAGCGGTGGCGGGGCGGGACGACGAGCACGGGGCGGCGCGCGTGGTGCAGCACGCGGTGCGACACGCTGCCGAGCAGCAGCGACCCGATCGCCGACAGACCGCGCGAGCCGAGCACGACCAGGGAGGCGTCCAGCTCCTCGGCGACGTCCACGACGGTCGCCCAGACCGGGCCGGCGCCGGGTTCGGCGCGTGCGGTCGCCTCGGGCAGCCCGGCGGCGATCGCCAGGTCGGCGCCCTGCTGCGCCACGCCCGTGGCCTGCCGGTCCTCCTCCAACTGCTCGCCCTCGTCCGGCAGCGGCACCGCCTCCATGGCGATCACCGACGAGGCCAGCCGGGTCAGCGGCGGCTCCCAGACGGTGACCACGACGGCCGGTTCCGGCCGGACGTGGGCCCCCGCGTAGGCGATGGCGGCGCGGGCGTCCTCCGACCCGTCGTAGGCGATGAGGATCGTCATGCCCATGACATGTCCGTGGGCGCCGGAGGCTAACGCCAAAATGCGGTCAACCCCTCGGCGGCCGTCCGCCGCCGGGCGGGCCGGCGAAGGCCTGGGCCACCTCGAGCCAGCGGACGGCGTCCGGGCCATGGGCGGTGACGGCCAGGTCGGCGCGGTTGCGGCGCTGCGTCACCAGCAGGCAGAAGTCCAGCGCGGGCCCGGTGACCGACTGCGCGGCGCCGTCCGGCCCCCAGGTCCACTCCTCGCCGCCCGGCCCGGCCAGCGCCACCCGGAACTCCTCGGCCGGGGGCTCCAGGCGGCGGTTGCGGAACGCGAAGTCGCGGGCCCGGACCCCGATGTGCGCGACGTGCCGCAGCCGCGCCGTCGGCTCCCGGACGGCCTCCAGCGCGTCGGCCACGTCCTGGCCGTGCGCCCAGGTCTCCATGATCCGCGCCGTGGCCATGGACGCCGCGCTCATCGGCGGCCCGAACCAGGGCAGCCGCGTCCCGGACGGCACCGCGGCCAGCGCCGAGATGATCTCGCGACGGCCGGCGCGCCAGCGTTCCAGCAGGTCGGCGGGCTTCTCCGCGGCGCCCGCGGCGGCGCTCTCGTCGACAAGGCGCGCGGTCGCTCCGGCGAGGAGCTCGCCGAACGCGTCCGGATCGGTGGCCGCGACGACGGCCTGCCGGTCCGTCCAGGCCAGGTGGGCGATCTGGTGCGCGATCGTCCAGCCTTCGGCGGGCGTCGGGACGGTCCAGTCGGGCGCCGCGGCCGCCAACTCGTCAAGGGACTCGCCCTCGGCGGTCAGGTCGGCGAGCAGGGAACTCAGGTCCGGCATAGGGCAATGATCTCCTGCGCCGCGGTGTAGTCCGCCT
This sequence comes from Actinomadura vinacea, assembly GCF_039532545.1. Taxonomy (NCBI): domain Bacteria; kingdom Bacillati; phylum Actinomycetota; class Actinomycetes; order Streptosporangiales; family Thermomonosporaceae; genus Actinomadura; species Actinomadura vinacea. The sequence goes on along the minus strand of NZ_BAAARW010000016.1, from coordinate 79,916 downwards.
TGCCGTTGGGGAGGCGCAGCGACCGGTCGGTCCGCGCGAACACCTTCGGGATCTTGTAGCGGGCCAGCCGCTCCGCGCACGCGGCCCGCAGGTCGTCGTCGCCGGGCGCGGCCGCGGGCCGCAGCACCGCCACCACCTCCGACCCCCAGCGTTCGCTGGGACGGCCCACGACCAGCGCGTCGGCCACCCCGGGCAGGGCGCGCAGCACCGCCTCGACCTCCTCGGCGAACACCTTCTCGCCACCGGTGTTGATCACGGTCGCCTCGCGGCCGAGCACCTCGACCATGCCGTCCGCCAGCAGCCGGGCGCGGTCGCCCGCGATCACCAGCCGCTCGCCGTCCACCACACGGAAGGTGGCGGCGGAGCGCTCGGCGTCGCCGAGGTAGCCGAGCGGGATCGCGCCGCCCTTGGCCAGCCAGCCCACCTCCGCCTCACCCGGCTCCAGCCGCCGGGTGAGGTCGGCGTTGAGGACGGTCGTCCCGTCCGCGGGCCGGAACGGGCGGTTCCCGGTGCCGCGCCGGGTGACCTGGAAGCCCGACTCGGACGAGCCCAGCACGTCGGTGATCCGGGCGTTGGGCATCCCGGCCAGCAGCCGCCGCTCCACGCCCGGGTCGATCGCCGCCGCGGAGTTGACCATCGTGCGGAGCGCGGTCAGATCGTGGTCGCCGCGCTCCACCGCGTCCGCGAGCGGCCGCGCGAACGCGTCGCCGACCAGCGGCATCCTGGTGGCGCGCTCGCGGGCCGCGGTGGTCAGCAGGTCGTCGGGATCCAGGCCGTCCACCCGGTCGGGGAAGATCACGCACGCCCCGGCGCACCAGCCGCCGAGCGCCGACCAGGTGCCCACGCCGTGCATGAGCGGCGGCCCGATCAGCACTCGGCCGTCGGCCTCGGCGGCCGCCCGCACGGCGGCGCCGAGATCGTCCTCACGGAGGGCGAGCGGACCGGCGATCAGGTCACCGATCCGCCACAGCACGCCCTTGGGCAGGCCGGTGGTTCCGCCGGTGTAGAGGATGTGCAGGTCGTCCGGACAAGGGTGGACGCCGTCCAGAGGTTCTTCGGGAGCCTCGGCCAGGGCGGTCTCGTAGTCGAGCACGCCGGGCGGCGGCTCGTGCCCGGAGTCGTCGGCGACCTGGATGAGCAGCGGCGCCGGGTCGAGCAGGCGCGCCACCCGGCCGATCACGTCGGCGAAACGGGCGTGGTACAGAACGGCCCGGGGCCGGGAGTCGCGGAACAGCTGCGCCAGCTCGTCGTCCACGTACCGGTAGTTGACATTGAACGCGGCCACTCGGGCCTTGTGCGCGCCGAGCAGCCCTTCCAGGTATTCCGGGCCGTTGTGCAGGTAGAGCGCCATATGGTCGTGCGGCGACTCCCAGGGCCGGGCCGCGGCCGGGTCGCCGTGCACCCCCAGGCCGTGGGAGTGCAGGACGTGCGCCAGCCGCCGGGTCCGTTCGGTGACCTCGCGCCAGGTCATCCTGCGGTCCCGCCAGATCAGGCATTCACGGTCGGGCACGGCGGCGGCGATCGCCTCGTGCAGTGTCGCCAGGTCGAGCTGCGCCATCCGGTATTCCTCCCGGGATCGGACACCTGAGAGCACCGTAAAGGACCCCGAACCGAATCCCGTTCACCGGGTGGCGCCAAGCCCGCTGAACCGAACACCGGGGCTTCCGTATGCGGGAGTGCGGCCCACCCGCGACATCTGTCCGAACACCGCAAAGCGGCACATGTCCGACCATTCGGTGAGCGCTGGCGCGCGGCGCCCGTGCCGTCCATGGTGACTCCGCGGTCCCGGGTCGGTGGGGCTTCCCGGGACCGCGGGTTTGAACGTCGTACGGTCGCCCGCTCCCAGGGAGCGCGCCCTCAGCCTTGCCGCCAGGTCCTCGGGGACGTGTAGGCGGAGCCTCCGGGGGCGGGGGAGGCGGGGGGAGGCTCGGCCCCGCCCCCGGAGGAGATCGGCCCTCTGGAAGCAGGGCGCGGGCGTTGTTCCACCGCCGCCTTCCTGGAGCGGCTTGAAGGGATTCCATGGCGGCCCGGATGGCAGCGATGTAGCCTCGAATGGAACCAAGCGCCGACCAGGCCACCTGCGAACGAGAACCCAGCAGCCAGGGCGATCATCCACACAATGCCCTCAATGAGAGCGGTTCCCCAGGGCCTCACGGGGTCGGGCTCCGGTACGAGTGATGCGGCGACAGCCCGTCGGCCTTGTCGTCCTGCTCGCGGATCTTCTCCCTGACCTCTTCCCCGGTGTCGCCGAAGACGTTCCGGGTCAGCCCGGCCCCGCTCTCGGCGGCGGTCAGGGGATGGCGCCGCCAGGCCGTCCAGACCGACTGCCCGCCCCTGTAGGTGATGAACGGCGCTCCCCACCGTCCTGTGGGCTCGGGCATCTCCGGCAGCGGGTCCTGCGGGCTGATGAACGGCACCCTCTCGTTCCGGTAATCCTTCGGAGTCATCTCGTTACTCCCCGTTCTGTGGTCTGCGCCACAGACTGCCCCGCCAAGCCTTAGCTTGTGAAGGTGAATTCAAGAAATTCACCTTCTCCGAGAACAGGAGGGTCCATGTCCGGCAACGCGAGAATTCTCGACCCCGACCGCAACATGTTCGACTGGGCCGCCATTGAGCTGCAGAAACAGTGAAAGGCGCGCGAAGCCAGCCACAGGGACGTCGCCGAGCTCCTCGGAAAGGATCGCTCGTTGATCTCGAAAATCGAGGCAGGTGAATCGAAGCTCCAGGAGAAGGACGCGGACAAGATCGATCGAGCCTGGGAGCTCGGGGACCACCTCGGGCGCATCATCCGGCTGGCCAAATCGCGCCACGACTCCGACTGGGGCGAAAAGATCAACGCCATCGCCGAGGTCGCGACCCAGGCCCGCATCTGGTCGCTCGGCTGGGTGCCCGCGCTCTTCCAGACTTCCGAGTACGCCCGAGCGGCCTTCCTCGCGGCCAAGAGGGCGGATGCAGAGGAGGCGGTCCAGGCACGGATCAGGCGCCAGGAGATGCTCCAGCGGACACCGCCCCCACTCGTGCGCGCCATCATCGACCGTTCCGCCCTGGAACTGCCCGTGGGCGGTCCTGAGGTGCACCGTGCCCAGTTGGAGCGCCTGATCGCTATGGCCGCCGACTTCACGATTCGCGTGGTGGAGTTGAGGGCGGGCCCGCACGACGGCCGCGACGGATCGTTCCTGATCTACACGACTCCGGACGGGCTGGATCACCCGTACACATCGACCGTGGGGCCTGGCAGACTGATCGAAGACCCCGGAGAGATAGCTGGGTACCGTACAAGCTTCGACCGGATCAGCGACAAGGCCCTGAACGAGGTCGATTCGCTGGCCGTGCTCCACAAAATCAGAGAGGGCATCGATGGCTGAGTGGCGTAAGTCGTCGTACACCGACAACGAGCAAGGGGCATGCGTCGAGGTGGCCAAGCTGGAAGCCCGCGTTGGCGTACGTGACTCCAAGGATCCGGCGGGGCCGAAGCTGGCTTTTCCTGCGGAGTCCTTCGCGGGCCTGCTGCGCGAGGTCAAGGCCGGCAAGCTCGACCTGTAGGTCGGTACCGCTCCCTGGCCGCCGTCGCCCGCGTGGCCCGTCGTAACCAGATGGGACGAGCTGCGCGGGCATGTGCCCGGGTTCCGTGTCGACCCGGAGGTCGGACGACCCGAAACCCTCAGACAGCCGTCTGCCTGTGTGGCCCAGATCGGAGTCGGCGCCTGTCTCGGCCGGTGCGCCCGGCCTGAGCCCCGCATGCCCGGTGTCGGGGGCAGCACATGAGCGACGCTGAACTCCTGGAGACGCTTGGCCTGGCGCTCGTCGGCGAGGGCTGGCGCGTCGTTCGGCCTCGGGGAACATCGGTACAGCGGTTATCGGTGAGAACGATCATGGTCGGGGCCGGGTGGACATCGGCGGAGCCTCGTGGCTTTGTCGGTCAGAACCGACCGACACCATTTGTCGATGAGGTTCGACAGCAGGAGAGATCCATACAGCGGCATGTCGGCCGGTTTCGACACCGGTGGTGTGACGACGTGGTTCTGACAGGCGCGGGCCTAGCTTGTGGGGGAAGGGGCCACGCATGCGGCGAGGTCCTCACGTAGTCGGAGCTGCTGCTCCCGGGACAAGGGTGAGAACAGCTGCTTTTCGACGGCGCGGGCGGCCACGCTGGCCTTGCGCAGTATCGTCTGGCCGTCCTGGGTGAGTTCGGTGGGCAGCGCTCGCCCATGGGGTGCCTGATCAGGACGGGTGAGCAGGCCGCGCTCTTGTAGCCGGCGTAGGACGAGGTTCATCGACTGGCGGGTGACGAAGGCGCGGCGGGCGAGTTCGGAGTTGGACAGCCCGGGGTTCTGGCCGAGCAGCTCGAGGCACGCGTATTGGGGAACGGTCAGGTCCAGTGGCCGCAGGGCTTCGTCCATCGCGGTGCGCAGTGAGGCGTGCACCTGTTTGAGGACGTAGCCCACAGATAGCTCTAGATCGCCGACTGTCTCTTGCTCCATGTCAGTAGTCTGACATAACGTGGATGTCAGCATACTGACATGAGGAGCCAAGTCATGAGCGGAAACGTCACGTACTTCGAGGTGCCGAGCAGTGACATCGCGGCGACCCGGCGGTTCTGGGGCTCGCTGTTCGGCTGGACGTTCTACGAGGGCAACTTCCCGGGCTACTCGATGATCCAGGGGCCCGAGCCGATGGGCGGCGCACCGCACGATGATTCGTCGCGACACCCGCGGATCTTCTTCGCCGTCGATGACATCGAAGCCGCTGTCGCTCGGGTGCGCGCACTTGGCGGTACGGCAGAGGAACCCGTGACGATCCCGTCCGGTGCGTACGCCCATTGCACCGATGATCAGGACGTGGAGTTCAGCCTGTCCCAAGAGGCAGGAGACCACGCTTGAGTCGCATCGATACCGGAGAATCAGGTCCACAGGGGTCCCGGCACCTCGTGCGGCCGCTGCTTCCGCTGGCGCTGGCCACCTTCGCGGTCGGTACCGACGCCTTCGTGATGGCCGGGCTCTTGCCGGCCATCGCCGCCGACCTTGACGTGAGCATCCCTGCGGCCGGGCAGTTGGTGACGGTGTTCGCGTTGACACTTGCTGTCGCGGCGCCGGTGTTGAGCTGGCTGCTGAGCCCGCTGGATCGCCGCAAGGCTCTGCAACTGGCGCTGATCGTGTTCGTCCTCGGCAACGTCGCGACCGCGCTCAGCCCGAACTATCCGATCGTGCTGTCAGCTCGGATTCTCGCCGCCCTCGGTGCCGCTACGATCACGGCCTCCGCCTCGAGCGCAGCTGTCGCGATCACGCCCGAAGAACGCCGGGGCCGTGCGATGGCGCTGGTCATCGGTGGATTGACCCTGTCCACCGCGCTGGGCATGCCACTGGGCAACTTGATCGGCAGCGTCGATTGGCGCCTCACACTGTGGGCCGTCGCCGCCCTGGGCGTCGTTGCCGCCATCGGTATCTCGGTGTCGTTGCCCAAGGTGGCGTTGCCTGCGACGAGCCTGACCGCACGTCTGGCTCCGCTGCGCCAGACCAAGGTGCTCATCATCTTGGTGGCGACGCTGCTGGTGATGGCCGGCCACTACGCCGTCTACACCTACATCGGCGCGATGACCGCTGAAGCCACGACAGGATCGTTCCCTCAGGCGCTCACCGTGATCCTGCTCGCCTGGGGTGCCGGAGTCCTGGCCGGCAACTTCCTCTCCGGCTACCTGGTGGACAAGCTTCCAGCGCTTGGAGTCTCGCTCGCCGCACTCGTCGGCGGCACCGTGCTGCTCGCGATCAGCCCGCTCACCGTCAGCCACCTGATCACCGCCACCGTCTGGGCCGCCATCTGGGGAGCCACCGACGGAATGGCGTCGGTGGTGCAGCAACACCGGCTGGTGACGATCGCGCCCGCCTCAGCACCATTGCTCTTTGGCCTCAACTCCTCCGCGATCTACGTCGGCGTCGCGATAGGAGGCGTACTCGGCGGTCTGTCCCAAGACCGGCTCTCGATCACCCTGCTCGGCGTTCCCGCCGCCGTCCTGGCGCTGCTCGCCACCACGGTCACCTTCGCCGAGGGGCGAGCCGACAACCAGACGAAAGTCTCGGCCGTCGAACCCGAGTATTCCCAGTAAGAAATAACCTCGCAGTTCCCGCGTCAACTGGCGGTCCGGCTGCACCCCTTCTCACCTGTGACCTGGTCTTCTCTCTGCTCCCCGATTGCGGGAGCACGGGGACTTCAGGAAGCGTGAAGGTTCCTCTTCGTCGCCGATGTCTTCGCCGAAGTGATGAAGACGAGGGTGACCGTGCCGACTGGGCGACGGGTCAGGCCTTCCCAGCTGACGACGGGCCGGTGTGGCCGCCGTAGGTGGCGATCTTGTATTCGGTCGCCGCCAGCGACAGGGTCAGCTCCTTGAGCTGCCGGCGGATCGTGTCGCGGTGTTCGAGCAGCAGGTCAAGGCGCTCGGGGACGGTGTCGTCGCCCTCGTCGGCCAGCCGCACGTAGTGCTGAAGGTCGCGAATGGCCATCCCGGACAGGCGCATGCGGGTCAGGAACACCAGTCTCCGTACCGCCTCCGCGTCGTAGCTGCGGTGGCCGCTGGCGTCGCGGCCCACCTCGACCAGCCCGATCCGCTCGTAGTAGCGCAGCGTGTGCGGCGACATGTCGAGCAGGTCGGCGACCTCCCTGATGGTCATGGGGTCGGCGGCGGCGCTGACGTCGACGAGGCGGTGGATTACCTCGACCGACATCGGGCCGTCGACCTCGTCGAGGGCGGTGAGCGCCTTCGACATCAGATCGTCGGTGGCCATGGCGACACTCTAGATCGGCCGGGCGGATGCGGTGGCGCCGGGGAAGTCGGCGGCACGCGCGGTAGGGGCCCAGCGTTCGAGCTCCTCCAGGTTCTGCCGGTAGGACCTTCCGATGCGCTCGACCGCCTCACGCCCGAGCGGAAGGCGCAGCGGCAACTCGTCACCGGCGACCAGGTCCACGATGATCTCCGCGGCCCGTACTGGATCGCCCTCCTGAATCCCGTCGGCGCTCGCCATGTCGTTGCGGACGGCCCCCAGCAGCTCGGTGTACGCGGCGCCGGCGTCGGCGAACCCGAGCACGTCGGGCGCGTTGAACGAGGTGCGGAACCGGCTCGGCTCGACGATCATCACCCGGACCCCGAACGGCGCGACCTCGCCGGCCAGCGCCTCCGACCAGCCTTCGAGCGCGAACTTGCCGGCCGAGTACGCGCCGACACCGGGGAAGGAGATGCGCCCGCCCTGGCTGCTCATCTGCACGATCGTGCCCGCCCCCTGCTCGCGAAAGTACGGCAGGACGGCCCGCACGAGCGCCGCCGGACCCAGCAGGTGCAGTTCCAAAGACGCGCGAAGCTCCTCCTCGCCGACCTCCTCGGCCGCGCCGATGACCCCGCGGCCGGCGTTGTTCACCAGCACGTCCACCCGATCGAACCGGTCGACCGCCGACCATACGACGTCCCCGGCGCGCCCGGTGTCACGCACGTCGAGCTCGGCGACCAGCACCTGGTCGCGGTGGGCGTCCGCGAGGTCGGCCACCGACCCGGGCCGCCGCACGACCAGCACCACGTTGTCGCCCCGCCCGACCGCGCACTCGGCGATGGCACGGCCGAAGCCCGCCGACGCGCCGGTGATGATCCATGTCCGCTGAGTCCCTGGTTGAGATGTCATGCCGGCGACGCTAGGAGTTCGAGCGCGCTCGAACGCAAGCGCGGCGTCCGCCGCTGCTCGTCGACGGTCTCCCTGCCGATGCGTTCACTGCCCCCGGTCGGCCTGCCGAGCCGTACGTCGTCCCTTGGTTTCGCCGCGAACCCAAGTCCTCGGGGAGATGTAGGCGATGAGAGGGAACAACCGGCGGGCTTCAATTGGCGTCCAGGAAGGCGGCGAGGTCGGCGGCGACCTCCTGGGGGTGCTCGCCGTTGATCGCGTGTGAGGCGTTCGGGTAGATCTTCACTGTCCCGTTCTGGAGCACACGCTCGGCGACCTTGCGGGAGTCGCCGACGTCGTGCATCACCGACTTGCCGGCCAGGATCGCCAGCACCGGCATCTTCAGACGGCCCAGCGGTCCTTCGCCGATGAGCTTGGGCTGCGGCAGGCGCAGCGTGTAGTTCTTCATCCCGGACTCGATCATGTCCGCCACCGGCACGTCCTCCACGGGGGCGCCGCCGGCGGTGTAGGAGTTGAACGAGTCGCGCCAGGACTTCGGCAGCCACGGCACGGAGGCGGGGATGGCGCGGATCGCCGTGCCGACCGGGATGTTCGAGAACGTGTACGCGGGGTCGATCAGTGTCAGGGTGGCGACGTGCCGCGGTTTGTGGACGGCGAGGTTCGTGGCCGTCCAGCCGCCGATCGACAGCCCGACCACGTGGAAGGACTTCTCCGGCAGTTGGGCGAGCACCTGGTCCAGCCACGCCGCCTGGTCGGTGGCGGAGGTGATCGGCGCCTCCTGCACGCTCTTGCCCGGCTCGCCCAGTAGATCGATCGTGTAGACGTCGCCGAGCTTGAGCAGGTGCGGCAGGTTGTCCGCCCACACCGGCGACGCGGACGCCCGCCCGGGCAGCAGCACCAGCGGCTCGGTCCGGTCGGAGGCGCCCTCGTACCGGTAGGCCCGCACGAATCCGAAACCGGTGCGCACGTCGATCGTCTGGGCGGGCTTCGGCATGTCCGCCATCGCCTTGTCGTAGGCGGCCATGAAGTCCGCGTGGCCCGCGGCGCCGCTCCAGTGCCCCACCGCTGACGGCCTGCGCAGGGCGAAGGCCAGAACGACGACCGCCACGACGAGGATGCCGACCGTGATCTTCAACATGCGGCGCTTCTTCGCGGGCGGCTGCGCCGCTTGCTCGACATCATCCATCGAATCCCTCCTGCTGAACGTCGGTCAGTTTTTTGATCTGTGGTCAGGATACGCGTAGGTGGGGTACCTTCGTCGCATGGCAGCGAGGCGTGCGGCGCCGGGCACCGGGGAGAAGCCGCTCAGCTTCATCGAGCAGGCACGGCGCGGCCAGCTCATCGAGATCACGATCGGCCTGGTGGCCGAGCGCGGATACGCCGCCACGTCGCTGGCGTCGATCGCGCAGGCCGCGGGGATCACCAAGGGTGCGGTGCTCTACCACTTCGCCTCCAAGGACGCGGTCATGGCGGCGGCTCACGCGCACGTGCTGAGCGCGCTCGTGGCCGACGTCGGGGCGGCGGTCGACGCGGCGCCGGCCGACCAGGCTCCGGCCGCCTACGTGCGGCGGATGGTCGGGCACATGGCCGACCGCCCGGACCACGCCCGCGTCCTCATCGAGGCGATGATCAACGACGACCGTCCCGATTCAGGAGCCCGCTGGAAGCCGCTCGCCGCCATCCTCCAGGACGCCCGCAAGGCCCGCGGACAAGATCCGGGGACGGACCCGCGCACGCTCGCGCTCATCGTCGGCGGGGCGATCGACGCGATCATCGGCGAGCGACTGCAGGACGCCGACTATGACGTTGAGGCCGGAGCCGAGTCACTCATCGCGATGCTGGAAGCCGCGACCTTCGCCTGAGTTCGTAACTCTGCACGTCATCAGGGCGCAGAGGCTTGGCATGGCGCGGGTTCGAAGCATTTCGGCACCAGGAATCTACGAAGCCGTCTGCTCAGACGGCGCGGGCGCAGAGGTTGCCGCCGCGGAAGTCCCAGGAGCGGGAGCGGCGGGGCGTCAGTAGTGGTATCGCGCCTGGACGATGATCAACTCGTCGTCGGTCGGCTTGTACACGAGTCGATGCGTGTCATCGATTCTCCGGGACCAGTAGCCCGACAGGTCGCCCTTCAAGGGCTCCGGCTTACCGATGCCCTTGAAGGGATCGCGCATCGTGTCGTCGATCAGCTTGTTGACGCGCTTGACCGTCTTGCGGTCGTTTTCGGCCCAGTAGGTGTAGTCCTCCCAGGCGTGCGACGTGAACGAGATCTTCACGCACGCTCCGCGTCGGGGTCGATCAGTTCATGCCGCTGGGCCTTGCCGACTTCCGCCTGGGCGATGGAGTCGAGCAGGCGCCGGGCGTTCTTCGGGGAGCGCAGCAGGTGCACTGTCTCCGTCCAGGAGTTGAAGTCCTCTTCGGACATCAGGACGGCGTTCCCCCTGCGGGAGGTGATGTGTACCGGAGCGTGGTCCTCATTGACCTGCTCGATCAGTGGGAACAGGTTCTGGCGTGCTTCGCTGGCGGTAATGGACATGGTTGCCGCCCCCTCCCTTGACTCGTACAAGATATCGTACGATAGCGTCCGGGGGCCCTGCGAGGCGGTCCCTCAGACGGCGCGGGCGCAGAGGTTGCCGTCGCGGAAGTCCCAGGAAAGGGAGCCGCTGGGGCAGCGACCGCTGGTGAGCGCGGTGACCTGGAGGACGTGGTCGAACTTCTTCGGGAGGGTGTTCTTACCGCAGTCCCACGAGGTCATCAGACCGTGGCGGGTGATGTAGATGCGGCCCTCCCGCTCGCCTTTCTCGCCCAGGAAGCACTCGCCCACGCGGAACTGCCGCTCCAGGCAGAGGTAGATCCGATCACCGCCGCCGGAGTAGCCCCACTGATCTTCCCCCTCCAGGTCGTCGGCGTCGCACTCGCCGAGGCTGCGGTGCACCCCGGTCACCCGGACGTAGGCGTCGCTCCGGTCGCAGTCGACCACGTTCGGAAGGTCCCTCCACTCCAAGAAGTCGTACGGGTCCGCGTACGCGTCCAGGCAGTCGCCGGACGAGACCTCGTCGAACGCCTCATAGGTGGGATCGGGGGCCGGGGTGCTCGGCTCGGTGGCGGACGGGCGCGGTGAGGACACCTGGGCGGTGGCCGGCGAGTCCGGCTTGTCCTGGTTATTGGCGATCGCCCAGATGAGGGCGACGACCAGCAGGACCCCCACCACCACGGCCGTCCCGGTGTTCTGCGAGGACTTCGGCCCAGGCCGGCCGCGACCAGTGGGAGCAGCGACGGGAGCGGCTTCAGCCTGTCGCCCGACACCCCGTACGCCTCCCGTGCCCGTGATCAGAAATGACTTTTGCACACGGACGGGACCGGAAACAGCGGAAAATTCACTACTTCGCGGACATTGTCGACAGGCTGGGACGGCCCTCGTCGACGCGGAAGGTGCGCAGCGTCAGGAGGCGCGGCGTCTCGGCGGTGCGGATCGACCGGACGGCCTTCATCGTGGCCGTGATCCCCGACGGCGTCACGTCCATCACCACGTAGCCGTGGGCGGCGGAGTTGAAGTACTCCAGGTGCGGGTTGCTGCCGCGCAGCGCCCATGTGAGGTCCGACTCCGGCGGGACGATCAGCCCGCCCTGCCCGAAGGTCGCCATCTCGACGAAGTTCGCCGAGGTCACCGAGCCGCCCAGCAGGCTCACCCCGACCGGCGCCTGGAGCGGGTCGTCGAAGTCGGGCCGCAGGTACCCGGCGCCGAACGAGTGCAGGTCACCGGTGATCGTGACCAGGTTCCGCACCTTCCGGAACGCGCTCAGCAGCCGGGCCCGCTCGGCCGGGAAACCGTCCCACTGGTCGAGGGTGAGGAACACCGAGAAGCGCCCGTCCTGGCGCGCGGCGGGCAGGTCGGGGAACAGCTGCTCGAGGTAGATGTCGATCAGCTTGAGCTGCATGCACATCACCTCGTTCCCCCACACCTTCCAGGTGGCGGTGGACGAGGTCATCTGGTCGGTGAACCAGGCGCGCTGCTCGGCGCCGAGCATGGTCCGCTCCGGGTTCAGCCGTTCGGGGCAGCCCGCGGTCGCGTACATGTCGAGCAGCCCGAGCCCGCACGGCGGCTTGCTGCGGTAGGTGCGCTCGTCGGTCAGGACCAGGTCCATCAGCCCGCCGAAACTCAGCTTCCGGTAGACGGTCAGCGCCCCGGTCGGCCCGCCGGACGGGTCGAAGCGCGCACCCGCCGTCGAGTACTCCGACCAGGCCCGCACGGAGGCCAGCTTCCGCTCCGGCGCGTGGTTGGCGGCCTCGTCCTCGGTGTCGGTGTCGTAGGCGCCGTAGGAGTCGTTGGCGAACTCGTGGTCGTCCCAGATCTGGATCATCGCGAACCGCTCGTGCAGCCGCTGCAGGTCCGGGTCGGAGCGGTAGACCTTGTAGAGCGCGCGGTAGTCGTCCAGGCTCTCGGCGGTGGTCCGGCCGCTCGGCAGCGTGATCTCCCGTATCTGGGCGCCCTGGAAGCCGTCGTCGGCGGTGGTCTCGTAGATGTAGTCGCCGAGGTGGACGACGAAGTCGAGGTCCTCCTCCGCCAGGTGCCGCAGCGCGGTGTAGTGGCCGTTCGTGTAGTCCTGGCAGGAGATGTAGCCGAAGCGCAGGCCGGACAGGGTCGCGCCGGGCGCGGGGAGCGTGCGGAAGCGGCCGGTTCGGCTGGCGGTGCCGCCGACGATGAAGCGGTAGCGGTAGGTCGTCCAGGGGCGCAGCGCCTGCGCCGCGACCCGCACCTTCACGGTGTGGTCGCGGTCGGCCTCGGCGGCGGTGACGCCGCGGACCAGCGGGGTGCCGAAGGACTCGTCGGCGGCGATCTCGTACGCGACCTGCCCGGCCACCTCGGGGGCGACCCTCGTCCACAGGACGGCACCGTCGGGGCTCGGGTCGCCGGACGCCACGCTCTGCGGGAACACCTGCGGCGCCCGGCGGACGCCCCGCACCTGGAAGAGGCGGGCGACCTCGTCCGGCGATCCGGCCGAGGCGGGCACCGCCTCGCCGACCGACCAGGTCACCGCGGCGGCGAACGACAGGCCCAGGAACGTGCGGCGGGACACCTCGGACACGGGGGGCCTCCGGGGGAACTGAGGATCTTGTCCGGTGCAACCCTGACGGTGACGGACGGTGCCCCGGTTGGCAACGGGCGTCCCGAGGGTGACCGGAAGCGGCAAGCGTCGGCGACAATCGCACTGTGGGCCGTACGCATGAGAAACCCCGGGGAGAGGTCACCCGGGGGACCACCGCGCCCAACCGGCTGCGGCGTGTCGATCGGTGGATCGCCGCCACACAGGCCGCCGGGCCGTTGCGGGACGCGCGGCCGCTCGCCGTCGACCTCGGCTACGGGGCGTCTCCCATCACCACCGTCGAGTTCTACGCGCGGCTGCGCGCCGTCTGGCCGGGGCTGGAGGTCGTCGGCATCGAGATCGAACCCGCACGGGTCGCGGCCGGGCAGGCCGTCACGGCGGACGGCGCGTACGCCGGGCTGTCGTTCCGGCGCGGCGGCTTCGAACTCCCCGTCGACCGGCCGCCCGCGCTGGTCCGGGCGTTCAACGTGCTGCGGCAGTACGAGGAGCCGGCCGCCTGGCGCGCCTGGGACGAGCTGTGCGCCCGGCTCGCGCCCGGGGGCGTCCTGATCGAAGGGACCTGCGACGAGATCGGCCGCCGTGCCGTCTGGGTCGCCCTGAGCGCGGACGGCGTCCCCCGGACGATCACGTTCGCCGCCCGCCTCGCCACGCTGGAGCGCCCGTCCGACCTCGCCGAACGCCTCCCCAAGACCCTCATCCACCGCAACGTGCCCGGCGAGCGCGTGCACGCCCTCCTCGCCGACTTCGACCGCTGCTGGGCGATGGCCGCACCGCACTCGGTGTTCGGCCCCCGCGCGCGCTGGATCGAGGCGGTGTCGCTGCTGGCCCGCGCCCATCCGGTGCTCACCCGGCCCCCGTACGGCGGACGGGCGCGCTGGCGGCTGGGCGAGGTCACCCTTCCCTGGTCAGCAGTCGCTCCCGCGGACTCGCCCCGCCCGCGTCGCTGAGGATCTCCACGGTGCCGCGCTCGCCGTCCACCCGCACCCGGTCGCCGGTGCGCAGCCGCATCGTCGCGGTGCCGCAGCCCAGGACCGCGGGGACGGCCAGCTCGCGGGCGACGATCGCGGCGGGCGACAGCGCCGCGCCGACATCGGTGACCACGGCGGCGGCGCGCGGGAACAGCGGGCTCCAGCCGACATTGGCGACGTGCGCGACCAGGACCTCGCCGGTCGCGAGCTCCCCGCCCTCCTCGGGCGTCCGCACGACCCGCGCCGTCCCCTCCACGACACCGGCCACGCCGGGGAACCCCGTGACGGCCGCGCCCGCGGACGGCTCGGGCGGGTATTCCGCCAGCGGCTCGGCCGCGTCGTGGAAGTCGGTGCGGCGCACCCGGCCGCCCGCCCACGCCACCGGGTCGAACCGGCCGCGGATCAGCGCCGGGTACGGGGCCAGCGCCCGGTAGCGCTCGTACGTCCCGCGCCGGACCGACACCTGCTCCAGAGGCCGCGCGTCGCCGTCCAGGACGGCCAGGATCTCGTCGATGGTCAGGAAGAACAGGTCGTCGCGGCGGCCGGTCAGATCCCCGGCCCGCAGCACGAACTCGCGCAGCACCGAGTAGACCCGCACTGCCTCCGAGAACGCCGCCTCGCGGTGGTGCGCCGCCCGCGCCCAGCGCCCGATCCGGCGCCGCGTCGCCGCCACCTTGTCCGGGTGCCGCGACCGGAACCGGTGCCAGGCCGCCCGGCTCGCCTCCCGCCGCGTCCGCAACCGCCCGGCCGCCGCCCGTCCCGACCCGGCCGCCAGCTGCTCCTCCAGCCAGGCCGGGTCCTCGGCCGGGCGGGGCAGCGAGATCTCGAATTCGTGGGGGCCGCGGTGCCCCCACTCCCGCAGGTAGGCCTCCTCGTCCAGCTCGTCCTCGGCCAGCCGCGCCAGCCCGGTCACCGGCCCCAGGACGTCCAGGACGGGCCCGCCCGGCCGGCCCAGCCCGGAGAGCATCGCGTCCGCGTCGTCCTCGCCGGCCAGCCGCTCCAGCTCGCGGCGCATCGCGACGAACGACGGGCCGCCCTCCCGCCGTGCCGCCGCCAGCATGTGGCACGCGTCCACGAACAGCGGCAGCACCTCGTGCCCCCACAGGCGCAGCAGCGCCGCCGGATCGGTCTCCTCCCTGATCCGGGCCCGCAGTGCGGCGCAGCGGCCCGGTGACGACGCCAGGAAGTCGGGGAGCCGCACGCGGGCGGCCCGCACCCGGCGTGCCGTCCGCGCCATCGCCGGCACCAGGTCCCGGACGGCCTCGGCCCTGGACACGGGCAGGCGCGGGATCTCGACGTCGCGCGGCAGCGGGCCGAACGCCTCCTCGAGCACGTCCGTGCCCGCCCCGGGCGAGAAGGCGGTGAGCGTGGCGGCGACGCTCAGGTTCATGTAGAGACGGCCGCCGATGTTGCCGTACGCCCGATGCCCCCGGACGGCGGGCACCGCCATCGACTCGTGCATGAACATCTGCACCAGCGACCACGTGCACGGCGTCATCACGTCCGGGACGGCCTCGCCCATGTTGGCGCTCGACCACAGGTAGTCCGCGTCGAGGCTGTCGTTCCACATCTCCGTGCCGGACGCCGGCTGCCGCGCGCCGCCTCCGTTCGCGGCCGGACGGGCCTGGATGATGTACGGGTAGCCCTTGTACAGGACCCACTCGATGTCCATGGGACGCCCGTACAGCGCCTCGATCCGCTCGCCCAGCCGGGCCAGCGCCGCCGCCTGGTCGGCGTTGAGGACGGGCTCGCGGCGGAACCGGTCCGGCACCGGCTCCTCCAGCGTGCCGCCGCCGATCGGACGCTCGGACGGGACCGTCATCGTCGTCTTGTCCGCGATCCGCCGCCCGACGACGCGGCCGCTGCCCTTCTCCACCACGACCGCGTCAGGGGTGACCCGTCCGGCGACCACCGGCTCGCCCAGGCCCCAGGTCGCGTGCAGCAGGATCCGCCCGGCCCGGCCGCGCTCGCCCTCCTCGTCGGCGGGCGGCACCGTGGACATCAGCCCGGCCGAGTCGGCGTGCACCAGCGACTGCACCAGCACGGCGATCGTGGCCGCGCCGTGGTCGACGCCGTTGCGGGCGCGGTACTCGATGGCGCGGGCGGACCAGAGCGAGGCCCAGCAGCGCCGGACGGCGGTCAGCAGCCCCGCCTCCCCGCGCACCCCCAGCAGGGCGTCGTGCCGTCCGGCGATCGGGGCGTCCGGCAGGTTCCCCGGCGGCGCCGACGGCCGCACCGCCAGCGGATGATCCTGCTCGCCCATCCCCGCGTACGCCCAGCGCAGCGGCCCGGCCACTTCCATCGGCGTCTCGTGCCGCTCGAACAGCGCCGCGATCCGCTGCGCCGCCGCCTCCGCCGTCACCGGCAGGTCGGGCTCGACCCGCGACACCATCGACAGGATCTGCCCGCGCAGGCCGTGGTCGTCCACGAAGTAGTCGTAGGCGCCGGTGGTGACGTGGAAGCCCTCGGGAACCGGCAGCCCCGCCGTGGCCAGCCGCGCCACCTCGGCCCCTCTGCCGCCCACGGCGGCGGGATCGGCTCCGGCGTCATCGAGCGGCAGTACGAAAGTCCGCTGGGTCATGGCGTGCTCCGTCCCCCGAAAGCTCCCCTCGCGTGTCGCATACCCGGGAACGGACGGATGATCCGCGCCCGGCGCCCCGCGGGGCCGGGCTCAGCCGGTGCGGTGGACCTTGTGCGCGGTGGCCTGGACGCGCGGCTGCACGTCGATCCGGTCGATGTTGACGTGCGGCGGACGGGTCACGGCCCAGGCCACGCAGTCGGCGATGTCGTCGGCCACCAGCGGCTCGGGCACGCCCTGGTACGGCGCGGCGGCCTTCTCCTCGTCCCCGCGGAAGCGGACCAGCGAGAACTCCTCGGTCTTCACCAGCCCCGGCGCGATCTCGGTGATCCGCACCGGCTCGGCCACCAGCTCCAGCCGCATGACCTTGTGCACCGCCGCGGCGGCGTGCTTGGCCGCGTTGTACCCGGCGCCGCCCTCGTACGGGACGTGCGCGGCCAGCGAGGTGATGTTGACGACGTGGCCCGCCCCGCTCGCGATCAGCTTGGGCAGCAGCGCCTTGGTGATCCGCAGCAGGCCCAGCACGTTGCTGTCGTACATCGCCTGCCAGTCCGCCGGATCGGACTGGGCGACCGGGTCGAGACCGAGCGCGCCGCCGGCGTTGTTGACCAGCACGTGGCAGTCGGCGACCGCCGCCGCCAGCGCGTCCACCGACGCCTGGTCGGTCACGTCCAGGGTGATCGGCGCCACCCGGCCCGCGCCGGGCACCCCCTCGGTGATCTCCTTGCCGAGGGCCTCCAGGCGGTCCCGCCGCCGGGCCGCCAGGACGACGTTGAACCCCTCGGCGGCCAGCCGCCTGGCCGTGGCCTCCCCGATGCCGCTGCTTGCTCCCGTCACCACTGCCGTCTTACGCATGGGCCAAGCCTTCCAGTCCCGGCGGCCGGCGTTCTACCCGGGGACGCATCACCCCTAACAAAACCCATCGAAAGGTAAAGAACCCCCACATCCGGGGAACACCGCCTCCCATCGGTAGGTTGCACCATCGGAGGTGATGTCGGGTGCCGCGTCGTATCAACCGGGTCGCGACGGTCAGCGTTCACACATCACCGCTCGATCAGCCGGGCACCGGCGACGCGGGCGGGATGAACGTCTACATCGTGGAAGTGGCCAGGCGGCTGGCGGCCCGCGGCGTCGAGGTCGACATCTTCACCCGCGCCACCTCGCGGGCGCTCCCGCCCGTCACCGAACTGGCCCCCGGCGTCCTGGTGCGCAACGTCGTCGCCGGGCCGTTCGAGGAACTGGAGAAGACCGCGCTGCCCCGCCACATGTGCGGCTTCACCTCCGCCGTCCTGCGCGCCGAGGCCGACCACGACCCGGGCCACTACGACCTCGTCCACACCCACTACTGGCTGTCCGCCCAGGCCGGGCAGGCCGCCAAGCTGCGCTGGGGCGTGCCGCTCGTGCACTCCATGCACACCATGGCCAAGGTCAAGAACGCCGCCCTGGCCGACGGCGACGCCCCCGAACCCGAGGAGCGGGTGCTCGGCGAGGAGGAGGCGGTCACCGCCTCCGACCAGCTCGTCGCCAACACCGCCGAGGAGGCACGCGAGCTGATCGACCTCTACGGCGCCGACCCCGCCCGCGTCGCGACCGTCAGCCCCGGCGCCGACCTGTCCCTCTTCCAGCCCGAGACGGCCCTCCCGTCCACGGCCGCCGGCACGGCCCGGCAACGCCTCGGCCTCCCCCCGGACGCCTACGTGCTCCTCTTCGTCGGACGGATCCAGCCGCTCAAGGCCCCCGACGTGCTGCTGCGCGCCGCCGCCCGCATGGTCGCCGACGACCCCGCCCTCCGCGAACGGCTCGTCGTGGCCGTGGTCGGCGGCCCCAGCGGAAGCGCCCGCTGCCGCCCCGACGGGCTCGAGGCGCTCGCCGCCCAACTCGGGATCGGCGACGTCGTGCGGTCCGAGCCGCCCGTCCCGCAGGGCGAGCTGGCCGACTGGTACCGCGCCGCGGACGTCACCGTCGTCCCCTCGCACAGCGAGTCGTTCGGGCTGGTGGCCGTCGAGTCCCAGGCCTGCGGCACCCCGGTCGTGGCGGCCTCGGTCGGCGGGCTGCGCACCGCCGTCCGGGACGGCGAGTCCGGGATCCTGGTCCGCGGCCACGACCCGGCCGACTACGCCGCCGTCCTGCGCCGCCTGCACGCCGAGCCCGCGCACCGCGCCCGGCTCGCCCGGCACGCCGTCCGACACGCGCGCGGCTTCGGCTGGGACGCCACCGTGGACCGCCTCCTGGAGGTGTATACCGGTGCCCTGTCCCATCTCACCCCGGCGGAGGCGACAGCATGACCGAGCGTGTGAGTGAGCCCGGCCAAGACCACACGGCCGTCATCGAGGAGACGCTGCGGGCGTCGGAGCTGGAGTACGAGACCCCGCGGCCCGGAGCGTTCTTCGTCAAGCTCCCCGGGCAGCGCAAGCTGGCGACCATGACCTGGCTGATCATCGGCGACCACAGCCTGCACGTCGAGGCGTTCTTCTGCCGCCGTCCCGACGAGAACCACGCCGAGTTCTACCGCTTCCTGCTGGAGCGCAACGGCCGCATGTACGGCGTCGGCTTCGCCCTGGACGAGATCGGCGACGTCTACCTGGTCGGCCGGGTGCCGCTCGCGTCCATCAGCCCGGACGAGATCGACCGCCTGCTCGGCTGCGTCCTGACCTACTCCGACGAGAACTTCGACAAGGCCCTGGAGCGCGGCTTCAAGTCCTCCATCCAGCGCGAATGGGACTGGCGGGTCAAGCGCGGGGAGAGCCTGGCCAACCTCCGGGCCTTCGCCTCGTTCGCCGACCCGGCCAACCGCACCGCGGACTGACGCTCCGGGAAAGGGCCGATAGGCTTCGGTGCCATGGCGACCTTGGTATTGCTCCGGCATGGCGAAAGCGTGTGGAACGCCGAAGGGCTGTTCACCGGCTGGGTGGACGTCGACCTGTCCACCAAGGGCGAGGGCGAGGCCACCAAGGGCGGTGACCTGCTGCTCGACGCCGACATCACCCCCGACGTCGTGCACACCTCGCTGCTGAAGCGGGCCATCCGCACCGCGAACATCGCGCTGGACGTGGCCGACCTGCTCTGGATCCCGGTGCGCCGCTCCTGGCGGCTCAACGAGCGCCACTACGGCGCGCTGCAGGGCAAGAACAAGGCGCAGACCCGCGAGGAGTTCGGCGAGCAGCAGTTCATGACCTGGCGCCGCTCCTACGACACCCCGCCGCCCCCGATCAAGGACGACGACCCGCTGTCCCAGGTGAACGACCTGCGCTACGCGGGGCTGCCGTCGGAGCTGATCCCGCGCACCGAGTGCCTGGCCGACGTGGTCGACCGGCTGCTGCCGTACTGGTACGACTCGATCGTCCCCGAGCTCTCCGCCGGCCGCACCGTGCTGGTCGCCGCGCACGGCAACTCGCTGCGGGCCATGGTCAAGCACCTGGACGACGTCTCCGACGAGGACATCGTCGGCCTCAACATCCCGACCGGCATCCCGCTGGTGTACGAGCTCGACGACGACTTCGCCCCGCTCAAGCGCGGCGGCGAGTACCTCGACCCGGCCGCCGCCAAGGCCGCCATCGAGGCGGTCAAGAACCAGGGGGCGGGGTCGGCGGCCCCGGCGCCCGCTCCTGCCCCGGAGGGCAAGGCCAAGGGCGGCAGGGGCCGCAGGAAGAAGTAACGGCGGTTCGCACACCTGCCTGAGGCGCAGGGCGGCTCCTGCGAAAGACCGCCCTGCGCCTGCAGGAGCATGCGGTGCCCGAGCGTACCTCGCGCACCTTGGCACATGCCAGGGCGGGGGCCC
The DNA here is from genome assembly GCF_039532545.1 of Actinomadura vinacea. Taxonomy (NCBI): domain Bacteria; kingdom Bacillati; phylum Actinomycetota; class Actinomycetes; order Streptosporangiales; family Thermomonosporaceae; genus Actinomadura; species Actinomadura vinacea. The sequence goes on along the minus strand of NZ_BAAARW010000016.1, from coordinate 59,835 downwards.
CGCACGGTCGCGGGGCCCCGCCGGCGCACGTCCGGGCCGATCAGGAGAGGTCGATGATCTCTTCGGGGCGCTGGCCGGTCACCAGGTAGACGACGTTCTCGGCCACGTGCACGGCGTGGTCGGCGAACCGCTCGAAGTACCGTCCGGCCAGGGTGATGTCGACGGCCGGCTCCACCCCGTGCTTCCACTTGGGCGACAGCAGCATGTCGAACAGCTTGCGGTGCAGCCGGTCCATCGCGTCGTCGTCGGCGTCGAGCTCCAGGCCCATCTCGACGTCCTTCGAGGCGATCACGCTGCCCGCCTTGGCGATCATGCGCTCCGCGATCTGGCCCATCTCCAGCACCGTGGCCTGCAGCTCCGGCGGCACGGCCGTCTCGGGGTGCCGGCGCCGTGCGGTCTTGGCGATGTGCACGGCCAGGTCGCCCATCCGCTCCAGGTCACCGCTCATCCGCAGGGTGGTGATGAGGGTGCGCAGGTCGCCGGCCACCGGCTGCTGCCGCGCCATCAGGTCGAAGACGGTCTCCTCGATCTCCGCGTCGATCTTGTTGACGTGCTCGTCGCCGCTGATGACCTCCTCCGACAGCCGCAGGTCGGCGTCCAGCAGCGCGGTCACCGCACGGGCCATCGCGGAGCGGACCAGCCGGGTCATCTCCACCAGCTTGTCGGAAAGGGAGTCGAGCTCCTCGTGGTACGCGTCGCGCAATTTGGTTTCCCCAGGGTGAGATCGAGGGCTATTTGTGGGGTAAATGTAAAATGGAGTGACGAATGGTGCAATAGGGGACGCTTCGGCTGGGCCGTGAGGCGTACACTCCCACGCCACACCCTCTGCGACCGGCATGAACCAACCCGGATAAAGAGGTGAACTTTGGGCGAACGCGCCCACGTTCCCTACCCCCATAGTGCAGGAACGGACCGTGGGGCACTTACGATCCAGGATGTGGAGGTCGAGATTGTCGCAGGCCTGGCCGGGCTTGCCGGGCTCGCGATCGGGCTCGCGACTGGATTGGCGGTGCGCGTGAGCGAGCGAGCCCAACGTGTTGCGACCCCGGCGGCGCCCCAGGGCGGGCTGCCACCGGGCGTCGCGTCGGTGCTCAGTGTGCTCCGCTCCTCCGCCGTCGTCCTGGACGCCGAGGACCTGGTGCTGCGCGCCAGCTCCGCCGCACGCGCGTTCGGCGTGGTCAGCGGCGACCGGCTGGTCGTCGACGAGCTGCTGGCGATGGCCCGGCTGGTGCGCCGCGACGGTGAGATCCGGGAGACCGAGATACAGGTCGGCCGGTCCCGCGGCCGGCACCGCGCCGACGGGCGCTGGTTCGCGGTCCGCGTCGCCCCGCTCGGCACGCACGGGCTCGTCCTGGTACTGGCCGAGGACCTCACCGAGATGCGCCGCGTCGAGGCCATCCGGCGGGACTTCGTGGCCAACGTCAGCCACGAGCTCAAGACCCCGGTGGGCGCGCTGTCGCTGCTGGCCGAGACCGTCGAGGGCGCCGCCGACGACCCCGAGGCGGTACGCCGCTTCGCCGGGCGGATGCAGCACGAGTCGGTGCGGCTGACCAACCTCGTCCAGGATCTGATGACGCTGTCCCGGATCCAGGGCGACGAGCCGCTGCCCGAACTGCACCCCGTCTCCCTGGACGAGATCATCGAGGAGGCGATCGACCGCAGCCAGGTCAAGGCCGCGTCCAAGAACATCGAGGTGACCGGCGGCGGCAAGGCCGGGCAGCGGGTCCGCGGCGACGAGGAGCTGCTGGTCACCGCGCTGCGCAACCTGATCGACAACGCCGTCGCCTACAGCCCGGAGAACACCCGCGTGGTGGTCGCCACCCGGCGCTGCGACGACCTGCATGTCGAGATCAACGTGACCGACCAGGGCATCGGCATCCCCGACGGCGATCTGGAACGGATCTTCGAGCGGTTCTACCGGGTCGATCCGGCCCGCTCCCGGCAGACCGGCGGCACCGGCCTCGGGCTGGCCATCGTCAAGCACGTCACCACCAAGCACGGCGGCGAGGTGACGGTGTGGAGCAAGGAGGGCTCCGGCTCCACGTTCACCATCAGGCTGCCGCTGCTCCAGCCCGCCCGGCCGCCCGACCCCGGCGCCGGCCCCGCGGCGGCGCCGCCGTCCGAGGCGGAGGGCCCCGAGACCGAACCCACGCCGGCGGATCCGCAGGACGGCCCGCCCGGGACCGGTCATGACGACCGTCCCGGCGGCGGCACGTCCGTCTCCTCCCCGACCCCGCCCACTCCCTGAATGTCCCTAAATTCCCCGAAAACCTTGAAGGAACCGGCGCGATGACCAGGCATCCATGAGCATCCCATCCGCGTTCGCGTTCACCGAGTTCGCGTTCATCGAGAGCGACCGGCCCCTAGGGGGAGCCGACAGCGAGACCGCCCGGGAGGCAACACCGTGACCCGTGTGCTCGTCGTGGAAGACGAGGAGTCGTTCAGCGACGCACTGTCGTACAACCTGCGCAAGGAGGGCTTCGAGGTCGCCGTGGCGGCCACCGGCCCCGACGCGCTGGACATCTTCGAGCGCAACGGTGCCGACCTCGTGCTCCTGGACCTCATGCTGCCCGGGCTGCCCGGCACCGAGGTCTGCCGCGAGCTGCGCGCCCGCTCCAACGTCCCGGTCATCATGCTGACCGCCAAGGACAGCGAGGTCGACAAGGTCGTCGGCTTGGAGCTGGGCGCCGACGACTACGTCACCAAGCCGTTCTCCACCCGCGAGCTCATCGCCCGCATGCGCGCGGTGCTGCGCCGCCAGGGCGAGGTGGAGGAGCTGGCCCCGGCGATCCTGGAGGCCGGCCCGGTCCGCATGGACGTCGAGCGGCACGTGGTGAGCGTCGGCGGCGACGGCGTGCAGCTCCCGCTGAAGGAGTTCGAGCTGCTGGAGGTCCTGCTGCGCAACGCGGGCCGGGTGCTGACCCGCATGCAGCTCATCGACCGGGTGTGGGGCGCCGACTACGTGGGCGACACCAAGACCCTGGACGTCCACATCAAGCGGCTCCGCGCCAAGATCGAGCAGACCCCGTCCACGCCGCGGTTCATCGTCACCGTCCGCGGCCTGGGCTACAAGTTCGAGCCCTAAACGGAACGCGGCCCGTACGGCAGGTCGCCGTGCGGGCCGCGTCGCCGCTTGGTGCTCAGTGACCGCCTTCCGGCGCGGGGGCCTCCGAGTTCCCGCCGGCCGGGGGCGTCTCGCCGGACGAGGGCGAGGCACTGGGCGACGCGCTGCCGTGGCCGCCGCCGCTCGGAGTCGAGCCGTGGCCGCCGCCCGGGGCCGCGGGCGTGCCGGAGGTCGCGCCGGGCACCGGGACGCCGGCGGAGACCGCGGTGTAGGAGCCGTACTCGCCCTGCTGCGGCACGACCGGCACGGAGAGCTCGATCCCGCCGGCCTGCTCGAACCGCAGCTGCACCCGGAGGTGCTCGCCGCCGTTCAGCGGGGCCCGCAAGCCCGACAGCACGATCAGCGGGGCGTTGCCGCCCGGCGGCACCGCGGCGGCCGACCCGCTAGGCGAAGCGGACGGGGCCGCCTCCGACCCTTCCGCACGCGCCGTGCCCGTAGCCGACGTCTCCGGCCGCGGCGACCCCGAAGGCTGCTCGCCGGCCTGCCCGCTCGGCTGCTCGCCGGCCTGCCCGCTCGGCTGCCCGCTCGGCTGCTCGCCGGCCTGCCCGCTCGGCTGCCCGCTCGGCTGCTCGCCGGCCTGCCCGCTCGCCTGGCCACTCGGCTGGCCACTCGGCTGCCCGCTCGGCCGGCTACCGGCCTGGCCGCTCGGCTGGGCCGCCGCGGCCTTGCCGACCAACGTCACCGGCGTGCCCTCGCCGGACGGCTGCGCGGCCGGCAGCGTGACCGCGTTACCGGTGATCCGCGCCTGGGTGAAGTCCGGGGAGCTCACGCTCACCAGCCGGTCTCCGCGCCCCTTGACCTGGTTGATGATCGTGGCGTACAGCGGCACCGAGCCGCCCGCCTCGAGCCTCTGGTCGGGCTTGGGACCGAGCAGGAACATGTTCCGGATGTCGACCTGCGGGGTCGCGGCGTTCTTGGGCACCGAGGCGTTCACGCCCTCGGTCAGCTGGGTGGGAGCGGCACTCTGGGGTTCGCTGCCGGCGCCGCAGCCGGAGATCACCGGCGCGATGGCGACGGCGCCCGCGATGGCGAGTGCGACCACTCGACGGCTGTTTCGGGTCACGGCGTCGATCTCCTCGCGAAAGGGGTGAGATTTTGTCAGGTTGGCGAGATACGCCAGGGGAAGCGTAGCGATATCAGACGCGTGATCCGGTTCGGGGGTGCCTTTTGCCGGACCCGCTCAGCTGAGCGACTTGACCTTTTCGGTGAGCTCGGGGCCCGGCTGCGGGGCGTACAGGACGTGCGCCACCACCCCGTCCGGCTGCACCAGCACCGCCGTGAGGCCCGGGGAGCCGGGGGGCCTGCCATAGGTGCCCGCGAGGATGCCCTGGCCGTCGTCGATGATCCTGGGCGTCCCGCCGTGCGCGCTGCCCGCCAGCGCCTGGAGGTCCTTGAGCGTCTCGGCGGCGGGCGCCGGGTCCTTGCGGCGGTCGGCCGCCATCCAGAAGTTCAGCTCGTACTCCCGGGTCCGGGCGGCCAGCTCGGCCACGAGCCGCTCGCACCCGCACGCCGGCGGCACGATCCCGATCACGCCCGGACGCAGCTCGCGCAGCGCGGTCGTCCGGCGCTCGCCGGAGACCTCGGTGACGTTGCCGGCGGGCAGCAGGCCGCCGAGCCGGCCGGGCGCGGCCGAGGGGTGCGGGGCCAGCAGGCTGCCGGTGGGGCGGGGTGCGGGCCGCGGCCCGAACACCGTCATCAGCGCCCCGCTGACCAGCGCCACGAGCAGCGCCCCCGCGATGATCGGGATGGCCACCCCGTACCGGGTGAACGGGCGCAGCAGCCGGCGGGTGCGGTCGCGGCGCCTGCGGCGGCGCTCCTCCCGGTGGTAGGCGACCACGTCGCGGTCGAGCTCGCGTGCGTCGTCGGGCACCACGACGTCGACTCGGGGCAGCCCGTAGTCATCGGGCTCGGGGTCGCCGTCTGGCCTCACGCCGCACCTCACTATCCTCGGATCGCCAGGGTCCAAGAGCTCCGGCCATACCCCTTTTCAGACCTTACGGGCGCTTCGTACCCGCGCGACCCGCCAAGTTCACCTCCAGTATGGGCCGGTTCCCGCGCCTCGGCGGGGGAGGCTGTACTTATGCAACCCCGGCCCAGGGGCTCGCCTGGCGGCTCGCACCTGACCGTGCTTGGCGCGAGCGCGACATCGCTTCGCGATCTGACCGGTGAAGCTCGCCTCCGGCATCGCCCCACCGGCCGGGCAACGCACTCGCGCTACCTGAGGCCACCTCGAGACAGGCCGGGTTCTCCGGAGCCCGCGCGGCCACCGTCACGGGGTGTGGCGAGGGCGTTTCGATCGTGTTTCCATTGTCGAACAAGCCCCAGATGCACCATCCGCGGGCTTTGTCAAGACCCCAATATGTGTCCTGACCTGCGCATATGTCACAAAGGTCGGTACAGTCACCGCCCGGCCCGTGCTACCCTGGTAGTAGCGGAAGGGGTACTTGTCACATGACTTTCCAGGTCGGCGACACCGTCGTCTACCCCCACCACGGGGCTGCTCGGATCGAGGCCATCGAGACTCGCACCATCAAAGGTGAGGAAAAGACCTACCTGGTCTTGAAGGTCGACAAGGGCGACCTGACAGTGCAGGTTCCGGTTGAGAACGTTGAGGACGTGGGCGTCCGGGACGTCGTGGGCCAGGAAGGCTTGGAGAAGGTGTTCGAGGTGCTGCGCGCACCCTACACCGAGGAGCCGACCAACTGGTCGCGGCGTTACAAGGCGAATCTCGAGAAGCTCGCCTCCGGAGATGTCAATAAGGTCGCCGAGGTCGTACGCGACCTGTGGCGGCGCGACAAGGAGCGGGGCCTGTCCGCCGGCGAGAAGCGGATGCTGGCCAAGGCCCGCCAGATACTGGTCAGTGAGCTCGCGCTCGCCGAGAAGACCAACGAGGACAAGGCCGAGGCACTGCTCGACGAGATCCTCACCAGCTGAGTTGAGCACCGGGCTGCCACGGGTGGGCGTCGGAACCGACGTCCACCCGTTTGCGAGCGACCCCGACCGCCCGCTCTGGGTGGCCGGCCTGCACTGGTCCGGAGAAGGTCCCGGGCTGTCCGGCCACTCCGACGGCGATGTCGCCGCCCACGCCGCCTGCGACGCCCTGCTGTCGGCCTGCGGCCTGGGCGACCTGGGCGCCGTCTTCGGCACCGCCGACCCCCGCTGGTCCGGCGCCTCGGGCCCCGACCTCCTGGCCGAGGTCGCCCGTCTCGTCACCGAGTCCGGCCACACCATCGGCAACGTCTCCATCCAGGTCATCGGCAACCGGCCCAAGATCGGCAAACGCCGCGCCGAAGCCGAGAAGACGCTGAGCGAAGCCCTGGGCAACGCCCCCGTAAGCCTCTCAGCCACCACCACCGACGGCCTCGGCCTGACCGGCCGAGGCGAAGGCCTAGCGGCAATAGCCGTAGCTCTGGTCACCTGCTGATCTGGAGGCCACCCCACCAGCCCCCCACGCCTCCCGGTCCCCTGTCGGGGGGTGCGGGGGGCGTAGCCCCCTGCCAAGGGGTGGGTGCCCCCGGAGCGAGCGCTAGCGAGTGGAGGGGGTGCGCGCTGGGGGGTGGCCCCCCAGAAAGACGCTGAATGGGTGGCCGTTCAGGGTTCCCGTTACGTGGGTGGTGCTTTCGGGGCGCAGGGTTTTCCATGTGAGCGTCAGTGTGCTGCTTCTGTCGCGCGAGCGCGTCTGGATTTTGGCGGTCGCCTGGTTTCCGGTGGTGAAGGCGGCCTGACCGGTGACGGCGAGATCGGAGACGAATCTGGTTTGTTCCAGGCGCACCGAAGGGGTGTCCTTCTCCAGGATCAGCCGGCCGCCGCGCAGCCCGGCCTGGTCGGATATCCGGCCGACGATGGCGGCTTCGGGAGCCCGCCGGGTCAACGCGTCGTTGACGGTGGCGAAGGCGGCCGAGACCAGACGGGCATCCTCGCGATCCAGTGGGGAACCGGTCGCTGGGCGGACCTGGGCGAGCGTTCGGGGAAAGGACCCGATCGCGCGATAGGTTTCGGCGCTGCAGCCGGGATCGCGGACGGGGCCGGGGTCGGCGATGAATGAGCGCATCAGGTCGCGCACGCACAGGCTGTACGCGCCGTGGCCGCCGAAGGTGGACAGGTGGCCGCCGAACGGAACGGTGACGGCGGTGCCGCGCGGAAAGCGCCGGGCCACGGCGGTCGCTTCGCGGCTGCCCATGCCCGGGTCCAGCTCTCCGCCGATGACCAGGGCGGGCACGTCCGGGTACGCGGCGCCGGGCGGCACGGGCGGCGACGGTCTCGACGTCGGCCACGGCACGCACCACTGCGGGTAGGAGCCGCCCATGAAACCGAAGACCTCGTCAACGGTGAACGGTGCCACCGGCGGGTTTTCGGCGTACGCCTTGTCCAACTGGCGTTGCCGCTTCTCGGGTGAGGCGAGCCGGTCGAAGGGGAAGGCGAAGTCGTTGCAGGAGAACGGCAGCGCCGCCGTCTCCGCTTCGTTCACCGGCATTCCGGGTCGCTGGAGGAGCGGCAGGATCGGCTCGCTCAAGCGGCGCAGCGGCTTCGGGTCGCCGTTCAGGTAGGCGGCGATCGCCGCGTTGACCTCCCGGCCGAGGACGGCGTCCGCGCCCTTCTTCTGGACGACCTGGGCGAGGGCGGCGAGCGGGACCTTCTCGTCGGGGCTTTCGCGGAGCCGTTCCACCAGGGTTGTCAGCCGGTCATCGGCGGTGCCGGGCAGTGCTCTGCAGGCGGGGGAGGCGTCGCACACCACGTCCAGATCGGCCAGGCCGCGGCCGAGGACATCGGCGCGCAGCGCGGTCCCGTATCCGTCCGCGCGCATCGGGTCGGTGCTGTCGAGCAGGATCGCGGCGAGGTGGCGCGGGAAGCGGGCCGCGAACGCCTGGCCGAACACGGTGCCGTACGAGCCGCCGTAGAACGTCACCTTCGGCACGCCCAGGGCTGCCCGGACCGCGTTCATGTCTTTCACCGACTGGTCGGTGCTGTAGAACCGGCCCCGCTCACCGAGTTGTCCGGCACAGGCCCGGATGGTCTCGGGCTTGCGTACGTCGAGGCCCACGCAGCGGATCGGCGAGGAGTTGCCGGTACCGCGCATGTCCACGATGAGCAGGTTCTGGTGTCGCAGGGCCGGGCCGAGCACCTCCTGGAACACGGCGGCACCGCTGGTGTAGGCGCCGAATCCGCCCGGGTGGACCAGGACGGTTCCGCGTGCGGGCCGGGACAGGTCGGTGCGCGGGACCCAGGCGAAGCCCACTGAGATGCGTTCCGAGCCGGGGTCGTTCCAGTCGAGCGGGACGGAGATCGTCCCTTTGCACTGCTCGGTCGCGTCCGCGCATTCGTGGCGGGAGTCCGCACTCGCCGGGGCGAGGCACAGGCCTGCCCAGGTCGCCGAGGCCGCCACCGCGATCCGCCATCTCATACCGATCTCCTCTTTTGGGAACACCCACGACCTTGGAGGAGCGGCCGATCATGCGCATTGGACCGGGGTGGAGTCTCGGAGGTAGACCTACCTCTACCCGGTCAGGGATCTTCTCGGCCGGGTGGGGTGGGGGAGCTTCGGACGGAGCTCGAGGGCGGGTCCCATTCCCAGATGGGGAGCTCCTCGGAGGTGTCTATGCCGTTCGGGTCGGTGCTCTCCGTGTCCTCTCCCTCTCCTTCGTCTTCGTCTTCGTTCTTGTCCAGGCTGACGAGCGGGAGGGGCGGGGGCTCGGCGGGGCGTGGCGCGGGCACCTCGGGGGGCGCTTCCTCCGCCGGACGGCGGAGTTGCCTGATCATGCGGAGCCACAGCCAGACCGCGATGATCAGCATGATGTGCGGGGCGACCGCGACGCCGGCGCGGACCGGGTCGTCGGGGACGGAGCCGAAGCCCCACAGGGCGTGCTGGACGGCGATCGCGGCCGTGCCCGCCACCAGGAGCAGGAGCAGGGCGCCGCGGAGCCAGCGGGACCACCAGGGGGCGTTGCGGGCGACGATCAGCGACAGGACGGTCATCACGACCAGCGCGTCGGTCATGACCGGATAGGCGGGGGCCCAGCGCCTGCTCGCCCGGCCCGCGAGGGCGAACTCGCGCAGCAGGTCGTAGGTCACCACGAACGCGCCGCCCGCCAGTACGGCGACGACCAGTCCGGCGGCCGTGGTGAGCAGCCGGTGTTGGCGGTTTTCGGCAGGCGGCATTGGAGGCTCCGGGAGGCACGCGGGGGGCTTCAGAGGAAGTTAACCAGGGATGCTCCTAACCTCGCGGTGATCTTCTCGCGCCGCTTACGGTGTTGTGACAGGGGAATACGTCCCGTGGGGAGGCAGCGATGCCGTACTACAGGGTCGTGGGAGAGGTCCCGCGGAAGCGCCACGTGCAGTTCCGCCGTCCCGACGGGGGCCTGTACGCGGAGGAGCTGATGGGCGAGGAGGGGTTCTCGTCCGATTCGAGCCTGCTCTATCACCGGTACCCGCCGACGGCGATCGTGAAGAGCGAGGGCGTGGCGGAGGCGTCCGACGAGCTCGTGGCCAACCATCCGCTGTTGCCGCGCGGGTACCGCACCCAGGATCTGCCCGTGGGCGGTGATCTGGTGCTGGGACGGCAGGTCCTGTTCGGCAATGACGACGTGCGGCTGTCGTTCGTGGCGGGCGCCGGGGTCAGCGACCTGTACCGGAACTCGATGGGCGACGAGGTGGTGTACGTCCAGGAGGGCTCGGCGCGTTTCGAGTCGACCTACGGCGCGCTGGACGTCGGGGAGGGCGACTACGTGGTCGTCCCGACCGGGACGATCCACCGCTGGGTGCCGAGCGCGACGTTGCGGGCGCTGGTGATCGAGGCGCGCGGGCACATCCGGCCGCCCAGGCGCTACCTGTCGCAGTACGGGCAGTTCCTGGAGCACGCCCCGTACAGCGAGCGGGATCTCCGGGGGCCGGGCGCGCCGCTGCTGGTCGAGGACGATCATGTGCCGGTCCTGGTGCGCAACCGGGGCGGGCTGTCGCGGCTGACCTTCCTGCACCACCCGTTCGACGTGGTGGGGTGGGACGGCTGCCTGTACCCGTTCGTCTTCAATATCCGCGATTTCGAGCCGATCGTGAAGCGGACGCACGCGCCGCCGCCCGTCCACCAGACCTTCGAGGGGCCGAACTTCGTGATCTGCTCGTTCTGCCCGCGTCCGCTGGACTTCCACGACGAGGCCGTGCCGATCCCGTACAACCATCACAACGTCGACAGCGATGAGATGATGTTTTACGTCGGCGGCGACTATTCGGCGCGGCGCGGTTCGGGGATCGGCATCGGTTCGATCTCGCTGCATCCGTCGGGGTTCACGCACGGGCCGATGCCGGGCGCGGTGGAGGCCGTCGTGGAGGCGGTCCGCCAGGGGCATGGAGCGACGACGGAGACGGCTGTCATGATCGACACATTCCGGCCACTGCGCCTCGGACCGGCGGCGCGGCGCTGCGAGGATCCCGAATACGCCTGGACGTGGGCGCGAGCGGCCGGATAACGCGCTAGCGTCGTACGAATTTGGCCGTTACAGCGAACAGAGTCGGGTAGTCGCACTTCCATGTCCTTTCCCCCTTCGGTCCTGGAACGGGCGGCCGATCGCAAACTCGGGGACCCGGTGCGGTCCTTCGATGGGCGCGTCGGCCTGAGGCGCGCTCTGGCGTGGACGGGCCTGGCCGTCCTGGCCGGGGTCGTGCCGGCCGCGCTGGCGGTGGTCCTGCTGGCTGCCGGCCGGGCGGTGCCGGGCGTGCTGGCCGTCCTCCTCGCCGTCGTCGGCACGGCGGCGGCAGGGCGGTTCGTGATCCGCCCGGACGAGATGCGCGCCCGGAACCGGGCAGTGTACCTGTTCACCGGCGGGCTGGTCCTGGAGGCGGGCGGCGAGCCCACCGCGTTCGAGTGGGACGACCTGGTGTCGGTCTCGGTGTCCGGGGTGCGGCACGAGGCGGACGGGCGCAGCCGTTTCCGGTTCGTGGTGGTGGCCGCGGACGGGCGGGAGCTGCGGCTGGGCGAGGAGCTGCCGGAGGTGCGCGAGCTGGGGGAGCGCGTGCTCGCGGAGGTGACCGGGCGGACGCTGCCGCGGCTGGTGGAGCGGGTGCGGTCGGGCGAGGTCGTCCGGCTGGGGCCGTTCGCGGTCGGGCCGGACGGCGTCGAGAAGGAGGGCGAGCGCCTGGCGTGGCCGGCGGTGGCCGAGGCGGGCGTCGACAACGGGGTGGTGTTCGTCCGCTCGCACGATGATCTCGCCTCGGTGACGGCGATCGCGGCGCGGGTGCCGAACGCGGTCGCGTTCGTCGAGCTGTGCCGCCACCTGGCGACGGTCGGCGAGGACGAGGACGTCCCCTCGTCAGGGTGATTCGGTGCGCCGTCCTCGGCCGGACGGCGCACCGCGCGGGGGTCAGTGGAAGGCGGGGAGGCCGGTGAGAGCGCGGCCGATGACGAGGGAGTGGACCTCGGAGGTGCCCTCGTAGGTGAGGACCGATTCCAGGTTGGCCGCGTGCCGGATCACCGGGTACTCCAGGGTGATGCCGTTGGCGCCGAGCAGCGTCCGGCAGGTGCGGGCGATGTCGATGGCCTCGCGGACGTTGTTGAGCTTGCCGACGCTGACCTGCTCGGAAGTGATCGTCCCGGCCTCCTTCAGGCGGCCCAGGTGGACGGCCAGCAGCAGGCCCTTGCCGGCCTCCAGCGTCATGTCGGCGAGCTTCTGCTGGGTGAGCTGGTAGGAGGCGAGCGGGCGGTCGAACACCTGGCGTTCGCCGACGTAGTCGAGGGTGGTCTCCAGGCAGTCGAGGGCGGCGCCGATGGCGCCGAACACGATGCCGAAGCGGGCCTCGTTGAGGCAGCTCAGCGGGCCGGACAGGCCGCGCGCCTCCGGCAGCATCGCCGAGGCGGGCAGGCGTACCTCGTCCAGCACCAGTTCGCTGGTCACGCTGGCGCGCAGCGACAGCTTGCGCTCGATGTCGCGGGCCTGGAAGCCGGGGGTGCCGGCGGGGACGAGGAACCCGCGGATGCCGTCGTCGGCACGGGCCCAGACGACGGAGACGTCCGCGACCGAACCGTTGGTGATCCACATCTTGGTGCCCGACAGCACCCAGTCGGAACCGTCGCGGCGGGCCCGGGTCCGCATGCCGGCCGGGTCGGAGCCGAAGTCGGGCTCGGTGAGCCCGAAGCAGCCGATCGCCTCGCCGCGCGCCATCGCGGGGAGCCACTGCCGCTTCTGCTCCTCGCTGCCGTGCTTCCAGATCGCGAACATCGCCAGCGATCCCTGCACCGACACCAGGCTGCGCAGCCCGGAGTCGGCCGCCTCCAGTTCCAGGCAGGCCAGGCCGTAGGCGACGGCGCCCAGGCCCGCGCAGCCGTAGCCGTCCAGGTGCATGCCGAGCACGCCGATGGACCCGAACTGCTTGGCCAGCTCGCGCGCCGGAATGCCTCCCTTCTCGAACCATTCCGGCAGGTGCGGGCGGAGTTCCTTGTCGCAGAGCTTGCGCACGGTGGCGCGGATCTCGCGCTCCTCCTCGCTGAGGAGGCCGTCGATTCCGAACAGGGCGCTGGGGTGGACAGGCTGATGCCGGGGTGTCGTCGTCATACCCCGCATTGTAGATTGGATCCGATATCCGAGATCCAAGGGGGTTGCATGAGCGCCGGTGCACTGGACGGCCTGCTGGTCGCCGACTTCAGCCGGGTGCTGGCCGGGCCGTACGCCACGATGCTGATGGCCGACCTCGGCGCCGACGTGGTCAAGGTCGAGCGGCCCGGCGCGGGCGACGACACCCGCTCGTGGGGCCCGCCGTACGCCGCGGACGGCGACGCCACCTACTTCCTCGCCGTCAACCGCAACAAGCGCTCCATCACCCTCGACCTGCGCGACGCCGCCGGGCTCGACGTCGCCCGCGCCCTCGTCGCCCGCGCGGACGTCGTCATCGAGAACTTCCGCCCCGGCACCATGGACCGGCTCGGCCTCGGCTACGAGCACGCGCGGGAGCTGAACCCGGCGGTCGTCTACTGCTCCATCACCGGCTTCGGCCCCGGCAAGGGCGCCGACCTGCCCGGCTACGACCTCATCGCGCAGGCGGTCGGCGGGCTGATGAGCGTCACCGGCGAACCCGGCGGCGACGGCACCAAGGCGGGCGTCGCGCTCGTCGACGTCATCACCGGCCTGCACGCGTCCATGGGCGTCCTCGCCGCGCTCCGGCACCGCGACCGGACCGGCGAGGGCCAGCGCGTCGAGGTGTCGCTGCTGTCCTCGCTGCTGTCGGCGCTCACCAACCACGCGTCCGCCCACGTCGCCGCCGGGACGGTGCCGAAGGCGATGGGCAACCGGCACCCCAGCATCGTCCCCTACGAGGTGTTCCCGGCCGCCGACCGCGCGATCGTGATCGCCGCCGGCAACGACCGCCAGTTCCGCGCGCTGTGCACCGTCCTGGACCGGGAGGAGCTGGCCGCCGATCCCCGCTACGCCGCCAACGCCGACCGCGTCGCCAACCGCGGGCCGCTCGTCGAGGCGCTTTCCCGGACGCTCCGGACCCGCACCGCCGACGACTGGTTCACCGCGCTCTCCGACGCCGGCGTGCCGTGCGGCCCGATCAACGACCTGGCCGAGGCGTTCGACCTCGGCGCGCGGCTCGGCCTCGCACCCGCGGTCGAGGTGGACGACCCGCGCCGGGACCGTCCGGCCGCCCAGGTCGCCAACCCGATCAGGTTCAGCGCGACCCCGCCCGCGTACCGGCTCGCGCCGCCGCGGCTCGGCGAGGACGACGCCTGGGTCCGTGAGATATTGGGACGATGACCACGCAGCGGACGCGGCCGCCGACGGCGCAGCAGTTCGTCCTGGACGAGCTGCGGCGCGCCATCACCAGCGGCCGGATGCGGCCCGGCGCCGCGATCCGGCAGGACGTGGTCGCCGACGAGCTCGGCGTCAGCCGGGTCCCGCTGCGCGAGGCGCTCAAGACCCTGGAGGGCGAGGGCCTGGTCGCCTACCGGGCGCACCGCGGCTACTTCGTCGAGGAGCTGTCCCTGGACGACCTGCGCGAGGTGTACCGGATCCGCGAGCTGCTGGAGGAGGAGGCGGTCCGCCGCGCCGCCGCCCTGGTGACGCCCGACGACCTCGCCGCGCTCGAACGCGCCGAAGACGAGGTGGAGCGCGCGGCCGCCGCCGGGGACGTGCTGGCGATGGCGGCGGCGAACCGGGCCTTCCACCTGGCGCTCTACGAGTACGCCGGCATGCCCCGCCTCGTCCGGCTCATCCGCATGCTGTGGGACGCCACCGACGCCTACCGCTCGATCTACTACGCCGAGGGCATCAACCGGGAACGCGTCATCGGCGAGCACCGCGCCGCCCTCACCGCACTGCGCGCCCAGGACGCCGACGAGGCCGTCCGCGTCCTGAACGTGCACCGGGCCCACGCCGTCACGGCCCTCGAACATCTCATGGAGGAGACCGCCTGACGGCGGACCGGGTGATCGCGCGCCGAGTCCCGGCGCGGGCGGGGGCTGATCCCATAACCTGGTCATGTGAGCCTGCGCCTATACGACACCAGCGCCCGTAGCGTCCGCACGTTCGAGCCCTTGGAAGAGGGCCGTGTGGGGATGTACGTGTGTGGTGCGACGCCGCAGGCCGCACCGCATATCGGCCATCTCCGCTCGGGCGTCATCTACGACGTGCTGCTGCGCTGGCTGCGCCGGTCCGGGTACGAGGTGACCTTCGCCCGCAACGTGACCGACGTCGACGACAAGATCATCGCGGTGGCGGCGGAGCAGGGCGTGCCGTGGTTCGCGGTGGCGGAGGCCAACCAGCGGGTCTTCACCCAGGGGTACGACCTGCTCGGCTGCCTGCCGCCGACGATCGAGCCGCGCGCGACCGGGCACGTCCCGGAGATGATCACCCTGATCCGGCGGCTGATCGACCGGCGGCACGCCTACGCCGCCGGCGGCGACGTCTACTTCGACGTGCGGTCCTGGGCGGAGGAGTACGGCGCGCTGTCCAACCAGCGGTTGGAGAACATGCGCTCGCAGGGGGAAACGCCCAACGAGGCCCTCAAGCGCGACCCGCTCGACTTCGCGCTCTGGAAGGGCGCCAAGCCGGGGGAGCCGTCCTGGGAGACGCCGTGGGGCGAGGGCCGTCCCGGCTGGCACCTGGAGTGCTCGGCGATGTCGACCAAGTACCTGGGGCCGACGTTCGACATCCACGGCGGCGGCGTCGACCTGATCTTCCCGCACCACGAGAACGAGATCGCGCAGTCCCGCGCGGCCGGTGACGGCTTCGCCCGCTACTGGCTGCACAACGGGCTGCTCACGGTGGACGGCGAGAAGATGAGCAAGTCGGTCGGCAACGTCGTGCTGCTGACCGACCTGCTCGGCAAGGCCCGTCCCGCCGAGATCCGCTACTACCTGGCCGCCGCGCACTACCGGTCGCTGATGGACTACACCGACGCGGCCCTGGCCGAGGCGGTCTCGGCGTACCAGCGGATCGAGGGCTTCGCCACCCGCGCCGCCGAGGTGGCCGGCCCGGTCGCGGAGGCGCCCCGGGCGCCCGAGGCGTTCGTGGCGGCCATGGACGACGATCTCGGCGTGCCGCAGGCCCTGGCGGTCGTCCACGAGACCGTGCGGGACGGCAACAGCGCGCTGGCCTCCGGCGACGAGGCCGCGGTGCTGGAGCGGCTGGCCGAGGTGCGGACGATGACCGGCGCGCTGGGCCTGGACCCGCTCTCGGAGCAGTGGTCGCGGGCCGGGGAGGACGATCTCCGCCCGGTGGTGGGCGCGCTGGTGGGCGTGGCGCTCGAGCAGCGGCAGGCGGCCAGGGCCCGCAAGGACTACGCCGCCGCCGACGCCATCCGCGAAGGGCTCGCCGAGGCCGGGATCCTGGTCGAGGACACCCCGAACGGACCCCGCTGGGAACTCAAGCGCGACTGACTCGGTCAGTCTGCTCTTGCCGGGGGGGCTGAGGGTCGCCCCCTCAGAAAGAAACCGTCCCATTCGTGCGCGGCGCCTAAACTCGGAGGCTTGGGGGCGCCCGGCGCCCTTAGCTGAGACGTGAGCGCGAGGGGCGTACCGAGAATGGCCAAGCGTAAGGGCAAAGGTCCCACTCCCAAGGCGGAGGACCGGCACTGGCATGCCAAGCGGCAGCGTGCCCGCGCGGTGAAGAGCGCCAAGCGGACCGGTACCACGACCGTGGGGCCAGGGGCGCGTTCCAAGGAAGCCGGTGCCGAGCCCGCGCGGACGGGCCGTCCGGCGGGGGCGCGCCGCGCGACGGGTGAGACGCCCGAGCTGGTGACCGGGCGCAACCCGGTGGTCGAGGCGCTGCGGGCGGGCGTGCCGGGCACCGCGCTGTACGTGACGTCCGGCACCGACGAGCGGATCCGCGAGTCGATCCAGCTGGCCGCCGACCGCGGCGTCCCGCTGCTGGAGGCCGGCAAGAACGAGCTCGACCGGCTCACCGACGGGGCCGTCCACCAGGGCATCGCGCTGCAGGTCCGGCCGTACCGGTACGCCCACCCCGACGATCTGCTGAAGGGCGCCGCGCCGCTGATCGTCGCGGTCGACGGGATCACCGACCCGCGCAACCTCGGCGCGATCGTGCGGTCGGCGGCGGCGTTCGGCGCGGACGGGGTGGTGGTGCCCGAGCGCCGCGCGGCCGGGGTGACGGCGGGCGCGTGGAAGGCGTCCGCGGGCACCCTCGCGGCGGTGCCGGTGGCGCAGGCCACCAACCTCGCCCGGCAGCTGAAGGCGTACCAGAAGGCGGGCTGCTTCGTCGCCGGGCTGGACGCCGCCGGCGGTGTCGGGGTCGCCGATCTGGAGCTCGCGTCCGGGCCGTTCGTGCTGGTGGTGGGGTCGGAGGGCAAGGGCCTCGGGCGGCTGGTCGCCGAGACGTGCGACATGCTGGTCACGATCCCGATGCCGGGCCGGGCCGAGTCGCTGAACGCCGGGGTCGCCGCCGGGATCTCGCTGTACGAGATCGCGCGGCTGCGTTCGTCCGGCGCCTGACGCCCGGCCGCCCGACACCGGGAGGCCAACGATCTACTTTCTGTGACTGTTCGATTACGGGTCGTGGGGAATGGAGGGAGGTGGACGCCCGATTCCCCCGAGAGGATCTCCCCGGCATGCACGAGCACGGCCACTCCTTCGGGAAACCGGAGGAGTCGTAGCTTGGTCACAGAACCCCTGATGCGATTCCGCGCGCTCGGCCCCCTCGAAGTGACCGTCTGGGGCCGGCGCGTTCCGATTCGCTCGACCAAGCAGCGGATCCTGCTCGCGTCGCTGCTGCTGAACGTCAACCGGCTCGTCACCGTCGACGAGCTGATCGACCGGCTCTGGACGGACCCGCCCAGCGACGCGCGCGGCACCGCCCAGGTGCATCTGGGCCGGCTGCGACGCACCCTGGGCGGGGCGGACCCGGCGCGGCGGCTGATCCGCACCGACCCGCACGGCTACGTCATCGAGGTCGCCGACGAGGACCTCGACCTGGCCTGGTTCGCCCGCCTCACCGAACGGGCCCGGCGGGAGAGCGACGGGCAGCGCGAGATCGCGCTGCTGCGGGAGGCGCTGGCGCTGTGGCGGGGCCGCCCGCTCAGCAACGTCCCCTCCGACCATGTGCAGCGCATCGACGTGCCCCGGCTGGTCGAGCAGCGGCTGCGCGCCGCCGAGCGGCGGTTCGAGCTGGAGCTGGAGCTCGGCGACGGCGAGGACATGATCGGCGAGCTGCGCGAGCTGGCCAGCGCCGAGCCGTTCCGCGAGCGGCTGTGGGCGCTGCTGATGAAGGCGCTGTACCGGCAGGGCCGGCAGCAGGAGGCGCTGGAGTGCTACCGCGCGTGCGCCACCGTCCTGCGCGAGGAGATCGGCCTCGACCCCGGGCCGGAGCTGCGCGACCTGCACCAGGCGATCCTGCGCCGGTCGGTGGAGCCGCCCGGCGCCCGCCCGCGCCGCGGCGGCGGCCGCGCCCCCGCCGCCCGGTGGGACGCGCGCCCCGGCGCGCCCTGCCAGCTGCCGCCCGAGATCGGCGACTTCGTGGGCCGGACGGCGGAGCTGCGGCAGATCGTCGACCACTTCACCGGCCCGGACCGGCCCGCGACCGTGCCGATCGTCGCCGTGGTCGGCCGGCCCGGCGTCGGCAAGACAGTGCTGGCGTTGAAGGCGGCGCACGCGCTGCGGGAGCGGTTCCCCGGCGGGCAGCTGTACGTCCGGCTCGGCGGTTCGACCGCGCGGCCCCGCGATCCGCGGGACGCGCTCGGCGACCTGCTGGACGGCCTGGGCGAGCGCGGCGGCCCGCGCGGCGATCTGGACGGCCGCGCCGCGATGCTGCGCGAGCGGCTGGCCGACCGGCGGATCCTGCTGGTCGTCGACGACGTCGCCGACGCCGGCCAGGCCGGGGCGGTGCTGCCGGGCACGCGCGGGTGCGGGGTGCTGCTGACCAGCCGGCAGCGGCTCGTCGACCTGCCCGGCGTGGAGCGGGTCCGGCCCGGGCCGTTCACCACGGCCGAGGCGCTGGCCTTCCTGGAACGGCTGGCCGGCGCCGCGCGGATCGCCGGGGAGCGGGCCGTCGCCGAGGAGATCGCCCGGCTGTGCGGGCACCTGCCGCTCGCGCTGCGGATCGTGGGCGCCCGGCTGGCGCTGCGGCCGTCCCAGACCCTCGCCCGGCTGGCCGTGCCGCTGCGGGACGAGAACCGGCGGCTGGACGAGCTGGCCACCCATGACCTCAAGATGCGCGCCGTCCTGGACGGGAGCTACGCCGCGCTGGATCCGCAGGCGCGGGCGCTGCTGCGCCGCCTGGGGGCGCTGCGCGGGGCCGAGTTCGTCGAGAGCACCGCGCTGGCCCTGGGCGGGGGCGACGGTACCCGCGCCCTCGACCGCCTGGTCGAGGCCAACCTCGTCGAGCCGGTCGAGAACGGAGGCTCCGGCGAGTCGCGGTACCGGGTCGACGATCTGGTCGGCATCCACGCCGTCCAGCACCGGGAGGACTGACCGGCGCCCGGAGCGGAGCGGAGGGCGACGGTCAGTCGCCCTTGCCGGGGAGTCTGAGGGGTCGCCCTCTCAGAGAGAAACTGACCGGCCCCGCTTCACGCGCGAGCCCGCCGGCCTGCCGTCGGCGGGCGTTTCGGCATGCCTTCGGGGCGGCGTTCAGGATGCGTCCAGCGAACGCTCGGCCTGCGATCAGCGGGCTGTGAGCGTGCGGTCGGCCGGGGGTCGGTGAGCGGTCGGTGCGGTGTCGGTGGTACTTCGGCGCGCCCACTTAGCGTCGATTGCGGCGGACGGCAGCGATCGTCCGGCCGGGAACGGCATGGGGGAGAGCACTTTGAACCGTTCAGTGGACCATCTCGAAACGACCAAGGTCTGCGCGTGCGACGTGGAGCCCAACCGCAGGCTGGGAGGCGCCACGAGGGTGCTCCTGTCGCCGGGTTCGGCGCTGTCGACGGCGGGCTTCATGGCGCTGCTCGACCTCGCGCCCGGCGAGCACGTCACCGAGCACTACCACCCGTACACCGACGAGCACGTGTACGTCGCCGAGGGCGAGCTCGTCGCCCTGGTCAACGGCGCGGAACTGCGCGTGCGGCCGCGCGAGTCCCTGCTGATCCGCAGAGGCGCCCGGCACCGGTACGAGAACCGCGGGGACCGCCCCACGTCCGCGGTGCTGTTCCTCGGCCCGCTCGCGCCCCGGCCGGACCTCGGGCACGTGGAGACCGAGGCCCCGCCGGACGCGGAGCCGCCGGCCCCGCCGAGCGTGGGGGAGTGGCCGTGAACCGCGGCGTTGCCGTCACCGGTATCGGCGTCCTGACCCCGGGCGCGCCGGGCACGGCCGGGTTCTGGGAGACCGTCTGCGGCGGCGAGCCCACCTTCCGCACGATCACCGCGTTCGACCCGGGCCGGTTTCGCTCCCGGGTCGCGGCGGAGATCGACTTCGAGCCCGCCCGGTACGGGCTGACCCCGCGGCAGCTGCGCCGGATGGACCGGGCCGCCCAGTTCGCCGTCGTCACCGCCCGGGAGGCGGTGGCCGCGAGCGGGCTGGAGCTGAGCGCGCTCGACCCGGGCCGCACCGGCGTGGTCGTCGGCAGCGCCGTCGGCTGCACGGTGTCGCTGGACCGCGAGTACAGCGTGGTCAGCGACAGCGGCCGGCTGGCGGTGGTGGACCCGGCGTACGCCACACCGCACCTGCCCGACTATTTCGTCCCGACGTCGCTGGCCCGCGAGGTCGCCCATGACGCCGGCGCGGAGGGCCCCGCCTGCGTGGTGTCGACCGGCTGCACCTCGGGGCTGGACGCGGTCGCGCACGGGGTGGAGATCATCCGCGAGGGCGGTGCGGACGTCATGCTGGCGGGCGCGACCGACGCCCCGATCTCGCCGATCACGGTGGCCTGCTTCGACGCGATCAAGGCGACCTCGCCGGACAACCACGACCCGGTGGGGGCCTGCCGCCCGTTCGACGGCACCCGGTCGGGCTTCGTGCTCGGCGAGGGCGCGGCGATGCTCGTCCTGGAGGAGCTCGAGGCGGCCCGCGCGCGGGGCGCCCGGGTGCACGCCGAGATCCGCGGGTTCGCCTCGCGGTGCAACGCGTTCCACATGACCGGGTTGCGGCCGGACGGGGCGGAGATGGCGGTCGCGATCGAGGCGGCGCTGGCGGAGGCCCGGGTTCCGGCCGAGGGCATCGACTACATCAACGCGCACGGGTCCGGCACCAAGCAGAACGACCGGCACGAGACGGCCGCGTTCAAGCGCGCCCTCGGCCCGCACGCCTACCACCTGCCGGTCAGCTCCATCAAGTCGGTCATCGGCCACTCGCTCGGCGCGATCGGCGCCATCGAGGTGGCCGCCAGCACGCTGGCGATCGAGCACGATCGCGTGCCGCCGACCGCGAACCTGCGGCACCCCGACCCCGAGTGCGATCTGGACTACGTCCCGCTGACGGCGCGCGAGCTCCGGGTCGACACGGTGCTGACGGTCGGCAGCGGCTTCGGCGGCTTCCAGAGCGCCATGGTGCTCAGCGCGCCCGGGAGGTGGCGGTCGTGAACGACGACCACGCGGTCATCACGGGGCTCGGCGTGGCCTCGCCCAGCGGCCTGGGCACCCGCCGGCACTGGGCCGGGACGCTGTCCGGACGCGTCGCGATCGGGCCGATCACCAGGTTCGACGCGAGCGGCTACCCGGTGCGAATCGCGGGCGAGGTCCCGGGCTTCGAGGCGCGCGAGCACCTGCCGGGGCGGCTGCTGCCGCAGACCGACCACCTCACCCGGCTGGCCCTGGTCGCCGCGGACTGGGCGATCGAGGACTCGGGGCTGGACCCGTCCCGCGAGGAGTCGCTGGACTACGGCGTCGTGACGGCCAACTCGGCCGGCGGTTTCGAGTTCGGCGAGAACGAGCTCCGCAAGCTGTGGGCGATCGGGCCGCACAAGGTCAGCGCGTACCAGTCGTACGCGTGGTTCTACGCGGTCAACACCGGCCAGATCTCCATCCGGCACGGCCTGCGCGGCCCCAGCGGCGTGCTGGTCAGCGGCGACGCCGGCGGGCTGGACGCGATCGGGCAGGCCCGCCGGGTGCTGCGCAAGGGCGCGGACGGCGTGCTCACCGGCGGGTTCGAGGCGGGGCTGTGCTCGTGGGGCTTTACCGCGACGCTGGCCGACCCGCACCTGTCCCACCGTCCCGATCCCGGCACCGCCTACCTGCCGTTCGCCACCGGCGCCGCCGGCCACGTGGTCGGCGAGGGCGGTGCCGTGCTCGTCCTCGAACGCGAGGGCCGGGCCAGGGCGCGCGGCGCGCGACACTGCTACGGGCGCGTCGCCGGGTACGCGGCCACGCTCGACCCGGCGCCCGGCACGGGCCGCCCGCCCACGCTCGGCACCGCCGCCGCGCGGGCCCTCGCCGAGGCCGGCGTCGAACCGGGCCAGATCGACGTGGTGTTCGCCGACGCGGCGGGCGTCCCCGAACTCGACCGCGCCGAGGCCGCCGCCATCGCGGCGCTCTTCGGCGAGCGCGGCGTGCCGGTGACCGCGCCCAAGGCGATGACCGGCCGGCTCTCGGCGGGCGGCGCCGCGGTCGACGTGGCGACCTGCCTGCTGGCCATGCGGGACGGCCTCATCCCGCCCACCGCCGGGATCCGCCCGGACCCGGCGTACCGGCTCGACCTGGTGACCGGGCGGGCGCGGCCCGCGCGGATCGACCGGGCACTGATCCTGGCGCGCGGCGACGGCGGCTTCAACAGCGCGCTCGTGCTCGCCCGCCCCTGCTCCCCACCCGACCCCCAAACCCAGGAGGCGAGATGACCGACGACGGCATCACGCTGCCCGATCTGGTGACCGCGCTGCGCGAATGCGCCGGCGAGGACGAGAACGTCGACCTCGGCGGCGACATCGGCGACCGCACCTTCACCGACCTCGGCTACGACTCCATCGCGCTGCTGGAGACCTCCGCGCGGATGGCCGACCGCTTCGGCCTGGACCTGGACGACGACGTCCTCACCGGGCTGGAGACCCCCACCGAGCTGCTCAGATACCTGAACGAGGCCTTCACGAAGGCCGGGGAGGTGTGACGATGGCCGCTCGTACCGACAACCAGATCCTGATCAACGCGCCCATGGAGCTGGTGTGGGAGCACACCAACGACGTGGCCGGCTGGCCGGACCTGTTCACCGAGTACGCCTCGGCGCAGATCCTCGACCGCGACGAGGACGGCTCGCTCACCTTCCGGCTCACCACCCACCCTGACGCGCAGGGCCGGGTGTGGTCCTGGGTGTCCCGCCGCACGCCCGACCCCGCCACCCGCACCGTGACGGCGCACCGGGTCGAGACCGGCGTGTTCGAGTACATGAACCTCCGCTGGGAGTACCACCAGGAGGCGTCCGGCGTGGTGATGCGCTGGATCCAGGAGTTCGCGATGAAGGCCGACTCCCAGATCCGCGAGGACGACATGCGGGACCACCTCAACAACACCACCGTCGTGCAGATGGCGCACATCAAGAAGGTGCTGGAGAGCCTGTCCCGGGACGGCGCCGAGTACGGCCCCGGCGACCTGCACGCCGAGCGGCTGCTGTACCTGACGTGCGGGATGCGGCTCGCGGCCGTCGTGGCCGCGCTGGCCGAGCTGGGCATCGTCGACCTGGTCGCGGACGGGCCGCACACCGTCGCCTACCTGGCCAACGGCAGCCGGACGAATCCGGACGCCCTGTACCGGCTGCTGCGCTGCGCCGCGTCCGTCGGGATCATGACCGAGCTGCCCGACGGCCGGTTCGAGAGCACCCCGCTGGCGGAGGGCATGCGCGGGGGCCATGCCTACAGCCTGCGGCCGCTGGTGCTCTACAGCGCGCGGCCGTTCGTCACCGGGTCCTACGCGGAGCTGGTGCACAGCGTCCGGACGGGCGAGCCCGCGACCGCGCCGGCGCTCGGCTCGGGCATCGAGCGGTACTTCGAGGACAACCCCGAGGAGGGCACGTCCTACGAGCGCACCATGACCGAGCTGGGCCGGTGGGAGACCGAGCGGCACCTGGACGCCGTCCGGCCCGAGCGGTTCGGCCGCATCGCCGACATCGGCGGCGGTCAGGGGCACTTTCTCGCCGAGGCGCTGCGCCGCGCCCCGAACGCGTCCGGCGTCCTGTTCGAGCGGCCCGGCGCGGCCGCGGCGGCGGGCGAGGTGCTCGCCGAGCACGACGTCGCGAACCGGGTGACCACCGTCGCCGGCGACTTCTTCGCCGATCCGCTCCCGGACGGCTGCGACGCCTACATCCTCAAAGCCGTCCTGCACGACCACCCGGACGATCGGGCCGAGGAGCTGCTGCACTCCGTGCGGAAGGCGATCGGCGACCGGGACGCGCGGCTGTTCGTGGTCGAGCAGGTCGTCGCCGCGGGCAACCGCTGGGACCACGCCAAGTTCCTCGACCTGGACATGCTGGTGATCTTCGGCGGCCGCGAACGCGGCCTGGACGAGTGGCGGCGGCTGTTCGCCAGATGCGGGTTCGAGCTGGTCAACCGGCCCGGCGAGGGCCATTGGACCGTTCTGGAATGCCGTCCCGCCGGAGCCGGAGCCCAGTCCGGCGCCGGGGCGGCCGATCCTGGAGGGCCGCGATGACCGTCCGCACCGACCCGGCGCTGCCCTGGGTGCTGTGCCCGGGCTGCCGCATCCCGCAGTACGCCCACAGGCTGGCCCGTGACCTGGACGTCTGCCCCGGCTGCTCCGCGCACCTGAGAGTGGGCGCGCGGGAGCGGCTGCGGCAGCTCCTGGACCCGGGCACCGCCGTCCCCATCCCCGGAGCCGCGAGCGCGCTGGACGACCCGCTGCGGTTCCACGACACCATGCCCTACCCCGAACGGCTGAGCCGGGCCCGCGAGATGAGCGGGATCGACGAGGCGGTGCTGACCGCGGCCGGCGAGATCGGCGGCCGGCCGGTGGTGGTGGCCGCGATGGACTTCGCCTTCCTCGGCGGCAGCCTGGGCATGGCCGCCGGGCAGCGGCTGTGCGACGCCGCCGCGGCCGCGCTCGACCGGGGCGTGCCGCTGCTCACCGCCACCGCCTCCGGCGGCGCGCGGATGCAGGAGGGGATCTTCTCGCTGCGGCAGATGGCCCGGATCGCGGCGGCGTTCGCGCGCCTGGACGAGGCCGGGATCCTCACCGTGACGCTGGTGACCGACCCGACCTACGGCGGGGTCGCCGCGTCCGTGGCGACCCTGGCCGATGTGATCATCGCCGAGCCGCGGGCGCGGATGGGCTTCGCCGGGCCCAGGGTCGTCCGGCAGATCACCCGGACCGCGCTGCCGCCGGGCTTCCAGACCGCCGAGTCGCTGGCCGCGCGCGGGCTCGTCGACCGGGTGGTGCCGCGGCGGTCGCTGCGGCCGGTGCTGGCGTCGCTGCTCGGCTGCGGCCGCGCGGACGGCC
The DNA here is from genome assembly GCF_039532545.1 of Actinomadura vinacea. NCBI lineage: Bacteria > Bacillati > Actinomycetota > Actinomycetes > Streptosporangiales > Thermomonosporaceae > Actinomadura > Actinomadura vinacea. The sequence continues at coordinate 34,912 of NZ_BAAARW010000016.1, read as the reverse complement.
GTCCCATCGGGCGGAACGCGGGCCCGGCCGTCCCGGCCGGGTTGGCGGTGGTGCGGGATCCCGACCTGCTCGCCCCCGTCGACCCCTGGGAACGGGTGAAGCGCGCACGCGACCTGGACCGGTCCACAACGCTCGACCACATCGCGTTCCTCTGCACCGACTTCCAGGAGCTGCACGGCGACCGCACCGGGGCCGACTGCCCGGCGCTGGTCGGCGGGCCGGCCCGGTTCCGCGGCCGGACCGTCGTGATCATGGGGCACCAGAAGGGGCGGACGGCGCGCGAGCTGTCCGGCCGCAACTTCGGCATGGCGACCCCGACCGGCTACCGCAAGGCCGCCCGCCTGGCCGCGCTGGCCGCCAAGCTGCGCTGCCCGCTGATCACGCTGGTGGACACGCCGGGCGCCGACCCCCGGGTCGAGGCCGAGAACGGCGGCCAGGCGGGCGCGATCGCCGCGAACCTGCGGATGATGGCGCGGCTGCCGGTGCCGATCGTCAGCGTCATCACCGGCGAGGGCGGCAGCGGCGGCGCGCTCGCGCTGACCGTCGCCGACCGGCTGCTGATGCTGGAGAACGCGGTGTACTCGGTGATCAGCCCGGAGGGGTGCGCCGCGATCCTGTGGCGCGCCGAGAACGCCGCCCCGGAGGCCGCCGCCGCGCTCCGCCTCGACGCCGCCGGGCTGCTCCGCGCGGGCGCGGTCGACGGGGTCGTCCGGGAGGCCGTGACCGCCGACGGCGAACCCGACCGGGACGCCACGATGCGCGCCGTCGGCGAGGCCATCGAGGCCGAGCTCGACGCGCTCGACGGGATCCCGGCCCTGCAGCTGGTCGAACGGCGGCTGGCGGGCCTGCTCGAATCCGACGGTGCGGTGGCGGCCGCCGCGGCGCCCGTGCTGGCGGCGGCGGTGGGCCCGGACATGAGCCAGGAACGGAGCCCGGAGAGGAACGGTGCGCCGTGCCGATGAACAAGGCGACCAACAGTTCGGTGGACGGCCAGGTGGACGGCCAGGCGGACGGCCAGGTGGAGGGAACCGCCGCCCCTGACGGTCCGGTGGCCGACCCCACCGAGACGCTGGAGAGCGCCTGCCGCAGCGTGCTGGGGCTGATCGAGGCCGTCGCCGCCGGCGAGCCCCGGCGGATCGCCGTCCACGTCGACCGGATCGGGCTGGAGATCGAATGGCCCGGCCGGGACCCGGCGGGGGCGGGCGCGGAGACCGTCCACCAGGCCGCGACGGGCGCCGTGGCGCCGTCCGCGGCCGTCCTGTCCCCGGCCGCCGCGCCCCAGGGCCCCGCGCCGCAGGCCGCCGCGGCGCGCGGTGCGCCCGCGGCGGCCGGGGACGCCCCTGCCGGTGCCGACCACCAGGTCAAGGCCGCCAACGTCGGCACCTTCTACCGCCGCTCGGACCCGTCGGCCGAGCCGTTCGTCGAGGTCGGCGACCGGGTGGAGGCGGGCGGCCAGGTCGGGATCGTGGAGGCGATGAAGCTGATGATCCCGGTCGAGGCCCCGGTGGCGGGCACCGTCACCGCGATCCACGCCGAGGACGGCGCGCCGGTGGAGTACGACCAGCCGCTGCTGTCGATCCGGCCCGTGACGTGAGCGGGGGTGGCCGCATGATGACCCGGGTGCTCGTCGCCAACCGCGGCGAGATCGCAGTGCGCGTGATCCGCGCCTGCCGGGAACTGGGGCTGGACACCGTCGCCGTCCACTCGACCGCCGACGACGGCGCCGCGCACGTGACCGCCGCCGACCGGTCGGTGCGGATCGGGCCGCCACCCGCCGGGCGCAGCTACCTGAGCATCCCCGCGATCCTGGAGGCCGCGCGGATCACCGGCGCCGACACGGTGCACCCCGGCTACGGCCTGCTGTCGGAGGACCCCGACTTCGCCGAGGCGTGCCGGGCCGCCGGGCTCATCTTCGTCGGCCCGTCGGTGGAGGCGCTGCGCATCCTCGGCGACAAGATCAACGCGCGCCGGATCGCCGCCGCGGCCGGGCTCGCCGTGCTGCCCGGCTCCGCCGAGCCGGTCGGCTCGGCCGCGCAGGTCCGGGCGCACGCCGCCCGGACCGGCTACCCGCTGATCCTCAAGGCGGCGGCCGGCGGCGGCGGGCGCGGCATGGAGACCGTGAGCGGACCCGGCGAACTGGCCGCCGCGCTGGCCCGGGTCCGCTCCGCCGCCACCTCGCTCTTCGGCGACGAGCGGGTGTTCGTCGAGCGGTTCCTGCGCAGCGCCCGGCACGTGGAGATCCAGATCCTCGGCGACCGGCACGGCGGCCTCATCCACCTGGGCAGCCGGGACTGCTCGCTGCAGCGCCGCAACCAGAAGATCGTCGAGGAGGCCCCGGCGCCCGCGCTCCCGGACGCGCTGCTCGACAGCATCGCCGCCGACGCGGTGCGCTGCGCGGCCGAGATCGGCTACCAGGGCGCCGGCACGTTCGAGTTCCTGGTCGAGCCGGACGGCGCGTACTGGTTCATCGAGGCCAACTGCCGGATCCAGGTCGAGCACCCGGTCACCGAGATGGTCACGGGGGTCGACCTCGTCCAGGAGCAGCTGCGCGTCGCCGCCGGCGAGCCCCTGATCGCGGGCGGGCCGGGGGACGGGGCCCGGCCGATCCGGGGATGCGCGATCGAGGTCCGGATCAACGCCGAGGACCCCGCCCTCGACTTCCGGCCCGCCCCCGGGCGGCTGGACGAGGTCGCCCTGCCCGCCGGCCCGTTCGTCCGCGTCGACACCCACGTGGACAGCGGGGCGACGGTGCCCGCCGAGTACGACCCGCTGCTGGCCAAGATCGTCGTCTGGGCGCCGGACCGGGCGGGCGCGCTGGCCCGGATGGACCGGGCCCTGGCCGAGTGCCGGATCGGCGGGCCCGGCGTCCGCACCAACCGCGACTTCCTGCGCGGGCTGCTGCGCCACCCGCGGGTGCGCGCGGCCTCGCACGACACCGCGCTGCTGGCCGGGCTCACCGCCGGCGGCGCGGCCGAGCTCATCGCGTCCACCGCCAATGCCCCGACCGGGCAGGGAGGCCCGTCATGACGGAGAACACGACCCGGACCGAGAACACGAGCCAGTCCGACACCGGGGGCGAGCAGTGCCCCGCCTTCCCCTTCGCCTGGCGGGGCGTCGACCCGGCCCCCGAGTACGCGCGGCTGCGCAACGAGCAGCCGATCCTCCGGGTGCGGCTGCCCAGCGGCCACCGGGCATGGCTGGTGACCCGGCACGAGGACGCCCGCCGCGTGTTCACCGACCAGCGGCTCAGCCGGGCCGCCGCCAACGAGGCCACCGGCGACGACTTCGCGGGCATCAACCCGCCGGCCGGTTCCCTGTTCGCGCTGGACCCGCCGGAGCACACCGCGGTCCGCCAGCTGGTGAACAAGACCTTCACCGCGCGCCGGGTGGAGGAGCTGAAACCGCGGATCGCGACGGTGGCCGAACGGCTCGTCGACCGGCTGATGCAGCAGGGCCCGCCCGCCGACCTGGTCGGCGGCTTCGCCCAGCCGCTGTCGATGGGCGTGCTGTGCCACCTGCTCGGCGTGCCCAGCGCCGACCACGGCCGGCTCGTCGAGTGGTCGCACGCGCTGCTGTCGACGGCGGGCAGCGGCGACGAGGTCGCCGCCACCCGCAAGCGGCTCGGCCAGTACGTGGCGGGGCTGATCGAGACCAGGCGGCAGGCGCCCACCGACGACCTGGTCTCGGCCCTGATCGAGGCCGTCGAGCGCGAGCGGGCCGCGCCGCACCAGGCGATCCTGCTGGTCATGGCCATCCTGGTCGGCGGGCACGATGCCATGGCCAACCAGACCGCCAGCACCGCCTACCTGCTGCTGACCCGTCCGGGACTGATCGAGCGGCTGCGCGCCGAGCCGGAGCGGATCCCGGAGGCGGTCGAGGAGTTCCTGCGCTACACCTCGCTGATCGCGGTCGGCGGCTTCCCCCGGATCGCGCTGGAGGACGTCCGCATCGGCGACGTGCGGATCCGCAAGGGCGAGACGGTCATCGCGGCCATCGACTCCGCCAACCGCGACGACACGGTCTTCGCCGACCCCGACGCGCTCAGCGTCGACCGGTGCCCCCGCGGCCACCTGGCCTTCGGGCACGGCACGCACCGGTGCCTGGGCGCCCAGCTCGCCCGCGCCGAGCTGGCCATCGCGATCCGCACGCTGCTGGCCGCCATGCCCGGCATGCGCACGGCGGTGCCGGTCGACCGGCTGGATTGGGACCGCGACTCGATCGGACGCGGCCTGCGCTCCCTCCCCATCACCTGGTGAACCCCGCCAGGCCCCGTCCCACCCGCCCATCCCGAACGAGAGGAGCCGCACATGCGATCACGACCGACCCACCGGGCGCTGATGGTCCGGCTGGTCGAGCCGGACGATCTCGACGCCGTGGCGGCGGCGTTCCACGAGCACGACCGCACCGACCTGCCCGCCCGCATCGGCGTCGCACGCCGGACCCTGCTGCACTACCACGGCCTCTACATGCACCTGGTGGAGGGCGACCGGCACTTCCAGGACAACATGTTCGCCGCGCGCGAGGATCCGCTGTTCCGCGAGATCGACCGCAAGCTCGCCACGCTCCTCACCCCGTTCGACCCCGACCGCCCCAGCATGGCCGAAGCGCAGGCCCAGGAGTTCTACCACTGGTCGAACGACCCGCCGCCCGCGGCCTACCGCCAGCTCCTGGAGATCGAGGTGGAGGTGGGGCGCGGCGAGGAGTTCGAACGGACCTGGAGCGCGATGGCCGACGCGATCGGCCGGCAGCCCGAGAACGCCGGGCAGTCGCTGTCCCGCGACCGCGGCGACGCCCGCACCTTCTACGTCGTGAGCGACTGGACCAGCGAGGAGGCGTTCGACCGCTTCCGCCGCTCCCCCGAGCACGGAGCGCTCGCCGAGGCGATCAGATCGCTCAGCACCAGGATCCGCATGACCGGCATGCACATCCGCGTGCACAAGGACCCAGCGTGAACGAGAACCCGTCCGGCACCGCGGGCCGCCCCGCCGGCCCGCCCTCCCCGAAGGAGTCGCGATGACCGTCCTGACCGAGTTCGACGACGTCAACTATCTGGCGGTGACAGCGGCCGCGGTGATCAGACTGCCGCTCGCCGCCGTCTGGCACTCACCGCTGATGTTCGGCCGCCTTTGGGAGCGGGCCGTCGGCCTCACCCCACAGCAGATGGTCCGCCGTCCGCTGCCCGCCCTGTTCGCCCTCGCCTTCCTGACGTCCCTGGCCGGCGGGACCGTGCTGGCCCTCATCCTCGGCCGGGACGCGGGCGCGGCCACCGGCGCGCTGGCCGGGCTGCTCGTCGGGCTCGGCGTCGCCGGCGGGGCGCTGGTCAGCTCGATGGCGCTCGAGGCGCGCCCGCGCGTGCTGATCGCCCTGGACACGGCGTTCCACGCCGCGGTGTTCACCATCACCGGGGCCGTCATCGGCGGCTGGTGATCCGACCCGGCCGCACCCGGCGGGGGTCGCCGCACGAGGCGACCCCCGCCGCTTTCATGCCGCTGACCAGGGCTTTCGCGTCGGCGAACCGTCGGTGCTTCGTAGGTGCCCGCACCTAGCGTCGGGAGTGACGCGACCACCGGCCGACGCACACGCAACAGGAGGGGCCGGAGATGAGTGGAACGAGCAGTCCGTTCAGTGACGCTGAACGCGAGTACATGCTGGGCAGGGGGGTCGGACGACTCGCCACCCTGGGCCCCGATGGGACGCCCCACGTGCGTCCCGTCGTCTACCGGTTCAACCCGGCCGACGGCACGATCGACATCGGCGGCTCCAAGCTGGCGGCCACCCAGAAGTTCCGCAACGTGCTCAAGAACCCGCGGGCCACGTTCATCGTCGACGACGTGGCGCCCCAGGGCTCGGAGGCGCCGCGGCCCGGACGGGGCCGGGGCGTGGAGGTCCGCGGCCACGCCGAGGTGCTGACCGGGCACGACCGCCTGGCCTCGCACCACAGCGACGAGCTCATCCGGATCCGGCCCGGCCGCGTCATCACCTGGAACCTGTCGGCCGAGCAGTGCGACACGCGAGGGCGGGACGTGCGATGACCGCCGAGAGGACCGCCGAGGGCCCGCCGCTGCTCACCGAGGTGCGGGTGGTCGGGCCGGTGACGCGGGTGCGGATGCTGTCCGGCGAGATCGGCTACCTGGTGACCCGCTTCGAGGAGGCCCAGCAGGTCCTGGCCGATCCGGTGTTCAGCCGCGCGGCGCTCTTCCGTCCCGGGGCGCCCAGGGAGCTGCCGCGCGAGACCGTCGGCACCCCCCGGACGCTGTTCAACATGGACCCGCCCGACCACACCCGGCTCCGGCGCGTGGTCGCCAAGGGCTTCACGCGCAAGCGGATCGACTCCCTGCGGGCCGGCATCGAGACCGTCGTCGACGGCCTGCTGGACGGGATGGCGGAGACCGGGCCGCCGGCGGACCTGGTCGAGGCGCTGTGCGTGCCGCTGCCCGTCACCGAGATCTGCCAGCTGCTCGGCGTGCCGTACGAGGACCGCGCGTCCTTCCGCGCCTGGACCGAGACGGTCATGTCGGTGACCGGCTACACCCAGGAGGAGGTCGGCCGGGCGCGCCAGGATCTGCACCGCTACCTGACCGCACTGGTCGCCGCCAAGCGCGCCGAGCCCGCCGACGACTTCCTGAGCGCCCTCCTGGTCATCCGCGACGAGGAGGACCGGATCAGCGAGGAGGAGCTGGTCAGCCTCGGGATCACGCTGCTGGTCGCCGGGCACGGGACCACCATGAACCAGCTGGGCGGGAGCGTGCACGCGCTGCTGACCCGCCCGGGGATGTACGCCGCGCTGCACCAGGACCCCGGGCTGATCCCCACGGCGGTGGAGGAGCTGCTGCGGCTCGTCCCGGCGGTGACGGTCAGCAGCCCCCGCCTGGCCACCGAGGACGTGGAGCTCGGCGGCGTGCTGGTGCCCGCCGGAAGCGTGGTCGCGCTGTCGGCGATCGCGGCCAACCGCGACCCGGCCGTCTTCGCCGAACCGGAGACGATGGACCTCGCGCGTCCCGACAACCACCACATCACGTTCGGGCACGGCCCGCACTTCTGCGTGGGCACGCAGCTCGCCCGCGCCGAGCTCCAGGTGGCCATCGGCAGCCTGGTGCGCCGCTTCCCGGACCTGAGGCTGGCGGTCGACCCGGCCGAGATCCGCTGGCGGACGAGCGCCCTGATCCAGGGCCCGGTGGAGCTCCCCGTCGCCTGGTAGACGGACCGGAGTACATCGTTCGAGCCACACGGAGATCGTTCGCGCAGAGGAGGGCTACCGGGAAACGGCCCAATAGCGTTCCAGCGTGGGACTTCACCTGGGGAAACGCGTTGATGAGGGCACCGGTCACAGCAGGGGGCGCGCGCTGTGGCCGGTGCCGGCCGTGCTGCTGGCACTGATCGCCCTGGCGGTGCTGGACGCGCGGCCGCCCCGCCCGGCACCGGCCCACGCCCCGCGAACGGAGTTCAGCGCGGCACGGGCACACGAACAGGTGCGGGCGATCTCCGCCGAGCCGCATCCGTCCGGCACCGCGGCCAACGAGCGGGTGCGCGACCATGTGGTGCGCAGGCTCGCCCGGCTCGGGCTGCGTCCCGAGGTGCGGCGCGGCGTCGGACGGCTCCAGGTGTCCGGGCAGCCTCTGACCGGGGCGGCTCAGGTGGACAACATCGTCGCGACCATCCCCGGCACCGATCCGACCGGACGGGTCATCCTGGCCGCGCACTACGACTCCGCGGCCGCCTCGCCAGGCGCCGCCGACGACGGCGCCGGGGTGGCGACGCTGCTGGAGACCGCGCGGGTGTGGCAGGAGACGGCCCGGCGCCCCCGCAACGACCTGGTGTTCCTGTTCACCGACGCCGAGGAGCCGGGGCTGTACGGCGCGGAGGCGTTCGTCCACCAGGACCGCTACCCGGGCAAGCCGACCGTCGTCCTCAACCAGGAGGCCCGCGGGTCCGGCGGCGCGGCGCTGATGTTCCGAACGTCTCCAGGGAACGCCGGACTGGTGGAGGCGTTCGCCGGCGTTCCCCATCCGGCGGGGGACTCGTCCACCGGGGCGCTGTTCTCGCTGCTGCCCAACGACACCGACCTGTCGAGTTTCACCCGCGGCGGCTTCAAGGGCATGGACACCGCGCTGGTCGGCGCGGGCGCCCACTACCATTCCGCCCTCGACAACGCCGAGAACCTGGACCTGCCGAGCCTCCAGCAGATGGGCGCCAACGCGACCGCGCTGTCGCAGTCGCTGGCCCGCACGGACCTCGCCGACCTGAACTCGCGGTCGGACGCGGTGTACTTCCCGATCCCCGGGCTGCTGGTGCGGTACCCGGCGGCGTGGGAGCCCGTCCTGGCGCTGGGGGCCCTCGGACTCACCGTGCTGTGGGCGGTGCTGGCGCGGCGGCGGCGCCTGCTGACGATGCCCGCGCTCGCCGGGGCGACGGCCGGCGGCCTGGTACCGATGATCGGATCGGTGGCGGCCGGGCTGGGGCTCTGGGCGGCCGTGGCGGCGATACGTCCAGCCGACGCGGCCTCGGCGGTGGGGGAGCCGTACCGGCCCGCGTGGCTCCTCGGCGCCGTGCTCGCGCTGGCGATCGCCATCAACGGCGGCTGGTACGCGCTGGTCCGCCGCCGTCTGGGCGTGGCCGCGGCGGCCGTGGGCGGTGCGGGCCTGACCGCGCTGATCGCCGTGCCGCTGGCGTTCACCCTTCCGGGACTGTCCTACCTGTTCACGCTCCCCGCACTGGGCGCCGCCGCGGCCGGTGTGGCCGTCACGCTGACGGACCGGACCGCGGTGAGGGCGGCGGCGTTGACGGTCGGGCTGGCCCCCGCGGCCGTGCTCTGGGGCGGCGGAATCGCGTCCGCCTTCCCAACCGGCGGCGTCTCCGAGACGGTCCCCCTGATCGCCTTGATGCTCAGCCTGGCGGCACTGGTGGCCGCGCCGCTGCTGGACACCGGCGCTCGCCGGACCCCGCTGGCCGCGACGGTGCTCACCTGCGCGCTGGTGGCCGGGCACTTCACCACCGGGTTCGACGCCCGCCGCCCTACGCAGACCATGCTCGCCTACGCACTGGACGCCGACCGCCAGACGGCCACCTGGTTCGCCCCGGCCCAACACCCGCTGGCGCCAGGCGCGCCCCGTCCGACCGACGACCTGCTTCCCTGGCGCGGCAACGAGCGGATGCGCACGGGCCCCGCTCGTCCGGCAGCCCTGCGACCCCCAACGGCCGCAGTGCTGGACGACAGCCGCACCCCCGACGGAACCCGCGTCCTGCGGTTGCGGCTGAACTCCGTCCGCGGTGCCCCCACGATCGGCCTGTTCGTGGACGCCGCCACGACCGTACGGTCGGCGCGGGTCGGGAACCGCGACATGCTCCTCAACAAACGGGAAGGGCGCTGGGACCTGCGCCTACAGGTCATCAACCCGGGCAAGGCCGGGGTGGAGGTGACGCTGCGCCTCCAGGGCAGCGGACGGCTCCGTTTCCGGCTGACCGACCTGTCGTACGACCTGCGCGCCGTCCCCGGCTACCGGCCGCCACCGTCCACGACGATCAACCGATACCCCGAACTGTCCGTTTCCCGGGACTACACCGTTTGATATCGGTTTGCCTATCGGATCTCGCTCAATATCCATATTGGACCCACCAGATGTCTCTCTGGTCTGCTCTGTCCCGTGACCATCGCCCCTCCCGCCCCCGCCCCTCCGGGGCCCGCCGCGGACCCGTCCCGCCGGGTGATCGTGACGATGGTCGCGATCCAGTTCGCGGCCTGCCTCGGCTTCTTCTCCGTGATGGCGCACCTGGTCGCGTACCTCCGGCACGACCTGGGCCTGCTGGCCGGCACGGTCGGGGTGATCCTCGGGGTGCGGGTCGGCCTGCAGTTCGCCCTGCTGATGCCGGTCGGCGCGATCACCGACACGCTCGGCCCGCGCCGCACCGGGGTGATCGCCTGCGCGCTGCGCGCGCCGGGCTTCGTCCTGCTCGGGACCGCCGAGAGCGTGGGCGCGCTGCTCTGCGCCGCCGTCCTCATCGCAGTGGGCGGCGCGCTCTACAACCCCACGGCCCACACCGTGCTGGCCGGTGTCGCCCCCGCCCGCCGTTCCGGCGGCTTCGCCGCCTACGCGGCGACCCAGCACATCGGGACGGTCGTGGCCCCGCCCGTGGGTCTCGCCCTCCTGGCCGTGGGGCCCGGGTTCACGCTCCTGGCCGGAACGGCCGCCGCCATGTGGACGATCGCCGGCGCCCTGTTCCTCCTCCTGCCCAAAGGCGGGAAGGAGCCGTCCACCCCGCGCTTCGGCGAGGTCCTCAGGGGTCTGCGAGGCGTGTTCGGTGACCGCAGGTTCCTGCTCTTCGCGTTGACGACCGCCCCCTCGTCGCTGCTGGCCAACCACATCATGACGGCCGTCCCGAACCTGGGCTTCACCGCCGGCACGGCGACCCTCTGCTTCTCCGTCCTGGCCGCGGTCGCCGCGGCCGCCCAGCCGTTCGTCGCCGCCGGCCACCGGGGAGAGCGCACCTGGGTGTTGCGCCTCGGCCTGCTGTGCGCCGCGGCCGCGTTCCTCGTGCTCGCCTGGCTCGACGGCACGGAGACCGGGCCGCTCATGTTCGCCGCCGTCCTGAACGGCGTGGCGAACGGGCTCGTCCAGCCCTCGATCTTCCAGCACACCGCCCGCCACGCCCCGCTCGAACGCTACGGCGCGTACTACGGCGTCCTGGCCTTCTGCGCCGGCATGTTCTCCTGCGTGGGCGACATGGTGATCGGCCGGGTCTTCGACCTGGGCCCGGCAGGCGCCACCGCGGCCCTCCTGGGCGTGGCCGCCTTCGCCCTGGCCGCCGCCCTGACCACCCGCCGCCCCTGACGAGGCGTCCGTACGCCAGGGGGCTCTGTCGTCTTACAGATCCAGATCCCCGGCCTTGATTCGGGAGACGAGACCAGCAACCGATTTCCTGTCGAAGGTGAGTACAGTCCCGTCTGGGTCGGTACTGTCCCGGACACCTACGGAGAGGGGCAGGTCCGCCAGCTCAACGCACGTTCCGCCCTCTTGACCGCTGTAACTGCTCTTGCGCCAGTTGGCACGCTTCAGGTCCGTCACAGGTTCTCCCATACCTCTCGGATCAGGGCCTCTGAGGCCAAGTCCGTCATGGCTGCCGTCCCGATCATGTCCCACAGCTTCCGTAGTTCCCCAACCTGGGAGCTTAGTTCGACGACTCGGCCGCCGATAGCGGCGCCCTCTACGTATCCAATGTCCGGTTCATCGTCCCTGCTGAAGAGGGTGAACCCTCCGGAGGGGAAGACCTGGGCGTCCTTCGGTACTACCCGGACGTTGATATGCGGCTCGGCTACCAGTTCCAAGAGCTTCCCGAGTTGATCCTTAGTTGTGTCCTGGTTCCCCACAACCTTCAGAACGGCTGTCTCCTGGATCAAGACCACGATCCACGGGGGATCCTCCCGGGTCAGGATCCCCTGTCGTCCCATGCGTGTTGATATCGACTGTTCAAGCTTGCTAGCGCGTTGACCTGGCCTAAGAACCTCTCGTGCGTAGTCCTGCGTCTGGAACAGTCCTGTCACGACGAATGGCTCGTAGACCCGCACGGCGGTGGCCGTCCACTCAAGATCCGCATATGGTCGAAAGAAGACAGGTATGCCCTCTTTGGCCGCCAGCGGCTGTAGTTCCTGAAATTGCTCATCTGTCTCGAAATAGTCATCGGCCCTCTTGGCGAACTCGGGAGACGGTGCCTGTGACGCCGTCTCCACCTTGGAGATCGTGTCGTGTGAATAGTCGAGCTCCTTGGCCAGCTCAGCCTGAGACAGACCCGCCTGATCGCGGAGTTTCCGCAGCTTAGCGCCGAACAAAGCAGCGGCGGACTCGGTCGGGTCGAGTCGCTTCCGGTTGACCACGAGTTGGCTCCGAGATTGTCGAGTTGAGAAAAGTTCGCCCCACTTTCGCGTCTAGTAAACACGCCCCACGATGTGTGTCACAAGACGCTGATGGACGGAGGGGCGACTCATGGCGGAGCCCAAGAAATCGATCTACATCGCATCCGGAGAATCTCTCCCCCCATATAAGCCGCCGACCGGTCGATGGGCAGAGCCGTTCTACTCACAGGACGAGCGTCGTTGGGTGGCCTACCTTCGGCATCCCCTGTCCATGGCCGAGGAGAATGATCGACTCCGTACGAAGGTCAGTGGAGTGACCAAGGAAGAGGTCCTGAAGGAAATGGAGACTCAGGACGAGAAGGCCCGCGAGCTTCAGACGGCTCGCGGCTATCTTTACGGGAACACGCTGTGACTCTCGGAGACGTCTTCTGGGAAGGCGTGTCCTGGGTGCTGGCGCTTGCGGCCGGTTTCACCGTCTTCGGGATTCTGCTGGGTGCCTGGCTCCACTCAAGACTTCACAGCTGTCGTGCCGGTCGACATAAGGCCGGTGCAAGCCCTCCCAGGCACGTGACCCGTGCGACTGACCCTGCACCTCGCGGCTCTGGGAGCGCCCTCACGGGCGGGGTCGAGACAGCCCCGCAGTACTCCCCCGTCCGTGGGGGCTCCACTTACACCTACCCCAGCGGTAGGGGTGATCGATGACGGGGGGTGCGACCACGAGCCGGAGGCGGACGGTTGAAAGAACGGAGCTCCCGGCGGTGATCCGCCGGGAGCTTCCTGAAGGTGTCGCGCTCGTGGGTACCGGCGAGACTCCACACCGTCCCCAAGAGCCCCCGGCCGGGTTCGAACCGGCGACCTGCCGCTTACAAGGCGGCTGCTCTGGCCAGCTGAGCTACGGGGGCCTGCCGGCTCAGACGCCGACGGGGCACACAATACCGTCAGCCGCGGGCGTGGCGCGGCCCCTTATTCGCGGCGGCGGCCTGGGCGTACGGGACGGCGGGAGCCGGGTGAAGTAGATCACAAAGGGCTCGGGCCGGGCAGGTCGCCGATACGGCGGAAGGCCCGTGCCGTCTGGAGCGTCCCCCGATGCGTCGAGCGGCCCGGACCTCGCGATCGGCCCATGGCACAATGTTGGCTCCCGCCTCGGGGCGGGACGAGGGGCCATGCCCCCCGGGGCCGGTGCGCTCGATCCCGCGGGCCTTCCGGGGTGTGGGGCCCCCCACCGACCTGATGCGGCCGCGAGGAGGTACGCCGGCGTGTCTCGTGCAGGACGTGCCCGCCCCTCCGCCAGGATCGCCGCCACCGCCACGGTGGTCACGCTCGCCGCCGCCTTCGTGGTGCCGGCCGCGACGCTCTCCGACGGCGCCGCCGCCGCCGACCGGCGGGCCGCGCCGACCGACCAGATCCGCGCCCGCGAATGGCATCTGAACGCGATGCGCATCCCCCGCGCATGGCGGACGACCAGGGGCGCGGGCATCACCGTCGCGGTGCTCGACACCGGGGTGGACCGCCGCCACCCCGACCTCGCCGGGCGGGTCACCACCGGCCCCGACCTCACCGGCGGGACGCGCCGTCCCGGCAGCCGCTACTGGGGCCTGCACGGCACCTCGATGGCCAGCATCATCGCCGGGCACGGCAACGGCCCCGGCCAGACGCGCGGAGTGATCGGCGTCGCCCCCCAGAGCCGGATCCTGTCGGTCCGGGTGACCTGGGAGAACGACGACCCGCAGCGGCAGAGCGGCGATCAGGTCGGCCGCAACCGGGACGCGGTGGCCCAGGGCATCCGGTACGCCGTCGACCAGGGCGCGCACATCATCAACATGTCCCTCGGCGGCGGGCGGCTGTTCTACGACGGCAACTCCACCGAGGAGAACGCGATCCGGTACGCGCTGAGCAAGGGCGTGGTGCTGATCGCCTCGGCCGGCAACGACGGTGCCGGCCCCAACCGCAACAACTTCCCCGCCGCCTACCGGGGCGTGATCGCCGTCGGCGCGCTCGACCGCCGGCTGCGCGTGTGGAAGGACAGCAACCGGCGGCCGTACGTGGCCGTCTGCGCGCCCGGCGTCGAGATCGTCAGCGCCGACTCCAGCAGCGGCTACGTCCTCGGGACGGGCACCAGCCCCTCGTCGGCCATCGTCGCCGGGGTCGCCGCGCTGATCCGCGCCCGCTACCCCAGGCTCAAGCCGGAGCAGGTGCGGCAGGCGCTGGTGCGCGGCGCCGTCCCGAGCCGGCCGACCGGGTCGTCCACCTGCCAGGGGCCCCTGGACGCGGTCCGCGCCCTCGCCGCGGCGGGCAAGATCAATCAGACCGCGTACGGTCCCGGCGCGCGACCCGCCACCACCGCGGCGTCGCCCGTGCCGTACGCCGAGGCCGCCCCCGAGGACGGTGGCGGGCTGCTGCTGGCCGCCGTTCTGGGCGGGGGCGGCGGACTGGTCGGCATCGGGGTGCTGCTGGCATGGTGGCAGCGCCGCAGGCCCGAGCCCGAATACGACGACTTCGACGACTACGGCCTCGGGACACAGCGCCCGCCCGCGGCGGACCAGGGCGTCCCCCCGGTCAATGCCCCCCTCTGGCAGAGCAACGAGGTCTACTCGGCGCCGCCCGACGTGACACCGCCCTGGCCGGCCCCGCCGCGTCCGACGGGCGAGCCCGGCGCGGGAATCGGGCCGCCCATCCCCGGCGAACTGCGCCCGTTCCTGCAGGGGAACGGCTCTGGAGCGGCGGGGGATTCCACCTTCCTCGACGATGAGGAATGGGAGCGGTTCCGGCGGAACGCGCTCGAAGGCCCCGGGAACCTGGACGCGCCCCCTGCCAGCGGCCCTCGCCCCTACGTACGACCAGCGGACGACCCCGATCCCCGCGAGGACGACTACCGGCCACCCTGGTGGTGAACTGATCAGGGCGGTCCGAGCACCTCGGGGGTGGCCAGAGCGCAGGCGGTCTCGGCGAAGTACCGCTCGGGCACCTGCTCGGCCAGGCCCAGGGTGACGCCCTGGCTGGGGCCGACCATGAGCGCCCTGAGAGCGGTGGCCAGACGCCGCGCCTGCCGCGGCGTCACGGTGCCCCGTGGTGCGATCTCCCGGTGAACAGTGCGGTCAGGCGTTCCTCGTGTGCCCGCACGGACGCGGCGAACCTGGCCTGCAGGTCGGGATCGCGCAGGGCTGGTCGCCTTCGGACGTCGGCTCCCGCCCGGCCACCTCAGCGGCCAGGCAGAGGACCGTTTCGTCTCCTAGGCAGGGCCTACTACGGCGGGCGTAGCCGCGGAGTCTCCGGCCGTACGATGCCGCGGCCCGAACCTGTCGCCGAACATCGACTCATCCACGAAAGAGGAGGTCGATGACCATGCTGACGACGATGGCATTCCACCCCGGGCCGGGGCCATGGCAGGACGGGCCCGGCATGTCGGACGCCCCCGCCTGGTGGCCGGTGTTCCCGCTCACCTTCGGGATGTTCTGGGTGGCGGTGGCGATCGGGGTCTTCTACCTGGTGCGCCGCCGGATCACGGCGAACGCCGCCGCGACGGCCGCCGCGTCCGACCCGACGGCCCGCGCCCGCTCCGTCCTGGCCGAGCGTTTCGCCCAGGGGGAGATCGACGAGGACGAGTACCAGACCCGCCTGTCGGCCCTCCGCTACGACGCATGACCTTCGCCCCTCCGAGGCCGGCCCGCCATGCCGAGGGCCGGCCCCGGAGACACAGGTCGGTGGGGGCGACCCCTCAGGCTCCCCGGCAAGGGCGGACTGAACCGCCGCCTTCCACTCCGCTGGCGCTCCGCTCCAGGCGGCGGGTCAGTCGGCATGTGCCTCTTCGAAGATCCGGTCGACGCGGTCGGCCTCCATGGGGGCGCGGGCGGCGGCGTCGGTGAAGCGGGTGAGGAGGCGGGCGAAGTCGGTGCGCTCGTCCGGGGTCCAGTCGGCCATCAGCTCGTCCAGGTAGGCGCGGCGGGACCGGTCGGCGACCTGCTTGACCCGTGCGCCCGCGGCGGTGAGGCCGAGGTTGGCGCGGCGCGCGTCGACGGGGGACGGGCGGCGCGACACCAGGCCCGCGTCGATGGCGTGGCCGACCAGGCGGCTGGCGGTCGAGGGGTCGATCTCCAGGCGTTCGGCGACGGCGCCGACGGTGACCTCGGCCTCGGCGTTCAGGGCGGCGACCGCGTGCACGACCATGAGGTTCGACAGCTGCAGCGGGCGGGCGCCCGGGCCGGACGAGGTCTGCGCCCGGATCCGCTTCATCAGGTCGGGCTTGGCCCAGACGCGCCGGAGATGGAACAGCGCGAGGGAGATCTCGGCCAGCGCGGGATCGGCCAGCACAGGGTCGGACGGCGCGGGGACGGGCCGCTCGGGGGGCTCCGCGGGCCGCCCGAGCGGCGAGCTGTTCTCCCTGGTCATGCCCATGATCCTCCGTCGGCCGCGGGGCCTGTGCCGGTACGGTACAGGCGTTGACGCATGTACCCTGCATGTGTTCAAACGGAACCCGTCCTTCCGGGGTTCCCGGTCCCTCCGCGCCGTCGGCGACCGCGTTACAGCCCTTCTCCGAGCAGCCCGACCCGTTCCGCGCGAACACCGGACGATGCCCGCGGGGGCGCGTAGCATGGCACCGGCCGAACCCGGACGACCCGGGATTAGTGACCACAGAGGGGACCTCAATGAGCGAGGCGCCAGCCCCCGGCGACGGTCCCCAGCAGGACGGAAGCATGAACGATGGCCCAACTCTGGAACCGGTGACCGAAGGCCTGGAAGACGACGGAGCCTTCCCCGGCGACCTGCTGTCCGAGCGTGACCGCCAGATCCTCGCCTTCGAGCGGCAGTGGTGGAAGTACGCCGGAGCCAAGGAGCAGGCGATCCGCGAGCTGTTCGAGATGTCGGCGACGCGGTACTACCAGCTCCTCAACATCCTCATCGACCGACCCGAGGCGCTCGAGCACGACCCGATGCTGGTGAAGCGCCTGCGCCGGATGCGTACGCAGCGGCAGCGGCAGCGCGCCGCGCGCCGTCTCGGCATCCGGCCCTGAGTGACCAACACTGGTCACGTGAACCCATCGCACCCCCTTACGGCCGCCGGCGCCGGTGGCCTGGACGCCCTCCGCGACGATCCCGCCGGGGCCGTGCTCGGCTTCGACTTCGACGGCACGCTCGCGCCGATCGTGGACGACCCGGCCGCGGCCCGCGCCCATCCCCAGGCGGCCCCCGCACTGGCCCGCCTGGCCCCGAGGGTGGCGGCGCTGGTCGTCATCACCGGCCGGCCCGCCGCAGTCGCCGTGGAGCACGGCGGTTTCGAGGGCATCGACGGGCTCGTGGTGCTGGGCCAGTACGGCCTGGAACGCTGGGTGAACGGCGAGCTGACCGCGCCCGAGCCGCCGCCCGGCGTGGCCGAGGCGCGCGCCAAGCTGCCCGAGATCCTCAAGGCGTCCGGCGCTCCCGCGGAGGTCTATGTCGAGGACAAGGGGCGGGCGCTGGCCGTCCACACCCGGCGCTGCGCCGAGCCCCAGGTGGCGCTGGACCGCCTCCGCAGCCTCATGGACGCCCTGGCCGAACGCACCGGTCTCGTCGTGGAGCCGGGACGGTTCGTCCTGGAGTTGCGGGCGTCCGGCATGGACAAGGGCAGGGCGCTGCGCGGCTTCGTCGACGAGGTGAAGCCCAGTGGCTCGCGCCCGTCCGCTGTGCTCTTCGCCGGGGACGACCTGGGCGACCTGGCCGCGTTCGACACGATCGACGCCCTGCGCGCCGAAGGGGTGCCCGGGGTGAAGGTCTGCAGTGGTTCCACCGAGGTGACCGCCCTGGCCGAGCGCGCCGATCTCGTCGTCGACGGCCCCGACGGTGTGATCGAGTTCCTGGAGACGCTGCTCCCCCTGGAGTAAGGGACTGTCCGGACGGAACAACCGCGCCGCGGGCGATTGGCGTATTTTGCATTACCTTGGGCAGTCGCGCGGGTGAAGATTGCCTTCTGCGTAAGACTGTGCGCCGAGGAAGAGGAGGGTGAGGTGGACACCGAGCCGGGAACACCGCGCCGGCGGCAGCCGGATCCTGCGGCGCCGCAGGTGACGCCGCTCGTTCCTCCCGCGCAGAGCGCCCGTCCGTCCAAGCCGCTCGGATCGCGCGAGACCAGCGGAGTCCAGGTGCGCCTCGGTGCCCGCCGCCGCGGCCGTGAACGGGCTCGGCGCCCGGTGGCCGGGCCCCCGCCCGAGCGGCGCCGGAGGCGGAAGAGGTTCGTCGCCGCCGGGCTGGTGTCGGGCATCGCCGCCGCCGGGCTGGCCGCGGGCGCGATCGTCCTGCTGCCCCGGTCGAACGGCGTGCAGGTCAGCCCCGAGCCGCAGACGGTCGGCGGGAGAACCGGCACGGTCCCGGCACGGGCGCCGCGCACCGGCGCGCCGGTCGAGATCGGCACCGCCGACGGCTCCCGGTACCGGATCGCGGCCGTGCGGGCCGGCCTCGACGACGGGGTGGCGCCGCAGCAGTCGTCGCCGGCGGCACGCTCGGCGGCCCCCTTCATCGAGTACGTCCTGACCAACCCGTCGCGGCAGCGGGTGCTGCTCGACTTCCCCGGGGACGTCTTCGTGCGGCGCGATCTGGTGGCGCCGCGGGCGCGCGGCCGCTGCATGTGGCAGGCCGGGGTGCCAGAGAGCATGTGCACGCCGCCGATCAAAAGCGGGATCGTCCGGACGGTCGCGGGCCGCGGCCCCGAGCCGGGGGACGGCGGCGACAAGTACATGGCGCCAGGCGCGTCCTATCTGGTGCGGGCGACGGTGGACGTGCCGGTGGACCGGCGGGTCAGGCGGGCCGACATGCGGCTGTACATCTGGAAGCAGCTCTACGTGGCCGACCAGCTGGCCAAGGAGGCACCTTTCCCGGGCTGACCCGTGACGTGGAAGAGCCCGGGACCCGTTCGGGGCCCGGGCTCTTCGCCTTGAGGGATCACTCGGCTTCGGGGTCGTCGGCGAGGATGCCGTACAGGCGGCGGCGGGCGTCGTTGACGACGTCCAGCGCGCGGGCCTTCTGGTTCTCGCTGCCGACGGCCATGACCTGGTGCAGCGCCCCCATGAGCTGCCCCACGGCCTCGCGTCCGCGCAGCGCGTTCTCCCCGGCGGCCTCGGTGATCTCCTCCCAGGGGACGGAGGTCTGCCCGGCGACCTCCTCGCGGCCGCTGTCGGTGAGCGCGAACAGCCGCTTGCCGTTCTCTTCCTGGCTGGTGACCCGGCCCTCTTCCTCCAGCAGCTGCAGCGTCGGGTAGACCGAGCCGGGGCTGGGGCGCCAGACGCCGCCGGTGCGCTCGTCGAGTTCCTGGATCATCTCGTAGCCGTGCATGGGCCGCTCGGCCAGCAGGGCCAGCAGGGCGGCGCGGACGTTGCCGCGCCGGGTGCGCCGGCCGCGGCCACCGCGCCCGCGCCCGCCGCGATGGCCGCCGGGGCCGTCCCAGGGGCCGAACGGTTCGCCGCGGCGGGCCCGCTCCTCCGGAGTGATGAATCGTCTTCCGTGCCTCATCGCGTTCTCCTTCTACTGGTGATCGGTTGCGATGCATTAACGATATATCGTCGAATGCTCGCGATGCAACTTTGAAGGCGTGAAGGGTTGACACGGGGCATGCGAAGGCGGCAGGGGAGCGAGGCTCGACCCTGCCGCCGGGGATGTGCTCAGCGGTCCCGCGCCCGGCGCGTGTGGACGATCAGGGGGCGGTGAGCTTGAGGTTGTCCAGGATGTCCTTGGTGGCGTTCCGGTTGCCGGTCTCCTTGACCCGGATCCACGCCCCGAACTTGCCGGTCTTGTCGCGCAGCCCGACCTCCACCACCGTCGGGGTGCCCACCCGGCAGCCGGTGAAGCGGGTGATGGTGCCGGTCAGCGCCTTGTCCGGCGAGGTGTAGTTCTCCGGGTTGGCGCGGGTGCACTGCCCGTGCCGGCTGGCGTTCGGCGGCGGCAGCTTGCCGTTGGCCACGTCGGTGGTCAGGCCGATGAAGACGCCCGGGCTCTTGCCGTCGCCCTTGAAATCCTCGACGTTCGGGGAGGCGCGGAGCACCGGCCGGGCCTGCGGATCGTTCAGCCCGACGCTCGTGGGCGGCCAGGTGGCCTCCTGCCCGCGCGGCCACGCCTTCGGCACCGCCGCCCGGATCTTGCCGCCGGTGTCGGAGACCTGGACGAAGTCCTTGGGCACCGCCGGCTTCTCGGGCTTGGACGGTTCGTCGCCGCCGGACAGCAGCGTCCCCAGGGCCAGCCCGCCGACCAGGGCGACCGACAGGATGATCGCGGCGATGATCATGCTCCTGCGGCCCGCCGCACCCGGGCCCGCGCCGGTGCCGCCACCGGTGCCGCCGGGACGTCCGGGCAGGCCGAGCTTCTTGAGCCGCGCCATCGGCCCCTCGGACGGCTTGCCGCCCGGCTGCGAAGGAGGCTGGAAGCCCGTCGGCGGAGGTCCCTGCCCAGGCCCAGGCCCAGGCCCCGGCCCCTGCCCAGGCCCCGGCGCCGGTCCAGGCCCTGGCCCTTGGCCGGGGCCCATGGGCGGGCCCTGCGTGGGGCCTTGAACAGGGAACGCCGACGTCTTGCCTTCTTCACCCGGCGGCTGCGGCGGCCCTGGAGGATCTGGCGGCTGGGGGAACGAGATGGTGCGGCTGTCGTCGGCCCCGCCCGAAGGGCCGGGAGAGGGCGGGCCGTAACGGCTGGGATGGTCGACGATGGTCTGTTCGTCCAAAGGCCGCGGCGGGGGCGCGACCTCCGAGGTGCGCGTCGCGTCTTCCGGAGTAGGCGGCTCCTCCCGGGTGGAGGGCTCCTGATCCGGATAGGGCGGGGGCGGGTAGCCCTGCGCCGGAGCGACCGACGGCGGCGGAGGGGGCCCGGGCCGGCCATGACTCGCCGGCGGCTGAGGTGGTGGAGGCTCCGGGTGGCTCGGCTGCGGCGCGGCAGGTCCCGGCCCCTGCGCGTAGGAGTACGACGGGTCGGCCGGATAGAACTGGTCCTGGATGGTCTGCGGCGGCTCCTGCACCGCGGGCGGAGGGGCTCCCGGCCCGGGCCCCGCGTTCGACGTCGAAGGCGAGCCGGTCGGCCGGAGCGTCGCCAGAGCCTCCGCGAAGGCCTCGGCGGTCGGCCAGCGCTTCTCCCGCTCGACGTCGAGCGCACGCAGGACGACCTGGTCGAACGCGGGCGTCAGGCCCTCCCGCAGCGAGCTCGGCGCGGTCCGCACCGGCGGCGGGCCGGGCGGCCGTCCCGTGAGCATGTGGTAGATCAGTGCGCCCAGGCCGTACACGTCGGCCCGAACGTCGAGGCCGCCGCCGAACCGGGCCTGCTCGGGCGACATGTACCCCGGCGTGCCGACCGGAAGGGTGAACGCCCCCGAGGCGTGGGCGAGCGCCTTGGCCAGCCCGAGATCGGCGATCAGGAGCCGCTCGCCGCCGTCCGGCGCCGACTGGAACAGCACGTTGGACGGCTTGAGATCGCGGTGGATCACCCCGAGGGCGTTGATGACCTCCACCCCATAGGCGATCTCCTCGGCGAGCACAAGGGCCTCGCCGACCGGAAGTGGCCGTTCGCGCATCCGATCGGCCAGAGTGCCGCGGTCGGCGTACGACATGACGAAGTAGGGGCGGCCGTCCGGAAGCTCGCCGATGTCGTGCACCCGCACCAGCCGCGACGAGTCGGCCCGGCGCAGGATCCGCGCCTCCTCCAGGAAGCGATTGCGCACGTCGAGGTCGTCGATGAGGCTCCCGGACAGCACCTTGATCGCGACCTGGGAGTCGAGGGCTTCGTCGTGGCCCAGCCACACCGAGGCGAACGCGCCCGAGCCGAGGACGCGATCGATTCGGTAACGGCCGACCATAGGAGGGAAGGACACTCCCGTATCATGCCCAACAAACGGGGAGTGTGTGCGAACGAGCATGGGGCGCGGCGATGGCATTCGATGAAAGGACCGAGGAGCTGGCCGTCAAGGCGGCTCAGGGCGACCAAAGCGCCCTCAACGAGCTGCTTGGCAAGATCCAGCCCGACGTGCTGCGGCACAGCTCGCGCTTCCTGCCCTGCAGGCAGGACGCCGAGGAGGCCTGCCAGGACGCGTTGTTGCAGGTGGCGCGGAACATCCACCGGTTCGAGGGGCGGTCGCGGTTCAGCACCTGGCTGCACGTCGTGGTGGCGAACTCCGCACGGTCCACCTACCGGTCCCTGAAGCGGCGGTCGGTGGAGCAGGCCGGCGAGCTGCCCCAGCAGCGACCCGACCCGCGCCGGACCAGCGTGATCGCCGGTTCCCGGGTCGACATCCTCGACGCCATGGAGGACCTGGAGGCGCGCAAGCCCGACCTGATCCAGGCACTGGTGCTGCGCGACGTGTCCCAGCTGGAGTACTCCGAGATCGCCGAGCAGCTCAAGCTGCCGCTGGGAACGGTCAAATCGCGCATCCACGAGGCCCGGAAGCAGGTCCGCCAGACGCTGGGCGAGTCCTACACCTGATCAGGGGCGGTCAAGCAACGGCAAGTCCCGGCCAACCGTGCGTCAGGCGCCGGGCGGAGCGCGGTGCGGTTCGGCCAGCATGCCGTCATGCTCTCGACACTCACGGCAGGCATCGACGTCCTGCCCGGCCGGCCGCTGTTCGTCATCGGATGCCCGCGGTCGGGCACGACGCTGCTGCAACTGATGCTGCACTCCCATCCGCGGATCGCGATCCCCGCCGAGAACCGGTTCCTGCTGGCGGCCTATGCGTCGCGGTGTGACTTCGGTGACCTTGGAGATAGGAACAACAGGCGCGCGCTCGCGGAGTGGATCACCGGCCGGGAGGCCGGCCGGTTCACCGATCTCGGCCTGGACGCCGCGGAGGTGGCCGCGGAGATCGTCGACGGGCCGCCCTCGCTGGGCTCCGCGCTGGACATCGTCTTCCGCGCGTACGCCCGCCGCTTCGGCAAATCCCGCTGGGGCGACAAGCGGCCCGGCTACTTCCAGCATGTGGACGTGCTGCTGCGGATGTTCCCCGACGCCCAGTTCATCCACCTGATCAGGGACGGCCGCGACTGCGTCGCCTCCCTCAAAGCGATGCCCTGGTTCCGGCAGGACGTCTTCCACGCCGTGTCCATGTGGCGGGAGGCGATCGACGTCGGCCGGCGGATGGCTTCGCGACTCGGCCCCGACGTCTACTACGAGCTCCAGTACGAGCGCCTCGTCGCCGACCCGGTCGAGGAACTGACCAGCCTGTGCGCGTTCCTCGGCGAGGACTTCCACTGGGAGATGACCGCCCCCAGTGATGTGGCGCGGCTGCTCATCCCAAAGCAGCACCGCTGGCACGACAGCATCGGCACGCGCCGCGCCGGCACCTGGGCGGGACGGCTGGAGCCCTGGGAGGTCGGCCTCGCGGAGGCGGCGTTCGGCGAGCGGCTCATCGAGTACGGCTACGAACCCAGCGACGAGGCCCGGCGTCCGAACACCGCACAGCTCACCCGGTACGCCCGGACGAGCACGCATCGCAGGCTGGCTCAGCAAAAGGCCGCCCTACGCGACCGCTGGCGCAGCCGCCACGAGCCCAACCCCGTCCACAGCCTCCTACCCGCCGAAGCCCACCCCGCCTACTGCTGACCGACCCTTTCGGACTGACCGTCCCCTGCGGAGGGCCGGTCAGTCGAGGGCGGCAAGCTGGTCGGCGAACCAGCGTTGGGGCGGCAGCGCGGTGGCCGCTGCCGCCAGCCGCTCGCACCGCGCGGCGCGCTCGTCGTCCGGCATCAGGAGGGCCTGGTGCAGCGCCTCAGCGGTCTGCGACACGTCGTAGGGATTCACGAGCAGGGCGTCATCGGCGAGTTCCGCCGCGGCCCCCGCCTCCCGGGACAGCACCAGCGCGCAGCCGCGCTCCGACACGACCGGGCCCTCCTTGGCGACCAGGTTCATTCCGTCGCGGATCGGGTTGACCAGCAGCACGTCCGCCAGGCCGAACGCCGCGAGCGAACGCGGATAGTCGTCGTTCACCTGGAGGATCAGCGGGTCCCAGTCCGGCGTGCCGAACTCCTCGGAGATCCGCGCCGCCATCCGCTCCACGGCCGCCGTGTACGCCCGGTACTCGGGAAGGTCGTACCGGGACGGGTACGCGAACGCCAGGTGCGCGACCCGGCCCCGCCACTCGGGGTGGTTCACCAGCAGCTCCCGGTACGCGGCCAGCCCCCGGACGATGTTCTTCGACAGCTCGGTCCGGTCGATCCGCACGATCAGCCGCCGGTCCCCGACCTGCTCCCGGAGGGCCTGGGCGCGGGCCACGACGTCCGGCTCGGCGGCCCGGCGGCGCAGCGCGGCACCGTCCACACCCAGCCCGTGCACGCCGATGCCGGTGGTGTGGCCGCCGCGGGACACCGTGCGGGCCGCGCGGTCGATCTTGACGCCGGGCAGCAGCGCCGCGCAGCAGTCCACGAACGCCTCGGCCCACCGCTCGCTCAGGAACGCCGCGTGATCGGCGCCCAGGACGCCGTCCAGCACCTGCTCGCCGATGTCGTCCGGCAGCAGCCGGAAGTACTCGGGCGGGGCCCAGGGCGTGTGCGAGAAATGCACGATCTTCAGGTCTGGGCGCCGGTCGCGCAGCATCCGGGGGGCCAGCGACAGGTGGTAGTCCTGGATCGCGGCCTTGGCGCCGGGCGCGGCGTCGCGGGCGAGGGCGTCGGCGAACGCGGCGTTGTAGGCCTCGTACGACTGCCAGTCGCGCCGGGACCGCGCATCGAAGTGCGGGGCGTTCGGGGTGTCGTACAGCAGGTGGTGGACGAACCAGAGCGTCGAGTTCGCCACGGCGTTGTAGGCCCGCTGGAACGTGGCCGCGGGGATGTCGAGCATCCGTACCGCCGCCCCGCCGAGATCGTGCCCTGCCTGGTCGAGGCGGCCGTCCGGGGCGCGGCGCGCGGCCGCGCGGTCGCCGTCACCGAGCGCCGCGCACACCCACAGCACCTCCGGGGCGTCCGCGCCGCCTGTGACACCGGCCAGGCCGGACACCAGCCCGCCGCCCCCGCGCCGCATGGTCAGCGCGCCGTCGTCCGACAGCGAGAACGACACCGGCCCCCGGTTCGACGCCACCAGCACTTGGCTCATACCGGCAGAATCTCAGCTGAGATCCACGCAGATCAAAGTGCCCCGAGGGACACCATCACATACTTGCCCTAGGTTGAGCGGGATGACCTTGGGTACCGGACGCGGATGAGCAAGTCCGAAACCACCAAGACTGTGCTCGTCGCGGGAACGGCCAACCTGATTCTCGCCTTCACCAAGCTGATCGCCGGCGTGCTCGCCGGATCGAGCGCCATGCTCGCCGAGGGCGCGCACTCGGTCGCCGACACCCTCAACCAGGGTTTCCTGCTGGCCTCGCTGCGCCGCAGCGCCCGGCCGGCCAACCGGCGGCACCCCTTCGGGTACGGCAACGAGCGGTACTTCTGGTCGCTGCTGGCCGCCTTCGGGATCTTTGTCGCGGGCGGCGGCTACTCGATCTTCGAGGGAGTGCTGACGATCACCGGCAACGAGGCCGGCGGCGGCGAACACCTCTGGCTGGCCTACGCGGTACTGGCGCTGGCGGCCCTGCTGGAGGGCACCTCCTGGCTGCGCGCGTACGTCCAGGCCCGGCGCGAGACCCGCGAGAACGGGCGCGACCTCGTCGACCACGTACGGCGCACCCCCGACGTGACGTTCAAGGCGGCGCTGTTCGAGGACACC
Organism: Actinomadura vinacea; assembly: GCF_039532545.1. Lineage (NCBI taxonomy): Bacteria > Bacillati > Actinomycetota > Actinomycetes > Streptosporangiales > Thermomonosporaceae > Actinomadura > Actinomadura vinacea. Next base: position 9,435 of record NZ_BAAARW010000016.1, on the reverse strand, counting down.
GCCGCGATGATCGGCCTGGCCATCGCCGCGATCGGGCTGACCCTGCGCCAGCTCACCGGCTCCGCGTTCTGGGACGGCCTCGCCTCGATCATGATCGGGCTGCTGCTGGTCGTGGTCGCCATCGCGCTCGGCCGTGACAGCCGCAGCCTGCTGATCGGCCAGTCGGTCGCGGCGGAGACCCAGCGCGAGATCCGCGCCGAGATCGCCTCGTCCCCCGGCGTCACCGGCGTGGACGAGCTGTTCACCATGCACTTCGGCCCGGACGAGCTGCTGGTCGCCGCCAAGGTGCACTTCTCCGACACGATCAGCGCCGACGAGGCCGAGGACACCGCGGGGGAGATCGACCGGCGGCTCCAGGAGCGACTGCCGATCGTCCGGCACGTGTTCCTCGACCCGACCCAGTCCGAGCCCGCGCCCGTCCCGTCCAGCCAGTGCCACCCCACCCCCTGACCTGCCCCTTCGCGCCCCAGGGCCACCCGCCGTCCGGAGGGCGGGCCGAATCCTGGATGATCAAGCCTGGGGCCGGGTAACGTCTCGGTGGGTGAGACCCCCTCGCCCACCAACCGGTCAGATCATGTAAAGTCGGCGCATAGGATCTGATACCGCCCATGCGGTGCCAAGGTTCTGACCGTCTGAGACGTGCACAACTTCATAACGCTCATCCAGAGGGGTGCAGGAAGCGCAGTGGCCAAAGGGCCGGTCTTCCAGCTCAGCCCTCACACAACTTCATAACGCTCAACCAGAGGGGTGCAGGAAGCGCAGTGGCCAAGGGGCCGGTCTTCCAGCTCAGCCCTCATATAACTTCATAACGCTCATCCAGAGGGGTGGAGGGACCGGCCCTGTGAAGCCCCGGCAACCACCTGGTTCGTATGCGCTCGCGATCCTGCGGGGCCGACCGGGAGATGGTGCCAACTCCGGCCTGTGACCAAGGTGGCACAGGGAAGATGGGGAGAGGCCTCGCTCTTATGGCACACACGCCTGCCAGTACCTCCGTGAACCTCGGTCCCGCGACCGCTCTGACCTGCCGCGAGTGCGGGCACAGTCGAGAGCTGGGCCCGTTCTACGCGTGTGCGGAGTGTTTCGGCCCCCTGGAGATCTCCTACGACTTCGGGGGTGTCACCCGCGCCGCGATCGAGGCGGGCCCGCGCAACATCTGGCGCTACCGCGGTCTGCTGCCGGTGCCGGGCAACGTCGCCGAGACGCCGAACACCGAGCCCGGTCTGACCCGTCTGGTCCGGGCCGACCAGCTGGCCGAGTCGCTGGGGCTGGCCCGGCTCTGGGTCAAGGACGACAGCGGCAACCCGACGCACTCGTTCAAGGACCGGGTGGTCGCGGTGGCGCTGGCGGCGGCGCGCGAGCTGGGCTTCAAGGTGCTGGCCTGCCCGTCCACGGGCAACCTGGCCAACGCGGTCGCGGCGGCCGCGGCGCGGGCCGGGATCCGCAGCGCGGTGTTCGTGCCGTCCGACCTGGAGCAGCAGAAGATCATCACGACCGCGGTGTACGGCGGCACGTTCGTCACCGTGGACGGCAATTACGACGACGTGAACCGGCTGGCCTCGGAGATTGCCGGGGAGCAGGAGGACTGGGCGTTCGTCAACGTCAACGTGCGCCCCTACTACGCCGAGGGGTCCAAGACCCTGGGCTACGAGATCGCCGAGCAGCTCGGCTGGCGGCTGCCCGACCAGATCGTCATCCCGGTGGCCTCCGGCTCCCAGCTCACCAAGATCGACAAGGCGTTCCAGGAGCTGATCAAGCTCGGCCTGGTCGAGGACAAGCCGTACCGGGTCTTCGGCGCGCAGGCCGCGGGCTGCGACCCGGTGGCGGCCGCGTTCAAGGCGGGCCACGACGTGGTGCGGCCGGTCAAGCCGGCCACGATCGCCAAGTCGCTGGCGATCGGCAACCCGGCCGACGGACCCTACGTGCTGGACGTGGTGCGGCGCACCGGCGGCGCGGTGGAGGACGTCACCGACGAGCAGGTCGTCGAGGGCATCCGGCTGCTGGCGCGCACCGAGGGCGTCTTCGGCGAGACGGCGGGCGGCGTCACCGTGGCCACCCTCCGCAAGCTGGTGGAGAGCGGCGCGCTGGACCCGTCCGCCGAGACGGTGATCATCAACTCCGGGGACGGGCTCAAGACCCTGGACGCGATCTCCTCCCAGGTGGCGCCGAGCGCGAACATCGCCCCGTCGCTCGAGGCGTTCCGCGCCGCCGATCTCGCCTGAGCCCGTTTTCCCGTTCGATCCGAGCATTCTTGGAGCCAGCAATGAGCACCGTTTCCGTGCGGATCCCGACGATCCTCCGGAACCTCACCGGCGGCGAGTCGGAGGTCAAGGCCGAGGGCGCCACGCTGCGTGCGGTGGTGGCCGACCTGGAGGCGAACCACCCGGGCATCGCGGCCCGCGTCCTGGACGACAACGGCAAGATCCGCCGCTTCGTCAACGTGTACGTGGGCGACGAGGACGTGCGCTTCGCCGACGGCCTGGACACCGCGACGCCCGAGGGCGCCCAGATTTCGATCATCCCGGCCGTCGCCGGCGGCTGAGCCGGGATTCGTCCCATCCCGGGTGTTCTTTCGAGAACACCCGGGAAAAGGGCTTTTGTCCTGCAGGTTCGGGTAAAGGCTCTGCATGGGGACGGCGGCGGAGATCGCGGACGCGGTGCACGGGCATCCGATGGTGACCGCGGTCGAGCCCATCGGTTCCCGGGCGCTCGGCACCGCGACCGAGCTGTCCGACTGGGACTTCGCCGTCACCGCCGAGGACTTCGGAGAGGTGGCCGCCGACCTGCCCGGACTCATCTCCCGGTACCAGCCGCTCGCCGCCCAGTGGGACCCGCTGGGCGACTGCGAGAGCTACCTGCTCATCTTCCCCGGCCCCGTCAAGGTCGATCTCATCTTCCGGGACGTGGCGCGCAGCTGGAGCCCGCCGTGGCGGGCCGGTCCCGACACGCTCGCCGCAATGGATTCGCACTTCTGGGACTGGTCATTGTGGCTGGTGAGTAAGCGCCGTCACGGCATGACCGATCGGGTGCTGGGCGAACTCCTCAGGATGCGCCGCCACCTTCTCGAACCCCTCGGAATCCCTGTCCTTCCGCTCACCTTGGAAGAGGCGGCCGACCGCTTCGTGCGCGCCCGCGACCGGCTGGAGGCGCGCTACGGGTTGCACATATCCCGGCGGCTGGAGGAAGAAGTCCGTCCTCTCGTCAGTGCCCCGCACCGTGACCATTACCGGCCGTCCGGTCTTCCGTCATAAGGGCTGTTGTCTCTATCACCCCGCCTATATGGTCGACCCCGATCACGCCGCATCGACCCCGTCACGGCCCTTCGAAGGGCGGTGGGGACGTGACCGCTGATCGCCGGGCCTCGCGGTAGAAGGGGTGTTGGCCCGAAGCACCAACCGTGGGCACGGCCACGGACGAGCGGCAGGTTTTGCTGATGGCGCAGGGCACAGTCAAATGGTTCAACGCGGACAAGGGCTACGGCTTCATCGCGGTGGACGGCGGCCGGGACGTGTTCGTCCACTACTCGGCCATCGTGATGGACGGCTACCGCAGCCTTGAACAGGGGCAGCGGGTGGAATTCGAGATTACGCAGAGCGACCGGGGTCCGCAGGCGGACTCGGTGCGCGCGATATAAGAGGGAAACGCGCGAGACCCGGCCTCTTCCGGGAGCCGGGTCTTCGCGTCGGGAATCCGCCGGGTCAGTGCCGCACGACCGGTGCCTGCCGGTCGATGTACCGCCCCAGCGTCACGACCATGTCGTCGAAGGCCCGGTCACCGTGCTTGCTCTTGAGCACGCCGAAGAGGTTCTTGCGCGCGGCCTCGCGCAGCATCTCCGTGAGCACGGGGTGGGCGACCTCGCGTCCGGCGGCGAACTCGTCATAGGCGTGCCGGGACGCCCGCAGCAGTTCGGGGTGGGGCGCCGACTCCGCAAGAATCATGCCCGCGGCATCTCTGAGTTCCATGCGCGCAGTTTATGGCCAAGCCCGCCCCGCCGCTTCCGCTTCGCGCCCCCGCGGGACGTCCAGGAGCCGTCGTGGGCTTGTTCGAATTCCTGCGATCGCGGCCTCCATCAGGCCGTTCCATTTCAAGATCACGTACCCGAGTCGCGCCCGTGGCCTGGTCGGGCCATTGAGCGGTGTTCTCCGGACGGGATCCGGAGGCTTTGCTTCGATCTGGATCATGAGAACTCTGGAGACCCCGAGGCTGATCCTGCGTCCCTTGACGCCTGAGGACTTCGAGGACTACGCGGCGATGCTCGCCGATCCGGACGTGGGGCGTTTCCTGTCCGCGGAGGGAAGCATGTCCCGCGAGGATTCATGGCGAAACCTCGCTCTGTTCCTCGGCCATCAGCAGATTCAAGGCTTCTCGAACTTCGCCGTGGTCGAGAAGGACACCGAATGCTTCGTCGGCCGGGTCGGGCCCTGGCAGCCTTTGGGATGGCCGGGGCTGGAGCTCGGATGGTGCCTGGCACGGCGGTTCTGGGGCCGGGGGTACGCGACCGAGGCGGCGAGCATGGCGTTGCGGTACTGCTTCGACGATCTCGGGGCCGCCGAGGTGGTGTCACTGGTAGGCGTGGGGAACACCCGCTCGGCGCGCGTCGCCGAGCGGATCGGCCACCAGTATCGAGGCGACATCGACCTGCGCGGCGTTCGCTGCCACGACTACGGCCAGGCTCGTCCTACGTGACCAGGCATGGCGGGGCACAGGGCGGCGTGCCCCCGATTCGGCTGACCCCGCCGTCACGACAAGGCGGGGACGGCACCTCGACAAGGGCGCAGCACAGTCGTGCCATGACGCGAGTTCAGACGGCCGATGCCGCTCGGCCGACCACTGGGCGCAGGCCGCATCTGCCCGCGTTGGACAGGTTGCGAGGGGCCGCGATCCTCGGGGTGCTGCTGTTCCACACGGGCCTCTGCCGGGCGGTTTCCTCGAGGTGGACCTGTCGCTCGTCGACGGCGCGAACTCGTCGTGGCTGTTCACCGGAGGGCTTTTCGCCCACTCGCTGGCCTCCGCCCTGCTGATCGGGCTGTGTGCGCAGGCGCCGCAGGCGTGGGTCGCCAAGGTCCTTGCCTCGCGGCCACCGCGGTGGTTGGGGCTGATCTCCTACAGCCTGTACCTGCGGCGCAGCACCGTGCGGATCCGCGCGTCGAGCACGGTGGGCTGCGCCGGCTTGATGACGTAGTCGTCCGCGCCCGACTCCCGGCCGCCGACGACGTCGAAGTCGTCGCCACGCGCGGTGAGCATGATCACAGCTACCTCGCTCGCCGCCCGGATACGGCGGCACACCTCGAAGCCGTCGACGCCCAGCAGCATCAGGTCGTCCTCGATCGCCGCTACCCGTCCAGCATGGACAATGCCGGGCCGGCTCGTCGGTGGGGACGGTTTCCTGCGACACAACCGCGACATGGCGGCGGAGGCCCCGGGACACGGCGGCGGCACCGTCGAGCCATGACCAAGACACGAAGTCTCGCCCTCGGGCTGACCGGGCTGCTCCTGCTGACCTCCGCCTGCTCCGGCGAGTCCACCGCGACCGCCGGACCGGGGCTGTCCAAGGTGCTCTTCCTTGGCGACTCCATCGCCCAGGGCGAGGCGCTGCCCCTGACCGCCGCGTTCAAGTCCGGCGGCGTGGGATTCCAGTCGATCGCCGCGGACGGCGGCGGGAACGTCGTCGGACCGTTCTCCGAGAAGAACTGGAAGAAGCTGCCCGGGCAGATCACCTCCGGCAAACCCACCGCGGTCGTCTACCAGCTCACCACCTACGACTGGGGCAGCCGGCAGGAGCAACAGGCCGGCTACGACAAGCTGCTGGCCACGGTGACCGGGGCCGGGGCGAAACTGGTCTTCGTCACCGCGCCACCGATCAAGCCCGACGAGTTCTACAAGCCGCACATGGCCGACCTGAACCGCGCCCCTGACGTCGCCCGAGCGGTCGCGGCGGGTTCCTCGGGCCGGCCGGGCGTGCTCGACGCCGGCGCGGTGTGGGGCAGCACCTACCAGCGGGTCAAGAACGGCAAGGCCGACCGCAGCGCCGACGGCATCCACACCTGCCCGCAGGGTGCCGCCCGCTTCGCCAACTGGCTGCTAGCCGAGCGGGCCAAGCGGTTCCCCGGCTTCAACCCCCGCGCCCGCGAAGGACTGGGCCAACACCGGCTGGTCCGCCGACGACCACTTCAAGGGCTGCTGACCGCGCGGCGGTCGGTACGAGAAGGCGGTTGACCTCAAGCGCGCTTGAGTTTGCACAGTGATCTTCATGAGCGCAACGGATATATCGACACGCGAGGCCGAGATCGAAGCGATCAAGCAGGTGGTCGCCACGGTCGAACACGCCCAGAACAACGAACTCCCCGATGAGTTCGTCGGCCTGTTCCGAGCCGACGCCATCTGGACGACGGGCGGCGGCAAGCGCCTCTTCGGCCGTGAAGCGATCTCGACTTTCACCCACCAAGTGCTCCCCGGCGGGATGCGAGGGTCGACGGTCACGTTCGAGGTGGAACACGTGCTGTTCATCCGTCCGGACGTCGCCGCCGTCAAAGTGCGCCAGGTGTACCAGACGGCCGACGGCCCGGACGTCGGCACGCCGCTTTTCGTCATGGCCAAGGAGGATGGCCAGTGGCGCCTGACCGCTTGCCAGAACACCGGCGTGCTCGACGACGAATGACCGAATCCGCACGCCGGTCTGGGGCTGACGGCCTGGGACATGCGGCGCCGTTCTTCCCGGCGGCCGCGCGGTGTCGGATGCCCCGGGGTCGACCGCGCGCCGAACGATAGTGGCCGGGGGCCGACGATCGATCGGGCGATCAGGTCATCTGGTCGACTTCGCGCACGGCCAGGTTCCAGGGGAAGACGTCCTGCCGGTCGTCACCGCTTCGCGGTTTGTGGGGTTCGAACTCACCGGGGCCCAGCAGGATGCGGATACCTTCGCTCCGCAGCGTCGAAACGCTGTGCTTGAACGCGTGGCGGCCGGCCAGGGCGGTGTTGACGAAAGGCAGGACGACGATCGGGGTGCCCAAGCCCGGGGCTTCGGCCAGGACACCGAGGGCGTAGGTGTCGCTGACGCCGTGGGCCCATTTGTTGATGGTGTTGTAGGTCGCCGGGGCAACGATGATCGCGTCTGCCAAAGGGGCGCGAGGGTCGCCCGGCTTGCGGTACTGACTGCGGACGGGGTGACCGGTTTGGCCTTCCAGGGCTGCGACGTCGATGAAGTCCTGGGATGACGGCGTGGCGATGAGTTGGACGTCCCACCCTCGCCGCTGGGCGAGGATGACGAGTTCGCCGACGTCGGCGGCGGGACCGGCGGCGCAGACGACGATGTTGAGTATGCGGCGGTGGTCGGTCACAGTCAGACCCCGATCTCTGCGGCGGGTGCCGCTTGATGCTGGGCTTCGAACGCCGTCCGTCGGGCGAGCGTATCCCGCCGCGGGATATCCGCCTGGTGACGAGTGCCCCACCCGCAACGGCCGGTCGACGGCGGCGTCGGACGGTCAGGGGATGGTCGCCGCTCCCATTCGAGTGAACCAACAGTGGGCGACTTCTACGACTGACCGGGTCCTTCCCCGAAGACCAGGCGGTGCCCGCGGGCTGTATCCATGTACTCGCGGACTCGGTGGATCAGCCCGTCTCGGAGTTCGAAGACGAAGCAGTAATCGTTGGCGTAGTGGTTGCCGTTGGCGAGCGTCGCCGTCATGGTCTCCTCCACGATCACGCGCTCACCGTCGGCGTGGATCCCGTGAAAGGTGACGGTGACGTCACGCACGAAGAAGCGGGGAAAGTCCTCGGCGAGAAAGCGCACGATCGCCTTCCGGCCGACCATGTGGCTGGCCCCTTCCAGCGCGACGGCGGTCGCGTTCCCTGAGGGCGCCAGCCACTCGGCGTCCTCGGTGAAGACCTCGGATATCCGATCCGCATCATGGCTGGCGAAAGCTTTCCAGGCGCCCAGAACGATGTCCCGGCTGTGCTGTGACATGTCCGCGACCCTAGGCAGGCGCGATCGAGAGGGCTGGCGATTTTACGACGTCATCGCTGGCGCCCCACTGCCCCTGCCGGGGAAGTCGTGCAGCGAAGAGCCGCCTCCATTTCCGTGTCCCAAAGGGGCATTGGACGGCGGAGGTGCGATTCAAGCGATGATGTCCGGATGCGTGAGTATCTGATCCGGGCGGATGAAGACGAGGGCTGGATCGCCGTCCATGTGAACGACCTCGCGCGGATGCTGACTCCCCACGGGTGGGGCGCAGTCGCGATGGAGGGGTGGGGTGACCACCGGCTCCGGCTTGGTGGCACCGAGCTCTCGTTCTCCGGCGAGGCACCCGGTTGGCATGTTGCTTTTGAAGGCGAGATCTCTCCGGAGACGGCCGACGCTGCAATTGAGACGATCGCGCGGCAACTCGCAGAGCACGCCGGACGCTCCGTCTCCTGGTTCAAGCTGTAGGCCTGAGTTCGCTGGGAGGCGGACGGGCAGGAGCGACCCAGACGAGGCCGCGTAATGTCCTGTCGGCAGGGCGTGGTGGGACACGGCGATGAGCGACTCCCCTCAGTTGGTCACACAGCTACTCCAAGCAGTGGTCGCGTACACGTGGTTCTTCGAGACCTGTGATGAGTCCGTTTTGGAGGACGACACGGCGATCAAGCAACAGGAGTACGCCGGTTACCTCCTGAACCAGCTCTCTGACCCGGACAAGCGGCATCTGGTCGACGAGCTTGCGGCCTTGGCGGCGGGTGAGACGGATCCGGCCTACCGGGAGTTCGTGGAGAGGTTCGCCTTCGCCATGGGCCTTGTGGAGTCCGAGAACGGCTGAGGCGGCGGCGCGCCACCGGCGCGAGCGCAGCCACCTCTTGATTACGCGCGGGAGTTGAAAGTTCGGCAATCCGCTGTGTGATGGCGGGCTGGGAGATGCCTCACGTTGATCAGGAGGCAGACCCTCGGCAGGTGCCCGAGCCTGATCAGGCGCGGGCACCGGTGGCGCCTGCCCCGCGCCGCCGACGCCGCTTACGGCAGTGCCGGTCGTGGCTCCTCGGGTTGGTCGTCACCTGTCCGCGGGGCTGCGCCCCTCCAAAGCCGTCGCGCTCGGCCGGGGACCGCGGAAGACAGGCGCTGCCGCACAGTGGATCACAGCGACACATCCCCGGCAGGGCGGGGGCGGCTTCCCCCCAGGTCAGGGCAAGTCTGGCAACCTGGACCAGGTATGCCCTGGTGGGGATGGTCGACGCTTGCACTCGACAGGGTAGAGTGCTAAAAAACGATTGGCACTCTGCTGTGGAGAGTGACAATCCCACAGTCTGGATCGGGGCGACGAGGCCTCAGTCCGGCGGCGGAATGGCAGCCGTCGGGGAGGTCGTCCGTCGCGGGCGTCGACTCGGTCCGTCATGGCCACCCTGTTCCGGGAGGACTGGAGCCTATGGCTGCAAAGATGATCGCGTTCGATGAGGAGGCCCGTCGGGGTC